>NZ_CP026538.1:0-605357 GCF_004135975.1 Solidesulfovibrio carbinolicus | reverse complement strand
GGCGGCGGCCGTGACCGTGCCGAGAAACCGGCCGTCGGCGCTTGGGGCCTTGGACGCGTCCATTACGCCTTGCCTCCGATGGCGGCGGCCTCGGCGATCTTGCCTAAAAGCGCGTCGAGTTCCAGGGGCTTGAGCAGGTAATCGAAGGCCCCGAGCTTCATGCCTTCCATGCCGTCGCGGGTGCCGGCCTGGCCGGTCAAAAGGATCACCTGGATCTCCGGGTTGGTGGCCTTGATGTGGCGCAGGATGTCCAGGCCCTTGAGTCCCGGCATCATGACGTCCATGACCACCACGTCGGGTTTGTCGGCGGCGATTTCCTTGAGCGCCTCTTCGCCGGAATAGACGCAGCGCACGGTCAGTCCGCGCAGTTCCATGCGTTCGGCCAGGGTGGCGGTAAATTCCCGTTCATCGTCCACAAGCAGTATATTGACGTCTTCCATGCGCATGATGGCTAGGCCTCGTGTTTGGGATGTTTGGGAAAACGCAGGGTGAACGCGGTCCCTTTGTCCAGCTCGCTCTCCACGCCGATCTCGCCGCCCAGGCGCTTGACGATGCCGTAGGTGATGGACAGGCCAAGACCGGTGCCCTTGGTCTTTTTGGTGGTGAAAAACGGCTCGAAGATGCAGGCCATGGTGTCCTTGCTCATGCCGCAGCCGTTGTCGCGGACAATGACGCTGACCCCTTCGGCGTCGCCTCTGGTGTGGATCTCGATGTGTCCGCCGTCGGGCACGGCGGCCAGGGCGTTATTTAAGATATTGAGAAACACCTGCTGGAGCTGCCCCCGGTCGGACACGATGCCCGTCACCTCGGGATCAAGATCGAGATGCAGGTCAATCTTGCGGTGCAGGGCCTCCTGGTTGAGAAAGCCGCTGGTCTCGGTGATCACGTCGTTGATGTTGATCTCTTCCAGGGTCACGTCCAGGCGGCGGGCGAAGCCCAGCATGCGCCGGGTGATGTCGCGGCAGCGCATGACGGTCTTGAGCACGGAATCAATCAGGAGCAGGTAGCGCTCCTTGTCCGGGAAATCGTCGCGAAGCCCGATGAGGTCGCGCATGAGTCCGGTCTTTTCGTTGATGACGGCCAGGGGATTGTTGATCTCGTGGGCCACGCCGGCGGCCAGCCGGCCGATGCTGGAGAGCTTTTGGCTGTGCTCCACCTGGCGCAGCGCCAGTTCCCGGGCCTCCTCGGCCTCGCGCATCCGGCGCAGGAGCTGGTCGGTGATCTTGTAGGAGGCCAGAAACACAGCCAGCACCCCGGCCCCGAAAATAAAGACCAGATCGCCGCGCACGGTGTACCAGGTGCGCAGCATCTGGGCCTTGGGCTTGATGGCGGCCAGGACGAAGTCGCTGTCCGGGAAGTAGGCGTAGGCGAAAAAGACGTCGTTGCCCTCGCCGTCCTGCTGCTGGAGCACGGTGGCTTCCGAGGCCGGCGGCGGCATGGGCAGGGAGAATTGGTCCAGGACCTTGCCGAAACGCTGGGAATCGGTCTGGAGGATGCCGGCGCGGTTTAAGAGAAAAGCGTCGGACCCCGGCTCCAGGCCCATGGAGCTGATGATCTTGTCGAACTGGTGGGTGTCGAGCGTGGCGCGCACGATAAACGACTCGCCCGAGTCCAGGCTGTGGCGCACGGCCACGATGACGTGGGGGAACTTGCGGAAGCCCATGAAGACGTCCGAAATATAGCGCCCCTTGATGCGCACCTGATTGAACCAGGTCTGCTCGGCGTAGTTGTGGCCCTTGAGGTTGTAGGGGCCGACGTAGTTGACCAGCTCGCCCTTGTCGTTGATCAGCCCAATGTCCACGAAGCCGACGTACTCGGTCTGCAGGATCTTGAGGATGCGGGCCAGGTCCTTCTCGTCGGCCAACTCCTTGAAGGAATAGGCCTGGGCAATGAATCCCACGGCCGAGGTGCGCTCGGCCAGAAAGAGTTCGAAGGAATTCTTGGACTTGTTGACGATGACCCGCAGCGGATTTTGAATCTCCCGGGACAGGGCCTTTTGGTACTCGTGGTAGTTGAGCCAGGCCATGATGGCCAGGGGGATGGCGGCGGTCAGGAGCATCAGCGCCGTGATCTTGCGGCGAAGGGTGCGGTACATGCCCGGGGGTACCACGGCGTCGGAGCCGCCCAGGCCCGAAAGCTGGCGTTTGATGGCGTCGCCGAACATGGCCTAGCCCTCCTTCCCGGGGAAAAGGATGTCGCCCGAGGCCAGACGCCCCGCGGCCAGGCGGGCCAGGGCCGGCTCGATCTCGCCGGCCACGTTGTCGATGACGTCAACGCGCTTGTAACGCAGGTAGTGGTAGTATTCCTCTTCCACGGCCCCGGCCACCACGGTGTCGATGCCGTGGGCCAGGACGTAGTCGCACAGGTCCTCGGGGGACTGGCGGGCGAAAATGATTTCCGAGCGCGACCGCACGGTCCCGTCCTCGGCGATGTCGCAGACCAGGGCCTCGGCGGTGCGGTCGAACCGCCAGGCCACTTCGTTGCCGCGAATGGCGATGAGCGCGCGATGTCCGGTCATGATCCGCTCCCTTTGCCGGCCGGGTCTTTCCTGGCCCGGGCCGGTTTTTTCGGCGCGTCCGGAGCCGGTCCCCGGCCAGGGGGAACGGCGGCGGCGGCGACAGGCGCGACAGGCACGTAGACCGGCAGGTTGGCCGGCACGATGAGCGGCGATTTGGCGGTCATGACCGCATATTCGACGATGTTGCGCAGTTCGCGGACATTGCCGGGATAGGGATACTCGGCCAGCACGCTCATGGCTTCCGGGGAAAAGCCCCGGACGTTTTTCTTGAAGCGCTCGGCGAAGCGCTCGGCGAAATAGGCCAGAAGGAAGGGCAGGTCCTCGCCGCGCTGCCGCAGGGGCGGCAGGTCCAGGCGCATGGCGCTTAAATGGTTGTAAAAGCCCGGGTCGAGCAGGCCCTTGTCGGCCAGCTCGTCGGGATTGCGCTGGGTGGCGAAAAGCAGGCGCACGTCGATGGGCTGGGGAGTCGTGGCTCCAAGAGGCACGACGGCCCCGGTCTCCAGGAAGGCGGCCAGCTTTTTTTGCAAGGACAACGGCGCGTCGGACAGCTCGGGGAAGAAGATGCTGCCCCCGGCCGCCTCGGCGAAACGGCCGCGAATCTCCTCCAGCCCGGCCCCTTCCTGGGCGGCCCGGCCGAAAAGCTCGGCTTCCAGCAGATCGGCCGGCATGAACCCGAGGTTCATGCGCAAAAACGGCCGTTTGGCCCGCAGCGACGTTTCGTGGACGCACTCGGCGATAAGGTCCTTGCCGGTGCCGGTCTCGCCGACGAGGAGCACGGGCCGGTCTAAACGGGCGAACTCCGGCAACGTGGCCAGGATGTGCTCCATGGCCGCGCTCTTGCCGATCAGCGCCCCTTTTCCGGATTTCCGCGTCGCCATGCCGTCCGCTCCCTGCTCGACCAGCTCTTCCACGAAGTCCATGCGGTACAGGATGTTGCCATCCCGGTCGGGCACGCATCTGGTGTGCAGCCGCACCGGTATCCTTCGCCGTCCCCGGTTGACGATGTCGGTTATAAGCGACTGCTCGCAGCCGCCCTGGCGCAGGTGGGGGCAATCCCTTCCGCAGGTGGCCGTGCGCAGCACGTGCCGGCAGGGAAGCCCCCGAGCCTCGTCCAGCGTGAAACCCGTCAACCGTTGCAGCAGGAGGTTTACGTGCACCACCTTGCCGTCCCCGTCGTACACCGCCGCCCCCATGGGCAGGGCGTCGAGGAGCCCCGGCAGGTCAACCATCCCTGCGGCAATCAGATTCGCCTTGTCCGTCGCTGTCACGCTCCCTCCTCCATGCCGCGGCGATCCGCGCCCGTGATGCCTTCACTTGTAGTCGAACCGCCGGGCGCATGGAAGGGAGTTTGCCGCCTAGTGCCCGCCGCTGCCCACCACGCCGGAGGCGGCCACGGCCAGGACCAGGATCTCCAGGATGGCGATGACGGCGAAGATCGGCTCCTTTTTCTTGAAGTAGGCGCCGACCAGGGGAATGTAGCACAGGATGGTCATGCCGGCCAAAAGCACGATGCCGGCGAAGTTGATGAAGTCGCCCTTGACGATGAGCTTGAACCAGCCCCAGCCCGTGGGCACGTTGCCCTGGGTCAGATAGGCCTTGACCGGCTGGGACCACAGCTGGGTCACGGTGTCCAGGGGCACGTGGGGCGTGAGCACGCCCAGCACGTACAGCAGGTAGGTGGCGGCCATCAGGGCCAGGGAACCCCAGCAGCCGTAGAAAAGCATGTTGGAATAGACGATCTGTTCGGGAGGCGTCTGCGTCGTGTCAGTGGTCATTTTCCTTCTCCGTATCTCGCGTGTGCGTGTCGGTAACGGTCGATTCAAGGCGAGGCGCGGCCGATCAGCCGATGCCCAGGCCCTTTAAAAGCGCCTTGGCTCCGGCAAAAAGCAGCACGCCGATGACCATGTAGCGGATGAACTTGGGCTTGGCCTTGGCGAGCAGGCGCACGCCGACAAAGGAGCCGAACATGAGGCCGACGATGGAGGGAATGGCCATCAGCGGAATGACGCAGCCCTGGTTCAGGTAGACCCAGGCGGCCGAGGTGTCGGTGATGGAGAGCAGGAACTTGGAGGTGCCCACGGCGACCTTGAGCGGCACGCCCATCATGAGGTTGAGCACCGGGACGTTGGCCCAGCCCGCGCCCAGGCCGAACATGCCGGCCATGACGCCGATGATGATGAACATCAAAAGGCCCGGCAGGGTGCGGTGGGTCTTCCAGGCGTATTCCTTGCCCGAGGAGGCGTCGAAGTAGACGCCGTTCATGCCCAGCGCAATGCCCACGGCGTCGGGATTTTTCACTTCAGGCACGGCCACGTTCTTCGACTTGAGGATGAGGATGGCGATGAACAAAATGGTGGTGCCCAGGGCGATCTGCACGACGTTGGTCGGCAGGGCCAGGCCGATCATGGCGCCGACGATGGCGCAGGTGGAGGCGATAAGCGCCACCGGCAAGGCCAGGCGCAGCGAGGCCAGATTACGTTTGAGCAGACCCGGTCCGGCGGCCAGGGCCCCGGCCAGGGCCACCATCAGGCCCGCGCCGCGCACGAAGTCGAGGTGGAAGGGGAAAAAGCCGCTGACCAGCGGCACGTAGAGCACGCCGCCGCCAACGCCGGCCAGCACCGCGATGATGCCCAGGATAAAGCAGAAAAACAGCAGGATGAGCGGCCACATCCACCACGGCCCGGACGCGCCGGCCTGGTTGAGGGCGTCGGCCACGACCGCGTCGTTCTGGGCCGCCAGGGCGTAGACCGCGACGAGCAGGGCGGCCGCGAGGACCGGCAGGCCCGCTTTGAAGAAAATTTGCCGTTTCATGATCCTCTCGTTCTCCTTTTCCGGGTGAAGTGGTGTCGCCGCGCCGTCGGCTCCTGGACGGTCCGTGGCCAGGGTCCGCCGTTGCCTGGCGAACCGTTTGTTGCCCGTTGCTTATCAAGGATTGTGCCTTTTCGGATTTGCAATAAAATCAAGATATTAATGATTCTCCAGCGGCAACAAACGGCAAACATTCGCCGCCAGGCGGCAAATTTTTGCCGTTGTCATTTTTCGGCCATTAGCGCATTCTCCGGCCGTCCCCCTGCTCCACCCTGATGGCAACGTTCTGACGGCGGCAAGAAAACATGATCGATTCCAGCATGTTACTTGGCGGCAAATTTTTGCCGCTCGACGCCGACGATCCCGTCGCCGCCGGCCAGCCCTTGCCCGAGGCCGAATTCCTCTTTTGTTCCGCCGAAATGCAGGCCGTCTACGACCTCGCCACCCAGATCGCCCCGTCCGACGCCTGCGTGCTCATCTCCGGCGAAACCGGCACCGGCAAGGAACTGCTGGCCCAGTGCATCCACAACCTCAGCCGGCGGCGCAAAAAACCCTTTGTTCCGGTCAACTGCGGGGTGCTCAAGGGAGAACTGTTCGCCGACAAGTTCTTTGGCCACGAAGCCGGCGCGTTCACCGGCGCGGCCAAGGCCCAGCGCGGCATCTTCGAAATGGCCGGCGACGGAACGCTGTTTCTTGACGAGGTGGGAGAGATACCCGGCATCAACCAGGTGGATTTCCTGCGGGTGCTCGAGGAACGGGCCTTTCGGCGGCTTGGCGGCGAAAAACAGATCCGGTTCGCCGCCCGCATTGTGGCCGCCACCAACCGCGCCCTGCCCGAAATGGTGCGCCAGGGCACGTTCCGGGCCGATCTGTACTACCGCTTAAACGTCGTGCCCCTGGTCCTGCCGCCGCTGCGGCAACGCAGCGGCGACATCGCCTATCTGGCCGAATATTTCCTGTCCATCTACCGCCAACGCTACCACAAGCCCGGCCTGCGCTTCACCGAGGCGGCGCTCACCGAACTGACCGCCCACGACTGGCCCGGCAACGTGCGCGAACTCAAAAACCTCATCGAGCGTCTGGCGCTTTTGTGCCGGGAAGGGGCCATCGACGCGGCCGATCTGCCCGAGGACATGCGCCTTGGCGGCGAGGTCGCGCCGCGCGGCGCCCACACCGACGCCCCCGTCACCCTGGAAGAAGCCGTGCGCCAGGCCAAGACCCAGGCCATCCTGCGAGCCTTTGCCGCAAGCGGCGGCGACAAGGCCCGCACCGCCGAAATCCTCGACATCAGCCCCCGCACCCTGCGCCATTTGGTGCGCGAACTGGGCATTCGGCGGGATTAGGGAAAGGGAAAGGGAAAGACGAAGACGAAGACGAAGAGTGCCTCCGGCGGCTGGGGGCCTGAGGCCCCCAGACCCCCCGAAAGGGGAAAGTATTTAAGGGGGATTTTGGTTCTCTGGTCGGCTGGGAAGTCCCGATTAGAGTTGACGGGAAACACCATTGCCCCGGCGGCCGGGGGGGCAAAGGGCGAAGGACAGGACGGCGTGGCGGGAGACAAAGCCGTTGGCCTCCAAGGCCCGGCGCGAAGCGACGTTGTCCGCCGCGCAGCCGCAGCAAGGCCGCCAGCCCTCCCGCAGACACCAGTCCTTGAGATCGGCCAAAATCCGCCGGGCATAGCCCCGACGCCGTAAGGACGAAGGGACCCACATGCCCAGGTCGCGCCAGTCCCTGTCGGGGCGCACCCGGATCAGATAGCCGCAGCCGACCAGCCGGCCGGCCTCATGGTAAAGATGCAGCATGCCGTTGGCCAACATGTGGCGCAGCTGTTCCTCGGATTCGTACAACGCGTCGGTGTGGGCCAGCAGCCCGTCGTAATCGCCCGGGCCGGCGGCCCGCCGCACGAGCCCCCCTGCCCCGCCGGCCGGCGTCGGCAGAAAATCCCGGAAACAATAACCGGCCACGGTTGCCGTCAGCCCCTTGTCCAGACAGCAGCGCAGGCACAGGCCGTCGAAGGAATGCAGCCAGACCTGTTTGATGCCGGCCCGGGCCGCGACGACGTCGAAAATCGCCTGGGCGTCGGGGACGAAACGGTCGTCCAGATGAAATTCGACCAGCATGCCGTCGGCGGCGACGATGCAATGGCCGGCCGTTTCCCCGCCGGCCTCCAGGCGATACGGCCGGCCGTCCCTGGCCAGCCATTCCAGATGCAGTTCGACGGGATAGGGCAGCCGGTCGATGAAGTTCGCCCGGCTTTGGGCGACGGCTTCCTGTGTCGTCGGCGTCATGGCGTAGTCCATGGCTTCTCCTTGGCAGACCGTGAGCCTGGGGCGTCGGTCGCCCCGCGCTCCTGCCAAAGCCTGCCCGGGGAACGCGGCGCGAGGCCCAAGGCTCCGGCTGGCACGTCCGGCCCGGCGCGTCAACCCCGGCCAGGCCGGCCAGCCCGCCTTCCTTGTCATTTCGAAAGTTTTGGTGTGAAAAGTGCTCAATGTCTGACCAGTGGCCCGGGTTCCCGTCCACGTCGCCCAAGACCGGCCCGGCCGACGCCCTTACAAGGATGCCCGACATGACCCGTACCCGCGCGATCCTCCCGGCCCTGGCCGTTCTTGGCTGCCTGCTCTTACCCTCGGCCCTCGCCCGGGCCGACGACGCTCCGGCGGCCCCTGCCCCCCAGACTCCAGCCGCAGCGCCCACGGCCCAGACGCCGACCGCTCCGGCCGCTCCGGCTCCCGCCGCTGCACCGGCCAATACCCCGGCCGATGCACCAGCCGCTCCGACCTCTCCGGCCTCGGCCGACGCGCCGGCTGGCGACGCCCCGGCCGCGCCGCCCGCCGCCGACGCCGGCCCGCCCAAGGCCGGCGAACTCACCGAGGCCAAAGGGCAAGTCCGGGCCAAGCGCGGGGCCGACCCCGAACGCACCCTGGTCCAGGGCAACCCCGTCTACGCCGAGGACGACCTGGCCACCGGCCCCGAGGACAAGGGCCGCGTCACCTTCGCCGACGGCTCAAGCCTGGACATCGGCCCGGACAGCCGAGTGCTCCTGGCCGACTTCGTGTACGATCCGGCCAATCTCGACGCCTCAAAGCAAGCCATCCGCATGGCCAAGGGCATGTTCCGCTACGTCTCGGGCAAGGTCGTGCAAAACGATCCGGCCCGCCTGCGCCTGGAATCGCCGCTCGCCGTCATCGGCATCCGGGGCACCACCCTGGACCACAAGATCGTCACCGAAATAAAAACCGTCAAAGGCGTGAAAACCGAGACGGTCAAGGATGAACTCCACGCCCTGCGCGCCACCAAGCAAAGCCAGGTGGTGGTGGACCAGCATGGCCTCAAAACGGTGCTGACCAAGCCCGACCAGGCCGTATTCCTGCGCCCCCAACTCCCGGGCTCGGTGCGGGCGCTCACCGACCAGGAAAAAGCGGAATTCGCCACCATCCCGCCCACCCCCGCGCCCTTCGACCCCCGCCCCGGCCGAGGCGGCTTCGTCGGCGGCGGGAGTTGACGGGGGAGAGAAAAAGGAGAGCCTCCGGCGGCCGGGGGCCTGAGGCCCCCGGACCCCCCAAATGGGGATTAGGGGAGAGCAGACGAACAGGCCGGGGTGGATGTTGCGGCCCGCTTGCGGCGCAATCTTCAGGAACGTGCGCGCCAGCCTCACGCAATGCCCCGACCACGCACCATAAATTCTCCATCACACCGCCTTTTGTTGACCGCAATGGTCCGATGCTTTGCACACAGCAAGTTTCCATATACACTCTCCCGACATTCTCCGGGCCAGGAGACGCGCCGATCTGCGGCGCAGTATTGCTGCCGGCCGGCGCAGTCGCCATGCTGCGTCCATGCTGCGGCCCGCTCCGGCCGGACGACAGCCGCGCCATGACGGACCAAGGGGCTCGTCTGGCGGCGCTGGGCACTGACGCAGCGGCCGGGCAACGATTTCAGGAAATGTCGGCAGTCTTCTCTCCTGTCCGATAACGGCATTTCCAACAGTGCAAGGCCGCGCGCCGCGAGGCGAAACGGCCCCAGGCCCGACCAGGGCCGGCCTGAAGCGGGCGCGCGGCAAGGCCGCGGCAAATGCGTCGTCCCCCTGGCCTTGGCGGCATATCTTGTGCTATCGGTTCCACAGGCGGATACTTGGACCAAAGCGGATTTTTCCCGCCAAACCCCAACGCGGCCCTCCGCGCAAAGGGACTTCACCATGCGCCGACTGCTCGTTCTCGCCTTCGCGTTCCTTGTGCTCGCTCCTGACGTTCCGGCCCGGGCCTTCTCCTTTTCCGAGGAGGAGTCCAAAGGGTCCCAGGCTACGGCCGCCAAACGGGCCGCCGTCAGCGCCGCCTTGTCCGCCCCCTGCCGATCAAGCATCAAGGGCAAGCGCATCGCCCTGCTTTTGGCCGAGCGCACCGGCGGCAAGCTGGCCCTGGGCGGCTCGGGCGTGCTCTTTGACGCCGTCAACCAGCAGCTCCAGCAGCTGGGCCTGAGCACCATCACCCAGGGCCAGATCAACGCCCAGATCGCCGCCGCCGAACGCCTGGCCATTTTGAACAACGACCCCGACGCCGCCCTGGCCGCCTCGGGCCGCATCGGCGCGGATTTCTTCATCCGGGGCGTCATCAGCGGCCGGGCCGGCAAGAACCTCATGGTCAACGCCAACGAAGTGGCCGTCACCATCATGATGACCCTGACCGACGCCCGGGGCCGGGTGCTCTCCAGCCAGAAGATGTCGGCCGAATCCTGGGCCGGCCAGGACGTGGTCGGCGCGGCCCTGTCCGTCATCGAGGACGAGGGGGCCGTGGCCGTGGCCAACCTCTACCGCGATTTTTGCGCCCAGGCCGGCAAGTAGCGCCCGTTTCCCAGGCCATGCCGTCGCGACGCCAACCCCAACCCACGGGACGCCCCATGAAACGCTTTTCCCTCCTCGTGATCCTGGCCCTGGCCTTGTGCCTGGGCCTGGCCCTGCCGGCCGCCGCCAAAACCAAGGACGCGCCGGCCGCCCCCAAACCCGAGGCCCCGGGACCGGAAAAAACCATCATCGTCACGGCCGAGGGTCTGGCCGACCCGGCCGGCGAGGCCTATGCCCGGGACAAGGGCCTGCTCCTGGACGCCCTGCGGGCCGACGCCAAAAACCAGATCCTCGAAAAGGCCGTGGGGGCCTATGTCGAATCCTCCACCCTGGTCGAGAACTACGCCGTGATAAAAGACCGGATATTCTCCCGCTCCCAGGGCATCATCAAAAAGATCATCAAGGAATCCGACCCCTGGGTCGGCGAGGACGGGTTCGCCCATCTGCTCATGAAGGCCGAGGTCTATGTGGGCGGCGTGGAAGACGCGCTCAAGGAAATGAGCCGCGACGAGCGCATGGCGGCGCTGAAGGAACAGGGCAATCCGCGCATCTCGGCCACGGTTTTCGTGCGCGACGCCGCCCGAGGCCCGGACGTGGTGGCCGAGCGCTCGCCGGTGGCCGAAAACATCATCAAGGAACGCATCAAGAGCTTCGGCTACCGCATCTGGTCCGACGACGGCCGCCCGTCCGACGGCAAGGGGGCCAAGGCCGCCGATTTCGCCATCTCCGGCGAAGCCAAGTTCAAGACCGTCAGCGCCAAGCTGCCGGCCTCGGGGCTGACCGTCACCAAGTACGTGCTCACCTCGCTCACCATCAAGTGCGTGGACAACCACACCGGCGAGGAAATCTACTACAACAGCAAGGTGCCCCAGAAGCAGAGCTGGGCCGACGAGGATCAGGCTTTGGAAGAAGTCGGCCGCATCATCGGCGGCGAATTTTCCAAGGAGTTCTTCGCCGACCATTTGCAGGCCCCGGCCAAGACCTACCAGATCCAGATCGCCGGGCTGCCGAGCTATGACGCCGGCCAGCTGGTCAAAAAGGAATTTATCGGCCTGCGCCCGGTGCTCAACGTGGATTTCCGGGAATTCGACAAGTCGAGCACGTCGCTTTTCGAGGTGGAATTCGTCGGCACGCGCGGCAACTTCGGCGAGTTCCTGCAAAAGGCCATCCTGGCCCCGCTCAACCAGAAGATGGGCCAGGGGGCGTTTAGCCTGGAATCGGCCCACGGCGACGTGGTGAAGCTGGCCTTTGCCTCGCAGCTTACCGCCCCGGCCGTCATGGAGCGCCTGGGACAGGCCGTGCCGGCCTCCCTGGTCCAGGCTCCGCCCGAGCGGCTGCGCGAGCTGGTCAAGTCCGAGGAAACGGCCAAGAAGGTGGCCGAGGTGGTCCCCGACGCGTCCAAGATCCTCTCCGGCGACCAGGCCCCGGCCAAGCCGCTGGATGCGGTCAAAAATTTCTAACCGGTGCGCGCTGTTCCGGCAAACCGACTGGCGTCCCCAACCCCCAACCCCACACGGAGGAGCATCATGCGGTTTTCTGTTCTCGGCGTTTTGGCCCTTTTGGCGACGGTTGGCCTCACCGGCTGCGTCACCGGCGGCTCGGCCTCGAAACAGGCCAACGAGGCAGCCGACCAGGCCATGTACCAGCCCATCACCTACAGCGACAAACCCGGTCCCATGCTGGTGGTCATCCCCGGCGAGATCAAAAGCGCCAACGCCACCTACACCCAGAAAGTGACCAGCAACAACATCGCCGACTACGCCGAATTGGAGCTTGGCAAGGCCCATTACGTGGTGCTTGAGCGCTCCGACCTGGGCCCCATGCTCAAGGAAATCGAGGTCGCGGCCAACCTCGGCGACGCCACGCAACTGAAAAAATTCAAGAAAGGCAAGTTCAAGGCCACCAACTGGCTGGTGCGCTTCGACATCCTCAAGGCCGAACCCGTCTCGGAAGTGAAAAAGAGCTTCGACGGCCGCTGGATCGGGGCCATCGCCGGCTCGGCCATCGGCGGCGCGGGCGGTTATGCCGCCGACGCCACGGCCAGCTCCATCCACGCCAACGAAGCCGCCGCCGTGTGGATTGTCGGCCTGCGCTACAAGATCCTCGACGCCAACACCGGCGAGCAAAAGGCCACCGGCTACATCGAAGACAAAATGGAAATCAACTCCAAGGGCGGCGGGGCGCTTGGCGTGTCCCAGTCCGAAACCCGCGTCATGACCCTGGACACCATGTCCCAGCGCCTGGTCCAAAAGGCCGTGGCCGACATGGACAAGCTCAAGTAGCCAACGCCCGAACCCAAGGAGAGCCGTCATGGCCAAACATCTCATGACCGTCCTGGCCGCCGCCGTGCTGCTTATGGGCCTGGCCGCCTGCCAGCCCCAGCAGACCGTGGTGGTGGCCGCGCCCCAGGCTTCGGCCCAGGATTACTACGACGCCGGCGTGCGGGCCTTCACCATGGGCGACTACAACAACGCCGCCGCCCAGTTCGACGCCGCCGTGCGCATGGCCCCGGGCATGGCCGACGCCTACTGGTATCTTGGCCAGAGCTATGTCCGCCTGGGCCAGACCGGCCGGGCCGACGCCGCCTACCGGGCCGGGCTGGCCGTGGCCCCGGGCTATGCCCGCCTGCACGAAGGCCTGGGCATCCTGAGCTACGACACCGGCAATCAGCTGGTCGCCCGCCAGGAACTGGCCCAGGCCGCGGCCCTGGGCTCCACCAACCCCCAGGCCTACTTCTACCTCGGCAACCTGGCCCTGCTTGACGGCGACTGCCCGGCCGCCAAGGCCCATTACCAGCGCGCCCTGGCCCTGGACCCGAGCTACGCCCTGGCCCGCCAAGGGCTGGCCGACGCCCAGAGCCGCTGCCGGCCAAAGGCCGCGCCCGCGCCCAGGCCCAAGGTGGAAAAGAGCTTCACCGGCGGCGGCCGGGCCATTGACCCGTCCGACTTCTAACATCGCGCCTTCCCCAAAAGAACAACCCGTCGCGTCCGGCCCTGGGCCGGACGCGACGCCAACCAGCCTTCGCCAACGGCAAGGAGTGTCCCATGCCTTCGCGCTTTGGCCCGAGCCTCGCCGGCCTGCTCATGGCCGCCATGGCGATCCTGGCGGCCATGCCGGCCCAGGCCGGCAACGACGTCCTCATGGAAGCCTGGAAGGCCCGGCGGCAGGAACTTTCCCAAAAAATCGCCGATCATCTGGTCAGCCAGCAGCGCCTGCCCCAGAACGGGACCGTGCGCTACACCGCCCGGGTCAAACCCGATCCGGCCGCGCCCGGCGGACTGCTTCTGGCCGTGGACGAGGTCAACGTGGTTGCGGCCGGCCCGGCGGCCGGCAAGCGGCTGGAAGGCCCGGCCGCCAGCCAGGCCATGGACGCCGCCTTCGCCCCCCGCGACCCGGGCCTGTCGGTGCGGCTGCAAACCCTCGACGTGCCCATGGGCGCCACGGTCCAGGGCACGCTGACCGTCAAGGACGGCAAGCTCGTCCCCCCGGCCGAAGGCGGGCCGGCCGTTGACCCGGGCGCGGCCGCCAAGGCCGGACAACAGCCCGCCGCGCCCGCCGAGGAAGAACCATCGCTCATGGACAAAATCCTGAAGGCCCTGGGCTGGTGAGCCGGCGCGGCCGTCCGCCGCGCCCAACGACAAACAGGCATGTCTCTTGCTTTCGTACCGGCAAGGAGACGGTCCGGCCGGCGCAAGCGCCGCCAGCCGGCAACCCGCCGGGAGGCGCTCCCGCCGGGCCGGGCAAGGACGCCCGGTCCGGGAACGCCCCGGCCGTCCCGCACACGACAAGGAGTCCGCCATGCGAAAGACCCTCTTTTTCCTTCCCGTCCTTATCCTGCTCATGGCCGGCCTGGCCCTGGCCGCCGGCAACCGGCAGCTCATGTCCGAGAAAATGGCCACCCAGGACCTCAAGCGCAAACTCATGGAGTCGGTCATCGGCTTCAAGGTCAAAAGCGAAGGGAAATTCGGCCTCACCGAAGAACCCAGCCTGCGCGAGGACACCAAGGCCGCGGCCGTCATCAAGGGCATCATCGTGGACAAGATGATCTACGACAAGGAAAAGGACATCGCCTTGGCCTTTGGCCACATCGAGCTTGGGACCATCATCAACGTTCTTGGCGAACTGCACCGCTTTAAAAACGTGCGCGTGGAAAACTTCGGCTTCGGCACCACCTCCGAGGCGGCCCGGCCGGCGCTGATGGCCTTGCGCGCCGCCCAGATCAACGCCTACGACGAACTGGCCCAGGTCATGATCGGCGAAAAGATCTACAGCGCCAGCACCGCCGAAAACTTCGTGCTCACCAAGGACGTCAACCGCTCCAAGGTCTGCGCCGCCATCTTCGGGGCCTATATCCCCGACATCGATCTGCGCAGCCCCAACCGGGGCTGGGGCTGGGACGAAAGCGGCAACGCCTTCGTCAAGCTGGAGATCGACGCCAGAAAGGTCCACGACATCCTCGGCAACCTCCTCGTCTACAAGGGCCAGAACATCATCGAGGTCACCGGCCGGGGCTCGCCCGTGGACGATCTGGCCGACCCGCCCGCCGGCAGCATGATCCGCAACTCCGGCTCCAAGAGCAAGGCCATGTCCCTGGACGTGCCCCTGGGCCAGACCCCGGCCCAATAGGCCGAGCCCATGGCGAAACCACACGGCGGCATGGCCTTGGCATCCCTGGCCGCCAGACCCCTGGGCTTCGTTGCCGGGGTCTGGCGCGCCCTGGGTTCCCGGGCCGAGCTGCTCCTGGCCGGTCTGGCCGTGACCGCCGCCGTCATCGGCCTGTACCTGGCCCGGCCGGTCTGGCTGGAATTCCAGGACGGCAAGCTTTACGACGCCATGCTCACCCGGGAGCGGCCGACGGTGCGAAGCGGCGTGCCGGTGGTCGTGGACATCGACGAGGCGAGCCTGGCCGAGCACGGCCAATGGCCCTGGCCGCGCTACCGGGTGGCCTTGCTGCTGGGGCGGCTGCGCAACGCCGGCATCGCCGCCGTGGGCCTGGACATCGTCTTCGCCGAACCCGACCGGGCCAGCCCCAGCGCCGTCATCGGCCAGTTGCGCCGCGACCTGCGCCTGGACGCGGCCGTCACCGGCCTGCCCGACGCCCTCAGCGACTACGACCGGGTGCTGGCCGACATGCTGCGCTCGGGGCCGTTCGTCCTGGGCTACTACCAGGACTTCGGCCAGCCCGGGCATGCCGGCGGCCCGGCCGGCCAGGCCTCCGAAGGGGCCTGCCCCCTGCCGCCGGCCCGGCTGTCCATGGCCAAGACCCCGGACGCCATGCCGCTTGACGCCTGTCTGCCGGAATCGCGGCGCATGGTCTGTCCGCTGCCCGTGCTGGCCAAGGCCGCCCCGGCCGCCGGCTTCATCAACACCTTGCCCGACCGCGACAACATCGTGCGCCGCAGTCCCCTGGTGCTGGAGCACCTGGGCCGGCTGACACCGAGTCTGGCCCTGGCCACCGTCATGGAGGCCTACGGCATCAAAAACGCCGTGCTGCGGGTCACCTCGGGCGGCATCGAATCCCTGGCCCTGGGAAGCGACACCCTGGGCCGGCGGGTCATCCCCCTGGACGCCGGCGGCCGGGTGCTGGTTAATTACCGGGGGCCGGGCGGCACGTTTCCCCACGTCAGCGCCGCCGACGTTTTGGCCGGGCGCGTCGATCCCGGCGAGATCAAGGGCCGCATCGCCTTTGTCGGGGCCTCGGCCGCCGCCCTGCGCGATCTGCGGGCCACGCCCATGGACCGGGCCATGCCCGGGGTCGAGGTCCACGCCACCATCGCCGACATGATCGTTTCCGGCGACTTCCTGTCCCAGCCGGACTGGGCCGTGGCCGTGGAACTCTCCGCCACGGCGGTCATGGGGCTTTTATCGGCCGCCCTGTTGGCCTATGCCCCGGCCGCCACGCTTCTGATCCCCTTTGCCGCCCTGGGGGCCGGCGGCTGGTACGGCGCGGCGGAACTGCTTGGCCGCACCGGCCTGTACGTCTCGCCGCTGTTTCCCCTGCTGGTCCTGGTCCTCAATTTCACCCTGCTCACCTTTCTCAAGTTCTGGCGCGAGGAACGGCAGAAGCGTTTCCTACACGGGGCCTTTTCGCGCTACGTGGCCCCGGCCGTGGTGGCCCGCATCATGGCCCGGCCCAAGGACCTGCGCCTGACCGGCGAGGAACGCGACGTCACGGTGCTGTTCTCCGACGTGCGCGGCTTCACCTCCTTGTCCGAGCGCCTGACCCCGACCCAGGTTTCGGAACTGCTCAACCGCTATTTCACGCCGCTTACCCGCATCATCATGGAACGCCTGGGCACCATGGACAAGTTCATCGGCGATGCGCTCATGGCCTTTTGGAACGCACCCGTCGCCGTGCCCGACCACCCGGCCCAGGCCGTGGCCGCCGCCCTGGAGATGGGGCAACGCCTGGACGCCCTCAACGTCGCCTTTGCCCGCGACTACGGCCTCACCATCGCCGCCGGCGTGGGCCTGCACCGAGGAAAGGCCCGGGTCGGCAACTTCGGCTCCGAGGATCTTTTCGACTACACCGTCATCGGCGACGCCGTGAACCTGGCCTCGCGCCTGGAAGGGCTGACCAAATACTACGACGTGCGGGTGCTGGTTTCCGGGGAGATTCGCCAAGAAGCCCAGGACGCGCCGGGCCTGGCCGGGATCGCGGCCTTCGTGGCCGTGGACCGGGTGCGGGTCAAGGGCAGGGACGAGGCCGTGGACCTTTTTGCCGTCTTCTCCGCCGCCGAAGCCGACAGCCGCCGAGAGGAACTGGCCGCCTTCGGCGCGGCCCGGGACCTGTACGCCGCCGGCCGGTTCGCCGAGGCGGCCGAGGCCTTCACGGCCCTGGCCGGGCAGTACGCGTGGAAGGCGTTTGGCGTGTTTGCCGAACGCTGCGCCGCCCTGGCCGAGGACCCGCCGCCGGACGGCTGGGACGGCGTTTTTGCCCACACCTCGAAGTAAGTTTCGGGCAACAGGCCACGAAAACGCCCCCCGACGGCCAGTCGTCGGGGGGCGTTTATTTGCCGGGCAAGGTCCGGGGCGGTTTAGCGCGTCCGCCCCGGAAGCGCCTTACGGCCCGACGCGCCGGACGGCAGGGCCTTGGCCGCGCCGCCCTGCATGTCGTCGATAAGGCCACGCAGCATCCTTGTCTGGTCGGCCAGCCCGGACAGTTCGCCGTCGGAGCGCTCCAGGGCCATGGCCGTCTCGCCGGCGATGCGGCTGATGTCCGCCACGCTGCGGTTGATTTCCTCGGCGGTGGCCGACTGCTGTTCGGCGGCCGTGGCGATGGAGCGGACCTGATCGGTGGTTTCGCCGACCAAGGCCACGATGGCGGCCAGAGCCTGGCCGGACTGGCCGGCCAGGGTCGTGGCTTCGTCAATACGCCGTCCGGCCTGCTCGACATTGTCCACGTTCTTGCGCGTGCCCTGCTGGATGCCGGCGATGGCTTCGCCCACTTCCTTGGTGGCGTGCATGGTCTTTTCGGCCAGCTTGCGGACCTCGTCGGCCACCACGGCGAAGCCGCGCCCGGCCTCGCCGGCCCGGGCCGCTTCAATGGCGGCGTTAAGCGCCAGCAGGTTTGTCTGGTCGGCGATGTCGGAGATGACGTCCAGCACCTGGCCGATGCCCTGGGCCTGCTGCCCCAGGCGGGTCATGTCGTCCTTGAGTTCCAGGGCCTTGGCCTGGACTTCCTTGATCCCGCCAATGACCTGATCCACGATGCGCGAACCCTCGTCGGCCTTGCCCCGGGCGTTTTCGGCCGTGGTCGCGGCCTGGCCGGCGCTTCTGGCCACTTCGATGACCGTGGCGTTCATCTCCTCCATGGCCGTGGCCGTCTCGCCTACCCGGGCCGACTGTTCCTGGGAGCCCTGGCTCGACTGGGCGATCTGCCCGGACACGGCTTCGGCGGCGGCGGTGATGGCCGCAACGATGTCTTCGAGCTGGGCGGCGGCCTGGAGCATGCCTTCTTCCCGGGCGGCTTCGGCGGCTTGTCTGGCCTTGTCGGCCTCGGCCGTGGCCTCCCGGGCCTTGTCCGAGGCGGCCACGGCCTGCCGCCCCTGGTCCTCGGCCTCGCCGATCTTGATCTTCAGCGTGGCCACCATGCGGCTCATGGCTCGTTGCAGTCCGCCGATCTCGTCGGTCCGGTCGGTATCCAGCCGGGTGTCCAGATCGCCGTCGGCAATGCGGCCGGCCGCGCCGACAAGCGCCCCCAGGGGCTTAAGCACGGTGAGTGAGAGAATAATCCCCAAACCGGCCAGGATCAGCACGGCCTGGCCGGCGGAAAGGCCCAGGATGAGCAGGCCCAGCTCACGGGCGCCGCCAAAGGCCACGGCCTTGTTGATGGTCATGCCCACAACCCAGCCAGTGGCGAGGCTTTTCTCGAAAAGCACCAGCTTGTCCACGCCAAGGGAAACCGTGTCCAGCAGGCCCTTTTGCATGGAGGCCATGCGCGACCCATAATCCGCTTCCGTAAACACGTTGTATTTGCCGACGAGCTTGGCCTCGGGATGGGCGAGGACCAGGCCGTCCGGGGCCAGGATGAAGCCATAGCTGGCCGGCGTGTCCAGGGGCTTGAGAAACTGCTCGGTAAAACGCCCGATCCTCACGCCCGAGGAGATCACCCCCACGACGCGGCCGCCTTGGCGCACCGGCGAGGAAATGACGAAGACCGCTTCGCCCGAGTCCTTGCTGAAAAGCGGCTTGGAAAGGAAGACTTGGCCGGCCATGGCCTTTTGAAAATACTCCCGGCCGGACAAATCCGCCCCGGCCAGATTCTTATTGGTGGTGAGGACGACGATCCCCTTTTCATTCAACAACAAGATGCTGTCAAAAGCCGGATGGCGCGAAGCAGCGTCCGCCAACAGATCAAACGCTTCTTGCGTCGCAGTCTTCGGAGCGTCTGCCTCGAGCGCAGTCAAGGCCAATTTTGTTTTTGAAAGTGTAATAATTTCATTTTTTGCGCCATCTACCCACAGATCAACAGCCGAAGACAGGCCATTGACCGTCACTTGTGCTTTTTCCAACGCAATAGTTGTCAAGGAATCCGTACTTCGCTGATAGGTTATCCATGTCGTGACGGACATCCCCAGCAGGATCAACAAAAACGCGGGAAGTATGAACTTGAATTTCAGACTCATAGCACACCTTTTGTCTGGAATTTTATCGACGTCCCACGGACGTGCCAGGCCGGCGATTGACCTGATAATAAGCAGCGAAACAAATTATTACAAGACGCAAAAACCCAAGCACAAATCGTTTAGGACCACACCGCAGGCCAGCACTTTTCCCGCTGCCTGTCCAGCCCGTTTGTGCCGGCCCGTCGGGTTCGGTTGACCAGACCGCCGGGACGGGACAAGGTGCCGCCAAAACGGCCGGGCTGTTTGCCTGGCCGCCGTTTCGCATCCCCCGCCAAGGAGGCCGCCATGTCCGACCCCCTGCTCACCGTCGCCGTGGCCAAGGCCCGCTGGCGGTTGTTGCCCTTTCTGGGGCTGCTCTACGTGGTCTCCTACCTCGACCGCATCAACGTGAGCTTCGCCGCCCTGACCATGAACGCCGACCTCGGCCTGTCCCAGGCCGCCTACGGCCTTGGGGCCGGCATCTTCTTCGTGGGCTACGTGCTGTTCGAAGTGCCCAGCAACCTCATCCTGGCCCGAATCGGGGCGCGGGTCTGGCTGGCCCGCATCATGGTGAGCTGGGGCCTGGCCACCGTGGCCCTGGCCGCCGCCTCCGGCCCGACGAGCTTTATTGTCCTGCGCTTTGTCCTGGGCGTGGCCGAGGCCGGGTTTTTCCCGGGCATCATCTATTATCTGACGGGCTGGTTCCCCCTGACCCACCGGGCCAGGGCCGTGGCCCTGTTCATGACCGCCACCCCCCTGGCCGGGCTGATCGGCAGCCCGCTTTCCGGCTGGATCATGAGCCTGCATCAAACCTACGGCCTGGCCGGCTGGCAATGGCTGTTCCTGCTGGAGGGCCTGCCGGCCGTGGTCCTTGGCGTGGTCCTCTACCGCCGGCTGCCCGAGACGCCGGGGCAAGCCGCCTGGCTGCGGCCCGAGGAAGCGGCCGCCCTGACGGCGGCCATCGAGGCCGAACGCCGGGAGATCGCCGCCCTGCATCCCGCCCGCCTGCGACAAGGACTGTTGAGCCGCCCGGTGTGGCTGGCCGGGTTCGTCTATTTCTGCGTGGTGGTGGCCATGTACGGCCTGGTCATGTGGCTACCCCAGATCCTGGCCGAGGCGTTGCCGGACGGGCCGGACCGGACCATGCACGTCAGCCTGCTCGTCATGGTGGCCTACGCCTTCGCCATGGTCGGCATGACGGCCATCGGGGCCAGCTCGGACCGGCTGGGCGAACGGCGCTGGCATGTGCTGGGATCGCTGGGGCTGTGTCTTGGCGGCATGGCCGTCATGGCCTGGGCCGAAGGGCTGGCCGGCTCCCTGGCCGGGGCGTCGTTGGCGGCCATGGGCATTTGGGGGGCGCTGGCCCCGTTTTGGGGCCTGACCACGGCCTTCCTCACCGGCCAGGCCGCCGCCGCCGGCATCGCGGTCATCAATTCCCTGGGCAATGTCGGCGGCTTTGCCGGGCCGTCCGTCATGGGCTTCGTCAAGGCCCGCACCGGGGGCTTTGGCGAGGCCTTCGTCTGCATCGCCGGGCTGATGCTCCTGGCCGCCGTCGCCACCTGGTTCCTGGGCCGCCCGAGGCGGACTGGCAATGGGCCACCGAGCACGTGACGCAGGGAGTCGAATTGCGCCATCCGCCGCAAGATAAAGGGTCCAAGAACCGACGGCGCGCCAATCGGACTGCGGCACGGCTTTGGCGCAGCGAATAATATGGCGAACCGTCTTGCGCTGGTCGCCTGGGTAACGATACGGTGGCCCACGACACGGCAAGGAGGGGATATGCGCGGTTGGATCGTCCTGATGGTTCTGGCGATGTGCATTCTGGCGGGGTCCGAAGCCTTGGCCGGCAAGGCCGACGGATTTTCGGGAACGGCGTTCGGCACGCCTTTGACGTCGCTTCCGGCGTTCATGATTCTCAAATCCGACGGCGACGCGACCTATGCCGTCAATCTTCAGGAAGGCTACCGCATCGGCGGCAAGTCGCCGGTGGTCGTTTACGGTTTCGCCGGCGGCCGGCTGTTCGCCGCTTACGTGCGCCTGGACGGCCTGACCAGCCGCGACGCCATGGCCAAGGAGCTTTCGGCCCGCCACGGCAAGCCCTCCGTCTCCACCGAGGGCGGCGTGGAAACCCTGCGCTGGCGCGCCGGCAAGACCAAGATCAAGCTCAAGTCCAATCCGGCGGCCGGCTCGCTCAAGCTCGGCTATTATTCCACCGAGCAGGCCGGCCCGGCGGCCCGGCTCCTGGAAGCCGACAGCCTGGACATCGACGCCCTGGCCCGGCTCTACGACAAGGACAAGATGACCAAGGCCGTCTCCGTGCCGGGCAGGCCCGCGCCCAAGGGCTATTCGCCCTACGACGACGGCGTGTCCCAGTCGCCCGGCCGCGCGCCCGGGCAGTAGGAGCTTCCCGACGCGCGATGACAAAGCCCTCGGTCCGACGGCCGGGGGCTTTGTCGTGGCTCCGCCCTAGCTCTCCTCGCCCGTCTTCTTGCGGCGGTAAGCCAAAAAATCCTCCTGCACCTGGCCGATGACCCGTTCGCGCAGCTCGGCCACCCGCTCCAGGGGCTCCTCGTCCCGGATGGCCCGGTGGTAGCGGGTCATGGCGTCGTAGGAATCAAGCAGCTCCTCATGCAGCGTGGCCCTCCCCGGGGCGGCGTTTTCCAGGGCCGCCACCCGGCAACCCATGCGCGCGGCCAGATAGCGCAGGGGCAGCACCGAATCGCAGGCCTGCATGAGCGGCAATAGCTGCTCCACGCCGAATTTGGCCCCCTTGTCGTTGCCGCTGAGTTCCCGCATGAAGGTGGAATAAGGCTTGCCAAGCTCCCTGGCCAGGGCCTTGGCCGGCCTGTCCGACTCCCGCACCATCTGGGCGATGACCTCGGTGATGCCGTGAGGCATGAGATTTTTTCCTCCCCAATATCATGGCGGCCTCACGCGCGCCGTCTTATGGTCCAAGCTGCCATTCCCGGCGCGCCGATGTTTCAAGGCAGCCGCCTTGCCCGGACCTCCACTGTCGTCCAATTTCCGGCGAAGGACAACCTTCCGCCCCGGCGCGCCCGCCCCGGCCTGACCCGACACGGCCGGCCGGGGCGTTTCGCCAACCGCGCCCGCGCCTGCCCGGACAACCCGCCGCCAGCAAAGGACGGCCGACGACGGCGCAGCGGCAGGCGGCGCAGACCCGCAAGGAACCGCATGTGGTATAAGGAAACTCTTGTCTATGAACTGCACGTCCGCTCGTTCGCCGACGGCGACGGCGACGGCGTGGGCGATTTCGCCGGACTCATCGACCGCCTCGACTATCTGGAACGCCTGGGCGTGGGCGCGCTGTGGCTGCAGCCCTTTTACCCCTCGCCGCTGCGCGACGACGGCTACGACATCGCCGATTATTGCGGCATCAATCCGGCCTACGGCGACCTGCGCGACTTCCGGCGCTTCCTGCGCCAGGCCCACAAACGCGGCCTTCGTGTCATCACCGAACTGGTCCTCAACCACACCTCGGACCAGCACCCCTGGTTCCAGCGCGCCCGGCAAGCCAAGCCCGGCTCCCCGGCCCGGGACTTCTACGTCTGGAGCGACACGCCCGAGAAGTACCGCCAGGCCCGCATCATTTTCAAGGATTTCGAGAATGCCAACTGGGCCTTCGATCCCGTGGCCAAGGCCTACTACTGGCACCGCTTCTACGCCCACCAGCCAGACCTCAACTACGACAATCCGGCCGTGCGCCAGGCCATGCTCAAGGTGGTGGACTTTTGGCTCACCATGGGCGTGGACGGCCTGCGCCTGGACGCCGTGCCCTACCTCTTCGAGCGCCCCGGCACCAACTGCGAAAACCTCCCCGAAACCCACGCCTTTCTCAAGGAACTGCGCGCCCATGTGGACGAGCGCTTTCCCGGCCGGATGCTCCTGGCCGAGGCCAACCAGTGGCCCGAGGACGCCGTGGCCTATTTCGGCGACGGCGACGAATGCCACATGGCCTTCCATTTCCCGGTCATGCCGCGCATCTTCATGGCCCTGTGGTCCGAGGACCGCTATCCGGTCATCGACATCATGGAGCAGACCCCGGCCATCCCGGAAAACTGCCAGTGGGCGCTGTTTTTGCGCAACCACGACGAACTGACCCTGGAGATGGTCAGCGACGAGGAACGCGACGCCATGTACCGGGCCTATGCCCGCGACGCCCAGGCCCGCATCAATCTGGGCATCCGCCGCCGGCTGGCTCCGCTGATGCAAAACGACCGCCGCCGCATGGAGCTCATAAACATCCTGCTGCTGTCCTTTCCCGGCACGCCCATCCTCTACTACGGCGACGAGATCGGCATGGGCGACAACTACCACCTCGGCGACCGCAACGGCGTGCGCACGCCCATGCAGTGGAGTCCGGACCGCAACGCCGGCTTTTCCCGGGCCAATCCCCAGAGCCTGTTTCTGCCCGTGGTCAGCGACCCGGAATACCATTTCGAGCGGGTCAACGTGGAGACCCAGGAGCGCAACCCGTCCTCGTTTCTGTGGTGGACCCGGCGGCTTCTGGCCGCCTACAAGGCCGAGCCGGCCCTGGGCCGCGGCGATCTGCGCTTTGTGGCCGGCGAAAACACCAAGGTCCTGGCCCTGCTGCGCCGCCACGGCGAACACCGGCTGCTGGCCGTCATCAACCTCTCCCGCCAGGCCCAGGCCACCGAACTCGACCTGGCCGAACTGGCCGGGTTCACCCCGGTGGACGTCTTCGGCCAGACCCGCTTCCCCGTCATCGGCCGCGCGCCCTATGTCCTGACCATGGGCGGCCACGACTATTTCTGGTTCCGCCTGGAGCCCGAACCCGACGCCGACGCGGCCGCGCCCGCCGGCCCGGCCTGTCTGGGAGGCGAAGCGGCCCGGGAGATCCGCGACCAGGAAACCCTGTCCGTGCCCGGCGGGGACGTGTTGCCCCCGGCCCTGGCCGGCCTGACCGCCCGGCTGGTCGGCGCGGCCGTGGCCGAGGCCAGGGCCGTGGACGAACTGGTGCTGCACGCCCCGGGCCGGACCGTGAGCCTGCTTTTGGCCGAGGTCCGCCAGGGCCAGGCCGAGCCGGCCGCCGCCTTCCTCCTGGCCGCCAGGGCCATGGAGGCCGCCCCTTCGGCCGCCGAGGCCGGGGACGAGGCCGTGCTGGCCGAGCTGGAGTGCCCGGACGGACCGGCCCGGCTCCTGCGCGGCCTGTACGATCCGGCCTCGGTGGCCGCCCTGGCCGCCTTCATGGCCGCCGGCAAGGCCCGCCGGGGAATCGCCGGGAGTTTCGCCGGCCAGGGCCATGCCCCCAAGGCCCGGCGCGCTCCCATGGCCCAGGCCACCACCATCCGCCCCATCACCCGAAAGCCCCAGTCCATGACCTTTTCCCTGGACAACGCGGTCTTTCTCAAGGTGTTCCTGCGCCCCGAGGAAGGCGTCAACCCCGAGCTGGAACTGCCCCTGGCCCTGGCCCGGCAGGGCTTTGACGCCGCCCCGAGAATCCTGGCCTGCCTCACGCACCAGCGCCAGCGCGGCCAGCCCATGACCCTGGCCGTGGCCAGCGCCTACGCGGCCGGGGCCGTCACCGGCGAAGCCTTTGTCCAGGAAGCCCTGGAACGTTTTTGCGGCCAAGCCCTGGCCGCCGCCGCCCCGGCCCCGCCCCCGGCCCAGGCCATGGACGGCTATCCCCAGGAGTTCTTCCGCCAGGCCGGCGGGCTGGCCGCCCGGCTTCACCTGGCCCTGGCCCGGGTCCCGGGCCGGGACTTCGCCCCGGAACCCTTTACCCGGCTGTACCTGCGCTCCATCTATCAGGCCATGCGCAACCAGTTGCACCGGGCCAACCTGGCCGTGGAAACCGCACGGACCAAGGGCGGAGACAGCCCCCCGCGCCATCTGCCCAGACGCCTGCTGCTCGGCCGCCTGGCCGCCCTGCGAAGCCTTGCGCCGCAGGGCGCGCGCATCCGCATCCACGGCGACTTCCAGCTGGAAAACATCCTGCGGGCCGGTCAGGAGCTTGTGCTCACCGACTTTGACGGCGACGTGCGCCTGCCCCTGGGCGAGCGACGCATCAAGCGCTCGCCCCTACGCGACGTGGCCAGCCTGCTCCTGTCCGCCGCCGTGGCCGCCCGGCGTGTCCAGGCCCGCCACACCGCCGAAAATCCGAGCCAGGCCCGGCTGTTGGAAGCCTGGATCGAAGCCTGGCTGGCCGACGCCTGCCGGACCGTCCTGGCCGCCTATCTGGACGCCGCCAACGAGGCGCCCTTCCTGCCGGCCTCGGCCGAGGTCCGAACAACGCTCCTGGCAGCCTTCGTCATCGACCAGGGGCTTCGGACCATCCAGCGGGCCATGGAGTCCAGCCGGGCGGACGACGTGCCCCTGGTCCTGGCCGCCCTGGGCAGCCTGGGGGAACTGGCGTGAGGTCGGGCCGCAACCTGCCCGGCCTGGACGCCCTCCTGGCCGATCCGGCCCTGGCCGCCGTTCTCAGCGGCCGGCGTGACGGGCTGCTGCTGCTGGACTACGACGGCACGTTGGCCCCGTTCACGCCGCGCCGGGACGAAGCCCGGCCCTACCCGGGCGTGGTCGAGATCCTGGCCCGGCTGCCCGAGGCCGGCTCGGGCCGGTTCGCCGTCGTCACCGGACGGCCGGCCGCGACGGCGGCCGCCTTCCTGGCCCCGGCCCGGCCCTCGACAGTCTGGGGCTGCCACGGAGCCCAGCGGCTCGGGCCCGGCCAACCCGTCACCCAACCGGCCACAGCCCCGGCAACGCAGGCCGCCCTGGTCCGGGCCATGGCCCTGGCCCTGCCAGTGGCCGGCCGGGAGGCGCTGGAGTCCAAGCCCGCCGGCCTGGCCCTGCACTGGCGGGGCCTTCCCGCCGCCGCCCGCCAGGCCTTGGCAGAACGCATCGGCCCGGCCTGGGCCGAGCTGGCCCAAATAACGGGCCTGGCCCTGCACCCCTTCGACGGCGGCCTGGAGCTGCGCCTGCCGGGCTTTCACAAGGGCCTGGCCGTGGAGGCCCTGACCCGGGAAAATCCCCAAACGGTCCTGGTCTACGTCGGCGACGACCTCACCGACGAGGACGCTTTCCAGGCCCTTGGCCCAAACGATGCGGGCGTGCTGGCCGGCCGCCCCGACCGGCCAAGCGCCGCGCGCTACGCCCTCACCCCGCCCGAGGAACTGCTCCGGTTCCTTTCCGCCTGGGCCGACGCGGCCGCGAGCAGACAACCGCAACCCGGGAGATCCCATGCCCAATGACAAAAAACGCCGGTTCATCGTGCTGTCCAACCGTCTGCCCATCGCCGTCGGGCGCGGCCCGGACGGTGAACTCACGGCCAGCCAGGGCGCCGGCGGGCTGGTGACGGCCCTGGCCCCGGTCTTGGGCAACCGGGGCGGGGCCTGGATCGGCTGGCCGGGAACCAGCGAGAAGGGCGTGACCGCCCTGTGCCGAAACTTTTCCCGCCAGGCCGGCTATTTTCTGCGTCCGGTCTCCCTGACCGAGGCCGAGGTGGAAGGGTTTTACCGAGGCTTTTCCAATGAAATCCTCTGGCCGCTGTTCCACGAATTCCAGATGCCCTGCAACTTCCTGCCCGCCTACTGGGAAGCCTACCGCACGGCCAACGCCACCTTCGCCAAGGCGGCGGCGGCCGCCGCCACCGACGACGACCTGGTCTGGGTCCACGACTACCACCTCATGCTCGTGGCCCGCCTGCTCAAGGCCAAGGGCCGCTCCCCGCGCCTGGGCTTTTTCCTGCACATCCCCTTTCCGCCGGCCGACATCTTCCTCAAGATTCCCTGGCGGCGCGAGCTCGTCGACGCCCTGCTCGACTTCGACCTCATCGGCTTCCAGACCCTGCGCGACCGGCGCAACTTCTTCGACGTCGTCAAGCGCCTGCACCCAAGTGCGATGCGCAAGGGACGCGGAGAGATCGTCACCCTGACCCTGGCCGGCGAAACCACCCGGCTGGGCGTTTTCCCCATCAGCATCGACTTCGCCGCCTTTGCCGACCGAGCCCGCGACCCAGGCGTGCGGCAAACGGCCAAGGACATCCGCCAGGCCTTTGACAATCGCTTCCTGCTGTTTGGGGCCGATCGGCTCGACTACACCAAGGGCGTGCCCCAACGCCTGGACGCCTTGCAAACGGCGCTCACCAGCTACCCGGAACTGCGCGGCAAGGTCTGCCTGATCCAGGTGCTGGTCCCCAGCCGCGAGGAAGTGCCCCAGTACCGGGCCATGAAGGAGGACATCGAACGGATGGTGGGCGAGATCAACGGCCGCTGGTCCCGGCCGGGCTGGGCTCCGGTGCATTTCGTCTACCGCAACCTGCCCCACGACGAACTGATCGCCTATTACGCGGCCAGCGACATGGCCCTGGTCACGCCGCTTCGCGACGGCATGAACCTGGTGGCCAAGGAATACGCCGCCTGCAACGTGGCCGAGACCGGCATCCTGTGCCTGAGCGAATTCGCCGGCGCGGCCATGGAGCTGCACCGCCACGCGGTCATGGTCAATCCCTTCGACGTCGTGGGCGTGGCCGAGGCCATCCGCGACGGCGCGGCCATGGCCCCGGGCCAACGGCGACGGCGGATGCGGGCCATTCGGGCCATCATCCGCCGCCACGACATCTTCCAATGGGTGGACGCCTTTCTGGACGCGGCCTTTTCCACCCACTTGGGCGACTTTCCCCGCCAGAGCGCGGGGGCCTGGGCCGACCCCGAGGCCGACCCCGAGGCCGGCCAGGGACCGCCCTGGGACACGCCGGACCGCGTCGCCTGATCCCGAGGCCGACCAGGCCCTAGCGTCCCCGGGGCTTGATCTTTCCTTTCAAAAAAGAAAGAAAAGGCCTCTTTCGCTATGGCGCGCCTCACCGCCGGGGCCGGCCCGGCCCCGCCGCACGCGCCGCCGTAACCGCAACACACGGGGACGTCTCGGATGCTGGTCATTCTCGTAAGCTTCGCCTTTGCCTTCGGCATGGTCCTGTCCCGGGTCGGCCTGCCGCCCATGGTCGGGTTCCTGGCCGCCGGATTCGCCTACAACTTCCTGGGCCTGACCCGCCCGCCCGGACTCGATGTGGCCGCCGACCTCGGCATCACCTTGCTGCTTTTTTCCATCGGCCTCAAACTCGACGTCCGGGGACTGCTCAAGCCCATCATCTGGGCCAGCTCCACCGCCCAGATGCTCCTGTCCACGGGCTTCACCTTCGCCATGCTCCTGGCCGTCAAGCAGCTCGGCGTCAGCCCGCTTTTCGCCCTGGACTGGCCCATCCTGCTCATGCTCGGCTTTGCCCTGTCGTTTTCAAGCACCGTCTTCGCGGTCAAGGCCCTGGAAGAAAAAGGCGACATGTCGGCCTTCTACGGCGTGGTGACCATCGGCATCCTCATCATGCAGGACCTTTTTGCCGTGCTCTACCTGGCCATCTCGGAAGGCAAGATCCCGTCGGTCTGGGCCGTGGCCGTGCTGGCCCTGCCTTTTTTACGGCCGGCCTTTTTCTGGCTCATGGACAAGTCCGGCCGGGGCGAACTCTTCATCCTGTGCGGCCTGTTCTACGCCCTGGGCGTGGGCGCGGAAGGCTTCAACCTCGTCCACCTCAAACCCGACCTCGGCGCGCTGGTCATGGGCGTTTTGGTGGCCGGCCATCCCCGGGCCTCGGAACTGTCCAAGGCGCTGTTCGGCTTCAAGGAACTCATGCTGGTGGGCTTTTTCCTGTCCGTGGGCATGAAGGGCCTGCCAAACGGCGAAATGCTGGCCGCCGCCCTGTTCCTGTGCCTGCTGCTGCCCTTTAAGACCGGCATCTACCATCTGGTCGTCAGCCGCTTCGGCCTGCGGCCGCGCACCAGCCTGTTTACCGCCCTGACCCTGACCAACTATTCGGAATTCGGCCTCATCGTCGCGGCCATCGCCGCCCGCGGCGGCGCGCTGTCCCCGGACTGGCTCCTGGTCATCGCCATGGCCGTGAGCCTGAGCTTTCTTATCGGCGCGCCCCTTAGCGCCCGGTCCGAGGCCGTCTACCGGGCCATGGTCGGCTGGCTGCGCCGCTTCGAACCCCGAAAACCCCATCCCCACGAAGTCGCCATCGACCTCGGCGCCACCCGGGCCGTCATCCTCGGCATGGGCCGCATCGGCATGGGGGCCTACGACGAATTGCACAAAACCTACGGCGATTCGCTCCTGGGCGTGGAACACGTGCCGGCCCGGGCCGACCGCAACCGGGGACAAGGGCGCAACGTCATCGTGGGCGACGCCTGCGACACCGAATTCTGGCTCAAGCTGCGCAACGGCCACGCCTGCGAAATGGTCATCCTGGCCATGCCCAACCACCACGGCAACATGTTCGCCGCCCGCCAACTGCGAAACCTGGGCTTCACCGGCCACGTGGCCGCCGTGGCCCGCTACCCCGAGGAAGTCGAGGAACTGGCCTCCCTTGGGGTGTGCGCCGTATTTAACATGTACGAACGCGCCGGAGCCGGCCTGGCCCGCCACGCCATGGAAGCCTGCACCCTGCCGGGGTGAGGTGAGGTGAGATGAAAAGAGGGGAGGCCTCCGGCGGCTGGGGGCCTGAGGCCCCCAGACCCCCCAGTTGGGGAAAAGGGTAAAGGGGGGGGCGACGGGGATTGGCGTTTGGCCGGTCGGGAAGCTCGGAAGCGTGGGGGCGGAGGACGGGGAACGCCCGTCAGGAGACGGCGGGCCGGGACGGGAAACGCTCCAGGAAACGCTGTTCGGCGGCCGCGTTGCCAATGAGTACGAGCCGTGTCCCGGCCTGAAGCGGCCGGTCCGGGTCGGGATTGACCTCCAGCCCCTCCCCGGCGCTCACCGCCGCCACGTTGCAGCCGGTGAGCGACCGGATGCGGCTTTCGGCCAGGCTCTTGCCCACCAGCTCGGCCGGCACGGCCATGCGAAACATGTTGAGGCCCTCGTTTAACATGAGCACCTTGTCGGGATTGAGCAGATTGATCACCGTGTTGGCCACCAGCGACGCATAGGAAATGACCAGATCGGCCCCGGCCGCGTGGAGCACGCCGATGTTGCGGTCCAGGGTGGCCCGGCTGATGATCTGGATGTCCGGCCGCAGCTTGCGGCAGTAGATGGCCAGATAGATGTTCATGTCGTCGTTGTGGGTGGTGATGAAAACCGTCGGGGCCTGGCGGATGCCGGCCTTGACCAGCACGTCGAGGTCGGCGGCGTTGCCGGCCACCACCCGGTACGACTCCATGAGCTTGCCGGGATTTTTCTCCACGATGCGGTAATCGATCCCCCGGCGGCGCAACTGTCCGGCCGCCGCCCGGCCCACCCGGCCGCCGCCAAGGATCACCGCCGGCGCGTCGCTTGGCGGCGCTTCCCCGGCGAAATCCCGAAACGTCTCGATCTGCCCTTCGGTGCCGGCCAGCATCAACACGACGCCAGGCGGCAACGCCTGGTCCGGGTCCGGCAGCTCGAACCGGCCGCGCTCCCACACCCCGACCACGTTGACCCCGGCCACGGACCGCAGGGCGCACTCCCGAAGCGTGCGGCCCTCCAGGCGTGAGCCCATGACCGGCCACTCGGCCACTACGATCTCGCCTATGCGGCCGATGATCCCGGACTGCATGTCCCCGCCCCTGGCCCGCCGGGCCAGGGCCTCGCCCAGCAGATGGGTGAAATGAAACACCTGGGTGCTGCCGGCCAGCTTCAGGATGTCCAGGGACTCTTCCTGGTCGGCCTTGCTGACAATGGGCGTGGCCGGGCTGACCTCGCGCACGGTGAAGGCCACGTTGGCGTTACGCATGTCGTTGTCCAGGGCCACGACCATGGCCGCGCCGTCCACCCGCAGCCGGCGGTAGGTGTCCGCGTCGTCGTAGTCGCCCACGGCCACGGCGTAGCCCTGGTCATAGAGGTCGGTGGCCGCCTTGGAGTCCGAGCGCAAAAGCAGGCAGGCGTAGCCGTACTGGCGGGCTTTCTTGTTGAGATTAAGCGCCGCCGGGTCGTCGCCGACCACGATGACGTGGTCGCTCGTGCCCACCGGCAGCTCTCGCGGGGCCAGGGCCCGGGCCTGGGCCTCCAGCCAGGGAGCGTAGAAGAACTGGATGAAGGTGAACGGCAGCATGACCAGCAAAAAGATGATGCCGGTCAACAGCACGATGATGGAAAACAGTCGCCCCAGGTCGCTGGTGAAGGTGATGTCGCCAAAGCCCAGGGTCGACATGACGGTGAGCGTCCAATAAAAGCCCGTGACCCAGGAATATTCCTGGCCGTCGCGCTGCATGATCCAGTGGAACACCACGGAATACAGCACCACCATGGCCACGAGCGTCAGGACAAAATTGACCAGGAACCGCAGGTTGCGGCGCGAGGAGCTGTTTTGCAGCAGGTAGCCGACCTGGGCGGCGAGAAACTTCATGGGGCGTCCCCGCGTTGACGTTCCTGAAAGGACGCCTCCGGCGGCCAGGGCTTTGCCCTGGACCCACCCGGGGGATGATCCCCCCGGACCCCAACCATGGGAAAAGAGGGCACAGGGCCTGGGCCAATGTTATGGCCCATCATGACAGGCGGTGGCCCTTGACAAAAGCCGCCACTACCCCAGCGGCCAACGGGCTGCGCCTTTTGGGAAGACGCCACTAGCGCTCAATCTTGAGGGGAACGGCCTGGGAAGTGAAGGAAATGCCCTGCTGACCGCCGCTGCCGATCATGACCGCTTCCACGTGGGGCGCGGTCACGGGCGTGCGCGCGGTCCAGGAGACCAGGAACTTGGCCCCGGCCCCGCCGTGCTTCTCGGATTCGGCCACGGTCAGGCGCATGGAGCCGAAAGGCTCAATGGTTTTGGGGGCATCGATGTAGCGGTTGAGCAGAGTCCCGTCGGAATCGTAGAAATCCGCCGCCGTCAGGGTCATGGGCTCGGTGAGGCTGGTGTTGCGCACGCTCACCGTGATGGCCAGAAGAAACGGCCTGGCCCGGTCGCCGATGTAGATGTGGGAGTAGACGGGCAGGAAATAGGTGCCCCCGCGCAACAACTCCGAACCGGCCAGGGCTGGCCGGCAAAAAGCCGTCAGCACGGCGCAAAACGCCAGCGCCCGGAAAATGCTGTGCCACGACAAACGACCCATGATGCGCCCTCCCAGTTCCCGGCCGGCCTACTGTCCCCGCACCAGGGCGGCGATTTGATTGACGTCCACGGTCCGGGACTTCTCCCGGATGGCCTCGGCGTAGCTCGATTGCATGGTTTTGCCCTGCTCCAAAAGCGAGGCGAACATCTGGCGCAGCTGCTCCATGTCCATGGAGCGGCCGCCGGCATAGTACAGCTTGGCCGCCTGGCCCAGGGCGTAGGTGGTGGCAAAGGAAAAGGCCGCGCCCGTGGCCGCGCTGCCCACGCCGCCGAAGAAGTCGCCCCCCGCGACCTTAAACAGGCCGCCCAGAAGCTTTCGCCCGATCTGCTCCACGAACTGCCCGGTCAACCCCACGCCCAGGGCGGCCGCGAAATCCTTGATGTGGCCGCGATCCAGCTCGAAGCCATAGGTCTTGCCCACGGCGTAGACCATCTTGAGCTGCAGCGGCAGGATGGCCATGGAAGCCAGGGACTGGGGCAAAATCTCCAGCGCGCCGTTTAAGATGGCATAATTGAGGATGGTCTTGTCCAGGGCCTGGGCGTCCACGGCCGGGGCGTTGGCCGGGCCGGCCGGGGCTGCCGTGGCCGCCGGATCCGGTCCGGCTTCCAGGGGCGCGTCGGCCACTTCCGCCGCCGCGTGGGCAAACTCCCGGGACGCGGCGACGTCCAGGGCCAGGGCGGCCCGCAGGCGTTCCAGAAAATCCCCTTCGGCCGGGCTTTGCGCGCCGTCGGCGTCGCACACGCACACGGCCATTTCATAGGCCAACTGGCGGACCTGCGGGTCGGCCAGCGCCGAGGCCGCCGTCTCCAGGGAGGCGCGGCCGAGCAGCACGTCCTGATACAGCCCGGACAACTCCTGGGCGGCCTCGGCCGACAGACCTTCGGCGATGCTCCGGATCTGCTCACGCTCCGTGGCGTCGTTGCCGCCGTCGGCAAAGGCGGCCATCAGACAAAGCGTCAAAATCGCCCGTTGTTCCTGGCTGGTCATGGTCCGGCCTCCCGGATCTTCCTGCCCGAGGCTGCCATGGGCTGCCGCAGGCAGGCATTCCGTCTGGTTTGGGCGTCCCGCGGACGCCTATTTGAACTTGATGACCAGGCCGTCGGCCCCCAGGTCGAGGGAAACGCCCTTGGTGACGGTACGCAGCTTGATGACGACGCCATTGCCGTTTTGCAGCCAGTGCACGCCCTGGCCGAATTCCAGGTTCACCCGGCCCGACGGGGCCGGGGCGGCCTGTGCAGGCATTGAGGCCGAGAGGGCCATTTCCGGGACAGCCAACAGCAGACACAGACCCAGCAGGGCGGCGCGAAGCAGGGAAGGTTTCATACGCATCGGCAAAGCTCCCTTGCGGTCCGGCGTTGTCGCGAAGCTGCCAGGAAGGATACCCGAACCCGGAAACTTGGCAAGAGCCGTAGGCCGCACGGCGCAAGCCTCATGGGAGTCGCCGCCGTCCTCCGGCGACGGTGCAACGCGCTTCAGGACTGCCCGTTTGGACCGGCCGGCCGGCCAGGACGCCTGGCACGGCGCGCGCCCGAACGCCGTCAGGCGCGTGGGGCGATCACCGCGGCGGCGAACCTTGGTCCCGGCCCTTGGACTTTCCCCTGCCGAACCATCTGGCCAGGATATAGGAGCCGTAACCCGCGACTCCCGATGCGCCCATGGCCACTCAGGGACTGCAGCTGCCCGTCCCTACCCCGACCACGCCCAGGTAGACCAGGACCGCGCCGCCGACCAGCCAGGCAAAAACGGTGGTGAGAACTTTTTTCATACCGTGAAGTCCATCACTCCACTTCAAACCCTTCATCCGCGTCATCGTCCTTGGAAGCGGATTCCACATCCTCAAGAATGTCTTCTATCGCGGCGGCCGCCTCATCCAGCCGGGAGCCGAACTCGTCAAAATCGTCGCTGCCTTCGGTTTCCAGATCGTCATACACTTCGCGCAAGAAGTTCGCGGCCTTTTCCAGCTTCTTCAAATGGGCTTTTTTCATCGTAAAAGCTCCTGCGTTATTGTGAATTCCCGGGCCACTCCAGCGGTGGCGACAAGCTCTGGCGGCAGGGAGTTCACCCCTCGCCAACCGGCCACGCCAGCCTGCGGCAATCCCTGGGCTGCCACTCCTTAACACCATGAAATTGATGAAAATTATATCAAGCCGCTCCACAAGAACAGACTTTGTCGCCCTTGGCGTTATATCCTCAATAGCGCGTCCAGCAGGCTGAATCCACGGGAATTTTACACGGCCGCCGGTGGAATAGTGAACAATCCATCCTTTTGTGAGTCCACAACTAAAAAGGGTTATCCCGAAGGATAACCCTTGAATGAGCTTGGCGTCCCCAAGGGGATTTGAACCACTATTACCGGCGTGAAAGGCCATGAATATGCCTTCCTCTCAATTTCTTCCGATTTTTCCTACCTCATAAATATCCTGATATAGCTGGTTTTTCTTTCCCCTTGACTTCTCCCTATTCCCCTATAATTTTGCCTTGCATGTTGGGAATAGCGTTGGGAGCGATTTTTAGGGGGGAGGTTGCCGGCCATGCCAGCCAAGAAACGCTTCAAGACCGACTATCCGGGCGTCTACTTCATCGAAGGGCAAGCCGTGGCTTCGGGCAAGCCCGAACGCATTTTCTACGTCATGTATCGCCGCGACGGGCGTCTCATCGAGGAGAAGGTGGGCCGCCAGTTTCAGGACAACATGACCGCCGCCAAAGCTGCGCGGATCAGGGCGGAGCGCATCGAGGGCCGGTCCCCATCGAATAACGCCCGCCGTGAAGCTGAGGAAGCCGCCAAGCAAGCCGAGGCTGGCCGGTGGACCTTGGCGAAGCTGTGGGCCGAGTATTCTTCCCACAAAACGCCAGGGGCGGCGCTGACCACGGATCGGAGCCGATTCGAGAAATACCTTAAGCCCGCCTTCGGGGAGAAAGAGCCGGCCGAAGTCCTGACCTTGGACCTGGACCGCCTGCGCTCCCGCCTGCTCAAGCAAGGCAAGTCGCCGCAAACCGTCAAGCACGTCCTGGCTCTGTTCAAGCGACTGGTGCGCTTCGGCGTTAAAAAGGGCCTGTGCGACTCCCCGGCCCCGCGCCGGCAGACGATATCCATGCCCAGAGTCGACAACGAGACCACAGAAGACCTGGATGCTGACGAATTGGCCCGGCTGGTCCAGGCCATCAAAGACGAACCCAACATCCAGGCCGCAAACTTCATGCGGCTCGCCATGTTCACCGGCATGCGGCGCGGAGAGCTTTTCAAGCTCGAGTGGCGCGACATCGACTTCGAACGTGGCTTCATCCACATCCGCCACCCCAAGGGCGGCAAGAGCCAGAAAATCCCTCTCAACGATGCAGCTAGGGCCGTTCTTGCCTCCCATCCCCATGTGGCGGATTCGCCCTACGTATTTCCCGGCCAGGGCGGCAAGCAGCGTGTAACCATCCAGGTGGCATCCAACCGCATCAAAGCCCGCGCCGGGCTCCCTGCCGACTTCCGGCCCCTGCATGGTCTACGACACCTGTTCGCGTCGACCCTGGCCTCAAGCGGCGAGGTTGACATGCTGACGCTACAAAAGCTCCTGACCCACAAATCGCCCAACATGACGAAGCGGTATAGCCATCTGCGTGATGACGCCCTCAAACAGGCATCCGAGGTGGCCGGCAATCTTTTGGGGAACGTTGGCACGCCTGGGGACTCCACGGGGCGCAAGGTGGTTTCCCTGGGAAAAGAGCGGTGATAAACCGTGTCACGAGACCGCCCGCCGATCACCCGCGTGGTTGCAGGCAAGGAAGGTGAGTGCATGAGCATCCAATACCAGACAGACGAGCAGGGCAACCGTGTCGCCGTGGTCATCCCCTTGGCGGAATGGGAAGCCATTCAAGCTGAACTGCTCGGGGACGCGCAATTAACGTCCAAGGATAAAGCAGAGCGCCGCGAAGCCTACGATGCGCTTGCCCGGGGCGAGGCCTTGGACCTCGGCAAGGCCATGGCCGATTGGTAGCCGGCATGGGACGTGAGCTGGTCATCAGCAAGAAGGCCAACGCCTTCATCCTGTCTATGCCCGAGGCGCAAAGGAGGAAAATCAAGGAGGCCGTGTCCCGGCTTTTGGCCTCTGACTTCGATGGGCTAGACATCAAGCGGCTGCAACCGCATCCTCATGATTTTCGGCTTCGAGTAGGTGGGGTGCGCATTCTCTTCCCCTCAGAACCTGAGCGCCTTTTCATCTTCAAGGCTGGACTCCGGGGAGATGTTTACAAGTAGCACAGATCATCTTTTTTATCTATTGAGAACCATAGCGACAATCGGTTTGTGCATATAAAGTCAGCTACCCCCGGCAAAGCCGGGGGCATGCAAGGCAGTTAACCGCTCAAAGCGGTGAGAACTGGAGCCGCCTGAAGGCGGCAACCGCTACATCAATTTGAGCTGATCGAGTCTACGGTCTTCATGCTCTTGCTTTCTGATGTACTCACGAACAAGAGCCTCATCCAGGCCGACGGTTGAAACGAAGTAGCCTCGCGCCCAAAAGTTCTGTCCCACGAAGTTCCTTCGTCGCCCCATAAAACTTCTTGCTATGTGAATCGCACTTTTCCCTTTGACGAAACCAACAACAGAAGCGACTGCATATTTTGGAGGGATGGAGATGAGCATGTGCACGTGGTCAGGCATAAGGTGCCCCTCGACCACCCTACTCTCCTTCTGCCGGGCCAGTTCCCTCAAAACTTCACCCATATGCACGCGTAGTTGGCCATACAGAACCTTTTTGCGGCACTTTGGGATCCAAACCACGTGGTACTTGCAGTCCCATACCGAGTGGCTTAGGCTTTCGTAGTCGTTCACAGGAAGCCTCCGTCTGTTTGAACTTTGAGCGGTTCAAGCGATGGAGGCTTCCGATTCCCGGAACTGTCAAACTTTGTGAGTCCCCCGGCAGAGCCGGGGGTTTACTCGTTATTATTATATTGCTTTTACAAAGCGTCATACATGGCAACAAGAAAAATCATCGCCTGGGATTTTCTAAGCAAAGAGGGCAGACACGATGCCGCAGAAAGCTTGGCACTCCAGGATCATTACCTAGACAAAATTGCAGATATAATAGCTTCAGGAAAAAATATTTCACCAAAACTTATCGCAACTTCCCTAAGAAATCTGATCGAAACGAACATACCCACTGAAATATTAGAGTATGCAGCAGATTTACTTGAAGGGAAAAGACGACGAGGAAGACCCGTAACAGGGGCTAGCTTGAGTCATACTGAAGCAATTATCGGCTTCACTCAGTCTGACTTCGAAGAGCTAATCAGCCAAGGCTACAACGCAGCAGATGCAATGAGAAAAATGGCTCGCGATATGTTGCCAATGAATGACCCTTCTGAGGATGAAATAGACAAAATGGCCAACCGCATCTCGAAATGGGTTTACCCCCGAAAGCGAAAATCGCGAGGGAGGTTACCCAAATAGCAAGTGACGCTCGGAAGGAGAGAGAGGGGCACACTCACGAAGCTCCGACCGCCATTCGGCAAAAAGACAACAGTGCGACGGCCAATCCGTCCCAGGAATAACGAGAAGCAGTATCGGTCATGACCAAAGCGCGGTGAGCCTCGTAATCCGCCGCAAGAATTGCCCCGGCCTTAGCCGCCAGATCATGACCGTCGCCGTAGCGGAACACGGCTCCGAAGCCGTGTCGGCAAAAAATCCGGGAGTTGGTCAGGCGCGCCTCACCAAGCACCGGCAGCCCTCCACGCAGGTAGGCCACGACCTTGGAAAGGTCATTGTCAAAGACGTCCGGACCGGCGGCGAGGGCCAGCCCGATACGAGCATGGCGTACATAGTCCCATGTTGCCCGTTCCTCCATTTCGCCGTGGATCGCGACCAACGGCGACACCGGGATGGTCCGCCCACCGTAGAGATCAGTCTTGTTTCGGCCCACAAAGTGCACGACAGCCTGCTCCCGCAGGCGTTCAGCCGCCTCGGACAACATGGAGGCCATACGTCTGGATGCCAGGGAGCCGAGAAACAGCACCGGCGGAAGCTCAGGGGCAAAAGGGTTCGGTCCCAGCGGCGGCAGTGACGCAGGGCACCCCGTGGGGATCATAGCCACACGCTGTCTGTCGCCATAGCGTTGCCGCCAGCGCCGTACATTGAAGGCATTGTTGGTAACGACGCCCCAGGCCCGCTCCCGGGCGATGGATTGGGCAACCAACAGCCGTTCTCGAAAGGGCGCGTCCCGCTGCGGCAACGTCTCATCCACCACGCGCACGAACCGGCACACCAGGGGACCGTCGTAGCTGCCAAGCAATTCCAGGGAAAAATGGTAGCATGTTTTGAGGACATCAAAGCGTCCCGCCTCAGCCAAAACAGCCAAAGGCAGCACCGGGACCGGCCCCAACCGACCTCCTTCACGGGCAACCGGGGCTACAACGGCGACGTTCGCACCGAGGCGCGCCAGCCCCAGGGACAGGCCCCTCAAGCGCACCAAATCTATGCCTACGGGCGCAGCCAAGGGATTTTTGTGGAACAACAGCCCGATGCGCAAGTCGGAACGCGCTTTTCTGTCCATGCTGCCGATGATAGGATCAGCCTCAACCGGTATCAAGGACAATGCTATGCCGCCCAAAATCTGCCTCGTCACCCCTGAGTATCCGCCCTTGCGTTGGGGCGGCCTGGCCCGCACGGCCCTTCGGGTCTCTGAGCATCTGGCCGGGCTTGGCGCGACCGTGCATGTGTTCCACCACAGGACCGTGGACGGTCTGCCGCCTCTTTTGGACGAGAACCGCACGACCGAGTATCACGGTGACATCGTGGTGCACGAGGTCACCGTGGGTCGCGAAACGTTTCCACAGGGCCGTGCGCTGTGGGACTGCCCTCACACCCTGACCCTGCAAATGCTCTTCGAGAGCCTGGAAATGCTCCATCGGGAGGAAGGTTTCGACGCATTCCTGTCCTTTTTTCTCTATCCGACAGGCTTTGTCGCTGGGCTTTTGGCCAAGCGGGAAGGACGGCCCCATGTGGCCTGCGCCGTGGGCAACGACGTAAAAAAATACGTCTTTAGCCCGGAGAAGACGGCGGCCTGCCGCAGCGCCCTGGAAAACCCCGACCGGCTTGTCTTTCTGGCCGAGGATCTCCTGGCTCTGGCCGACGCCCTGGTCCCGATCCGCGACAAATCCCGCGTCATATATAACTCCGTGGTCCAAGGAGCGGCACGCTGGCCCGGCCCCCGAAAGCAAGGGCCATTTTCCGTGCGCGCGGCCGGCATTTTCAAGCATGCCAAGGGACTACCGTATCTCATCAAAGCCATTGCCGCGCTGCGCCGAACCGGGGAGATCGTTCTGGACCTCGCCGGCGAAACCCGGCCCGAGGAAATCCCCCTTCGCGACGCCCTCATCGACCGTTACGGACTGGCCGACGTGGTGCGGCCGCACGGCGTCGTGCCCCACGAAGCCATGCCCGAGTGGCTGGCTCAGGGCGACGTCTTTGTCCTGCCCTCAGTGTCCGAAGGCTGTCCCAATGTGCTTATGGAGGCCATGGCCGTTGGCCTGCCCTGCGTGGCCACCCGGGTGGGTGCGACAACGACACTTGTGGAGGATGGCGTGTCCGGCCTGCTGGTCGACTGGGGGGAAGCCGGACAACTGGAAACGGCCCTGGGCCGTTTGCGGGCCGACCCCGGACTGGCCGCCGCTCTTGGTGGTCAGGCGGCCCGGCGCATGGCCCTTTTTTCTCCCGAGCGTGAACGTCAGGAATGGGAGGCTGTCATGCGTGAGGTCGTCGTGTGGTAGCCCACAACCCTTGCGATCCCGGCCAGGGCTATCCGCCGCAACACTGGCTGCGCCAGCAGGACCCGGAAACGGTGCTGGCGGCCGGGGCCGCCCAACAGGCGCTGACCTACAGCCGGATCAAAAACGAACACCTGTTTGCGCTGCTGGGCGACCTCGCCGGCGCAAAGGTGCTCGATTTCGGCTGCGGTGCCGGTTTTTTCGCCGTGGAGGCGGCCAAACGGGGCGCGACCCTGGCCCTGGGCCTGGACGCACTGCCCGAGGCCGCAGCCGCCGCCACCCTGCTGGCCAGGCGTGGCGGCCTGGCCGAACGCACGGCGTTCGTCGCCGCCGACGAGCCCGCCCTTTCCCCTGACGCCCGGTTTTCCGCCATCTGCCTGCGCGACGTGCTCGAGCACGTCGCCGACGATCAGGGTCTGCTCGACGCTGTGGCCAGGCATCTGGCCCCGGGCGGCCGGCTGGTCCTGGCCACCCAGAACAGTTGGTCGCTCAATTTCGTGCTGGAAGGCGGCTGGCGGCGGCTGATTCTGGGGCAACGGGACTGGATGGGCTGGGACGCCACCCATCGGCGCTTTTATTCCCCGCGAAGCCTGGCCCGGCTGCTGCGCCGGGCGGGTCTGACGCCCTACGCCTGGCGCGGCGCGTATATCCTGCCCCACAAGCTGCCCCTGCCTCCGGGCTCGAGACGGGCCTTCCGGCGCATTGAGGCCCTCGCCGCCCTGGACCGCCCCCTGGGCCGCCTTTTTCCGTCGAACCGGCTCGGCTGGAGCCTCATGGTCGGAGCCAGGCGATGACCGCCAAGACCGGCCAATGCGACGTCCATCCCCTGCGCCGTTTCCATTCCTGGCAGGTCTGGCCCGGCTCCTACGACAACCCTCCGGCCGGCCGCTATCCCCTGGCCGCCGGTTCCCGGCCGGACATTGACGCGACAACGCCCATCGCCGGCATCGGCTCGTGCCTTATCCGGGAATTCAAGACCCGGCTGCTGGCCCGGGGCTGGAACTTCCTTCAGGAAGAGGCCGGCAACCCGGCCGCCAGACATGCCAGCGCCGCCTGGGAACGCCTGTACAACCTCTTCTCCGTGCGTCAGGTATTGGAATACGCCCTGACCGACGCCGTCCCACAGCCGCGCTGGTGGATATCCCCGCAAACCGGCATGATCCAGGACCCTTACCGACGCATTGTCCTGTACGACGACATGGAGGCGGCGGAAGCGGACTTCGCCCGGCATCGCCGCTGCGCCCGCCGGGTGCTGACCACGGCGAAAGCGTTGGTCCTCAGCCTTGATTACACCGAAATCTGGGAGGATACGGAAACCGGAGCGGTGCTGTGCCTGCCGTCCGGGCCGTATGTGATCGAGGGCGGCGACATGGGCCGCTACCGGCATCGGACCACGGGCGTGGCCGAGAACATCGCCGCTCTGAAGGGCGTGCTGGCCCTGCTGCGCGCCGCCAATCCAGACTGCCGGCTCGTGCTGGTCCTGTCGCCCATCCAGCAATGGGCCACCTTCCGGGAGGATGCCGACGTCTTTGCCGCCAGTTGCCACGCCAAGGCCGTGCTGCGTGTGGCGGCCGAGGAGTTTGCGGCCCGCCATGCCGGCGTTTTGTATTTCCCGGCCTACGAGCTGGCCATGCTCCAGCGCCCGGCCCGGGGGTTGCCGGTGTTTGCCGCCGGCCGGGAGAACTTCCACGTCTGCCAGGAAGCACTGGATGCGGTCATAGACGCGTTTTTCGCGTGGTGCGGCGGGGAGGCGACCGGCGCAGGGTCCAGGGATCTGCCGCAAGAAGGCTGATGGTCCCGTCGAGATGGATAACGCGCAGCCCCTCCTGGTCCAGACGGGCCTCTCCAGCCGGCAGGAGCGCCCACCACAGACAGCACGGCCCGTCGGGCCGGCAGACATATTCCAGATGGGGGGCGACAACGTCCCGACCGGCCCAGGAAACCCAGCCGCCCGTCGGCCCCGGCCGCCCCTGACGCAGGCGGGCTGAAACGCCTATCCCGCCCAAAAACGGCACAAAGCGGAACCCCTCTCCCCGGGCGATCAGACTGCGCCGCCCCAGCCGCAACCAGCCCGGGGCGAACTGCCAATGGACCCGCACCTCCCCGGCAACGACTCCCGAAAGCACGTCGCGCACCACCACGATTCCCGTTTCCAACAGACAGACGTCACGGCGATGGACCAGCCCCTCGCCCCGGCGCGCGGCCGAGGCCACGAGCAGACCCTCCGCTTGGGCAAGCGACAGCCCTTCTGCCCGTCCCAGGGAGACGTCGGTCAGTAGACAGGAATGGGCCGCCGCCAAACGACAGGCTTCTGTCCTTGGCGATGGCGCGTAGCGGCTGATGCCGGGATCGACCAGCACGGGGCGGCCGGCCAGACAGGCCTCCACGGCCATGTCGTCTTCGTGGGCATGGGCAGGCGGCCTGGGGCCGGCCTTGAGCAGGGCGAAATCCCTCCCCCGGCGCAACACGGCGAAGCCGGCGTCGGGAAGCAAAACCGGCCCGACCGGGACGCGCGCCGCCGTCCCCCCCGGCAGTTCCCGCCCCAGGCCCAGCAAAGGCCTGGCATCCCGGTCGACGCTGCCCGAATCATTGAGGGACGGCAGACTCCGGTCTGGCCGGGCCAGGGCTGCCAGGACACCCAACCAGCGCACGATGTCCCGGTCCGAAAAGCCGGGAAAGCGATGCCCGGCTTCCCGGGTGGCCAGCCAGACCTCCAAGCAGGCCTGAAGGCAAATGCCGTGATACAGCGGCGAGCGTTCCCCATGGACGCCGTCGTCCAGAAACTGGCTCCCGGCCTCGCACCCCAGACGGGCAAGCCCCTCCTCCACCCAGGCGTCGGCCTCGCAAAAATCCGGAAAGGCCAGCCCGGCCAGGGCCAGGGCCGCCGCCTCCACCAGCCGCCAGTTGCCCGGATGGCCCCGATGGTCGCGCAGGTGCCGGGCCTGCTCCCAGACCGAGCGCAGGATCAGGCTTTTCGCCGCCGGGGCAAAGGCCGGCCGGTTCCAGACCGCAGCCAGGGCGTAAATCCATTCCCGCAGCCGCCAGGCCACGGACAGGGTCTCGAAGGACGGCCCGGCCCCTCCGTCCGAGTCCAGGGGCACGGGATGGCGCACAATCCAGTCAGACAGGATGGCCCCAACCTGGCCGGAACGGTCCCCCCCAGCCTGCAGGAGCGGGCGTAGAAAATGATGGCGGTGCAGGAAATGCCGCCATTCCAGTTCGCCTTGCGGATCGGCCTCCCAGTCCGGCGGCAGGCCGGGGGCCTGCCCCATTATCTGGCCGCGCCCCACCGCCCCTGGCCTTTCCAGCGGGTAAGGGAACACCGGGGGCGGGACGGCGAGAATGGCCGGAGAAACGGCGTAGGCCGGAAACGCCCGACAGCTCAGGGCCTCGGCCACAGGCCGGTCAAGCACCTGGACCAAACCAGCCTCGGTCAGCCTGGGTCCAACCACGCCGTTGCGCCTGACGGCCTCCAGTCCAATAACGGCGGCGGCCAGCACAGGCGGTCCGTCCTGGCCGCGTTCCCGTCGAAAGACCGCCTTGATGGCCGTGACCCGACGCCATCCCCCGATCTGGCCATACGAGCCAAAGCCGCTCCAGGGAAAGAAAATGCGCCTGGGTTCGTCGGGCAGCAACTGCTCCCGCCCGCCGGTGACCGAAAATGGCTGGCCCTCCCCGGCATGAACTAGGCGCAAGCCCACCGCGAGCGGCTGCTTGGTGCGGTTGACGGCCGTGAGCGCCAGCCCGTCCCAGGCCGACAAGTCGCATTCATGGTGGGCCAGCGGCAGGGCAAGACACAGTGGATGCACTCCGGCGGCCTCAAGGGGCAAGATCTGGAGCGACACCAGCGTGTCCGTGGCGAAAAACCGGTCTCCCCGGAACAATTCGGGCGGCAGTTCGGGGTTGTGCATGGCAACCAGGGCTCCCTGCCCGGTACGCTTCAGACTGCCGACAGTCGCGGATTGACCTGCCGGCGCAGCCTGCCTAGAAAGAGGCTCGGTTTTTGGCGGCAACGCCGCCGACGGCGATCAACCGGCCGGCAGCGCCCGGGCCGGCAGGCGGGAACCATGATCCTGTACCTTTTGCGCCACGCGGCGACCCAGGCCAACCGCGACGGGCTCGTCCTCGGGTCCTCGGACCCGCCGGCCCTGCCAGACGCCCTGGCCGCCCTGGCGACGGCCTGCCGTCCCCTGGCCGGGCGGGGCATCCGCCGCATCTTTGCCTCCCCCCTGCGCCGGGCAACGGCCTCGGCGGCCGTCCTGGCCCGGGAGGTCGGCGCTCCCTGGGAAATCCTCCCGGGGTTGGCCGAACTGTCCGCCGGCATCTTCGAGGGCCGCCCCAGACACGACGTCTGCCCCCCGGACCGGCCGCTGCGCCGGGACTGGACCGACCGCCCGGCCGGCGGCGAATCCCTGGCCGACGCCGAGGCGCGCGTGGAACAGGCGCTCACGGCCATACGTCCGTCCCTGGACCGGGGACCGGCGGCCGTGGTCGGCCACGCCGTGGTCAACCGAGTGCTGCTGCAGCTTCTTTACGGCTGGCCGCGTCGGGAACTGCTGGCGTTCACCCAGCCTCACGGAGTCGTGGCCGAGATTGCCGCAACGGGCGTGGTCTGGCTCGATCCCGCGCCCCCAGGGCCGGGAGGACGGCCGTGAGACCGCTTCGCCTGCTCCTCGTCGAACCTCCCTTCTACTGTCTGTACAAAAACGGCTACGGGCTGTGCAAGGCACCCCTGGGGCTGGCCTCACTGGCCGCCTACGCCCTGGCCCACGCCGACGTGGACGTGCTGCTCCACAACGCCGATTTCCACCCCGCCCCGGAACCCTTCGCCATCCCTTACCTAGCCGGACCGGGCTACGCCGCCTACCGCCAGGCGCTTGTCGCCAAGGATCACCCGGCCTTTTCAGCGGTGGACCAGACCGTGGCCGCCTTTGCCCCGGACGTGGTCGGCATCACGGTGCGCACCCCGCTTCTAGCTTCGGCCCGCATCGTCGCCGACCGGGTCCGACGCCTCGCACCCGAGGCCGTCATCCTGGCCGGGGGGCCGCATCCCAGCATCGCAGGCGAGGGGTTCCTCGCCCACCCCGAATTCGACGCGGCCGTCATCGGCGAAGGCGAGGCCACCCTGGCCGCCTGCCTCAACGGTCTGTCCCAGGGGTGTTTGCCGGCAGACGTGCCGGGGCTGGCGACGCGTCGCGACGGGGCGACGGCGCGCGCCGCCATCAGGCCTCCCTTGGTGGACCTAGACGCCCTGCCTTTTCCCGGCAGCCTCGCCCCCGGGCGCTGGGTCCGGGGCGAGATCTATCCAGCCAGGGCCTTTGGCCACGTGTTCACCTCGCGGGGTTGTCCGCGCCGCTGCGCCTATTGTTCCTCGGCCGGGGTCTGGGGGTACCGGGTGCGCTGCCGCAGCATCCCCAACATCTTGGAAGAACTGTCCCTGCTCGCCGGCCGGGGCGTCAGCCACGTCCATTTCGACGACGACACCTTCGGCCCGACGCCGGACCGAATTATCACCCTGTGCCGGGAATTGGAAAAAGCCCGACTGGGCCTTACGTTCGGCTGCGAAACCCATGTGTCGCTTATAAACGGGCGCACCGTCGCGGCCCTGGCCGGGGCAGGCTTTTCCACCGTCCAGTTGGGCCTGGAAAGCGGCGACGACGCCATGCTGTCCCGGGTGGGCAAGGGATTCACCGTGGCCCAGGCCCGGCTGGCGGCGACGCGCGTCAAGGACGCCGGCCTGCGTCTGGAAGCGTTTTTCATGGTCGGCTTTCCCGACGAAACCGAGGAAAGCCTCGCCGCCACGCGCCGTCTCATGGAGACCCTGCCCTGCGACAAGCGTATCTACAGCATCTTCACGCCCTATCCCGGGACGCGGCTCTACGCCCGGTGTCTGGAGCAAGGGACCATCGGCCCGGATTTCGATCCCTCCCGGCACAACCACCAAAGCCCGGAAAACGCCTTCTGCCCGGCCATCGCCCCGGAGCGGTTCCGCCGGCTGGCCGGAGAGATTGAGGCGCTGTGCGCGGTAAACAATGCCGCCACCCGCCCGGCCTGAAACTGCCCTGGCAAGGCTGCCGGAACACCCGGACAGGCAAGAAGTCGCTCCGGCCAAGAAAAACGGTCAGGGTTCTCTTGCCAGACGCCGCAGATCGGCCACGATGCGCCGCCCCACTGCGAAACGGTCGAACCGAACTGTCGCCGACCGGACCGGCCGCGCCAGCAGGTCGATCAGCATCGCAGCTGGATCGCCGTCCAGGCAGGCCTGCTCCGTCAGAACCACCGCCTGCCGTCCAGACAGGATGCCGGCCCGTCGCTCCTGCTCCCGACTGGGATGGCTCTCCGGGATGACCAGGGCCGGCTTGCCGGTCACCAGCAGTTCGTTGACCGTGTTGTAGCCCGCCCGGCAGACCACCACAGCGGCGGCGGCCATGATCTCCTCCAGACAGGGGATAAACGGCGTGAACCTGACACGGGCCGCGCACGGCAGGGCCTTGATGGCGGCGACCTGTTCCGGCGGCAGGTAAGGGTCCAGCACGACCAAAGTTTCGCCGGCCAGGGCGGCGGGCACACGATCCAGGGCCGCCAACAGGCGGGCGTGCAGTTCCAGGATGCGGCCATGGCGGCCCAGGCTTAACAGCAGCAGCGGCCGGCCCAGGCACAGTTCGGCGACGCGCTTGTCGCCGTTGAGTTCCTCGGCGTTGCGTGCGGCGATGCGGCCAAGATAGTTGATCCTGGGCTCCAGTGCCGCCACGTCGCCGAAAAACTCCCGGTTGACGTCCGCCACGGCCCTTTCCTCCAGCACGTAAAAGGCGTCATACAGTCCGGTGACCGCCGCCTCTGGCGGCAGTCCGGGATAGCTGGCGGCCGGAGCCAGGAGCATGGGCGCGCCGCAGTGGATGCCCCGGGACAAATGGACCAGGACATGGCCGTCCGGGGTCAGACGCCGGGCCCTGGCCAAAAGGGGGGCAGCCTCTCCCCGCAGACCGGCCAGGGCGTGTTCGACCATGACCACGTCCGGGGCAAAGGCGTCGAGACACTCCCTGATGAGCCGCCCGCGCCAGGCAAAGACGGCGTCACGGTCCAGAGTGTGCAGATAACGCGGCCGAAACGGCTGGCCGGGCCCGTCGAGATCGTGGCGCACTCCGGGCAGTTTGATAGTCTCGATGCCCTCGCCAAGAAAGATCGACGGAGCTGAGCCGCCGCTTAACACGAGGAAGTCCGTCGAGGGCAGCAGGGCACGCATGCCGTCAATGACGGCCATGACGCGCACGGCATGGCCAAGACCGATGGAATTGTGCGTGTAGACAAGCACGCGGCGCAAGTCCGTGACCTGGGACATTATCGCTCCGACTGCATTGCAAAAAGACCCCTCTTGCGGCATCCTGCCACAAGAATATGGAATAGTTTCAGCGCCAAACGGCTTGGCCCAGGGCGAACCATGCGCAGGTTTCTCGAAAAACGTCTCGGCGTATACCCCACGGAGAGCGCATCGTTTCTTAAAGCGGCTGGCCTCTTTCTGTCCGTTTTCTTTTTTTTCGCCATCTTTCGCAATTACGTCGACGCCTCGTTCCTCAAGCGATACGGGCCGGACAGCCTGCCGCTCATGCTGTGCGCCAGCGGAGCCCTAGCCATTGGCCTGTTTTCCTTCTGCCGTCGCCTAAGCCTGCGGTTCTCGGACAGGACACTGCTAGGCATTTTTTTTCTCCTCGCCGGTCTGCTGCAAGTCCTGTTCTATGTCCTGGCCCAACGCGGCCTGGAGCTGGTCTACCCGCTGCTTTACCAGTTGCTCTCCCTCATGGACGCCTTTCTGCTCGTCTATTTGTGGAATCTCATGCAGTATATCTTCGACGCGCGCCAGGGGAAACGGCTTTTTCGCCTGCTTATGGCGGCCCAGGTGCTCGGCAGTACCCTTGGCAGCCTGGTCTGCTCGCCGCTGACCGACATGCTTGGAATCGACGCGTTGCTGCTCGTGGCCGCTGCGGCCAACGGCGCTCTGGCCCTGGTCATGGCCCTGCCCGGACACGGTGCGGCGTCGCGTGGGGCGCTTTCCAACCGAGCCGAGAAAGGCGACGCCCGTTTCGCGTTAGTCGAAGTGGCCGCGGCCCTCGGGCGCTATCCCATCTTTCGCTTTCTGTGCGTCTGCGCCATCTTGCCCAACCTCATCCTGCCGATTCTCACCTACCAATTCGGCACGGTAACCGCCGCCGCCTTTGCCGATGAACAAGCTCTCCTGGGCTTTCTCGGCTGGTTCCGGGCTGGTCTTACTGGCTGCGTCTTTTTGTGCATCACGGTTTTCGGGCGCGGCTACGACGCGGTGTCCATCCGGGCCATCGCCCTGGCCGCGCCGCTCAACTACGCCGTCGCCTTCGGGGCCATGGCCGCTTTTTTCAGCCTTCCGGCAGCGGCCTATGCCCAGTTTTCCAGCATCTTTCTGCAACGCTCGGCTCTTGGCCCCCTGACCAAACAACTCTTCAGCCTCTTGCCCCGGGACATCGCCGCCTGGAGCCAAGTCTTTATCCGAGGCTCCCTCACCCAAAGCGCCAGCATGTTCGGGGCGCTCCTGCTGCTCGCCCTCAAGCAGGAGATTTCCCCTCGGGGCTTGTCGTATCTGGCGTTAGCCCTGGCCCTGGCCTGGATCAACGAGACTTTCCGGTTCCGCAGGCGTTACCACGCCGGCCTGCGCCAAGTTATTGCCCAGGACAGTCTCGATTTCGACCGCTTCGTCAACGTCGCCTCCGGGCAGACCGAAACGGCCTCCCCCCATGGTCCGTCCATGGAACCCCAAGATTATCCCGAGGAAATGCTGGCTCGGCTGGCCGAACTGGACCTGCCGGAGCTTGATCCGGACACGGCCCAAGGCCTTCTGGAATCGCCGGATGCGGCGACGCGGGCCGAGGCGGCGGCCTCCTTCGCACTGAGCCGGGATATGCTGGCCGTGGGCCGTTTGACGGAACTTCTGGATGATGTGGAGGCCGTGCGTCGGGCCGCCGTAGACACCTTGGCGCGCTATGGCCCGGACATCTCGCCGATCCTCGAGCAGGCCCTCCTGGCCACTGCCTCGCAACGAGCCCAGGAGGGCTTGCTGGAGGCCATGCGCCTGGGGCACATGGGACAAGCGGACATGACGCCGTTTGTCTGCCGGCGATTGCAGGAAGCGTATGAAGCCATTATCGCCGCGCGGGCCCTCGAAGCCATCCCCCAGGCGATGACAGCTGAACTGCTGCGGATGGCCCTTCGCGAAAAACGCCGCGAGCAGCTCTACCTGGCCTTTATGGCCCTGTGGGTGGTCCAGCCGGACATGCGCCTGGTCTTTGCATCCCTTGGCGCAGGCAAATCCGACGCTGCCGCCGAATATCTCGAAAATGTCCTGGATCCGGTGTTGGCCGACCGTCTGGTTCCCCTCGTGGATACCCTGCCCGAAGAGGAAGTCATCCAGCGGGGAAGACGCGCCCTGCCACTGATGCGCGGGCAGTCGCCGGAGCGCGTCCTCCATGCGCTCAGCGCATCCGATGATCCCTGTCTCCGGCTACTGGCCTTCTGCGTCATCGGCGAGCACGCCGCCAACCCGGCCTTTCTGTCGACGACTTCAGCCGGGCTCGCCTGCGCCGATGCTGACGTGCGCCAAGCCGCATTGTATGCCCGGCAACGCATAACCGCCAAGGAGGCGTCCATGCCGCCTGTCATCATGCTCATGCAAACCCTCGGCCGCTATCCGATTTTCAGTGGTCTGGGGCTCAAGGAACTCCGTGCTGTTGCCTCGATCTCCGAACACACGGTCTTTTCCGCCGGGACGGTCATTGCCAAGGCCGGGGAAACCTTCGCGGGCATCCATCTTGTGACCAGCGGCGTCATCGTTGCACACGACGCCGCTGGCCAGAAGCGGACAGAAATCGCTTCTGGCGGAATGTTCGGAGTGTTGGACGTTTTTTTGGACCTCCCCGGTTCGCTGGACTATCTGGCGCAAAGCGATGTGGAAGTCTATGTGATCAACGCCGCCGTTTTTTTAGAAATCATGAAGTTACACCCCCTGATAGGCGTCAATTTGTGTCGGTATTTTTCTGAGAGGTTATACGCACTGGACACAGAGTCACTCGACAGAGCACATAATCAATTGTAATTACTTCAACGCCTTAACAAGAAAAACAAACAACTACCCGAAAAGGCGAAAAACTCGTGATCGCCTTAATCCCGATTAAGGCGACCATGCGGTAATCCTCAAAATCCGCTCTACCATGGCTAACTCCCCCGCTGCACCCCACCGCAGCGAGTACCCCAAGGAGGACTAGCCATGCAGACCCCCAATCTCCTCGACGCACGCCAAGCTGCCCAGTTCCTGGGCCTTAGCGTGCGCACCCTCCAAGCCCGACGTTTCCAGTCAAAGCAGCCCCCATTTTTCAGATCGGCAAGGTCGATCCGCTTGGCCCTCAGAGGAGCAGATGGCGCAGCTGTTCCCCGCGCTCGCGGGGATGATCCGGCCGACGCACACGGTCCGCCCCTTGCCCGATGGAATCCTTCCAAGGTGAGAATGCGACTATCTCCTGAAAGAGGCCCGCCAGTTCTTCACAACAACGCCGCGTCGGAATATTTCCCGCTATTTTCCGGCTTCATTATCGAACGTTTAAACAACCCTCGTCAAGCTCGGCCAATCCAGGTGAAGGCCGGTGCCAGGGTCCAGGCTCTATGAGCAATGTTCATCATGGCTTCCAAGCAAGTAGAGGGCTCGGGCAGAGCTCACCGCTGTCCAGCACCACGATCATTCGCTCCCAGATGCGAATGTTGTCGTCGATGAATTGTTGGCCAAATACGGCAGCCACATCCCGTCCCACCCGCCCTCCTTCTCGAACCGCGAATCGTGACGTTGGAGAATATCCGCGAGGCCTATTCTAAAGATCCGGTCTTGTTGCATGTCGTAGGCGACCAAATCAAACGCGGAGCAGCAACCCCAGTCCGTCCGGACAAGGGCAATCAGCGCCCCTTGGCGGCAACTCACTCCTGATCCTGAACTGAGCCAGCAAGTGGATTTTCCTCTGGGCACCTGCGGCGGCCGATGATCAGCAGAGCCATGATCGCCCCAACCAGGGCAATGCTTCCAAGCACCGTCATGCTCATGGCGATTGTTGAGGCTTGCGCTGAAACCATGGCGTTTTCCACCATTGCGGCTGAATTGGAGGGAAGCGACTTGAGGATGGCTGCGGCGGCTGCATCATTCCCGTCTTTGATGGCTTGCGCATATTCCAGGCCCTGCTGGAGATACGGCTTTCCAGCCAACACTGCCCCCACCTTGGCCAAGCAGTGAGACCCCATGATCGATGTGACCAGGGCGGCACCTAGCGCGGCCGGTACGTTGAATGTCATCTGAAGAAGACCCGAGCCCATGCCTGCCTGTTCGGGCTTGAGTGTACGCATCCCGGCCGCATTGCAGGCTGGCAAGGCGATTCCGACGCCTGCTCCCATCAGCGCCAAGGGGATGATGAGTTCGCCCAGGGTTGTCTCCGGACAGAAGGTGCCCATCCAGAACAACGCGACGGCCTGCATGGCCAGTGCAGCCACAATGGGAATTCCCGGTCCGATGTGGTCAATAAGGCGACCTGCGGGCGGTTCAAGCACCATGCAAGCTCCGGTCGTGATGACGATGACCCAACTGGCCATCACTGGGGAATAACCAAGAACTTCGATGAAAAACAGTGATCCCACGACGGTCAGCATCGGGATATAGACGAAACCAACGGCGCTTTCGGCAAAAAAAGCGCCGGAAAAAAGACGCTCACGCCACAGGGAAAAATCGATGAGGGGACAATCGGTGCGGGTCTCGACAACGCCGAACAAGGCGAGCAGCACAACGCCGACCGCCAGAGTCCCCCAGGTGTTAGGAGTACCCCAGCCGTTGCTGGCGTTTTGCAATCCATAGGTAACCAAGGTGATGCCAAGGCCGCCGAGGACGAGACCGATGATGTCATAGCGGCCGGAAGACAGTACGCTGCAATAGTTCCTTGTAGCCGCCAGAGTGACGAGGATGACTGCGGTAGTCAGTGGCACGGCGAGCCAGAAGACCCAGCGCCAACTCAGCAGGTCGAGCATGTAGCCCGCGAATATCGGACCGACCAGCAGTCCGAACCCGTGTGCAAATCCCCATACGCCGACAGCGAATCCACATCGGGAAGCGGAAAATGCGTTTACCACGATGGACAGGGTGGCCGGTGCTGAAATACCGATGCCGATGCCTTGCACAGTGCGCCCGGACACCATGAGCAAGCCGCTCGTGGCCACGGCGGACAGGATAAGGCCGCCGCCGAAAACCATATAGCCGATCACAATCATGCGGACTTCGCCTACGAGGTCGCCGAGGCGACCGCCAGCGATCAGCGCCGTGCCGAAGGCAAGGCTGTATGAAGTGATCGTCCAGGCCTGCATCGACAGGGACAGGTCGAGATCGTCTTTGATTGTAGGCAAGGCGGGACCAATCACCGTGCTGAACATCTGGGCGATGAGCGCGCCAAAGCCCATGGCTGCCAGAATCCCCCAGGCGCTGGCGTTGGCCCTGCTATTCGTTTCACTCATTGGCAGTTCCCTTCATCATAAAAAAGAACTATTTTATTGAATTCCTCTCTCATTGTGACAGCACATCGATTATCATAAAGCAAAAGCAGTGTCTCAACGCCATTGTAACTCTTCGCCATGGATCAAGTATTTCCTTGCCAACCATGTAGGACTTATAGATAGGCGCGTGTCGGCGGCCGCCCTATGGCGCGAAAAACAGACCTGCAACAAATTAAATTTTTACAACGATCCACACTAGGCCAATCATTCAGTTTAACCTACTAGCTAAATATGTATGGCGAGAAATCGTCTTGTTGTTTCTGACAGCAATTCCTAGAGCTTTCTTAGTACCCACGATGACAACGAGCTTCTTCCCACGAGTAACCCCAGTATACAGCAAATTTCGTTGAAGCATCACATAGTGCTGAATTAGGACAGGGATCACAATCGCTGGGTACTCCGAACCTTGGGACTTATGGATCGAAACGCCGTACGCCAGAACAAGCTCATCAAGTCCAGAGAAATCGTACACGATAGACCTGCCGTCAATGTCGACGGTGAGTTCCTGCTCTTCCTCATCAATCCCAATGATTCTGCCAAGATCCCCGTTGAAAACCTCCCGATCATAGTCATTTTTGATCTGCATGACCTTGTCCCCGACCCGATAAGTGCGCCCGCCACGAACCACCTCCGCGCCATTGGGATTCAAAGCGGCCTGGAGTGCCAAATTCAAGTTGGTTGTCCCAACAACCCCTCGGTTCATCGGCGTCAGCACCTGGACCTGATTGATGGGGTCGAGCCCAAACCGCGTCGGGATTCGCTCTCGAACCAGTTGGATGATCCTCTGCAAAGCCCTTTCCGGCTCTTCTTCCTCGACAAAGTAAAAGTCGTCAGCTTCTTTCCTAGGCCGGGTGTCAGGCATCACGCCCTTGTTGATCCTGTGAGCGTTGACAATGATGGAGGACTCCTGAGCCTGCCGGAAAATTTCGTTCAACTCCACGACCGGGATGGCTCCAGAGGCGATCACGTCCTTGAGCACATTTCCCGCCCCTACCGAGGGCAACTGGTCCACGTCGCCAACCAAAATGAGAGTGGCCGGCCTTGGAATCGCCTTGAGCAGGTGGTGCATTAGGATCAGGTCAATCATGGACGCCTCGTCCACGACAATCAACTCGCAATCGAGCGGATGATCCTCGTTCTTCTGGAACCCGCCTTTCTGCATGGAATACTCAAGCAGCCTGTGGAGCGTTTTCGCTTCATGCCCTGTGGCCTCCGACATACGCTTCGCCGCCCGGCCAGTCGGGGCGGCCAACAAGATATGATGGGTGATCGCTGAGAAGATTTTCAGGATGGCTCGGATAATTGTCGTTTTGCCCGTCCCCGGTCCGCCAGTAATGACCAGGACCTTGCTCGTGGCGGCGGCCTTGACCGCTTCCACCTGCTTTGCGGCCAGGGTCATGGACAGCTTTTCCTGGACCCACTCTACGGCCTTCTCATCGTCAATGGCACGGACACCCTTGGCAGCGGTCTGTAGAGCTTTTAGCCTGGCCGCCACCTGCTTCTCGGAAAGGTTGAACTTGGCAAGGTAGACAGCCTCTACCGGGCCACTAGGCTGGTCCAGCGTTTCGACGACGATCTTCTGCTCCCTTGCAAGCCGGCCAAGGGCATCCATCAAAACTCCTGGCTCCACTTCCAGAATCTCGATGGCCTTTTCGATCAAGGGGTCTTGGGGATAAAAGACATGCCCTTCATCCGAAAGCTGGTGAAGGACATACAGGATGCCGGCCTCGGCCCGTAATGGCGAATTATTATCGAAGCCGAGCTTCTGCGCGATTTTGTCTGCGGTGACGAAGCCGATGCCGAAAATGTCGTGAGCCAGTCGGTAAGGATTATCCTGAACCACGGCAATGGATTCGTTTTTGTACTGCTTGTAGATTTTCGTCGCGTATCCGGAACTGACCCCGTGGGTCTGGAGGAACAGCATGACAGACCGAATTTCTTTCTGCTCTTCCCAGGCCTGGCCAATCATCCCAACACGTTTGGAGCCGATGCCCGGCACCTCGATAAGCTTCTGGATGTCTGCTTCAATGACGTCCAGGGTGGCCTCTCCGAACAGCTTGACGATGCGCTTGGCCATAACCGGGCCGATGCCCTTGATGAGACCAGATCCGAGGTACTTCTCAATTCCGTGGACGGAGGCAGGGGTAGTCGTCTTATAATATGCAAGTTTGAACTGCTCGCCGAACTTGGGGTGATTGGACCACTCCCCCTTCATCTTGATGATCTCACCCGGAGTGGGGCACAAAATATTGCCTACGACGGTCACGAGTTCACGACGGCCATACACCTTGACCTTAGCAATGGTGTAGCCACTCTCTTCGCTGGTAAAAGTGACCCTCTCTATTTGGCCACTCAGATCAGAAAATTCTTTACGCGTTTCACTCATCAGCCTTTACCTGGTTGCAAGCGGCTGCTACAGCATCAGTCTGCACCGGGGTGGTTCGCCTCCTCTATTTTTTGGTACGTCTCGAGGCAAGCCCAATGAGACCCGCGGAGCGCGGATGCTTCGGACGTAAACAGGGTGTTCTTTCCGGGTGTTCCGTGGCCCCCTTGGTTAAGCGTTTCTCGGATAGATTGCGTTATTCACCTTGTGTTGGCGTTTCCATGCTTTCCGGCAACAACTCGCAGCATGGGGCGGTCAGAACTCCCCGGCCCCTTTCTTCTCGCGGGACGAGGGTTCGGCTTTGGGTGGGCTGCCCGGTACCCACCAGCGGGCTGCCTCGTTCAGTTGCTCCTTGGTTGGCTCGGCGCGTGTCTTGAACATCGAAAAGACCATGGACGCGGCGATGATCCCGGATGTAATCAGCAGCGCCATCTCGGTGGGCACGATCTTCTCACCAAACCATGCGTTGACGATCATCTTTCCGCCTACGACCACGAGCACAAGCGACAGGCCGTACTTGAGATAGTGAAAGCGGTGGATGATGCCCACCAGGGCGAAGTAAAGCGCCCTAAGGCCTAGGATGGCGAATACGTTTGACGTGTAAACGATGAATGGGTCGGTGGTGATGGCGAAGATAGCCGGTATGGAATCCAGGGCGAAGACCACGTCGGTGAATTCGATGAGCACTAGAACGATGAGAAGAGGCGTGATGTAGAGTGCGCCATCGCGCCGGACAATGAATTTACTGCCTTCAAAGCCCTCTGTCACCCTGAAGTGGCGGCGCATGAACCGATTGATGCGGTTTTCGTCTAGGTTGGGCTCCTGTCCCACCGTGACCAGCATCTTGATTCCCGTGAACACGAGGAATGCTCCGAAGACGTAAATGATCCAGTGAAAACTCTCGATGATCGCCGCACCGGCCAGGATGAGCGAGGCACGCATGACGAGCGCTCCCAAGATGCCCCAAAAAAGGACCTTGTGCTGGCAGTCGCGGGGTACGGAAAAGTGCAGGAAGACAAGGACGAACACGAAGATATTGTCAATGGAAAGGCTTTTCTCGATGAGGTAGCCCGTTATATACTCGGCTCCAGCCTGCGGGCCGAGAAAATGATAAACTCCAGCACCGAAGGCCAGGGCCAGCACAACATAGCCCAGACTAAGCAGCAGGGCCTCGCGTACGCCGATCTCGCGCCCCTTGCGGTGGAGAACCCCAAGGTCAAGGGCTAAAAGAACCAGGACCAGCAGGTTGAAGCCAATCCACATCCACGCGGCTTCCAATTGTTGCCTCCTGTTTATTTACGAGCAGCTTGTTTGTGTAATTATAGCGTTTGCTCCGCAGAGTCACGCCTTGGCGGACCAATAGAAGCAATTTTTAGAGCTTTTTATTTTGCATACCCACCTCTCCAAACAAACTGCCCAACTGCTCGCGGACGAACAACAAAACATATTCCATTGCCGCATCAAACATCATCCGTGCTTCATACATGTACACACTGTTCCTGCTTGGAAATCCATCCAGACTGTCTCCCTCGCGAAGGGCAACGCCTGTTGACCACACATTGTAAATCATCAACTTACCTCCGGACAAGTAGCATATGGAATTCTTTTCAATATTTCCAGTGTGCTCATTTTCTATGCAAATAACAAGCTCCTTGAGTCCAGCTCTTCCATCTTCTGCAATACGAGCTATTCCAATCATCTTGTTGCCAACATAAACACCCTCTGGCACGCTCGTCAGTTTTTCGTTGAAAACAACAACAAACTTGGTGCATTCCTTGCTTTGCGCAGCCCTTGCAAAAAACAAATCACCAAGCATTGCCATCATCACAAACAGACCAACATAACGAAGAGCGTTCATCAAGCCTCTCCATGTGACTACACACAAGCCACAAAATTACAATTACCGGATAAAGCCTTCAGTGCCCCTTGGAGGCCAATTGGCGAAGACTTGTGGTCAACGACACGATAAAACCGGATAGCCAAGACAGGCAGGACCGCTATTTCCGATCCTGCCTGGCGGTCATAAAAGTCTGGCCACACCCTCCAAACGTCCGATGCGCTCCTTCAGCGACGGATGCGTGTTGAAGAGCGAGTCGAATCTGGAGGCGCTGAAAGGGTTGACGATGAAGAGGTGGACCGGGGCGTCATGCGGGGCCACTCCCTGTGCATTGTACATGGACAGGACGATTCTATCCGAAAACCAGTAGCTGCCCACATTCATTGCCAAAACAAGCGCTATCGCAATAAAGAGGCCCTCCTTGCCGCCCACCATCTGCTCTATGAGGAGTATCAGGCCGGTGAGCAGGCCGAGCAGAAGAACAGTCTTGAATCGACTGGTCATGGTCTCTTTTCTTGATCCCAGTGGTTAGGTTCGCCATCCGCCCAGGGCCAACGTTGGCTTCGGCCGGATGGCGGGGTTTACATGGCAAGTTGCTGGATGCCCTCAAGGGTCCATTCGGAATTGGGAGCTGACTCATCCCTGCGGATGTGCCAGACTTCGCGCACCTGCGTAGAACGGGAATCGGTCTGGTCCTCGCGAAGCAGTACATCATACAGAACCGATATCACGGTCTGTGTTCCCTGCGTGCCAGCCTCTACCACCCGAGCTTCGACCATGAGGATGTCGGTCTTGCCGGGCGTCGGGTCTTCCTTTGCCTGCCTGGATATCTCGGCAAACACCTCGGGACTGGTGAAGCCACGGATGTCTTCCAGGTCGCGTCGGTCCCAGGATGCCTGGAGCCTGACATACAGGGCCTTTGCCCCAGCCAGGAATTCGACCTCGTCAAGACCGGCGGGCATGACGGGGGGCGCGACATCCGCCGTGCCGATCGCTCCACCAGGCGTCGAGCGCACGGAGGCCCAGCCGTCGGTTCTCCCTTCTGTGTCATGGCCGCCTGCCGGAGCGTGGGCGTAGGCAAACCTGTCTCCCCCCGCAGGCGCGGCCTGCACCATCTGGGCCTCCTGCCCAGACTGGGCAGCCCTCCGTGAACGGATGAACCTGAAGATCATGAATCCGGCAACGCCGAGCAGGAGGATCTCCAGAATGCCGAAGCCTCCGCCGGCACCGCCGAACAGGAGCGAACCGAGCATGCCGCCAATCAGCAGGCCGCCAAACATGCCTCCGAGCCCGCCGAACTTGGACATGAATCCTCCAGGTGCGGCCTGTTGGTTGGGCGTGGCCTGGCGTTGCATGTTCGTGTTCGGGGGCGTCGGCTTGTCATAGCTCTTGGAGTAGGAATCCTTGCTGCCAAACGAGCTGCCCCCGCCCATCCTTTTGGCCTCGGCAAGATCGATCGACATGAGGAGAACGGCGAGCACGACGAGAGGGGCGCAAAGCCAGGGCATCATGCCCGTAGGAGGACGGGCGTCAAGAACGACGGCTGTCTTGCGTAAGCCGGAAACGTTCAACACAGGAAGTGGAGAAAAAAACAGACTTTTTCGCATGAAACCTCCGGGTTGCCAGGTTTGGCCGGAGGTCCTAAAAAAAAACCTCCAGCATGATTTCTCATGCTGAAGGTCTCGCTCATCGGTTGGGACCGACGGCAAGGCCAAGCGCCGGGTTATCGACGCCAGTACTGTTGACCTTGCCCGGAAGAGCTACTCCCCTTCAGATATTTTTTTAATTACGGATTGCCCGGACAATGTCAAGGTGGATTCCGGCTAGTGCAGATTGCGTTATTTAGTGTTTGTCATTTCCTTAAAGTCCGTATTACCCTTGAAATAGCGAATACGCTGAAATTCCGCGAGCCTTCCCCGACCAAGCCGAAAAGCAGCAACTCAATCCGGAGCAGATTGAGTTCCTGCGAGCCGAAAAATCCAGGCTAATCCTGGACAAGCTCAAGGCCTCGCTCGATGCTCGCGTCGCTGCCATCCCGCCCAAGAGTCTGGTCGACAAGGCCATCGACTATGCCCTCAAACAGTGGAACCGCCTGGTCGCTTACCTGAAAGACGGCCGACTGCGCCCGGACAACAACTTGGTCGAGAACGCCATCTGCTCCTTTGCCGTGAGCCGCAAAAACTGGCTATTCTCAGGCCATCCACGCGGAGCCGACGCCTCGGCCACCATTTACTCCCTCATCGAGACCGCCAAGGCCAACGGCCTGGAGCCGCTGCGCTATCTCCACTTCCCTCTTTGAAAAGCTGCCACTGGCCAAGCCCCAGGACGCTTTCCGGACCCTGCACACCAGCATCTCGATTCAAAGACCATCTCGTCTTAGCCGGCAAACCCTCATAGCCCGTAGACGGACGCCGTGAAGGTGGGGCCGCCTTTGCGCTTACGGAGAAAACAGAGCAGTTCGTGCCGCCTCGAGAACGACACATACTGCTGGGTGACTGATCCGCCGCTCGGTACTAATAAGCCAAAACGCCTCGCGCACCGAATCTACACGGCCGACTTCGCGCACCCCATAGCGCGTAGAAATTTCTCTTGAGAGGATGGCGGGGGCAGGAAAGAAACCGCCGTTAGCCTGGGCAAAGGCCTTCATCAGGGCGCTGTCGTCAAATTCCCCCTTTACCTGCGGAGCTATGCGCGTCTCGCCTAGCCAGCGTTCAATCTCGCTTCGGATCGCCGCGTTTGGACCTGGCAACAGTAGAGGAGCACCGTTGAGACATTCAGGAAAGACTGCACATTTATCTGCCAACCCGGAAGCGGCGTAGAAGGCTATCGGACTATCCCCCAATCTGTGGCTATGCCCGCGTATGGCTATGCCCGGAGGCATGGGGCGGTCGGCGACTACCATGTCCAGACGGTGCAAGGCTAATTCCGTGAGCAACCAGTCTATCTGTCCCTCACGGCAGATGAGCCTCAAAGGCTCTGGCATTGCGCCAATTGGTGCCAGCAACCGAAATGCTAGCGACTTGGGCACAACATTAGACATGCCGACACGAAAGGCAGGCAGGGCGCGGTTACCGTGGGCACGCAAAGCCGTTGCCATCTCGTCGCCGAGGGAAAAGATTTCATCGGCGTAGGCAAGGGCGACGCGCCCGGCTTCCGTCAGTTGAAGACCGCGCCCTGCGGGACGGAACAGGCCCGCACCCAAGTCCTCTTCGAGCAACTTGATCTGAGCGCTCACGGTCTGCGGTGTCAGATGCAGCTGTTTTGCGGCGTGGGCCACGCTGCCCGCGTGGGATACAGCCCAGAAATAGCGTAGGTGCTTCAGATTCATGCCGTCCGAACTCTTCGAAAAAAACGAACCGAATGTCAACAACAATCTACTTTTTCAAAAGAGTAGAGAGGGCTAAACAACAAGCTTGGTGACTTTACAAAGAGAGGAAAGACGAATGCACCACGACAGAGGTGGACATGCTTTAAGCCTGACCAAAGCCGCCACTGACATCATTTTGATGCGCAAGCATGCTCAACATGGCGAAGAGGTTGCCATGATATTGCTTGAAACAGATGTTGCCGTGCTGTGGCCTGAGAGACTCTAACCTGTATGCCAGAAGAAAACCGCGATGCCCGCGTGCTTGTTGGCGTGATCATGGGGTCCGCTTCGGACTGGAATACCATGCAGCACTGTGTGGAGACGCTGAAGAAACTGCTTATTCCTTACGAGGTGAGGGTGGTTTCGGCCCACCGCACGCCAGACTTGCTCTTCAGCTACGCAGCAGATGCTGAGGCGCGAGGATTGGAGGTTATCATCGCTGGGGCTGGGGGGGCGGCCCATCTGCCGGGAATGGTTGCGGCAAAGACTGTGCTGCCGGTGCTGGGCGTGCCAGTCCAGTCAAAGGCGCTTAACGGACTAGATTCTTTGTTGTCCATCGTGCAGATGCCTGCCGGCGTGCCGGTGGGCACTTTCGCCATCGGGAAGCCGGGTGCGATCAACGCGGCACTGTTCGCCGCAGGGATGCTGGGCGGCCAGCATCCAGAGTTTCGAGCGGCGCTAAAAAAGTATCGTAACCAGCAGGCTGAGGCAATCCTCGCATGTCCTGACCCGCAGGAGCAAGAGTGAAGACCATCGGTGTCGTTGGCGCTGGGCAGCTAGCGCGTATGCTAGCGCTTGCGGGTTTCCCGCTCGGACTGCGTTTTGTGTTTCTTGATCCAGAGCAGGAGGCTTGTGCTGCGCCCCTTGGCGAACACATCCTTGGCCGTTTCGATGACCACGAGCAGCTTTCGCGTTTCGCGGAGCGTGCGCATGTGGTTACCTACGAGTTTGAAAACGTGCCCGATGAGAGCATCAAACTCTTGGCAAAATGCGCACCGGCATTTCCCAACACAGCATCATTGGTTTCAGCCCGTGACCGGTTAAAGGAAAAACGTCTTTTCCAACAACTTGACATCCCCACCCCTCCATTCGCGGTAGTGAACTCTCGGGCCGATTTGGATCAGTCTGTGGCGAGCATTGGCTTTCCAGCGATATTGAAGACTCGCACCCTTGGCTACGATGGCAAAGGCCAGGCCATCGTGCGTAGTCCTGAAGATTTAGATTTCGCCTGGGCACGTTTGGGGGGCGCTCCACTTATCCTGGAAAAATTTCTACAATTTCAGCGCGAAGTGTCCGTTCTTGGTGTGCGGGGGCGCACCGGGAAAATGGCCTTTTATCCGCTTACAGAAAACGTTCATCACAAAGGCATATTGCGCGCTTCACGCAGCTGTCCTGGCGACCAGCTTGAGACGCAGGCGCAAGGATATGTCCAGCTTTTACTCGACCATCTGGGCTACGTGGGTGTGCTGGCGTTAGAATTCTTCCAGAATGGCGACACACTGCTCGCTAACGAGATGGCGCCAAGAGTTCACAACTCAGGACACTGGACGATTGAGGGAGCGGAGACAAGTCAATTCGAGAATCACTTGCGCGCGATCCTGGGGTTGCCCTTGGGTGGCACTGCGGCTGTGGGCCATTCCGCGATGATCAACATCATTGGCGAGTTGCCAGAACTCGCCCAGGTGCTGGCGATCCCAGGTGCACACATACATCTCTACGAGAAGACACCTCGCCCAGGACGCAAACTCGGGCATGTGACAGTGCAAGGGAGCAATGAGCAGGAGTTCGAGGCCGGAGTTGAAAGGCTGCTACGCGTGGTTTGCTGGCGCGATATGACAGAGGACACCTCATGATACGGCCAAGCGTGCAAAAGAATGGCCGAAGGAGAACAACTCACGATTGGTTTCAAAGATAATGCAACTACGGATTGCTACGCGCATCAGAACGCTCGGCTTAAAGCAGAAACAGTCGAACCAACGCCATAAGGAGATTTGAACAATGGCCCAACCTCTGACCAGCGGCGTGGCTGGCGACATTCACCTCTTGCTCGGCAACGAGGCCATTGTGCGTGGTGCCATCGAAGCTGGCGTTGAGGTCGTGACGTGCTACCCCGGCACACCGTCTAGCGAAGTCCCCGACACATTCTTTCATCTCTCTAAAGGCGGCAACTTCAGCTTCGAATACTCGATCAACGAAAAAGTCGCTCTGGAGGTCGGCGGAGGCGCAACCCTCGGGGGCGCACTGACCCTGACGACAATGAAGCACGTTGGCGTCAACGTTGCTGCCGACCCGCTCATGACCTTGGCCTACATTGGCACACCCGGCGGCCTTGTGCTGCTTTCGGCCGATGACCCTGGCTGCCATTCCAGCCAGAACGAACAGGACAATCGGATTTATGCCCGTTTAGCCGGACTGCCGGTATTCGAGCCGGCCTCGGCCCAGGAGGCCAAGGAGATGACCCGGCAAGCCCTGCTGCTTTCGCGCCAGTGGGAGCAACCGGTAATGTTGAGAACTACCACACGCCTCAACCACCTGCGCGGCCCGGTGCAGTTCGGCGAAGTCCGCAAACCAACTCCTGCGGGCGAACCGGTGAAAAACCCGAACCGTTTTGTCCCCATCCCGGCTGTGGCCCGCGCGCGCCATGCCCAACTCTTGAAGAAGTTCGAGGAGATCGGAACTTGGGCCGAGACGACGCCCTTCAACAATGTCTCCGGGAAGGGCGAGATTGGTGTGGCCGTTTCGGGCATTTCTCGCACCTATCTTGCCGATGCTCTTATGGAATTTGGCATCGATGGCAATGTCCGCGTGCTCTCTCTGGGCTTTTCCAATCCGCTACCCAACAAGACATGCACAGATTTCCTCAACTCGGTGAAACGCCTTCTGGTCATTGAAGAGGGCGAGCCGGTGTTGGAAAATGAACTGCGCGTATTGGCCCAGAGGGCGAGCTTGGAGATTGAGATTCTGGGCAAGGGCTTTGCGGGTCTCACGAGGCTCGGGGAATACGACACCCGGATCGTGGGCAAGGCCCTGGCCAAGATTGCAGATATTAATCCACCACCCGCGTCCACCTGCTCCATTCTGCCCGAGACCTTGTCCGCATTGCCCAAACGTCCACCAAACCTTTGTGCGGGCTGCCCACACCGGGCCACCTACTACACCGTGCGTCAAGTCTTCAGGGATACGGTCTTCTACTCCTCAGACATTGGCTGCTACACACTGGGCATACTGCCGCCTCTGGCCATGGCCGACTTCCTCCTCGACATGGGCTCGAGCGTCAGCGCGGGATGCGGCTTTGCTCGCGCCTCAGGCAAGACCGTGGTGGCCTTCATCGGTGACTCAACCTTCTTCCACTCCGGCATCACCGGCGTGATCAACGCTGTCTTCAACAATCACGACCTGCTGCTCGTGGTCTTGGACAACGGCACCACGGCCATGACCGGCGGCCAACCGCATCCGGGTGTGGAGGTTCATGCGCAGGGGCCCAACCCGGTCCAAGTCTCGATAGAGGGTCTGCTTGCGGCTTCAGGCGTCACCGAGGTGCGCACGGTCAATCCAATGAACCTGAAAGCCACGCGAGCCGCCTTAGATGAACTCAAGGAGATGACGGGCGTGCGTGCGCTCATCGCACGTGCACCGTGCATCATCCACGCTCGCCGCATTCTTAAGACCAAGTCGGATCAGGTCGCATATGTCCCGACGACCACAAATTCCATACGCGCCTGCCTGGAAACCCTGTCCTGCCCAGCTTTCACAGTGGGTCAGGACAGTGCCATTGCCATCGACGAGACAGCCTGCACTGGGTGTATGGTATGCCTACAGGTCTCCAAAGACATCAAGGCCCACAAACGGAGGAACAAATGATCCGGACCACGCGTATCCGCGTCTTTCTGACTGGCGTGGGGGGCCAAGGCACGCTCACGGCCACCAAAGTTCTTGCCCAGGCAGCCCTGGACGAGGGACTGGACGTGACGGCCGGGGAGGTCCACGGCATGGCTCAGCGCGGCGGTGTGGTAGAGTCCACGGTGCTTATCGGCGGCTACCAAAGCCCTCGCATCGCACACGGCGAGGCCCATTTGCTCCTCGGTTTCGAACCTCTGGAGACACTGCGCGCCCTGCCTTACCTCGCACCTGGGGGCATTGTCGTCTCCTCTTCCGAGGCCATCATGCCCATGAGCGTTGCTCGCGGCAAAGAGAGCATGCCCCCGTTCGAGGACATCGAGGCTCTGGCGCGGGCCTGTGCCGAGGCCGTTCATTTTGTCCCGGCCATATCCCTTGGTGTGCAAGCAGGTGCGTCTCAAGCCGCTAACATGATTCTGCTTGGCGCGCTCTGCGCCGTGGGCCGGATGCCCTTCGGTCTGAGCCGGCTGGCCGAGACCATCAAGACAACCATGGCTCCGAGGCTGCATGATGTCAACATTAAGGCCATCCAACTTGGCGCACAGGCTGTTTGCGTAGATAATTCAGATAAGTGACTCCGTACAGCCGCTAGCTGCCCCACAAAACAAAAGCGTATGCCGTGCTGCACAGGCAATCAATTAGGTGAGGTGCATGATTTATCCAACAGAAACCGTATACGCTTTGATTGCATTTGTTCTCGACGAAAACGCGGTCAAGCAGGTCTTCTATCTGCAGCAAAGATCGACGCAAAAGCGGTAGCCAATTACCATTGAAACCATGGAACAGATATTGATGCTAACGCGCTGATCATCAAAAGAGTTTACACGCCTAGTCCGGTGTTTTTGGCCAGGACCACTATCAACACCGGTCCCAGTGGACCGTAATACTCCTCCATTGCCATGCAATAAGAACAAATTTACCACGGTGAGACTTAGCGCAAATCCGACTGAAAGAGCTCTTTATTTGAAGTCCAACAAGCCGCTTGTCGAAAACAGTACAAATTTGTCTGGAAATCTAGCAATAGCGCATCCTGAAAGTATTGATTCGACGCTCGTCGGAAAAGTGTAGGGAATAGTAAAAGAAAAGCCATGACCCAGAGGATGCGCGGCCTCGACAATCGTCCGTATTCGCAAGTGGATGGAGATTGAGCTTATACGAGAAGGCGCTGTAGGAATTCGTGCGCTAAAAATGAAGGTTCTCATGTTTTTAAACAGCAGATGGGCCATGCTTGCTAATGGCGTTGCTCCGAGAACGGCTCAAAATTGTTGCGAACAAAACAGCGCGCGCATTTTTTATCTGCTATCACGAACACAGGTGGAGAATTATGCTTTGTAAACCACTCTCTTTTGTGGACAACTAGCCACCTCCCATTCGAATTTCAACAGCCTTTTGACACCACAACAAGACAATTTTGTGACCGCCAAAGGAGTGCACAATGGTGAAGAAGCAGATGACCGTCGACGGCAACACAGCAACCGCCTATGTGGCCTATGCACTCAGCGAGGTCGCAGCGATCTACCCCATCACCCCTTCCTCGACCATGAGCGAGGCCTGCGATGAATGGGCGGCCCAGGGCCGCAAGAATGCCTGGGGCCAAACCATGAGCATTCGCGAGATGCAGTCCGAGGCGGGCGCGGCGGGCGCGGTGCATGGATCGTTGGCCTCCGGGGCGCTGACCTCGACCTTCACCGCATCGCAGGGGCTTTTGCTCATGATCCCGAATATGTACAAGATCTCTGGCGAACTGCTGCCCGCTGTGTTCCACGTCTCGGCCCGCGCATTGGCCACTCATGCCCTGTCCATCTTTGGCGACCACCAAGACATCTATGCCGTCCGACAAACGGGCTTCGCCATGCTCGCTTCTGGATCTGTCCAGGAGGCCCACGATATGGCCCTGGTGGCGCACCTCGCGGCCATAGAGTCTTCGGTGCCCTTCCTGCACTTCTTTGACGGCTTCCGTACTTCGCACGAGATCCAGAAAATCGAGGTTGAGAGCTACGAGGACATCAAGCACCTGGTGAACACCGACGCTTTGGCGAGCTTCCGCGCCCAGGCCATGAACCCCGAGCACCCACACATTCGCGGCACGGCTCAGAACCCGGACATTTACTTCCAGGGCCGTGAGGCTGCGAACGCTTGGCATGACAAGGTGCCAGGCATCGTCTCCGCCTATATGAAGAGAATCGGACGGCTCACCGGTCGCACCTACAAACTTTTCGACTATGTGGGTGCGACCGACGCGGAACGCGTCATTGTCTGCATGGGCAGCGGCTGCGAGACCATTGAGGAGGTAATCAACCACCTTCTGGCCAAGGGCGAGAAAGTCGGCCTGATCAAGGTCCGTCTCTACCGTCCCTTCGACGCGACAGCCCTTTTTAATGCGCTGCCAAAGACCGCCAAAACGGTCACGGTGCTCGACCGCACCAAGGAGCCCGGTGCCACAGGCGATCCTCTCTATGTTGACGTTTGCGCCTCGGCCCTGGAACAGGGCTTTGGCTCGGTGCGCTTTCTGGGGGGCCGCTACGGGCTGGGTTCCAAGGAGTTCACCCCGGCCATGGTCATGGCCATATTCGACAACATGGCCTTATACGTGCCCAAGAACCATTTCGTGGTGGGCATTGCGGACGATGTGACCGACACCTCCCTGCCCGTGGCTGACGCCTTCCCGGACACCACGCCGGTCGGCACCATCCAGTGCAAGTTTTGGGGCCTCGGGGCTGACGGCACTGTGGGCGCGAACAAGGAAGCCATCAAGATCATCGGCGAAGCCACAGACCTCTTCGTGCAAGCCTACTTCGCCTATGACTCTAAGAAGTCTGGCGGCATCACCATCTCGCACCTCAGGTTCGGCGCCTCGCCCATCAAGTCGACGTATCTGGTAAACGCCGCCGACTACGTGGCCTGCCACAACCCCGCTTACGTCAATCTGTACGACCTGATCGACGACGCCAAGACTGGCGGCACCTTCGTGCTTAACGCTCCCTGGTCCCTGGCTGAACTTAATGAACAGCTTCCCGGAGCGTTGAAGCGCAAAATCGCCTCCAAGAAGCTCAATTTCTACACCATCGACGCGGTTAAAATCGCGCAGGAAGTTGGTCTAGGCGGCCGCATCAACATGATCATGCAGACCGTCTTCTTCAAGCTATCTGGAGTGATTCCCTTCGAGCAGGCCGTGACCATGCTCAAGACCTCCATCAAAAAAGCTTACGGTACCAAGGGCGAAAAGGTCGTGGCCATGAACGTGGCTGCGGTGGGCAAGGCGATCGAGTTCATTGTCTCGGTGGATTACCCCTCTTCCTGGGCATCGGCCCCGGAAGCCCCGGTTGTCTCATCGGATGAGCCTGCGTTTGTTACCACAGTGCAGCGTCCTATGTTGGCCCAGAAAGGCGACAAGCTGCCGGTCTCGGCCTTCACTCCGGGCGGTTATTTCCCCACCGCCACATCCCAGTACGAAAAGCGCGGCGTGGCCATCATGGTTCCGGAATGGATCAAGAAGAACTGCATCCAGTGCAACCAGTGCTCCTTCGTCTGCCCGCACTCAGCCCTGCTGCCGGTGCTTGCCACCGATACTGAGTTGGTTTCCGCCTCGGAGGCCTTTGAGACCCTCGAGGCCAAGGGCAAGGAGCTTAAGGGTCTCCGCTTCCGCATGCAGGTCGACACACTCGACTGCATGGGCTGCGGCAACTGTGCCGACATCTGCCCGGCCAAGGACAAGGCTTTGGTCATGAAGTCTCTGGCCTCACAAACTTCGGACCAGATCCCCAACTACGACTTTGCATTGAGCATTCCGCTCAAAGACAACCTCCTTGCCCGCACCACCGTCAAGGGGAGTCAGTTCCAGAAGTCGCTCATGGAGTTCTCCGGTGCCTGCTCCGGCTGTGGTGAGACGCCCTATGTGCGTGTTCTGACACAGCTCTTCGGCGAGCGCATGATCGTAGCCAACGCCACGGGTTGCTCCTCCATCTGGGGGGCCTCGGCCCCATCCACACCATATTGCGTGAACAAGAACGGCCACGGCCCGGCCTGGGGCAACTCTCTGTTCGAGGACGCGGCGGAGTTCGGCTATGGCATCGCCGTGGGCATGCGCCAGCGCCGCGAGAGGTTGTCTGACCTATTGGAAGAGGCCTTGGACAAGAGTGTTGCCCCCGACGCGGCAGAGGCCATGAGGGCTTGGCTCGCGGGTAAGGACGACACATACATCTCTAAGGCTGCCGGGGACAAAGTCAGGTCAGTCCTGCCAAGATACGCAGGCAATGCCCTCGCGGCAGAGATTCTTTCCTTGGCCGACCTCTTTGAAAAGAAGTCACATTGGATCTTCGGCGGCGACGGTTGGGCCTACGACATCGGCTACGGCGGTCTGGACCATGTGTTGGCTTCGGGCGAGGACATCAATATCCTGGTCATGGACACCGAGGTTTACTCCAACACTGGCGGCCAGTCGTCCAAGGCGACCCCGACTGGCGCGGTGGCCAAACTTTCAGCCTCAGGCAAGCAGGTACGCAAGAAGGACTTGGCCCGCATGGCCATGACCTATGGCTACGTCTACGTCGCTGCTGTGGGCATGGGCGCGGACAAAAAACAGTTGCTCAAAGCCTTCACCGAAGCTGAAAGCTACAAAGGGCCGTCCCTAATAATTGCCTACGCGCCATGCATCAACCAGGGCCTAAAGAAGGGCATGGGCAAGACCCAGGAGGAAACCAAGATTGCCGTAGAAACCGGCTACTGGCCGCTTTTCCGCTATGATCCGCGCCGTGGGCTAGCGGGAGAGAACCCGCTGGTCTTGGACTCCAAGGCCCCTAACGGCCAGATTCAAGCGTTCCTGGCAGGTGAAAACAGATTCGCTGTCCTGACCAAGACCGAGCCTGAGAAAGCCAGGCTTCTGCATGAATCCGCAGAACGCGAAGTCAACGAACGTTGGCGCATCCTCACTCAGATGGCTGAGCAGAATCTCTATGGCTGAGGCACGGACGCACGTTAGCCGCAGTGCGCACTGTCCCAAGCTGTAGGACAATCCCTCAGGGAAGAAGGTGGGGGCTGAGCGGTTCGCAAAATGGAGCGCTGGCTGGGCGGACCTAGGCCAGTCATGGAAGTCTTAACCACGGTCCACCGTGGAGGGTGGACCGTGGTCGAAATAGTTCAGCTAGTCCAGGAGCTGTTGCAGCCAGACATGAACGTTGGTCACGTACATCGTGCGAAAGCACGGCATCTCGCCCAGACTGCTGTTTCGCTGGAGGAAACTCATGAGTGACATCGCCAGGTTTATTTTCGGATTCAAGCGGTTCCAGAAAGAATACTTCTGCGCTGACTCCAAGGTTTTCGAGGGCCTCAGGGTAGAACAGAAGCCGCGCGCCCTGCTTATTGGCTGCTCAGACTCCCGCGTGGATCCTTCACTGCTCACCGATTGTGCTCCCGGTGAACTCTTTGTTGTGCGCAATGTCGCCAATCTGGTGCCCCCCTGTGATAACGATGGCGGTCACCACGGCGTCAGCGCGGCAGTGGAATTCGCCGTGCGCTCGCTTGAGGTGGAGCACATCATCGTGCTCGGGCATTGTAACTGCGGCGGCATCAAAGCCTTGCTGCGCGAAGGTGATAGGGGACGCAACAGCGGATTCATCGACTCCTGGGTGAACATCGCGGCCAAGGCTCGTGAACTAGTTTTGAATGACCTGGCAGGGCATGAACCACAAGTGCAGGAGCGTGCCTGCGAACAGGGGGCCATCCTCATCTCACTTGACAACCTGCTGAGCTTTCCCTGGGTGCGCGAGCGCGTGGAAGCAGGGAAATTGTATCTACACGGCTGGTACTTCGATTTTGAGTCCGGTGAACTATTCAGCTACCTGCCGGAAACAAAAGCCTTCGAGCTTTTGGTTCCTCGTTGCCTGGAGTAGCCCCCATTTAAGCCAGGCGACCCTGCAAGCAATTACTCCACTGGGCAGAGTGGGAAATCCAAAAATCAAACCCCGCGCTTTTTCGCACCAACCCTCAAAAATCAGGCCTCAAGTGGTAAACAAGCCCTTCTTTGCCCTGCCCTATCAGCAAGCCCCACTCCTTTCCAGAATGGGGCTTTTCCTAACTCAGTTGACCATCCCCAGGATCATCCCACCGACCCGCTGCAGCCGATAGCCACTCTCCGCCGTTAGCCGAGGGTACTGGGCCGCCTTGGTGTAGGCGCTAATCACATGGAACATGGTCTCGCCCTGCTCCTGCGGCCACGCCCACTCAACAGCTTCAACCTCGGGCTTTCCCAATTGAAACTGGCGGTTAAATGACTTCATGGTCGCGACAGGCTCCCGCACTTCCGACTCCAGGGAGAACTGGAGCCCAAGCAAACTGCCAGAGATTCGCCCCCCCCAAAACGAGCCCCCTGAAGGTAAGGCGAAATTGGTCAAACTTGTGGGGGATAGCGTGGGGGAAGAAAAAGGGCCTACAGCCGTTTTAGCTGTAAGCCCTTGAATTAGCTTGGCGTCCCCAAGGGGATTTGAACCCCTGTTACCGGCGTGAAAGGCCGATTCGTCAAGATAACCCCTTTTAATTCTTCGCTTTTTTCGCCATACAGTCCTTCTCCAAACGTTTTTTCAAGGAGAGGTTTAATGGCGACCATTTCTGATGCGTGGGACTTGTATTCCAAACTGATTTTGGCCTCAACGTCAAGTCGGTCAATTCTTACTGAAACTGGAAGATGGCAAAAACATATCGTCAAATACTTTGGGCCAGAGTTCAAAGTCGCAGAAATAACAAACAAAAAAATTCTACTTTTCCGAACGAACCTTATCAAAAAAGGACTTAGTCCTCAAACTGTAGCCCACTGTCTATCACTATTACGCCGTGTACTCCATCGCGCACAGCAGTGGGACATTTTTACTGGCAAGTTACCTAGTTTTGACATGCCAAAGTTTGACAACAAGAGAGTTCGCTTCTTGACAAAAACTGAAGCCAACCTTCTTCTTCAAGAACTCTCTCTTAAATCTCCACTATGGCACGACATCAGTTTGTTGGCTCTCCATACGGGGCTGAGAGCTGGAGAAATATTCGATTTGCGACCAAGCCATTTCGATAGAAACAATTCGGCATTATATATTTTCGACACGAAATCGAATAACCGAACAGTCCCCTTAAACGCTGCTTCTCTAGCAGTGTTAGAACGAAACTGTCGCAGCAGCGATTTCATTTTCAAAGAGCGCGAGCAGCCGATATACCAAGTAAGTCGAATCTTCAGAGATGCAGTTGCTTTTTGTGGCCTAAATATAAAAATCAAAGATCGCCGTCAAAAAGTTGTATTCCACACACTACGCCATACTTTCGCAAGCTGGCTGGTGCAATCTGGAACCCCACTGGTCGTAGTAGGCCAGCTCCTAGGTCACAAAACTCTTCAAATCACAATGCGCTACGCGCATCTAGCCCCATCCCAGGGGGCATCTGCGGTAAAAATCCTAGAACAGTTTTCGAGTTATGTCAACGTAGATACCCAAATCCCAAAGCAGCCCAAAACATAGCCTGAAAGCCCCCTCCTGCTTGACCCCAGGCGGAGGGGCTCCGCTCTCTCCTGCAAAATCAGCCAGAACGCCCAGCAATTACTCCCATTGCTTCGCTTTATCCTGAATATAACGACGAAACTCTTTGTCGCTAATACGACCTTCACGTCGCAAAAGACGCATAGAGTTTTCTTCATCAACACTTTCATGCACTTTGGCAAGAACGACAAACAATCTCCAAGGCCAAGCATTCAATCGACGCGTAATGAAAGTCATCACGACAGATACCCCAAAAAGGACATAGCCACCACGTCCGAACAACGGCCATCCATAGAGATTAACGCCACAATACTCCCCAAGAAGAAGCGCGACAATCCATATAATGGTCACAAAGAAAGAAAAAAGCATAAATCTCGGACTCTCAAAACCAAACCCAACAAATATGAAAACCAACCCCACGCAAATCACCAAAGCTATATCAACATATACCATCCCAAGTCTTGAAATAAGGTAGAGAATGGTGCCAACAATTAGAAACTTAAAGACTGACCCGACCGCCGAAAAGAGATTAATCACAAACAGCACTGGGCACCTCCCGCGTCCTGAAATTCTTCACCTTGGCGTAAAATATCCTTGAGCCATTCCCCACCCTGCTGGCGACCTACAACGAGTGCATTATGTCACTGTATGTCACTATATGTCAACTGTTTTCTCCTGTAAAACCATGCTATTGGCCATGATATACCGAAAAATATCGCTTGGTGTTATGTCACTATAGCAGCAAGTTTTGTCAACGTATGGAAATTTTCGTACCTTGACATTAAATCATCAAAGAATGACAGAGGCAGCGGAGGCAGGACAGGTAAGGTACAAGTACCTTACGTCCTGCCCTGCGGGGCTAGCTTATTCGCCTATCGGCTCAACGCTAACAGCCAAAGCCAAAATGCCATCAAACAAACCTGTCCTCTGGACCTACGTAACCGCCGATGAGCATGCCGAGATTCAGGCAAATGCCAAACGCGCTGGACTATCGTGCTCAACCTACATGAAACGCGTTTGCCTGGGGTTGCCGACGCCCAGCCTTGAGAAGCAGCAATGCCGAATTGAACTGCTCAAGATTAACGCTGACCTCGGCCGGCTGGGAGGTCTTTTCAAGCTGTGTCTGTCCGAGAAAGAAACCCCTCTCCAGACATTGCACCCTCAGGTGCGCCGCGTGCTTCGAGAGATCGAGGCAAGGCAGCTCGAAATGAAAACACTCATTTCGAAAATCTGATCAAACCACATCAAATCTATGATTAGTCGGCGAATATCACGGAAGGTTGAAAACGACGATTATCGACGGCTGGCCCGGTATATTCGGGCTGCCGACCATGAAGATGAGAAATCTCTCATGAGCTGGTGCGCTGGATGTTGGGCCGACGACGACTTCGAGTTGGCCATCCGCGAAGTCGCCGACACCCAGGCGCTCAACACCAGGACCACCCGGGAGAAAACCTACCATCTCATTGTGAGCTTCCGGCCCGAGGATGAGGCCAAGCTCACGCCGGAGATGCTCAAGGAAATCGAACTGGAGTTCGCCAAGGCCTTGGGGTTCGAGGAGCACCAACGGCATTGCGGGGTCCACAAAAACACCAACAACCTGCACATGCACGTGGCCTACAACATGATCCACCCGGAGAAGCTGTCTCGGCATGAGCCCTTCCGTGATTACCACCTCCGGGATCGCGTTTGTCGTGAGCTGGAAAGACGTTTTGGCCTGGCCATCGACAATGGCCGTTCCGTGGAGAGCACGGAGCCGAAGCTGACACCAGTAGCGGCCACAGTTGAGGCCCAGACGGGTCAGCAATCCTTTGATGGCTATGTCAAGGAGCGGCGGGGGCCAATCCTTGAAGCCCTGGGGCAGTCCGCCGGATGGCAGCAGGTACATGCCGCCTTCGCTCGGTACGGCCTTGAGATCAGGCCGCACGGCAATGGCCTGGTCATCAAGGACCGCAACGGCAAACATGCCATCAAAGCCAGCTCGCTGGACCGATCATTGTCCATGGGGAACCTGGTCCGCCGATTTGGGGCCTACGCCCCGCCTGGCCAGGCGAAAGAACACTATCCCGAAGACGAGCGGTTCACAGCTAAGCCGGTACACCGTGAACCCAATCGAGGTGCCCTCTATGCAGAATATCAAGCCGGGATCATCACTCGAAAGGCGGCCCTGGAGGACCTCAACACTCGTACTCAGGCTGAGCTTGAATCCATCCGGATCAGGTGGGACAAAGAACGCCAAGAAATTTCCCGCGAGTTTTTTGGACGCCACAGGCTTGTGCTGCTCAAAGTCGCGCGCCTTCATGAAGAGAAAAACCGGCTCCAGGTCCGAAAACGGATCAATGCCGAACGAGAGAAGGTCAGACAGGTCACGCCCTACAGGAGCTGGACAGATTTTTTGAGGTGGAAAGCTGGTCAGGGCAACGAAACGGCCCTGGCCATCCTTCGGTCAAAGGCTCAGCTGGTCGAACCGGAGAGCGCCCCGCCTCGCCGTGGCCAGCGGGAGGACATCCAGGAGAAATGGCTCAATGAGCAATTGAAAATAGCGACTTCTGCCGGAGTGAATTCGCCAACTCGACGAGGTCTGCTGGCCGTTGCCAAGGCCGGCGAACTTGCCGAACTAGAGACCTCGACCCAAGATAAAAGACGACTGTTCTCAGGTTTTACAAGCTCGATTGACACCAAGGGAACAGTATTCCTCAACCTGGCCAGCGGCGGAACGATCCGCGACACAGGAAGACAGATCATTTTTTCGAACGATGATGCTACCCGCGAGGCAGCGTTACTATACGCAAAGGCCAAATGGGGAAAGAACATTAGGGTAATTGGTAACGCGGTAAGCCTCCCTGCAAAAACTCAAACCATAGATATCACTCGTTAACATTTACGGTTTCTGCTTTTCGTGCTTTTTGGCTTGCGTGCTTTTGACTGCTAGCCTATAGTGCTTTCGTTCGAACACGAAAACACGCCTAATTAAAAAGACGAAAACAGAGGATTGAGCCCATGTCCGAACTTATGCCGCGTCAAACACTTCAGGCTCTGTCCAACTGCCACGCGACCGTGGCCGCCCTGGTTGAGGATGCCTTCCGCAAGCTCGGAGAGGCAAAGCGGCTGATGAACGTATCCCTCGGGCAAAGCCATGACAGCCTTTTCCATGATCGGATTAGTGATTATTGGCTGGCTGAGCCAGACAAACCCACAAGCGCCATGCGCGATTCCTTGACCACGATCCAAGAGAACTTCTGGCGCTACACGCTTCAGCAAACCGGCGTCCGGGACATGATGGGACCTGAGGACAGGGAGCGTATGGACAAGATGTTTAGGGATCACACTACCCCTGATTTCACCGAAGACAACCTATTGGCCACGCTCCGAGGTTTGTACGAAAGCCGCGACGAAATCACCCGGGCCTGCATAGAAAGCTGTTATCGGCGGCTACGGCCATGTCGTTGGGATCGGCAGCACAAGACCAACAGCCCGTGGCGAGTGGGACCGAAGGTCATCATCGAGCGTGTTTTTGGCATCTATAGCTGGATCGACCGGACGGAACTCCTATCCGACCTAGATCATGTGTTCCACATGCTCGACGGCAAGGGGTTCCCGAAATATCCAGGCGACCTCCAGACAAGGGCGAGGATGGCAGCCCGCGAAAAGCAAACATCCTTTGAAACCCCATACTTCAAATGTCGGGCGTATTTCAAAACAGGAACCCTTCATGTCACATTTAAGCGGCTTGAATTAGTCGCTGAATTCAACAAAAAAGGGGCTAACGGATCAAATTCAATTCCATAGCATTTTGTGGCTACTTTGATCGCGTCAAAAAGGGTTGCGGAGATTTTGAAGTGTGCAGATGGTTTTGATACGTTTTTGACGCGTTCGCAACCTTCGCCCGGGCGAGGTCGGGAGATAGCGCAAAAACGGTCGTTTTAGACACAGGCACAAGGGAGCTAAAATCTCCCTAAGGAACCGAAGGGCAGACAACTAAGGAGAACAAGACGTGAGACCAATTTTGTCGAAAAAGCTCAGCTTGCTTGCTTTAAATTGGGTTACGTATGACGGAACTGACAAAACTTTGCCAGGAGTCTCAGGCTCGTACATTTTTAAAGTTTGCGTTGCTGGATGTGACAATTGCGACGATCGTCAAAAAATATTTTCTTTGCAAGTAGTATGGATTTTAAAAGACGAAGGTTTCGCAGATGGTTTCACGCCAAATGTTGGAGACAAATGGATTGAAATTCCATCAATAGATCAATGCAATGCTTTTCAAGAATTAATTCACAGGTACAAAACCATCACAGATTTAATTTGTCCCCGTGATCTTGGTCCAGAAATTTGTGTGCGTGGAGAGCACCCAAATTGCCCTTCTGATGACGACAGAAACAAAACCTATTTTGAATGTTGGAATATATATTTTAAAGCTCAAAGAGAACCATCTGTTCCCCTAACAAACAACAATGTCAGAGAAATTTTCAAATGCCATCAATGTGGCCGTTGCTGCATTAAACTTGGTGGCGCTGCAGAAGCAAGCTGTCGTGATGAAGATTGGAATAGATGGAAAAAGGAAAAAAGACACGACATTCTTTCTCGCATAGAAACAATAAAAATTCAGGGACATACTTTTGCACGCGACATGTGGTTCAAACTAACAAAGGATGGTCGCAGAGGAGAAATGGTGAGTCGTTGTCCGTGGATTCGTAAGCGAGGAGAAAAATATATATGTCGCATTCACAATACTAAACCCGGGCATTGTCGTGACTTTATACCTTCACCTGGGTTAGCTAAAAAAATTGGCTGCCCAGGATGGGACAACGACTAGACATTGTTCAATCAAAACAAGGTAAGGGCCTTTGATGATTCTCGGTTATGCACGAGTCTCCACTAGCAAACAAGAATTGGAATCCCAAATACAGCGCCTAAAAGATACTGGCGCTGATAAAATCTTTTCTGATGTCATAAGCGGAAAGCGCTTTGACCGTCCCGGCCTTTCTGAAATGATGTCCTTCGCGCGCGAGGGTGACACCCTTTGTGTGGTGCGCCTAGACCGCCTCGGACGCTCCATGAAAGAACTCCTAGAGATCATGGACCGCCTCAAAGCGCGCCAGGTGGAATTCCGCTCTTTGGAAGAGCAATTGGACACCACCACAGCGGCGGGCTTCCTGATCTTTCACGTCTTCGCCGCATTGACCGACTTTGAGCGCCGCCTCATAGCTGAACGCACTCGGGACGGTCTGGCCGTGGCCATGGCCAAGGGCCATATGCCGGGCCGGCCCAAGATCGAAACCACCAAGATCACGCAAGCGCAACTCCTCATTGCCGGCGGCTCTTCCAAGGCTTCGGCGGCCAGGACTGTGGGTATCAGCCTCTCCTCTCTATCTCGCCATCTCAAGAGTGTCGCATCCGAATAAATGGGGCCGGGGAGAAGGCACGTAAGCCCCCGGCTGAGGTAGATAATCACCTGCCCGCATATTTTAGTCCTCCGCATCACTCAGGCCCTAGGCTCCCGCTTATTTTACCAATTGGCATCCGGCTAAAATAAAAGAGTCAGCGGATTACCTTGTTGGGGAGACAGGCTTCAGCCGGTTCACCTTACTCCGCCGGCCCAAACAGGCTTATATCCTCGTTCGTCGGGCCGGCTAGAACGCTGGCAATACCTGAATTCTATTTTTCGTCCTTTCGTGCTTGCGTTCTTTTTTTCTTCGTGCAATAGTGTTTTCGTGCTTGAACGAAAGCACCCCCCCGGAGGCAGACATGACCGAATACAACATAATGGTCAGCACGAACGGCGAAACGGCAAAGTTAGGCTATGCCGGGTATAAGTCCCTGGCAGCGGCCAAACGCATGGCTAAGAGCGTAGCGCCCTGGCAACCAAACCGCGATCCGCACCTTGAGGCTTGGGTGGAGGACGACGAGGGCAAGAGGGTGTCCAAGGTCTACTCGACCGAAGCTGGAACCAGACCTTAAGAGGGACGAGACCATGAAAACCATAGTTCTTGCTAGCCAGAAAGGTGGCGCGGGAAAAACCACCCTGGCCGCACACCTGGCAGTGATGGCGGAGCGGGCTGGAGACGGCCCATGCGTCCTGATCGACACAGACCCGCAGGCGAGCCTTGCGGCTTGGTGGAATGGGCGCGAAGAGACCGCGCCTGCCTTCGCACCCACAGCCTTGAAAGAACTTTCGGGCAAGTTGGAGGCATTGGCCAAGGCCAAGTTCAGGTTTGCAATCATTGATACCCCCCCGGCCATCACCGAGGCGATACGAGCGGTGGTCTCCTTGGCGGATTTCGTCTTGATCCCGACCAGGCCGAGCCCCCACGATCTACGCGCCGTGGGAAGCACTGTTGAACTGGCTTCTGGCTCAGGCCGTCAGTTCGCTTTTGCGCTGACCCAGGCCAAAGCTAACTCTCGCCTAACTGTTCAGGCCATGGCCGCCTTGTCAGAGCATGGCGTGGTGGCACCTTCAATCATCCATGACCGGGTGGACTTCGCCTCATCCATGATCGACGGGAGGACGGTCATGGAAATCGATCAACGAGGACGGTCAGCTTCGGAGATTGGTGAGTTATGGACTTTCGTGAAAACACGAATTAATGGGAACAAGAAAACACGATAGCAAGGGAATTACGCAATGAGCACGAAGAAAAGGACCGCCGCTTTGTCCTCCGGGTTAGTGGCCGTCAAAGGTCAGGCCGTGGTCGACCCCGACGCGCCTGCAAGAAACCTTGAGAATGAGCCCACAGACGCAGCTTCCAAGGCTTCGTCTTCTCCATTAAACTTCAAAGTGGATGAAGCGTTTCGCCGACGCTTCCGCCTGCGCGCGGCCGGGGCAGATTTGAAGCTCAATGAGCTCCTACGCCAAGCCTTGGACGCGTGGGAAGAAAAGCACTTAAAATGATAGAACGAAAACCAGAAAAGGACCCAACATGAATGCGTTGCAAGAGACCAGGGATGAAGACCTGGATGCACTTTGGCGCTCCATCGGGCGACTGGATGTCAACCCCGGAGCCGAGGCCGCGAAGGAACATTTGACGGCTGGAAGGCCGGTCTATGGGTATGAGGATGGCTTGGCGTCGGATGAAGTGCTCAAGGAATATCCGGACGGGCACAAGGAAGTCGTGCGGTTCGAGCGGGGAACTCGCAAGGAGATCTTCGTGAGGAGGTGGGAGTGACCCCTCGGCCGCAACTGTGGGTCATCGCAGGGCCAAACGGTTCAGGCAAGAGCACCTTAACGGCAAAGCACAAGCTCCATGAACGTATGCCCGTGATCAACCCGGATGAGATCGCCAAAGAACTGCCGGATCACAGTCCAGTCAAAGCAGGCAAGATGGCCATCCTGGAGCAGGAGCGCCTGCTGGCCCAGGGAAGTACCTTTGCCCTGGAGACCACACTTTCCGGAAAGCGGGAGCTGGAACTCATGCGCCGCGCGCGGGAAGCCGGGTACAAGGCGAACCTGGTTTTCATTGCCACAGCAGGACCAAAGATCAATATCGGCCGTGTGATCGAGCGCTTGGCCAATGGTGGCCATGACGTACCCGATGAGGATGTCGAGCGGCGGTACCAACGCGCCCTGGAGAAACTTCCAGAAGCCATCAAAAATGCGGATAGAAGTTTTGTGTTGGATAACTCTCGATCGAGCCAAGGCATGCGCTTGCTCTTCTCCCGAGGGCACACCAGGGTGAAGTATGTTTCCCGAAATATGCCTGAATGGGCGAGAACAAGTTTAGAAAAATATGTGAAAGAGCACAATATGGATATGGGTTTATAGCAGTTAGATCACCATCACACACTGCACTCGCCGTCTGACACGGCTCACCGCAGTTTCCCGGGGGTCCGTGTCTCGCACGTCCATCCTCCCACCGCAGTGGGGACAGTGCGTCAACAGGCCAGCACGGATTTCACCCCGAAGAACCTCCTCTCCGCCTTGAGCTTGACCCGGGAGTCCTCCCTCACCACCGAACCATTGAACTCGTGGCACTCTTCGCGCTCATCAAAGCCGGTTACCCGCAGGAAAGGCGACAGACCCAAAATTTGACACATATGCCTCGATTATTGGAAAAGCGAACGCGGCAAGCCAAGCATGTCGCCCCCATCTCTCGGAAAGGAGTGCAAAGTGACCGAAAAGTCGACGGGAAATGCCACCACTCGTGATTGGCTAGCCTATTACCGCGCCTCCCTTGCCGATGGCGACCTGATCGGCCTTGATTCGAAAAAAATGGACTCGGCCATCCCCTATGAAGATTTTAAGGAAGGCCGGATGAACCAGCAGGCGACCGACGCCGTCTTCGCCGCCTTGCCGAGGCAGGACCAGGACAAGCAATTCGTCGAGCTGATCTTCGCGCCGTTTCGCGCCGCGCTCAATGCAAGCCATGGCGTCGCTTCTGGCGCGGCGGACCGCGTCGTGCTGGTCGTTTATGTGCCGGCGGTCCTTGCCCGAGACGGCGCGCTGATGCCGGCAAGGCGGCTCACACCATGGATGCCGAGGGAACACCTCGACCCCACCCCACGTCCGACCGTCCTCGGCTCCCTGGAAGCCTACGATTCGTTTTTAACCGACAGCCAATGCGATCCGGCCGAAATGACCTGGGCGGCCCTGCTCGGCTACGCCGCGAAAATGGTGCAGGCGGTGATAGGGGAAAAAATCGAATCAGACATGAAGATCACCATTTCCGGCAACCCTTACCACATCGACGGCAAGGCCCGCTTTGCCACGGCTACTATGTTAAAAGGTGCCGGGGCAAACATCCTGCGCCTTTACGACGCGCTCCTGTCCACGGATAAAAAAGCCGACCCCTTGCCAGAACTGCTGACTCGCATTTTGCCTTCCGAGCCGGCAAACCATACCGGCCCTCTTTCCCTGAGTGGGGAACTGGACGCCGCCCTGGCCCACGTCGGCCAGATGACTGCGAGATTTCCCCTGTCCCCATCTCAACGCCGTACCCTGCACCACTTCTTTGTTGCCCAGGAAGAAGGATCGGTCCTGGCGGTCAATGGCCCTCCCGGCACAGGGAAGACCACACTACTCCAATCCGTCATCGCATCCATGGTAGTGCATTGGGCATTAAACCAAGCCAGCCATCCTCCGGTGATCGTCGCGGCTTCGACCAATAACCAGGCCGTGACCAACATCATAGAATCCTTTGCAACGACAGCCGACGCAACCGATCCCTTGTCCATGCGTTGGCTTCCCGAAATAAATTCCTTCGGCCTCTACTGTCCATCCGAATCACGACTCACCCGCGACGAATCCATAAAAAGATTCCAATGCTGCGCGACGGCGCGGGACGGATCGGTCATAGGCTTTCCCAGTCAAATCGAGACTCCCGAATACCAAGCGCGTGCCGAAAAGGCCTTTCTTGAAAATTGGCTCACCTGCGCCGAAGCCCAAGGTGGTCTCTTCCCGGACATGCCGACAATCCCTGCGGCCAAGGCCGCGATCCACGTGGCTCTGAGAACTCTGGCAAACGAATCCCTTTTCGATCCCGTAGCCAGGCTGTGCGACCTATCCATGCGCGTCGACGCTATGCGCGAGCGACTCCTCCAGCGCGAGCGGCTCCAGTCGGCCCAAGAAGAAGCCGGCCGACTCTACGAAGAAAAAACGAGCCAGGCCGAGGCAGCCAAGAACGCCTTGGAAAACGCCGAGGCCGTGGCCGCTGCGTTTAAACGGCATGTCTTGTCCCTGCCATTTTGGCTGGCCCTGCTGACCTTTCTCCCCCCGGTCAAAAAAAACCTTGCCCTGCGCAACGGCGTGTTTCTTGAGCCGTATGGTCAGGCAGTCAAGGACTTGCCAATTAAATCATATGCCGAGTCCTATGGGATCATCGCCGCCCTCGATGCCCGCGTCGCCACGGCCAGGGAACGCAGTGAGCAAGCCGGAACCGAAGCCATGTCGGCCAAGGCCTCCCTGGGCCGGATCACCGAGGATCTGGTGAGCCTCGATTCCGATATCGAATCCGTCATTGAGGATCTGGTCAAATTCGATCCCCAGCCTATTTCCAGGCCGCTGACCGCCGAGACCGCGCCCATCCTGCATACCGAGACTGTCTATGCAGCGCTGGAAGCCTTGGACACAAAAGTCCGTGGCAGGCTCTGGTGGCTGGCCGTGCACTACTTCGAGGCGTGTTGGCTGATCGAGCGCCGCGAGGACCTCGAATCCGGCTACAAGGAATCCCAGGCCCCGAACAAGCAAGTCCGGCGCTGGCGGCGCTACGCCAAGTTGACCCCCTGCATCGTGACCACGCTCCACATGGCACCGCGTGTCTTTTCCGGCTACGCCGGCAAGTACGAGCCGCTTTACGAAGCCATTGACCTCCTGATCCTGGACGAATCCGGTCAGGTCGCGCCCCAGGTGGCCATCCCGGCCTTCGCCCTGGGCAAGCGGGCCTTGATCGTCGGCGACACGTACCAGATCGAGCCGGTCTGGGCCGTGCCCGAGGGCGTCGACGCGGCCAACCTGATCGCGTTCGGCATTCTGAAAGAGCCTAAAAACGGGGGCAAGCTGGCCCATCTCCCCGAGGAAACCGGCCTGCGGCCCTTTTCAGCCTCCTGCGGCAACCTGATGGCCCTGGCCCAGCTTGCCACACCCTACGCCCTACCCGGTTTCGCCGAGCCCGGCATGCACCTGACCGAACACAGGCGCTGCGCCACCCCGATCATTGAATACTGCAAGGCCCTCGTTTATCCCAATCTCCAGCCGCTCACTCCGAGCCGCGAAGCGCCCTTGCCGCACTTTGGCTACGCCCACATTGCCGGCGCGTCGCAAAAGCTCGGCGGCAGCAGGGCCAATTTCACCGAGGCCGAAACCCTGGCGGAATGGCTCTCCCGCCGCGCGCCGGAGCTGACCGCCCACTACGGCCGTCCCTTGGGCGACATCGTGGCCGTGGTCACGCCGTTTGCAGGGCAAGTCGCGACAATCCGCGAGTCCTTGGAGAAATACGAGATTGAGGGCGTGACCGTGGGCACAGTTCATTGTCTGCAAGGCGCGGAACGCTCCGTGGTCATCTTTTCGCCTACAGTCACCTCGGCCGATCCTGGTCCTTATTTCTTCGACCGAGGCCCAAATATGCTCAACGTCGCGGTCAGCCGGGCCAAGGATTCCTTCCTCGTGTTCGGCGACATGACCGCCTTCGACCCGTCTATCCCGAGCCGTCCTTCAGGACTGCTCGCCAATTTCCTTTTCTCCCTGCACCCGGCCGAGATCGTGGACGTGACGCCCCCAAGGCGAGCCTTCAGTGTGGAAACCGAGGTCAGGACGTTGACCTGCAAAGACGAGCACGTAGCGGAACTGGCCGAGGCCTTCCGCATCGCTACCAGTTCCATCATCATCGTCTCTCCGTTTTTGGCGGTTGCCGCCCTGCAAGCCGACTCCATCACAAGCCAGATAAGCCAAGTAGTGGCTCAAAACGTTGCCGTAGATGTGTTTACTGATCCCGAATTCAACAAGGATTCGAAAAACAGTAGAAAATTCGAGAGTTACCTTGAAGCTGTGCGTATGCTTCGCGATGCCGGTGCGACGGTGACCGAATGCGACCGCATCCACAGCAAGACGCTCATGGTCGACACCATCCGGCTTGTCGAAGGATCTTTCAACTGGCTCTCGGCGTGCCGTGACGATTCCTGGGCCAGACACGAACGCTCAATCGTCTACACAGCGGCTAACTTGTCCGATGCGAGAAAGAGATTAATGGACACATTGAAAGTTTATACAATAAGGTATTAGCAGTCGAATCATCTTCAAGCAGAGCTTTTGGGAACACGTGCACCACAGGTACCCGGGGATATCCCGCACGTCTTGAAGAAATTGAAAAGGCGGCTCCGCTGGAACCGCCTCACTTACCTTCAATCCTTGCGAGATGTCCCCGACTGCCCGGAGTCTCACGCTCCTTCCATTTTCGCCTTTAACCCGCGTCGTTCCCACAGCTTCATATCTTTCATTTTGGCTCGGCGCTCCCGGACCAAGGACTTGCAGACAAGAGACTGTGTCTTTTTATAGCCGTGCTTGGCGCGATATTCTTCAGCGCTGAGGTTGTGGGAAGCTAAATGCTTCTTCGTGATAACTTTGAAAGATCTACCGCATTCCAAGCAAACGATGGAGGCTTCCCTGACAGCTTTTTTGGGATCAAGGACAGGACCGCCGGCAACTTCGCTATCCTGACATTGGCAATCGTCGGCCATGGCCAGAATGCCGTCAGCGATAGACTTGACCATGGACAGGATTTCGTCCTCGGACATGGACCTGGCTCCAGCTTGAGCTTTCACAATATCCAGAGCCGCTGCCACTGCTTCACTTTTATCCACGACATCCCCCCTGACGGCCACGTTAGCCGAAGTTATAATTACCAATTGTTACGGAACAGCACGTATGAGATATCTAACTCTGGTATGAACAGGCGCTGTTTCTGATCCCCCGGCATAGGTTCCGGTTTGACTTGATACATACGCAGTACCAGTTAAAGAGCCGCTATTCAGTGAACCTGAAACGCTCCCTCCGCTTGTCGATCCATTAGACCAACCCATATTGGGAGATTGAGTTTGTCCCAGATTGGGCACACCATCGACCCACGTAAGAACAGTTTGTGATCCAGTTACAGCCTGATAAGAATAGCTCTGCGGCGATGCTGATCCGGAAAGACCTGTTGAGTTCAAATTCCCACTGACAGGAGCATTTTGCCCTGGCACGTAGACCGTGTGGCTTCTGATCGAATCGGATACCTTAGTGCCAACTAGGCTTAGCGTTGTTGTTCCTCGTAAAAATTGATCGCCATAATTCGGCACGTTCGTTCCGACGGCGGCCCTAAGGCGATCATACTGGCTGCCAGAAGGTACTGCCTGGCCATTACACTCCAACCACCTGCTGGCATCGGGCGGGAATGACGTCGATGGCCACGGGATGACGGTTCCAACCGGAATAGTCCCCGTGCTGGTTATTGTAATCAAAGTTGGATTAAAGCTCAATCCATCAGCAGCGATGCTGTACTGGCCGTGGCCTACAGAAAGGACAAGGGCCAGTAAGAAGATGATGCGCCGGATAAGGGTCATGCTTTGCCTCCTTTCCTCTTGGCGTCAAAAGCAGGCTGACCGCCGGCATCAGGAAAGGACTCCTTGCATTTCGGAAATTCCGAGCATCCCCAGAAATCGTAGCCTCCGGCCCCTTCCTTTATGCGGTGGATCAAGGGCTTTTTGCATTTCGGACACTGGAAGCTGCTCACAGGAGCCTTTTGCCGGGTTTCCAGGCGTTCTCCAGGCTTGCCGCCGGCATTGGCGAATGTCGCAGAGCAATCCGGATAACCCGAGCACCCCCAGAAATCGTAGCCACGGTCATTCTTGCCCGCTGGCTTGGTGATCCGGCGCAAAGGCTTACCGCAGGCCGGACAAGCATGGGAAGTGAGGGACACGAAGCCTTTAAGCTCTGCTTCAAGGCTCGTGTGAAATTGGCGCATGACCTCAACATAAGGAACTTTTCCCTCCGCTAGGGCATCAAGGCTTTCTTCCATGCCCTGGGTATAGGAATAGTCCAGAAAGCCGAAGTGACCGCGAAGCGCATCGACCACGACCTCGCCGGCATCCGTTGGCACCAGGTTACGTTTTTCCAGGCGCACGTACTCCCTGGCCATGATGTTCTCTAGGATGGCAGCATAGGTGGACGGCCGCCCGATACCCCGCTCCTCCAGTGCCTTGACCAGGGACGCTTCGGTATACCGTGCCGGTGGTTTGGTTTTATGTACCGTAACCAGGCCGGCTCCCACCGCCAGTTGACTGCCCGCCTGGAGGCGCGGCACAGGGTTCTCTTTTTCCTGCTCCTCGCCCTCGGCATCGTCTTGTTTTATGACGATCTTCCAGCCGGGTCTGCTCAGGGTTCGGCCTTTGGCCTCAAAAATAGGCCCGCGATCCGAGATGACGTTACCCGCTAGCTGCACGGTCCGGACGTCAAAAACAGCGTCATCTAGCTGGCTGGCCAAGGTGCGCCGGCGGATCAGCGCGTAGAGGGCCTGCTCGCCCTCGGTCTCTCCAGCCTCTTCTGCCTCGATGTGGGTGGGACGAATGGCCTCATGGGCCTCCTGCGCGCCTTCCTTGCTCTTCCACCGCCGGCTTTTAGCCACCACCGGCCAGTCCCGGCTGCGGCAATACTCCTGGATGGCAGCCACGGCCTCATCGCTGAGGTTGGGCGAGTCCGTCCGCATATAGGTGATATGCCCGGCCTCATAGAGCCGTTGCGCGAGGCCCATCGTTTCCTTCGGGGAGATCTTCAGAGCCGCTGAAGCCGCCTGCTGGAGCGTCGACGTGGTGAACGGCGCTGGCGGCGCGGACCGGCTTTCCGTCTCCTCGCAACTCAGGACAGTCACCTTGCGGGTCTCAGTGGCCACCCTCGTGGCCAGTTCCTTGTCCAGCAAGTAGCTTCGACCTGGTTCCAGCCAATCCTTCACCAACCAGGTGGCCACCCAGCCGGGGGTGATGTTTTCGACCTGGTCAAAAATGAGATTGACCCCGTAATGCGTCGTGACCGTAAAAGCTCGGATTTCGCGCTCACGATCCACGACCAGGCGCAGAGCCGGACTCTGAACGCGCCCCGCCGACTTTTTGCCGCCCACGACCCGCGAAAGAGGGCCTGAGACCTTGTAGCCCACCAACCGATCTAAAACACGACGACCTTCCTGGGCGGCCACAAGATGCATATCCAGGCCACGCGGGCTAGCCAGAGCCTTTTTGACCGCCTGTTCTGTAATTTCGGCGTAGGTGACACGCTGAGGGTCTTTGAGCCGCAAGGCGTCGGCCAGATGCCACGCAATTGCTTCCCCCTCCCGGTCGGGGTCCGTGGCCAGGTACACGGCCTGGGCATCTTGAACAGCCTTGGCCAGCTTGGCGATGACGCCTTTCCCCCGTTCGGTGGGCAGGTAGCGCGGGCGGTAGGACGTCTCGTTGACGCCGATGTCATCCCTGGGCAGATCGCGCACGTGGCCGACGCTGGCCATGACCTGCCATCCCTCACCCAGGAAACCTTGTATTTTTTTGATCTTGCCAGGGGATTCAACAATCAAAAGGTTCATGTACTACCTCACTTTTCGTTGCTGGCCACTTCTCGACGTTTGACGACCATTGGCGATGCTGCCGGCGACACCGTCTGTCGCGGACTCGAAGAGGAAGACGACATCATCGCAGGAGCTTTGCTGCCGAGTCTGGCCAGGACAGCGGCGGCGTAGGCCCGCCCGCGTTCAGGATTTCGTTCCAGGGGGGTGTGATAGGTGGCCACGGCCTCCCAGGTCAGGCCATAGCGCTTGATGGCCTGGGCCAGTATCCAGACGCCCACCTGGACGTTGCCGCGAGGCTCGAACACCAGCTCCAGGGGCAGTCGGTAGCGTCGAAGCCACTGCGCATTGATTTGCATGAGACCGATGTCGAAGGAGAGCCCGGCGGCAAGCGCGGCCCGGGCCACCGCCAAGGCCTCTTCCTTCGACGCGTGAAGGACCGGCCGGCCGGCAATGTTCATGGCCCATGGACGGCCGCCGCTTTCATGGCCAGCGATAGCCAAGGCCAACGGCTTCGGCACGCCGTAGCGTTCGCAAGGACCATCGAAGAGGTTGACCAGGTCAACGGTGGATTGCGCTCGGGCAGGGGAGGCCGCGGCAAGGAGCACGATCAGGGCCATGCAGACCTGGCGGATCGTGTTCATCGGGTCATCTCGCAGCTCAGTTCACGGCCAAGATGCTGGTCGTGGCCCCGAGTCATCCCTCGGGCCTTGGACACTTGTGCGGCCACTTCCTTGAGCCCCCGAGAAAGATGGAGATCGTTGAAGTCCTTTAAGCCAACAGCCATTTCCTCTTTGTTAAAGACAGGGACGACGACATTCCCACCAATGCCCTGGGCGGCCTGCTTGGCCTTCTCGACCCCGACGTTGCTGTTGGGGTTTCGATAGTCGTTATCCGCGCAGATCGTGATTTTGGCAGCGGGATACTTTTCACGTAGCGCCTGGGCAACCGGCTCCAAATTGCCGGCGTCAAACGCCACGGCCACTGGCTTCTCTGTGGCCATATGCACGCTGGCACCTGTGGCGTAGCCTTCGGTCAACAAGATTTCCCCTTGATCGAGCTTCCGCTCAGGATCGATCAAGTGGAAGCAGCCTTTTTTCTGCCCCCCAGGCTGGAACCGCTTGCTGCCGTCCGGATGGATTTCCTGGACATTGCGCAGTTCCCCGTCCGCATTGCAGAGGGGGACGAGCAATAACTCGCCTGCCCGTGCGTCGTCAGTCCAGGATTCTTTGATTCCAAGCGGGAGGACCCTCTTTTTCAGGAGATACGGGTGCTCGGCGGAGGCGAGAGAGCGTTCGGCAAAGGCTTGGGTGCACTGCTGGGCTACTCGGTTCTGTTCATTGAGCCGTTCACGCTCCCGGCGCTGACCGCGTTCAGCCGCTTCCAATTTGAGAGCCGCCTTCTGTTCATCGGTCAGGGTGTGGCCATGAGCTTTCCACGTGGTTTTTTCGCCGGTCACGTAGTTCTGGTACCAGCCGGCGGGATGGCCATCGAGGAAACCTTGGTAAGCACCATCCAGAGCGTTCGGTCGACCGGCGATTGGGACCCGGTGAATCTTCCCATCCATGATAGGCGCGCCCTGAAGCTCCAGGCCGGCTGCGCGCAAGGCCTGGGCGAACTCTTCCTTGGGGTCCATGGTTTGGGCCGGGCTCGGCTCTTTGGACGGCAGCCAGGTGCCGAGCTTGGTCATGTCCGCGCCCTCGGGCGCGTACCAGAGCTTGGCTTTGCCATCCCACTTGGCTCCGGCCGCTTTCGCCCGTTCCTTTTCGCGAAACGGCACGGCCAGGAAGGTTTTTTCCTTGGCGGGAGCGGGGGGCGCTTTTTCCACGCCCTCGTCACGCAGATAGGCGGCAAATGCGTCGTTGCTAAGCCCCAAAAAATCCTGGAGAGACTTGCCGGTCTCATTTTCATGCCAAAAATGAACCCGGGCATCGAGGTCCTCTTTCTTTTCGGCCGGGGAGCTGGCGACGGCTTTGTCTTGGGCCATCATCTCCTGGGACTGTTCCTGCTTTTGTTCCATGTTGAGCACGTGCTGTTTGATCTTCTCCGCGTCGCGGCAGGCGCGGACGATTTCATAGGGGTCCTTTTCGAGAACGGAGACCCACGAGTCCACGTAGGCCAGATGCTGCCCGGGATCGTGGCCGATGCCTAAATCCTGACCGAGCATCCAAGAGGCGATTTCAGCCCGCAACTCCTCGCGGGCATAAGGCTCGGAACCGAAGGGACCGAACTCCCGGTCCAACCGGGAAGGATGGCCGGTCCAATGGCCAAGTTCGTGGAGCGCCGTGACGTAGTAGCCATCAGCCGAGGGGAAATGGTCTTTGGGGGGCAGGCAGATTTCATCCGAGCGCAGGCTGTAATACGCCCGGTTGCGCTGATTGTGTTTGATGGTCGCGCCCGAGTTTTCGAGGATCGTCTCCGCCTTTTGATTCGGGTCCCAAGCCAGGCTGACCGTGGACGGGTCCAAAGGCGGGATGTTACCCTCCAACTGGCTGACGTGAAAAACCGAAGAGAAGCGCACAATCGGGCGGCTTAACTCCACCTTTTCCATGACCTGGTTGCCCTCGCCGTCCAGCTTCGGCTTCCCGTCATCGTCCCGGGCCGGCTCCTCCTTGGAGAACTGCCAATAGACGATGGTCTGGGCTTTTTCGCCCTTCCGGACCCGGCAATCCAGGGAGTTGGCCTGCTTCAACGACATCCAGCGCGGGTCCTCGTACCCTTTGCGGGAGAGCATCACCCGATTGATGCCGCTGTAGACCGTGCCCGAGACGGGATTCAGCGGCGCGTGCAGTTCCCCGGGCTGCCAAGGTTTTTGCCAAGAAGCCGTGCCATTTTTAAGGTCCTCGATGAGCTGTGCGGCAAATTCTTCGTGAAAGGGTTTGCGGTCTTTATGCGCCACGGCCGCCCTCCTCACCCTCTTGAACGTCCAGATCATCGAGGCCGATGGCCTTTTCCTCAAACGCGCCCAGGAAATCCGCCACCTCGGGATCGGCCGGGATGCCAAGGCTGGGATTTTCCGAGGCCTGGACGTCCACTGCCCGAGCCGCCGCTTTTAGTGCTTCTCGTTCCATTCATTTTTCTCCTGTGTCGAAGAGTTGAACCGGCTTCACCAGTTGAAGCGAAGTGAGGGGGACCAGGCCAAAGTATCGGCCGTCAAAACCGCCTGGATGCCCAGATGACAGGATCAGGGCCATGCCCTGGGGAATCCGGCCAGAGCGAAGTGCGATTGGCGGCAGCGGCCTGCCGGAGCTGTCTTGCGAATGCGCCTGGCTCTCAGGCTGGAGCCGGCCGTTAATCCAGATGCCGTCCGGGGCCAGGCCCACCTCGTCACCTGGGAGCCCCGCTACGACCTTGAGCAATGGTTGCAGTCCACCCGGACATGATCCGGGCCGCAGGTAACCCCGCTCCAGAGCCAAAGGCGTGAAGGTTGTGTCTTCCAGGCAGAAGCTGACGAGGGCGCCGTGCTCGATCACCACAGCCTGGCCAGGGACAAGCTGATAGACCCCCCTGGGCATCGAGGCGGTGGCGTTGAACCGAAACCCGCCCTCGAAAAAAAGGACTCCCGCGCACCCCATGATGCACACGAGAAAGACGACGCTGGGCCTCATGCTTGAGCCCCCTGCGCTTTTTTGAGGTAGGCAGCGTAGCCACTTTGCTTCTCAAGGGCGGTTGTGGCCTTAGGATTGGCTTTAAGGTTGGAGCTGGTGGCCGCACCGAGGGAGTCGGATTGGACTGGAGCCGGTATTTTGACCCGTTCGGAAAATGCCGGGTCTCGAAAATACAGGATTTGATGGCCGTAGATTGGAGACTGGCCGGCCACGAAAATGAGCATGTCGCCGGGCTTTTTGGCTTTCTCGCCCGTTTTCGTGAGGCCCGGCAGGCGCATACATTCGTCTGGCGTCAGAAGCGGCCGAGCGGTCTCGGAGATGCTGACCGAGGCGTTTTTCAAGTGCCCACTGCGAGAGCCTGACAAGGAGGTCCTTTCGGTCACGACCGTCGTCTTGCCTGTCATTTCCGAGAGTTCTTTGGCCGTCTCCAGGGTATTCGGCGCGTAGGCGATCCGGACGTGACAGTTGCCCTTGATGCCATTTTCCTTGCCGTAGGTCTCATTGAGTTGCTCGATGTTTTGAATAACGAGCAGATAGTTGATGCCGTATCCAGCGGCATAGGCGATGGATTTGTTAATGACTTCCATCTTGCCGATGGAAGTGAACTCATCCATGAGCATGAGCAAACGGCGAGGCGGCTTCTTTTGCTCGCCGTTCTCGAAATCCATGCGTTCGCAAATACGGCTGATGATGATGTTGAGGATCAGCCGGAGCAGTGGCCGCACTCGGTTCACATCCGTGGGGCTCACAACGAGATAAAGACTCACCGGCTTTTCATGATGAAGAAGATCGCGCACCCGAAAGTCCGAGCGGGCCGTGTTCATGGCCACCACTGGATCGCGGTAAAGCGCCAGGTTGGAAACGGCCGTGCCCACGACGCCCGAGCACTCGTTGGCGCTCTTGTTGAGCATCTCCCGGGCCGAGGAGGCGATAAACGTATGAATGTCCTGGCCGCCTATGGCTCCCGAGGGAAAGCATTCCGCGACCAGGGCCGCATGATCAGTTTTGAGCATCTCCTCAAAGAGCTCCTCAATCGTGCGGTCCTTGTCGGCAAGCATGTTGCCCAGATCGCTGAGGGTGGCCGTCCTTTTTGCCTTGTGGCGCACCGTCACCAAGCAATGGAGCAGCGCGCCGGCAATGAAGGCAAAACCCGCTTTGGCCCAATAGTCTTGGAGCCCCTTGCCCTCGGGGTCCACGATCATGGTGGCGATGTTTTGCACGTCCGGGATGGCCTTGAGCGTATCCAGCCGCACCTCATCCAGGGGGTTGAAGCAGGTGCCGAGCCTGTCATCGCCAAGGCTGGCATCTGACGGATCAAAGCGCAGGACCTTGTGCCCCTGGGACCGCCGCCACCCCGCAGTCAGCGCCCAGTTCTCACCTTTGATGTCCAAGTTGACCGTTGAATCGGGGTAGGAAAGCAACGTCGGCAGGATGACGCCCACGCCTTTGCCGGACCTGGTTGGCGCATAGAGGAGCACGTGCTCGGGGCCATCATGGCGCAGATAGCGTTGCGTCTGCGCGCGACGACCCCGGAGCCATTGCCTGACGGCCTGCCACCCATGGAATTTCTTGAGCCAACCGCCGACATAGATGCCTTGACCGCCGCAAAGCCCCATCTCCTTGATCTCATCCTCCGAGGCCCAGTGGGCGGAGCCATGAATATCGGACGTGTCTTTGGGTTTACGCATGGACAGCAGAGCAAATCCCAGGATCAGAAATTGGGGGACGATAAAGAGCATCTGCCCATGGAACTCGGCCCGGCGCACGGCCTCGTATTCGTCGCTCCACTGGTGCCACGAAAGGATCGACCAGGGCGCGTACCAGACCATGCCGAAGGCCGAGCCCCAGGGGGTGCCCAGAGATTGATGGTTGCCAAAGAAGGCCGCCACCCGCTGGGTTGCCAAGGACAAGCTGACCCCGGCCAAGAGCACCATGAAAAGGAGGTAGCCCCATCGCAAAAGCTTACGGCGCGTCTTGATGCCGCCCAGGCCGTGCTGAATGATCTCACTGCTCACGATACGGCTCCTTGAAGACCAGGTCCTTGGTCACGATGACGTTGAACCGGTAGCCAGGCCGGATTTCCAGCGTCGGCTTGATGTTCATGTTTTTTTCGAGAAGCTTGGAGGTAGTTTGGCCGAACTGCGTGGCCAGGGCCGAGGCCATTTCCTGCTGGAGCGTCGGCGTCGAGGAACTGTTTGTGGAATTGGAGCTATTGGATGTCGGGGTCATGCTGTCCACGGCCCAAGAAGTGGTCCCGGTGATGAGCGACATGAGCAGCGCGCCGCCAAAAGTTCGGAAATAGTGATTGTTCACCTCATCGTTGAAGCCCGAATAGCCGGCGCTGTCAGTGCCGGGCATGGACTCCAGGGTGATGGCCGAGCCATCAGGAAAGATGATGCGGTTCCAGGCCACGAGCACGCGGGACTGGCCATAGATGATCCGGGAGTCATAGACCCCGTAGAGTCTGGCTCCTTGCGGGATGAGCAGGAATTGGCCATTGGCCGTGTCGAAGACATTCTGGCTGACCTGAGCGATGATTTGGCCGGGCAAATCCGAATTGATGCCACCGATCATCACCGCTGGGATCACGGCACCGGTTTTGACCTCAAACCGCTGTCCCGCCATCCGGGTGTTGGGGGAAATCCACTGTTTATCGGTCTTCTTCGCCCGATCAAAAAAGGCCTCCTTGTCCTTGTCCGCCGCCGGGTTGTAGTCCCCCTCCCGGGGCGCTCCCGCGAGCCGCTCAAGCCGGTCAAGAGGGTCACCGGTCGACTCTCTTTCGGGCTTCAGCGGATTGTTCTCACCCTGGAGCCCGATCTTCGCCGTCTCGTCCTTGACCTTGCGAATGACAAGCGGCGACGAAAGCGCGGTCATGGCGGCTTGATGCCGCTGCCTGCGCAATTCTTCCAATTCGCGTTTATATTCCGGCGGCTCGTTGCTGGTGACCACCTGGACGATGGGCTGGGGCGGTGTTGTCGGCGTTGGCGGCGGTGGAGGCGTCGCCATGCCCATGCCGCCGGCATCACTTATGAGGGGCTTGTCATCCCGAACGACTATTGCCGGCTTTTCTTTCACATCCTTCTTAGCCTTGCTGGTAAACTCCACAGAGTAGACAAGAATGCCAAGCAATATGGCTCCGACGACAATAGAAAGATAGAGCGGCCACTTCCGCATCCTTTGGGTTTCGATATATTCATTGGGATCATTGAGCATGATCAACTTCCTTTGGCGCAGGTTGTACAGACCATGATGCGGCCGTAGTCCGATGCGGGATTGACCCAACCCAAGGTGTCGTCCGTGGTCAAAAGCCGCAAATGCACCTGCCATTGGGTCGGACTGGCGTTGACCGCCCAAGCCTGAAACGATGTGATGGGAGGAGCGGCGGCCCCGGCGGCTGCGATTGTCGGAGCCACGAAGATTTGCGGAGTGGTATCGGTTCCCGGCGGACAGGACGGCTTGTCAATAAGGTCCCCGTCCTTGGCCAGGGTCGCGTTTTTAAAAAGCGTGCTGTTGCCGGTATCGGCCATCATTTCCATTTTGCCGTTCCGGCAAAGGTAAAGACCCTGTGCGTTATCCAAAAATAACCTGCCTTCAGCGGCGGTATCGCAGGTTTCGCTATCTAACGTTCGTGCGGTGAACTGGACCTCATAGAGGTTTCGGATTGCGTGATCCGTCATATCCAGTTCCGTTTGCATCTGGTTGAGTTCCGGGTGGCCCGGGACGGCCACCCGGTAGAGGAAATCCTGACCGAGGCTTGAGCTGTCGAACGTGCTGAGCGCCCCAAGATGGCCAGGCCCTGGGGATGTGATCCCGACGCTGGCCAGGTTAAGTGTCCACCCGCCGAAGGCTCCGCGCAGTGAACTGGATGGCTGGTCCGGAATAACGCCCGTGGGGACAAAGCCGCCGGCTCCTCCCGCCATGGCCGCCGCCGAGGGAACGACCGAGGTGGCAAACCGTACATCCTTGGAATCCTGCCCGCGCCCGCCCGTGGTCAGAACCACGGCCTGAAGGGTATTGGCTGACGGCTGCCGAAAGGTGATTTGATAGGTCTGGCCCCAGACGTTGTGGCCCAGAAAGCCGGCGTCCAAAAACCCTTCCGTGACCAGCGGGTCGGTCCCGATCGCCGGCCCGCTGGAGGCCGAGGTCTGCGTCAAAAGGTCTGTCTGGTGCTTGCGGACATAGGCGGCCGCAGCCTTGGAAACCGCGAGCAGTTGGTCGGCTGCCTGCCTTTTTTCCAACTCGATTGAGCCCAGCTCCCACAGGTTCAAGAGGACCGGAAGCATGATGAAAAGGACGAGCAGCGCCCCGATGGTTTCGATGAGTTTCATGGTAATTACTCCACGCTGACCACGCTCACGATGTTGCCCTCGGAAACGAAGGCAGGGACCGGGGTGACGCCGCCGTAACTGGGGACAAGCTGGCCAGCCGCCGCGCGGCCGATGGCGTAGCTTCCCCAGTATAAATCCCGGACAACCGCTATTTCCTCAGGCGACGCTTCTCCCCAGACGTAGAGGCAGCCCGCCTCGATGCGAGCATGCCAGGGACGCAGCATGACCCAGCCCGTGGGAAGGTCCAGGGAAGCCGTTGCAATATCCCCTGGCGTTTTGTGGTCCTTAAACACATACCGATGCACTTCATTGCGGTAGACAGCGAAGTTGTGGGCTATCGCCTCAGTCCGCTGCACGTCCTGGGAATCCATGCTCCCAAAGCGCAGCATAGCCAGGAGTCCCAGAAGGATCATGAGAACAGCCAGCGCTTTCATATAGCATTGAGTCCGTGATCTGCGATCCGGTTCCGCAGTTCGCGCATGTCGTCATGCAAAGAAGTGAATTGTCGCTCTCGCAATTTCGCCCTGATGCCTTTCACGCGCATGGCGCTTTCGGCATTTTGGGAGGTCGAGAAGGGCAACAGGAGGTATTGAGAGATTTTCTGCCATTTGGAGTCACCTTCGAGGTCCTGGAGGATGATCGCCAAGAGGGAATTCGCTAGGTTCTCGCAGGCGTTGGCACCGTCGAATTCCTGAGCCCAGTTGATGAGGCGATCCAAGGCGGCGATGACATCGAGGCCATGGATCGTGGCCACCACAAGCTGCTGCTTCGAGCCCAAAGCCACGCGCAGAGCTTCCAAAGCGGCATATTTCGTTAGAATTTCCCCGATAAAGATGACATTTGGTGATGCGTAGCGGTGCGCCCGTTTTATCTGTTCCGGGAGTTCATGCTCTCCTTGAATTTCCGTTTGAAAACAGTAGCCATGCTCCCCCCAGTTCCCCCCTAAGGGCAGTTCGGCGGGATTCTCGAACGTGACGCCATGGCCGCCGTGGCGGCTGAGACGACCAGCGACCAGGGCACTGGCCGTCGTCGTTTTACCGGAGGCCTGCGCGCCGGCCACCAAAACAAGCCCCTGACGCTGCTCTTCTAAAAGCAGCCATTCGCAAAGGTACGGTGGCAAGCCTAATTGCGTCAGATCGGGGACTCGCTCAGCCAAACGGCGCAAGAACCAGGTTCGCCCCGCGTCCACGTCTTGGATGTCAGCTACCCGGTAATGGACGCCGCCATGGAAGAACCGAATCGTTCCGGATTCCGTGCGGAGTCCGGTTGCGGGATCAATCTGACGTTTGGCCAACACGGCGTCGGCCAAACGATTGGGCAAATCCTTTACTTCGTCCTCGCAATCTTTCGGCAAGGGTACGAGTTGCTGCCCTGTTTCAGGGCAGCCTTTGAGACGAGCAGTCCCATCCGGCAAGATGATGAGGTCCGAATACGTCAACTGCGAAAGCGGCATGGCTATCTCGCGGTAAAGAGAATGGTATTGTTTTCTTCGCAGTAGGAAACAATATCCGAGACCACTGTGCTCGAAAGGCGATCCACGGCATGGCCGTTCACATCCACACCAAGCCAGGCATCTGTCTGAAACTTGGCCAGCTTGGTACACTCTTCCTGGGGAATAGTGGTGAGTTCGATAGAAAAAGCCGCTTCAGCCGTCATCGGGGCCAAGGTGATGTCGCCACCGAAAGCGTTTTTGAGAGATTCCCCCTTGATAAAAGACTTGGGCACCACTCCGGCTTTGAGGGCCAAGCTGTTGTCCAATCCGCTATAGTCGGCGGCTCCGGAAAACATGTGCTGTATCTGCATGCGCAGGGTGACGAGATTTTGTTCAGTCTCCCCGAGCTTCGACGAAGAAAACGCCGCGTTGAGTCCCAAGGCGGCCCCGGCCAGGATGATGAGCCCCACGAGAATGGCTCCAAGAGTTTCAAGAAGCGTCATGTCAATATCCTCCAGTCGGTAAGAGTTGAGACTGCAAAGAACCTATCGCCATTGCCAGAACTGAAACTAAAGCCGTAATCAGGACGATGCCCATTAAGTTCATGAGCCTAGATTGCCGCTTTACCAGCTCCACCCCATCGTGCATCCATTCGGTTGCAAGCTCGTGTATGCGACGGTGAAAGCTAGGCAAGACGGCATAGACGCGAAGATCATCAATCAATTCCTGGTCCGGAAAGTCCATGCCGCAATCATACATCGACTCACCCAAGTTCTTACCGGTACCATTTTCAATGGAGATGGCGAGGATGCGCTCTCGCAGATAAGGGCTGATGTTTTCGGAATTGATCATGCTCTCCATGATATGTGAGAGCTGGATGCCGGAACGCATCATGGTCGAAAGGGTGTAGAGCCAGACAGAGCCCACGGTCAGGCGGTAGATCGACCAGGGGGGCAGGTTTTCGACATAGAGCCGAAGCCGGCCGGTCCAAACGGGCAGGGTCAAAAGCGCCGTTGCAATGACGCCGAGAAGAACCAACAACGTGACGGCCCCAGCCGAAGAGGCCACAAACGAGGTCATTTTGTAGAAGGCGGCCGCCGCGCCGTGCCATTTGGCGGGATCGGACAGCATGGCGAATTTGGGCATCACCATGATGGAGACGACGCCCAGAAGCAGCATACAGACACCGAAGAGAAAGACCGGATAAGCCAGCGCGCTCACCACGGCCCCTACAATCTTCTGGCGAGCGGCTAAGAGGCCAGCCGCCAGTTCCAACCCCTCGGGCAAACGCCCCGAGCGCTGGCCGCTGGAAATGAGCATGACTTCTTCCGGCGTGGCGAAATCAGACAGACTCGTACCCAGATTGTGGCCCAGGCCCAGGTATTCCAGCACCCTGGAGTAAACCAATGCCGTGGGGGACCGGCGCATCGTTGCCCGGAGCTGCATCTGCCGCAGGCTCTGATCCAGGCTCATGCCGTGCCGGGCCTGGGCCGCAAGCTTTTTCCAGGTCCGTTGGCGGAGCGTGCTGCCGAAGGCCAGCCGCGCCAACACTTCTGCCAGATAACCTCGCATCAGCGTCCCCCGCTCACGAAAACCTGGTTGAAGTTGAGGGGGACGCCGAGGCGCTCTTCCGCGAGATAGGGATCGACCATGCCCTCTTTAATGAGTTCCACAGCATGATCGACGTAGCTGCGGCCTCCTTTTTCCTTGACCCAGTACTCATGGGCGCGGGGAATATTGCCTTCACGCAAATACCCGAGCATTTCCTGATCCGTGGCCACGATTTCAGCTGCAACCGTTTGTCCGCTCAGGCCGCGCATCCGGCACTTCTCACAGCCATCGCCCCGAACAAAGACGGATTCACGGTCATCCAGGACACGCCGCAAGCGGCCGGCAACGTCCTCGGGCAAGTACTGCTGCCGCTGCTCGGGTTTGAGGTCCATCAGCCGAATTTTACAGTCCGGGCACAGCATGGGCAGGAGCCGTTGGTATTCGAGGCCAGCCAAGACGTTATGGTCGCAAATCTGCTCAAGGGGATTGCGGTAATGGGTAGCCAAGATGCTGACCAAACGGGCAATGATGCCCATGGCGTTATTGGCATGGATCGTGGCGAAGACGCCATGGCCAGTGAGCGCTGCGTCAATGGCCGCTACGGCCGCTTCGGCGTACCTGATCTCACCGATCATGAGCACGTCCGGATCGCTTCGCATGGCTCCCGCGATGGCGTCACAATACGCGCTAGACCGATTGTCCCGGTCGTTGCTGGAGATGAGGACCTGGCGCACCCCCTTGAGGGGATACTCGGGTGGGTCCTCAATGCTGAAATAGGCTTTCTCGGGATTGCGCTCCGTCATGGACTCCATGACGTGCTTGAGGAAGGTCGATTTCCCGTGCCCTGTTGGCCCGGAAATGATCGTCAGCCCGGTGCGCCTGGTCAGAAACTGGGCGGTATCACATTGGGAAGATGTGAAGCCGAGCGCCGTCATACGCTCTTGCAGGGAGCCCTTGGCTAAAGTCGCATCATAGAGAAGCCGCAGGGACATGGAGGTGCCCACGCCGGATTCCGCCTGGGCGCATTCGATGGGTTCGGAATGCACACGCACGGAATGGACGCTCGGCGGCAGGTAGTTGCGCTGGGCGATCCGCCCGTCCTGCCGTTCGGTCGGGGAAAAGCAGGAGTCGGCCGACTGGGAGAGCTTTTGATAGATGCAGGCGATCAACCGCTTGCCCAGTTCGGCATTGAGCTGGGTATGGTCCGTCAGCATCCCCAGGCAGCGGAACCGGATAATGGTATAGAGACCGAAATCCATAAGATGGATGTCGGACGCTCCGGTTTCGTAGGCATCTTTAATGAGGTCGATGGCATACTGTTGGACCTCATTTTCTGCATGCCCCGTCCTGGACGCTTGTGCCTGATAGGTGTTGTCAAATTCTTCCGGCTTATGGAATTCATAGGTCAGAATTCCGCGACGCCGCAGGCTTCCATAGAAATCAACGATTTGAAGGTTATTTTTGAGTTCTGCCGAGATATGGAGGACGCCGTTAACGAGGGCCACGCGCCCTCGCAAAGCCTCTGGGATGTCGTCAATAACGCTAATTGCTTCCATAATGAGCCTACTCGAAAGCCAGTGCAGTTGATGTATTTCCGCGCCGCACCAAAACCCCGTTGCGGCTGACGGAGGCGATGACGCCGCCGCCGAACTTATCCCCGGGACGGACTGTCACCAGGCTGCCGGCGCTGGAACGGATCGTGGCGCTGGCATGGCCATCCACGCCTTGGATTGAGACGACAACCGGAGCCGCCTCATTCGGTTTGGCCGCCACGGGCTTGGGAAGCTCCGGCAACAACATCTGGGGTTGGGGCGCGGGAGCGACCTGTTTCGGAAGCAGCTTTTCCTTTTCCTGGGCAATGGCCACCTGCAACTTGATCTCTTCCAGATCACCCCGCAGCGAAGTCATTTTTCCCAAGTTTCCCGCCTTCGGGACCGTGTCCGCATCGACCGTAAAAGGGGGGACTTCGGAGGCCTGGGCCTCCTTTGGAGCTGAAGCCGGCGCAGAACCTTTGTGCTTCGCAGGAGCTGGGGCCGAAACCGAGGCCACATCTTTGGTTTGCGATTTCGGCGGGACTTTAGGCGCGGGTGGGAGCCTTGCCTCTTGCCATCCCCAAAGGACCCAGGCCCCGGCGAGCACCAGCACGAGGGCCGCCGTCCCGCACCCGAGTATCCACAGAACTCTTTTGCGATTACTTTGCTGCGACATAAACAGCCCCTTTGATGACCCAAACGTTTTTGTCTAGAGTGATCGTCTCCAGCATGATTCCAGGAATCTTCCAAAAGATTTCAGATAACGCCGCATCATTAAGTATTGCGGCGGGAACATCGCTTAGTTCCCACTGACATCGCGCCCAAGGTGCGGTTACTTCAACATTTTCAACTTTCTTCTTCTCTGGGGAATTGTAGACAAGGCGTAAGCGAGACCCCATGAGCTGCGTTCCCTGATACAAAAGCCGCGTGCATTCCTCGCGGGAAAGGAGCGGTTCGGCAGAACGCTGCACGCGAGGCCCCGGGACCGGGATGCGGGAAATAGCCTTTTGCGGGGTCTCAATCCGAGCGGAAAAGGGCAAATGCACATAATCCGCCCCGGGTTTGTGTCCCCAGGTGACGACCACGGCCCCCCCGTCAAAGACAGCACGATCAAGGACCCACCCCGAGGCGGCAATGGGAAGAGTAAAAAGGGCCTTCACGCCGCGTGAAACGCTTTCTTGAAGCTCCGGAGCAGTGGTCCAGGGCTGGGGGAAATAACGTTCCGGATGTTCCATCAGCTCTTTTCTGCGCTGCTCCTTGTTTACCATGGCGACCCGGGCCGCTTCCACGGCTCGCTTGCCCGCTTGGTGGGCCAAGAAAATCTTGACCCCATAGCCGCAAAACAGCAGCACAGCCGCCAACCCTCCCAGGACAGCCAGCATCCGCCGCTGCTCCGGGACGGGCTGTAGAGGTTGCAGATAGCCATTGCGGCTTCGCAGGCGGCTGAAAGGGCCAGCACTGATTAGGGGGGTGAGCCAATGCAGACTTTCGTCCACGGTTTCGCAGGTGACGATTTCCTCGAAACCGCTGTCGAGGAGGCCTTGCAGGGACTTGATCCACTCCTCGGCTTCGGCGCGGGTCGGGAAGACCTGGTCCCCCATGCCCACAATCAAGGACTGAGATATGGCGAACACCCACCAGAATTCGCCGTTCTCATCCGCAAGGCAAAAAAGGCCCAGGAACGAAGGCGACGTCACGCGCACCGCCGCCGCCAAGGCGCGAACTCCGAGCCAATCGCGGACCGCGCCGCCGCTGGCGGCAAATCCGTACTGACGTTGACGGTACGCCACCATGTCCAGGGCCTTGTCCAGCTTCCCAGCCGCCCGCCGCAGGTCGGGAGCGGTCTGCTTGGCGTTGCCCATGAACCATTGGAGACCAACCGCCCAGCGGCGTTTATTGATGACAACGCGGCGCATGGTTACACTTCCGCCGATTCCACTTCGATGGTGATAACCAACAATGTCCGGCCATAGTTTCCGCTATGAGATGTCTTGGTTATTCCTATGGCGTTGCTGGTGTCGGTGGATTCTTTTTCAAATCCGCAGAGGACGAGTGTTTGTCCCATCTTCATGGCTGATCGTTGGGATAGGGCTCGTGTAGATGTCTGCGGCAACTCGACAGTCACATCGGAAGTCGTCAGCTCTTTCATCTCGTCAAGAGATGAAATATTTATGTTGTATTGCAGTATGACGCGTCGTTTATCCAGGATGTGCGGAATGACTGTCATCGCAAATCCAGTAGTCACCTCGCCTGGGGTGATTTCCGTGGTCTGGCTGTAATCGGAAGTTGATTTGCCCACTCCAGCCAAGTAGGCATGGCGTTCGATGGCCAGGACTGGCACGGGCTGGTTGCTCATCACCAAACCACCGGCAGAAGTGACTTGTGTTGCTTTTCCCCACTGGCGCAAAGCCTTGAGCACAGCCGAAGAGTCCTTGAGCCTCCCGGAAACTATGGTCGCCGTGGCCGTGTTGATGGTCCCGACACCGCTTATGCTGCCGGCAGAAAGGGCCACGTCAGAGACGTCGGCATTTTGAAAAAGCGTCTGAATGTTGAATCCGATCTCGGCGTCATCCGTCACTTTAAGCGACCAGACCCGGACTGTCAGAGCCACTTGTCTGGAAATGCGGGTATTGAGTTCATCCACGTAGGTGCCCACCCGCCGAACGCTCTCCGGGGTGTCGCGGACGGTGATCGTGCCGGCGGCTTGGTTGACGACCACCACTCCCTTGGGAGTAAGCAGGGCCTTCACCGCCTTTTCCGTGTCCGCCCACACGTCGAAAGTCAGGGTGGTGCCCGATGTCTGCGATGTCTGCGAGCTGGTGTCCTCGCGGGAGACCGGTTGGCTCACCAGTGAACTGCTTATGCCGGTGGACGCGTTTTCCTTGGATTTGTTCGTGAGCTTGTTTTCGTAGCTCACCTTGCCGGGTGCCCCCATGATGGTGAAAGTGCGCACCAACAAGTGGGCAAAGGTGACGCTGTTATTTTTCTCGTCGAAATCCCAACCGTACCCTGATAGCGCAGCCACATGGTCAAGCAGGCCGCGCAAGGTGCCCTCATAGGAAACGCTCAGGACCTTGCCATCGCTAAGGCCGAGTCCGGATAGAGCGAGACCGTTGCGGCCTCCTCCGCCTCCCCGCAGCAAAGCTTCCAGGTCCATATTCACACCCTGTTCGCCAACCGGCGTGGAAGGAGCGGCAGCCTGGGGAGCGGCTGGGGCATGCCCAGTCTCGGGCTGCGCTGCTTTCTTCGCGTCCTCATCCGCAGCGACCTGAACAGGTAGCGACGACAGCTCGCTTATGGCCGACGCAATGCTGGCCAGAGTGCCCTTGCGCCGCAGCATCACCTGCTTGCTTAAGATCGGATTGGTTGAGGAACGGAGAGGAGAAATTTTCGCGCCCAGATAAGGCGTCTCCAACACTTCCACGGTGCGCGAACGGCTTTGCTCTCGGAACTTTTCCCCTTGGCGTTCGATGGGGTCCACTTGGCGGTTTGTTTTAGCGCAGCCGCCACAAGCGAGGACGAGAACGAAAAGAAGAAAAATATATTTCGTTGTAAACATCCTAATCCTCCGCAACTTCGAGGACATTGTTGCCCCGGTAGAGCGTTACCCGCAGGGCATGACCACTACGATGCAGGCCTGCGAAAAGCTGTTTGATGGCTGTCTCGAAATCCCCTTCGAAGTCGGCCCGGGCCTCTAAGTCGAAGTCATGCTGAGCTTTCCAGATCAGCTGATAATGAGCGCGCATGGCCCAGTGTCCGAGCTGGGAATGGAGGCTCCCAGGGGAGACGTTCCAACCTGGCTCGGGAGGAGTCGGCGGCGATGGAGGTGGACTCGCTGGCGTTTCCGCTACAGGCGCTGCCGATCCCGGACCTGAGGACTGCGGTTCAGTGACTTGAGTCGTTGTGCGATCAGGGACGGACGGTGCTGGGGGCGAGAGAGGGGCCGGTCCAGGGAGTGGAGTCGGCTGCTGAGGCGTCGCAGCCGCCGCAGTCGCCGGGGCTGCCTGTGGTGCCACAGGCGAATAGGCGGCCACTTCAATGAGCCGCGAGACTGGAGATGAGGCCGCAGGGGGCACAGCAGGCAAGGAATCCGCCGGGACTTTGAAGGAGGTCTTCGCAGGGATGGAAGCAGCCTCTGGCTGCTTGATCGCAACCGCCGGCAGAATCGTCGCCGCCCTCGGCGTGTCCTTCGTCGCCTGGCTCGGCGTGAACTTTGTCTGGCGAACTTCAGAAGAGGAATCGGCCCGGGCCGCCTCCGGCAACGGCATGATCCCGGCCCAAGACTCATGGGGCTCCTGGAGCAGCACACGCCGTCCGGCGGGAATGATCGCGTCTGGAGCCACGTTGTTAAGGCGGCAGAACTTGTCCACGGAAATCCGGTTGCGCTTGGCGATCTTGGCCGCTGAGCTTGTGACACGCACTGAAATGCCGTTGCGTTCGCGAGAAGTCGCTCCCTTACGTTCCAGCTTGGACGGCATTTCTGGTGTCGGCTGAGGAGTTGTCGCAACCGCAGGGGGCAGATCGTTTAACGGATGGGGCTCTGGAGCCGAAGCCGAGTTCGAAAGAGCGCTTTCGGGGAGAGAATTTTCTCCCTTGGTCTGCCGGGGTTCACCGGTCAAAGCGTGCAAAGTCCCGAAGGCAACACCATCAGAAGTCTGGACACGCAGATAGCAGGTGGGAGGCGTCTCTTCTCGGATGACATCCAGGGTGTACGCGACACGCACGCCGGAAGCGCCTGGGGCGGCAATGGGAAAACCCTGCCCCCGCAAGGCGGTTTCCAGGTCTTGGCCGAAGGTGGAATCAGTTTTGATCAGCGTCAGGGTGGTCCGGGCCGGCGGATAGCGGTGGGCCATCTCCTCAGCTGCCGAGGCGGCCAGGGCCTGGGCATCACCGGGATAATCGACGCTTACGCCATCATAAGCTGTCATGCCGCCGGTATCGACGCGCGATCCGCGCATAGTGGCACACCCGGGGAGAAGAAGGATCAGGACAACAAGAAGTGAGAAGGTGCTTCGCATCTCCAACCTCACTTCGCTTTCCGGATGGTGACGCGTTGTTGTTTGCTGCCCACGCCGGAGATCAGCTTTGCCTCGGGAAAGACCCCATCTACGAGCAGGGTCAAGTTTTTCATCCGGAAGTTGGCCAAGGTGTCCTGGCCGCCGTTTCGGACCAGGACCACCGGGGCATCACTGGATTGGACCGCCGCCGGCAACTTGATGAACATTTGTCGGCCGTCGTCGAAAACCTGCAACGGCTTCCAAGGGGCGTCACCGCTGACCTCGTACCCGAAGTTCAATTGACTCAGGTCCTTGGTCTGTCCATCGACCTCAGCCGTTTTGAATTCCTTTTCCTTGGCGCTCTGGACCTCCTTTTCACGAAGTCGGGCGGTGCTGTCGCCGGGGTAGAGGAAGGCTACCTGCGGGGTATGCCCTGTTTGCTGGCTTTTTAAGGTGAGGTGATAGGCGCGGCGATCCGTGGTGATCACCGCGCTGGTGGAGAGCCCCGCGTCCACGGGTTTGATGAGAATGTGCGCCGTGTTGCCGGATTTGGCGATTTCCAGCATCCAGCGGGCTGAGTCGCCAACAACCACTTCATTGACGGACTCGCCCGGCTGAAGTTCCACGTCGCAAATCTGGAGCGGCGCGCCGATCACCGTGGGCGAGGAAGCGCCAAAGGTGTACATGACCTTCCCATTGGCCTGGATCGGGGCCGGGGTCGCACCTTCCCAGTCCTTGGCCATTTGGACGGCCTTCCGGTCCCTAGGGCTCAGAGGGATATTGGGACTGACATACTCCAAAGGAGGTAAGGAAATATTTGGTTTCGAACTCTTCTCGCCTTTTGTGCCCATCCCCTCCATTTTGTAGTCTTCAGGAATCCATCCCTTGGGTTTTTCCTCAGCGCTGGCCTGCGAGCCGAGGAGCACGGTGAAAATCAGCACCGTGTACATCAATTTTCTCATTGCAGCATCCTACTTCCTGGAGGTTGAAGGGGCAGGCTCCATGACTGTGGAGCTGGACATGGCCGTCACGTAGACGCCGCCAGGGTTACGAATAATTTGAGCATCAGATGAAGGTGGCTGGATTTGTATAGTCAAGGTCGCTTGATACGTTTCACTCGCAATTTGTACTCCAGAATGATTCCGCGTTATTTCATCCCATTCAACGCGCCATGAATCCGTACTCACTTGGGAAGGAACGCTTTTGATATAGACTTGAACCAACTTATCCTTGGCACGCTCATAGGGATTGTTTGTTTCGTACCATTGTCTCATTTGTCCTTTAGCAGCTCCAGTAACTACGTAGGACAGGCGTTCAAGCATTCGTTTTTGCAAATCTAGATCGGCGGTCACGCTGCGCCAGTTGATGACGAAATCCGAAAGAGTCGCCTGAATGACCCGCGTTGGGGTGACCGATGCGTCCGACGCGCGTTCAACGGCCGTGATCCGGCCCAGCTTGTCCACCTCAACAATGTAGGGAACCACTTTATGCTGGCTGGCTTGGATGACATTGCCGGCGACAGCCACGGCAGCAATAACAAGGCAGCCGAAAGCAGCCATGCGCCATTGGCGAGCCCGCTGGATGTAGCTACCGTAGCGCTCAAGCCACTCTTCGCGCCCGGAAACATAAGGTTCTCCAACACTGACGCCCCTACCGGGGGCATCGCTTCTGGATTTCGGTTTATGCTGCATTCGGCTATTCTCCCTTGCGGTTTTTCGTGTTTTCTTGCTTTCACTCTTTCATCTGAAAGCCATCTCGTCTTGCAATATATTGATGGTTTTTACTTGACATTAAACCATCCTTTATTTACATTTGACTTATGAACACGGTCGAAATCACCCCGAAGGCCTTCAAGCAAATGCGGAACTTCCCCAAGTCAGACCGAGCCGCCATCCTGAAAGCCTTCAAGGAACTCGCGCACTGGCCGAACTGCCGTAACGTGAAGCACCTCACGCAGCTTGACGGCTACCGTCTGCGAATCGGCGATTACCGGGCCTTTTTCACCGTGGACGGCAACTACATCGAGATCACGGAGGTCAAGCGACGCAATGAGCACACCTATTAAGCACCAGGTGATCGAGCACGGCGGACAACCCCTGTTCGTCATTGTGCCGTACGAGGAGTACCAGGAGCTGACTGGCCAGAAGGAAAAGCGCGCCAACATCCCCGTGGAAGTCGCGGAGATCGCGCTGATGGAGGAGAAGAGCCTAGTCCGGGCATGGCGTGAACACCTGGGCATGACGCAAGAACAGATGGCGGCCAAAATTGGCGTCACGCGGGCATCCTTCGCCCAAATGGAGGCCTTTGGCGCTAAACCCCGCCGGGCCACCCTGGCCAAGATCGCGGCGGCCTTGGGGGTCAAGGTGGAGCAACTTGAGGACTGACGCAGGCTCATGCGTCGTCTCCCTCATTATTGGAGCTGCCGGTGTCAGGGCCAACACTGGCAGCAGTCCTCTTTGCGTCTTCATCTCTGCCGATAAATTGCCGGCCAATACTTTCAACATGAAGCATCAACCTACGGTACCTTTGAAAAGAGTTTTTTGTTTTAATTAATTGACCCATGAATGATCTATGAAAATGCACACCGCAACACAGGGACTCGAAGTTTGACAACGTGACATACTTTTCAATTACTTCAATCGCTATTATGGCCAATTCCTCTTGAGCCTTTTTTTCAAGAAATGAATGCAAACGACATGTTAACTTTCCTGGCAATTTTGTTCGCGTACAACCAAAATAGCTCTCTGTTCTTTTTGCACAACAAAAAGAACAAGACACCAAATGGCCACGATCTATTTCATACAGGTGATAGTTTTCAGCCTTTATCATCATTCTTCCCCTTTATCTTTACTGGGGTCACTGCTCATCTTGTTCATCTTCATTTCCTTGAGTCGCCTGCCTGCGTTGGCATTCATGGAAGTGAAGTGGCCTGCGCGCCTTCGATCAAACCGGGCGTCCATGTGAGACCCCCAGAGAGCATCTTTGAACGCGCCAGCCTTACCGAATGCGCCTGAGGCACCCGACATACCGGCGGTTTGTGCGGCTTTCTTCACCGCCTGGCTTGCTCCCCACGTACCAGCGGCCCCGCCAATGGCTCCGCCCACAGCGGCAGCCGCGCCGCCGGCTAATGCCGCTCCAGCTTGGCTTAGGGCTGACCCGCTACTTACGTTGGAACCATTAATGACACCGGCAATGGCGTCAGGAAGACTCTTGACCAAGGCAAACAGCACGACTGATACACCAATAATAATGATTATATCTTCAAAGTTTGCTTCTGACATAGCCATGTCTTGAATGAATTGCAACCCAAGTCCAAGAACAAGTTGCATAACAAAAAGTTTGAACGCGACGGAAAGGACATAGCGCATAACATTTATTGCGTACTCTTTTAGAAAACTTGCACCACCAAGACCAAGCAAAATCATAGCAGCGTTCATTACAATTGCTGCTTCACATTTTATAAGTACGACTTGAGCGGTAATAAGTGCAAAAGCGATCATCACAACTAAAGCAGCAATTACATAGCCAACTGATTCGCCAGGGCTAAAAACACTGAGCTTTTTAAAAATAGTTGTTGCCATTTTATAACCCACCTCAAGCGGCTTATCTATTTGCAAATTACTTGGCCCAAGTTCTCCAGCGATGTTCCTCAACCCAGTAATTATATTCCCAGACCATTCTTGATAGTAATTAATTACAGCAAGAACAAACCCACAAAACACTAGAGTCATAACAAATTGGCCAAGAACTTCTCCAAGTTGATGCCTATTAAGAACGGCCTTGACACCAAACATTGCTATCGTTAATGTCGTGCAAAGCTTGAACAAGCCCAAAGCATACTGCTGAAGAGCTTTTCCCCATGCATTAGATTTCTCTGTGAATGCGGAAACTATTTTGCCAACAGTATCAACCGAAACTCCAGATTGTGCGAACGCATCACAAGCGAACACAATCAACAAAGCAATAACTGCAATGGAGGAGATTTTGATGAAGCCCTTTACCATAATGACCCTCATTCTTGTCTTAGCCCTCAGTTCTTTTGCCCTTCAAGGCTGTGGAGAATCAGAACAAGCCAAACTGGAAAAAGAACGAACGCAGCTCGAAATCGAGAAACTGAAACGCGAAGCTGAAGAACAAGCATCTCGTAAAAAATCCCACGATGAATTTCTTAAGACGGACAAAATCAAAGACTACAAGGCCAATGTTCAATTTTAAAAATCAGTTTTTGATGTATAGTTTCCAATTTTATCAGTGGACAAAACTCCTTTCCATGCTTCTTCTTCTATCTGTTGATTCTTCTCGTCCTTCATGGTTTTCTGGACGCTGGCCTGAACAGAGATAGACAGAAGAGAGCGGAGCTTTTGCGCTTCCTGGAGTTGCATCGTCGCAAGCTGATTCCCGGCCTCAAGCGCCTTCATTTGTCCGTCTGGCGTCGTCAAAAGGTCATTGAGCTGGCTCTCCAGCTCAGTGGCCTTTTGTTCGAGGTCTTGGATTTGCATTCCGGACTCTTGAAAAGCTGCCTGTTGTGAACGATCCACTTCATCAGACCACTTTTTGCGCATCTCATCGAAGGTGCCGGCAGCCGATTCCATCGTCTCCCTGGTGGACTTGGCCAGGTCCCGAATAGTGCCTGTGCCGGCATACGTGCTGCTAAAAATCTGGCTCAGCGCAGAGGCGTCACCTCTTTGCAGGTTCAATGATTGCGACAGCGACGACAGTTTTTGAAATGTCCCAAGTATCTTCGTCCTGAGTTTATCTGGGAGACTGACGGTGTTTTTGACCATGTTTTCCAACTGATCTATATTCTTTTGAACTAGCTCAATTTGTTGCTCAGTTTGCTTAATGGCCTCTGTAACTTGCTTGTATACCTGTTGCAGTTTTTCAAGATTGGTCACTCGCTCAAGCGACTGTGTAAAAGTATCGCTACAGTTTGTGCAATGCACAACATACTGAGCGTTTGACGAATTTGAAAAAACAAACACCATTAAAAATGAACAGACAAACGCACTGGATAAAGACGAAATTTTCATAACAGGCTCCTTATGCGGCACGTCTTTGGTTTTGCTCTGCAACCCACACCCGAGGCCAATCGGCGCCGTATTGTATCTTAAGTTCTTTTATCCTTGAGATGTTTTCCTTATCACTAATACCTACGAAAGCGAGTTCAGTTGTTTGTAAAGCTAATTGTATTAATCTTCTTCCGTATGGCGTAACAACGTAATAATCACGCTTTGGCGTAGCCGAAGCGATGATTTCTATTTGTTTGTTGTTAAGGCCCATCTGCTGGTACAATTCAGACTGTACTTCCTGGCGCGCCGTAATGTTCGGCAAAAAGACCTTTGTCTGGCAGGATTCCACCAAAACATCCAGTATCCCGGAGTTTTTAGCGTCCGAGAGACTTTGCGTGGCCATCACCACGGCGCAGTTGGCCTTTCGCAAGACCTTGAGCCATTCACGGATTTTGGCGCGGAAGACGGGATGCCCGAGCATGAGCCAGGCCTCATCCAGGACCAGCAGAACTGGCTGGCCGGTGAGGGCTTTCTCAATCCGGTGGAAGAGGTAGAGCAGCACAGGGATCAGGTTCTTGTCGCCCAGGTTCATGAGGTCCTCGATCTCGAAAACCATGAAGGGCGAAAGGCCAAGCTGATCGGCCTCGGCATCAAGCAGGTAGCCCATGGCTCCGGCCCGGGTGTAGTGCTGGAGCCCCTCCTTCAGGCGTTGATCCTGGAGCAGGTTCACGAAATCGGTGAGGCTGCGCATCCCGACCGGGCTGGTGCGCAGCAGGCTCATGGCCTTGTGGATTTCGTTGCGGTCCCGGGGAGTGACCGGGGCTCCCTGGAGCTCCAGGAGAGTGCCCACCCACTCTTCGGCCCAGGCCAGTTCGGCGGGATCGTCTATGCGCTGCAATGGGGCAAACGACAGCGCGTCACTGCCGCCGACATCGTAGTGGGTGCCGCCCACGGCTTCGCAGAGGGCGAACATAGACATGCCCTTATCAAAGGCGAAAACCTGGGCCTGGTCATACCGCCGGAACTGCGCCGCGATCAGCGCCAACAAGGTGGACTTGCCGGCACCGATGGGGCCGAAAATCAAGGTGTGCCCGACATCTCTCACATGCAGGTTGAACCAGAACGGCGTGGAACCGTCCGTCGTGCACACCATGAGGGCCGGAGATTCGGCCGGATAAAACGGACATGGGCAATTCCGCTCACCCGCCCAGATGCTGGAGAGAGGAAGCAGATCGGCAAGGTTCAAGGTGTTGATGAGGGGCCTGCGGAGGTTAGCGAACCAGTTGCCGGGGTGCGTGCCGAGCCAGGCGTCCAAGGCGTTGATGGTTTCGATTCGGCAGCCGAAGCCAAGCGTGAGGATCGCCCGGCGGAGTTCGCGAGCCCAGTCCTGCAAGATGACCTGGTCCTCATGGAGCAGCACAATGCAGGCGCTTAAAAATCCGGCCCCGACATAACCGCCTTGGACCTCCATGAGTGCATCGCCAGCGTCATTGACCATGTTGGACGCGTCCATATTCGGGCGCGCGTTGGGCAAGTTGAAATATTTGTCCACAAACCGAAAAACGTTTTGCTCCCATCCCTTGCGGTACGATGTGATCTCTTTTTGGGCATCCAGCTGATCCAGACAGATGAACCGGGAAGAAAACCGATACTGTAGCTGCAAGCCGTCCAGGACTGAAAGCATGGCCGGCCAACTCTCCTGAGGCAGGCCGTCAATGCTGATGACCGCGATGTGCTGGTCGCCGATCCGGGGCGTCAAACCGCCAATCAGCTCCTCACAGCCGAGAAGAGCGTCCAGGTACATGGGCGTATCCGGAACCTGGACGGGCTGCTCGATGCCCGTCAGGCACAGCTGGAGATGAGACAGCAGCTCGCTGTAGCGCGCCGAGGAGCCGCTTTCGTCCGCTTCGGCATAGTCCGCGAGTCGTTTCAGGTGCAGGACCGCCGAAAGGGCATCCTCGAACTCAAGCAGGGTATTCTGAAAGAGTTCCAGGCTGCGTTCCAAAGCGGTGGAACTGCCGCCGCCGGTCTTGGCGGCGGCAGTCATCTTTTCAGCGCCGAAATTCGGCTTGAAGCTCAGGATGACGACGGTCTTTGTGCGATAGCAGACGCCGCCGCTGAAAAAGTCGCGGCGCTCGTCATCAATGAGCTGCGAGACGGGGTCTGGAAAGTGGCTGTCTTCGGGCCGGGAGTAGGCATGATGAATGCTGCGCACCGCATCCACATGCAGCATCCATCCGGAGCCCAGAAGTTTTACCGCGTTGTTGAACTGGGCGGAAACAAAGGCTAATTCGTCGGCGGTACTGGATGCTGTGTCCTGCCCATGCGCGACAAATCCCGCCAGAAACGTCCCGTCTTTGCAAAGCACGATGCCCGGGGCAATGAGGGCCGCATAGGGCAGCAGGTCCGAGACGCCACGTGCGCGGGAGCGGAACTTGCGCAGATTGAGCATCAGTTTCTCCTCCAAATGCTGGCTTTGGCAGGGTAGTAGAGTTGTTGTTTGATATGGCGCATCCAGACCTTGCTCATGATCGGGTCAGCCTTGGCCATCCTCCTGGCCACCAGGAGCCCCCCACCGTAGAACAGCACCGCCGCAAGCCCCGAAATCCAGGTCATGCCGCCGACGCCGACAAGCATGGCAAACAGGCAGATGCACAGCGCGATTTCCCGTTCAGCACCCATCACGTGATTATGACGATGCAAAGACTGATGGATAGGGAGCGTCCTCATGTTAGATTATCGCGCCACTGAAGGAGAACACAGACTCAACAATGTTCGTTGCGAAGGCGATGAAAGAAATGCCGAAAACGACGGACAGAAGGAGTTTAAAGCCGCCGGAGATGTCCTCCTTATTGAAAATGTAAACCGCGCCACAGATAGCCATGGCGGTAATGGAAATCCATTTTCCGGCGGAACCAGTAATCGTCTGAACGACCTTTTCCAGAGGCGACGAGAATTCCGAAATTCCGCCGGAAGCCAGGGCATCCGAACAGGTCATCAAAACAACAGCCGCAGCCAAAACGAAACAAACATCCTTCTTACGCATTGCAATCTCCTTTGATATATTCTTGATACCACTTACCTTGATTCACGCTAATATTGCTCTTTAAAACGTATTCAAGATGATATGCATGGTTCGCAGAATCATAACCATGAACGAAAGCGACTTCTGAAATTTGCCGCCCCTCGGGTGTCTTGCGAATAAAGACAATCACGTTGATGGCTCGGCTGATCAGCCGGTGCATCGGAGCGGTAAGGCGTTCGGCGACCAGGTCTTCCAGGCGGCCGAGGGCGTCTAAGGCACTGTCGGCGTGCAGCGTGGCGATGCCACCCGGATGGCCGGTATTCCAGGCCTTGAGGAGATCGAGCGCCGCGCCGTCGCGCACCTCGCCCACGAGAATTCGGTCGGGCCGATAGCGCATGGTGACCTTGGTCAGGCGCTGCATGTCCATGGTGTCCGAGGTCCGGAACATCACCCGGTTTGGACTGGACACCTGGAGTTCGCAGGTGTCCTCCATGGCAACAATTCGGTCATCAGGGCACAGGCGAGAGAGCGCCTCGATCATGGCATTAACGAGGGTGGTTTTCCCGGAGCCAGTCCCGCCAACCACAAGGATGTTGCACTTGCGCAGGATCGCCTGATGCAAAAACGGCAGGAGGTTCGGGGACAGGATTCCCTTGTCGACATAGTCTTCGAGGGTGAAAACCGTGCTGGGCTTTTTGCGGATCGTAAACGACGGCCCAGGGACGATGGGGAAGTCGGTCCCTTCGAAGCGGCTCCCGTCGATAGGGAACTCGCCCTCTACCACGGGCTGCTCCCGGGTAATGGTTGTCCCGAGGGAGGACGCGACAAGGGAGACAACCTGGCGACCCTGCTCAGGCGAAAGGTTTCCCACTTGGCGCATGGGTTCCCCAAAGCGTTCAAGCCACAGGAGGCCGCACGGATTGAGCATGATTTCCAGGACGTCGGGAGCCTGGAGAGCGTCGTAGACCATGCTGCCCATGGCTTGCTCCAGGCTGCGGATCAGGCGGGGGTCACTCATCGTAAAGCCCCCAAGACAAAAACAGCCACGTTGAGCAGCGCCGAAATGGCTGTGATCGCTGCCAGCCATTTCATGTTCCCCTGGCACACGTTCACCGCCGCCAGATGCTTCCGGCAGGTCTCCTGGATGACGCCGACGCCAGAGGCGGCCTCCGCCGCCACCCGGGCCACTTCCAGGTATTCGTGCGCTTGATCCACGAGGAAGGCGGTCAGGGCCTCGTTGTGGCGGTCGAGCAGCTTGTCGTATTCGCCTAAAAAAGCGTTGTTGATGGTCACCAGCATGAGCATGGGGTCGTCATCGCTCATGGTGGTTTTGTGCGCCTGGATCAGCAGGGTCCGCACCTGCTCGATGCTCAGGCCGATGCCATCCGGCATTGCCTGGGCCGGGGCCTCATCGTGGGCCTCTGATTCGGGAGCCATTACGCCGCCACCCCCAGGAGGAGGTTGGCCCGGTCCATGATGGCCACCACGTCATCCCAGTACTTGCTGAGCCGACGCCGGACCATGATGGGCTGCGAGGAATTAATGGCTGCGTCGAAGGACAGACGCCGGGCCAAGTGGTCGGAGAGGTCTTTGCCAAAGGTAGCCGTGTTGCGGTGGGGCAGCTCGATCACCGAATGGAAGCTGTTGCCGTACTCCTTGAACACTTTGAAGTCGTAGAAGGTCAGGCCATCCAGGGCGATCTCGCCATCCTTGGGATTGAGCCAGACAGCCAAGTGGGCCTCGGGGAAGTATTTGGCCAGAGCAGCCAGGCCGTTGACCGTGTCCATGATCCCTTGGCCACCTGTCACCACGGAATGCAGCATGACGGTGTGCCCCTCGGCCTGAAGCAGATTGATGGCCTCGTTTTCGAGGAGGTAGGAGCAAAGGGGAATGAAGCTCGATGCGCCGTTGTCGATGACGAGATGGGCGTCCTCAGGCAGCCCCAGGGCGGTTTCCATCAAGCTGTCGAACATGCGCGGATCAACGTTGTTCTCTCGCAAGATGGGCAAGATGCTGACATCGAATTCTTTGTAGCCGGCAAGCGTGTTGTTGACGGGATCGGTGTCGATGGCATCGACCGCGCAACCCTTCAGTTTTAGATACTGCACGAGCAGGCTGGCGATGAATGATTTTCCAACACCGCCTTTTCCTTGCAAAACAAAATGAATTGTCGCCATTGAAAAGCCTCCTAGAAAAAACTAAATCTTATAAACCTTGTCACTCAAATTACAAAAAACATGACGGAATATGCCAAGCAGTGCCGCATTAAAAGCTTTATCAAGGGAATGCTGCTTTATTTCACTAAACGACTTAATATTACACTTTGTGCATATGAATGATACGATGTTTACACTACTCTCACCTAAACACTTTTCCCAGAATAATAAAATTCCATTAAATGCATCTTGCTGTTCTTTAGTTAACTCAACACCAGATTTATTTCTTATTTTGAACAATGAGCACCAGATAAAATTATAAATGTACACAGTGTCTTCTTCTTGTATTTCTTGCAAATTATTGACCTGAAGGACTGTGCATAGTTGCTTTACAGCTTCATCAAATTCTAGATTGTCAATTTTACACCAATAATTTAACCATCCAATAATGCCTTTAAGCTTTTCACCATCAATCGATTCCCATTGCTTGAATTGAAACTGTTGCTTATTATCTTCGTTAGCTGCATCTAATTCTTGTTGAGTATTGCTTTTTAATTGATGGAGAATCTTCTTTTCCATGGCGTTAAACGCTTCGATATAACGAATTTTCCAGGCCAATGCTTTGGAGCCAGTAAACCCCATGATGACGAGCGCAAAGGCATCACGAGTCAGGTCAAAAGCAGGCAGGGTCCGGACCCCACCATTAGGTTGAGCGACCTCAACGGATGTCTCCGCAAAATTGCGGGCACAAAAATCTTCAGGCAACCCCCCAGAAATATTCCTGATCGCCTTCAAAACATCGTCATGCCGTTTGCGGAAATGTTCGGCCACCTTCAGGCTGGAAACGACAGGCATCCCGTCCACGAGGGCAATCTCAACCTCACCCTTGTCCCGAGAGCTTTTTCCCGTCCTGACGTCTGTGGCCATCTAGTCATCATCCCCTGTTATATTGTTTGACGGAATTGCAAATGTTTGCACATTGGTCTTCACGACAGCATTTCTTGGGCCTTGTATTTCTTTTTTAGGAAGGATTACCTCTTCAGTGTTCCTTGGAGATTCTATTTCAGTCTTCTCAGAAGACTCTTCAACAAGCACTGATGTATCTCGTGTTTTTGAAGGCCGAGATATATTAGCACGTGATTTAGGAATCAAATCATACAGCGCTCTCAAAAAAGTTCTGTATGAATACGATTCGCCAATCAATTTATTTGATATTAGCCCATAATAAATCGCTTCAGCATTAAACTGATCGTCAAGCCATTTCTCTATGATCGCTCTGTTTGCAATAACATCAATACGTGCAACACCACGACGCCGCACATATTTCTTGGGATTTTGAATTTTGCCTTTGCTGGAAGACATGAAGCCACCTGCTAAAGTTGTTTGTTGCCGCGCGCGCGATTTGCAAAAGAGTTTCCTGGGCAGGCAACTGACCCTGGGAATACAGATACCGCCACGTGCCTCGCACGTGGGAAAGCTGGGCTTCGGTCAGTTCCCCTGGCCAGACACCCAAAACGGCATCGAGCTGCTGCCAAACTCCAGCAGGGACAGGCGAACAGGCTGCGTTCGAGGTGGCTGCCTCGCCTTTTCCTCCTTGGAGTCCAACAGTCTTTGACCCGATCTTGGCCGAGGCTGATTCGTCAGGAGTGGAGAGGACTTTCGATTCGGAAAGAGCCGGTTGAACCGGGGCTGCATCTTCCCAGCGTCGCCCCTTGAGCCAAGTCACCAGAAAGGGGACAAATCCGCGTTTCCACCTGGGATTTTGAGCCATGTGCGCCCTGACGGAAGCCAGGATGCTTTCGAGGGTGGGCAAGCTGCGCAGTCGCCACAAGCGCATCCACCAACGCAGAGCCGCCTTGCGGGCTTCCTGAACGGGCCAGACGGCCCACACGCGATCAAAGGCCGCAATCGCCTCCGGCTTCCAGGCAGGGGAGCGAGCGGATCGCGCCCCCTCTCCCCCCCGTTGGGGGGTAAGGGGGGTATTCTTTTCTTCTTTCTTAAATACGGGCGCAATATTTTCGCCATGGCCCCCTGAAGATTTTTCAGGGGTGGCGGGCGTGGAGGAGACGCGGGCCGCGCGGCTCTCCAGCTCGCAAAGGACCAACGGATGCGGCAGCAGTTGATAGGTATTGGTCTCGCCGTCGTGCCCGCTGAGGATGGCGATAAAGCCTAACCGTACCAGTTCTTTCAGGTACTTCTGGATTGTGCGGATGCTGACGCCGAGGCGTTCCGCTAAATACTTTTGCGACGGCCAGCAGTGATCCGACTTCCCTGAAACCTGGGCCAGCACGCCATACGTGCATCTGGCTCCCAAGGAGATCTCTTGCTTTTCGAGTTTTTCAAAAAAACTTGGAACAACGAGTCCATTTGCCAGAATAATTCCACAAACTTCCATGATTTCGGTGCCTTAAACAAGGCCCGAAAAAGGCAATAACCAAGCAGCGCAACCTTGACGGTGCTTCATCACTTAGGATAAGAGTATTGCCATTCGGTGCCTTTGCGGCCCGGTGGCAACACCGGCTGCCTTTGAAACCCGTTGGTTGCAGCCAACGGGTTTCGCCTTTTTCGGCCTACTGGTTTACGTCAACGGCAGTTCTCCGTGGACAAGGTTGACCGAGCGGCTGGCTCATCAGGGCCGGGACACCACGCCCGACCGACCGCCCCTGCACGGGGAGGTTTCGCCTTGTGAAGGTTCCACGAGAGAAAGCCACAGGCTCCAGCAGCCAGGCTCATCATCTTTTCCTCTTGCTGCGAAATCCCTTGGTCTTTCTCGGGCTTTGACGGTCCTTAGGGCGAGAAGCGCCCGAGCCAATGGGAAGCAGGATAAAGGTGACCCGGCCATCAAGATGCCAAGTCACCGAGATCAATTTCTTGTCCTCCAGCTCGCGAAGGTGAGCCTTCAACCCCTGGACGGACTGTCCACACTCCCGGGCAAGGCTTTCCACGGTGCTGGTGTAGGGCTTGGCATTGGTCAGAATCCAAGCGTTGTGCTCATCAATGCTGCGGGTATGCGCCAAGCTGGCCACCATACGGCCTCCTGAAGGCCTTTCTGGGATCATGGAATCCCGGAGCGGCCTTTGCATGGTTTGCTTTTTGGATGATTGAACGAGGGGAGCCATGTTAGCGTGGCTGACGCCCGCACATGGCGCGCCGATGGACGCGCCGAGATCGGCTGGGACTCGGCCGAAGCAAGACAAGGCGGAAATGCTCTCCGCGAGCTTGCCGGACGACTCGGCCCAAATCCCGGCCGTCCCGCCCTTGCGGGACGGCCATAGCGAGGGGTGGGGTTCAACAACAAGAAAACCCGTGGTGTGCAGCAGCACAGCCACGGGCCGGAGGGACATGTCGAAAGAGCGGGAAGAAAAAAGGAAAGGCGTCAAGACCCCGCTATCGCGGGAGCTTGACGCCTTGAATTTGCTTGGCGTCCCCAAGGGGATTTGAACCCCTGTTACCGGCGTGAAAGGCCGATGTCCTGGACCAGGCTAGACGATGGGGACGTTTCGTTTTCTTGGCTGGGGGACTAGGATTCGAACCTAGGTTGGTGGAGTCAGAGTCCACAGTCCTGCCGCTAGACGATCCCCCAGCAGCCAAGAAGCAGTGTTTTACTCCGGTCCCAGCTCCCCGTCAAGAACTTTTTTCAAACTTTCTCGACGAACCCTAGGCCTTGGCCAGACGACGGGTGCGCTTTTTGAGCTTGTTGATCTGACGGCGCAGAATCTCCTTCTGCTTACGGGAACCGTCCCCAGCAACCTCGGTGCGAGCCGTACGCAGCGAACGCATCTTGCTCTTCATCGACAGAATCTTCGTCTTGTACGGAGAAACTTTCGGTCCGTCCTCGCCGCCAATGCCCAGAACTTCCTTGATCTGCACCAGAAGTTCGTCCTTGCCCAGGCCAGAAGCGCCGGTCACCTGCGGGATCTGCTTGAGCACCAGCTCGCGCAGTTCCTTGGCCGTCATCTTGTCCAGGGGCTTCTTCAGATCAAGCTGCAACCCTTCGCTCATGTTCGCCTCCAAAAAAATGATATCTCGCCTTGTCGGTTCGCCTAGCCCCGCTTCGCGCGGCGCGCCTTGCGTCGCCCGCCCGAATCGGAACCCGGACCGGATTCAAAGTACGCCACATACTTGGCGTAACAGCGTCCGACCGGCGAGTTCGGATCAAGCTTCCCTACAAGCCCGCCCAGCCCTTCGGGCCGTACCTCGGCGGGCGTGGAAAAACGCGGCGGGATCGCCCGCAACGCATCCAAAGGAACCCGGCCTCCTAGCAGATCGAACCGCACCTTGTCAAAGGCTTCGTGGCCCAAAGCCGCATTGACCAGCGATAAAATCTCCGGAGCCGCGAAAACCATCTCCTGCAGCGCCACCGGATCGTCCGCGCCCAGGTACAGGTCTCGCCGCTTATGCCCCAGGGGACGCAGCAATTCCGCCGTCTCCGGCCCCACGATCTCGGCCCAGCGCCGGCAGACCTCGACAAAATTACGCCGGGCCGACGCTTCCTGGGCGGCCATGTACCGCTCCACGCTCTCGGACAACCGGCGCAGCATTTCGCCTTCTCCAAAAAACGCGGGCCGCCGAAAGACGGCCCGCGCCGGGATGGTCGCTAGATCTTCAGCGCCGTGCGCAGATCGGCCGCGGCGTCGGTCACTTCCCAGGTGAACCCGGCCTGCTCACGGCCGAAGTGGCCGTAGCAGGACGTCGGCTTGTAGATGGGCCGTTTGAGGTCCAGGCGCTTGGAGATGTAGTAGGGGCGCAGGTCGAAGACCTCGCGCACGGCCTTGGTCAGGGCCTCGTCCGGAATGTCGCTGGAGCCCATGGAGGTCACCAGCACCGACAGCGGCTCGGCCACGCCGATGCAATAGGCGATCTGAACCTCGCAACGCTTGCAAGCGCCGCTGGCCACCATGTTTTTCGCCACATACCGGGCCATGTAGGCGCCCGAGCGGTCCACCTTGGAGGGATCCTTGCCCGAGAACGCGCCGCCGCCATGGTTGCCCATGCCGCCGTAGGTGTCCTGGATGATCTTGCGCCCGGTCAGGCCGCAGTCGCCCATGGGGCCGCCGATGACGAACCGGCCGGTGGTGTTGATGTAGATCTTGGTGTTCTTGTCCACCAGCGACTCGGGCAGGGTGTGGAAGATGACTTCTTTTTTCACCGCGTCGCACAGGTCGGCGTGGGAGATGTTCTCGGCGTGCTGGCTGGCCACCACCACGTTGTCGATGCGCACGGGTTTGCCGTCGACGTATTCCACGGCCACCTGGGTCTTGCCGTCGGGGCGCAGGAAATCAAGCACCCCGGACTTGCGCACCTCGGTCAACCGGCGCGACAGCTTGTGCGCCCAGTAGATGGGCGCGGGCATCAGCGTCTCGGTCTCGTCGCAGGCAAAGCCGAACATCATGCCCTGGTCGCCGGCGCCCTGGTCCTCGGGCTTGGTGCGCGACACGCCCTGGGCGATGTCCACGGACTGCTTGTCCACCGAGGAGATGACGGCGCAGGTTTCCCAGTCAAAGCCCATGGTGGAACTGTTGTAGCCGATTTCCTTGACCGTCTCGCGCACGATGGACGGGAAGTCGGCGTAGGCCTTGGTGGTGATCTCGCCGGCGATGAAAGCCAGACCGGTGGTGACCAGAGTTTCGCAGGCCACGTGGGCGTCGGGATCCTGGGCCAGGATGGCGTCGAGAATGCCGTCGGAAATCTGGTCGGCGACCTTGTCCGGATGGCCCTCAGTCACGGATTCCGAGCTGAAAAGATACCGGCCCTTGGCGTTGATCATACGGGATATCCTCCTTGAGCCGGCCGCCTCTATGCTGGCGACGTCAGCTCCAATGCAATATGTCTACTTCGTTGGAAACTGAAATTCGAGTCCCTACCCCTGGAAACGCAAAAAAGCAACCCGGTACGCCATGACGTTAACGCGGCAAATCCGTGGCCAAACGGTTGTCGATGAGCCGCACGGCGCTAAACCGCACCGCCGCCGCAAAAAGCGCCGACCGATCAATGGCTTCCACCGCCTCCAGGCTGTCCGGATCGACGCAGGACAGATAGTCGATCTCCCCCAGCGGTACATGGGCCGCATAGTGCGCCCGCACCGCGTCCAGGATGCGGCCGGCCTCAGCCTCGCCGGCCCGGACCATGGCTTCGGCCAGGGCCAGGCCGGCATTGATGCCCGGGGCCTGCTCCCGTTCTTCAGGTGTCAGCCGCACGTTGCGCGAAGACAGGGCCAGCCCGTCGGCCTCGCGTACGATGGGGCCGCCCACGATCTCCACGCCAAAGCCCAAGTCCGCGTTCATGCGCCGGAGAATCGCCAATTGCTGCCAGTCCTTTTGCCCAAAGACCGCCACTGTTGGGCGCACCAGCAAAAAAAGCTTGGCCACCACCGTGCACACGCCCCGAAAATGGGTCGGCCGCGACGCGCCGCACAGATGCCGGGCCAGGGTCGGCACTTCCACCCACGTGGCCGCCGCCGGCTCGTACATGGCTTCGGGACTGGGCGCAAAAAGCACGTCCACCCCGGCCGCCTCGGCCAAGGCGGCGTCACGCTTCAGATCGCGCGGATAGGCGTCGAGGTCTTCGCCCGGCCCGAACTGGGTGGGGTTGACGAAAACGCTGGCCACCACCGTCTCGGCCCGCTGCCGGGCCAGACGCATGAGGCTTTCGTGGCCGGCGTGCAGATAGCCCATGGTGGGCACGAAGCCGACGCTGCGGCCCTGGCGCGTCCACTGTCCGGCAAGCTCCCGTAGGGCCGAGGGTTCCTTGATGATCTCCACGGCAAGCCTCCTTTGACTTCCGCGCGACAACTAATACCGGACCGGGAAACTGTAAAGCCAACCATGACAAATGCCCTGGCCCCGGGTATGCTCGACCCATCCCATCGCCAAGGAGTCCCGCATGTTCCATCGCCGCCTGCTCGCCGCCGCCCTCGTCGCGGCCACGACCTGCCTTTGGCCCCTGGCCGCGACAGCCGCCAAACCGACCCCGGCCGAGGCCACGGAAAATCCCCCCACCCTGTCCGCCGCCGCCCTGCTCCCCGATCCCGTGCTGGTCGGCCCCAACCACAGCGTGGACGACAAGGTGGTCAACGACGGCTACATCAACACCTATATCATCCACACGCCCAAATCCGGCGACCTGCGCGTGGAATCCACGGCCAAGCTCTACGCCACCATCCAGGAACTCAACGCCGCCGCCGCCATGGACCAGGTCAACGCCGGGGCCGAAATCGGCAAATCCGTGGCCAAGTCCGCCGCCGGAGCCGTCACCGGGGCCTTCAACCTCATCGTCCACCCAGCCGACAGTCTGTCCAACGTCGGCAAATCCTTCTCCCGGGCCACCACCAAAAGCGACCGTCCCACCGGCGATGACGGGACCGTGGGCGAACTGCTCGGCTACAACCGGGCCAAGCGCGAATACGCCAAGGCCTTTGCCGTCAATCCCTACTCCGACAACCCGGTGCTCCAAAAATCCCTCAAGCGGCTGGCCGGAGCCGGCTTCTTCGGCTCGTTTGCCGCCTCGGCCGCCATCCCCGGCGGCGCGGCGCTGACGTTTATCAACAACGCCAACCTCATCCCCCAAAGCGCCGTGGACGTCTCCATCCCGCCCGAGGATCTCTTTGCCTCCAACCGCGAACGCCTCAAAGCCATGGGCGTTTCCCCGGAACAGGCGGAACTCTTCGTGGAAAACCCCAACTTCGACCCCATCCTGCAGACCCGCTTCGTGCTGGCCCTGGACCGCATGACCAACGTCGCCGGCCGGCCGGCCTTCGTGAAGTTCGCGCTATTCACCAACAACGCCGATCTGGCCTTTTTCCGCACCCGCATGGCCGAACTGTACGCCAACTTAAGCGCAACCACCGACCCCATCAAAAGCTTCATCACCGCCGGCAAGTTCGTTCTGGCCGAGACCCAAAACGGCGGCATCCTGGCCGCCTTCCCCCTGGACTACCTGGCCTGGACCCCGGGTGTGGCCGATATCGCCGCCATCCTCGGCGACGCCGCCACAGCCAAGGGCGCCAAGATCAAAAAGCTCGTCATCGCCGGCGAAGTCAGCCCCATGGCCGCCAAAGCCCTCAAAAAAGGCGGCTGGACCTTGGTCCAACTCCGCGAAGGCCTGCGCGCTTCGCGGTAAGGGCGAGAGAGAAGAGAAGAGAAGAAAAGAGGAAGAGTGCTCCGGCGGCCAAAGGGGCTGAGCCCCTTTGGAAACCCCAGCAGGGACAAGGGGGGCCGAAGCGGCCGGAGGGAATAGTTGATGCGCGTCGAACGGGCCGTGACGAGGAATCGTCACGACCCGTTACGTTTTGTGTCGTGCCTTTTAAACGATGCGGCGGAAGCCGTGGGGATTCAGGGCGTTGACCCGGCCGGTTCGGCAGGCTTGTCACCCAGGCCGGGCGCGCCATATTCCACCGCGTGCAGGCAAAGCCCCTGGGCAGGGGCCGTGCCCGGCGCGCGCCGCCGGTCGCCGGCCGCAAGCAAGGCCGCGACGTCCTCGGGCGTCGCCTTGCCCCGCCCCACGGCCACCAGCGCGCCCATGAGGTTGCGCACCATCTGCTTGAGAAATCCCTCGCCGTGAAACCGCCAGACCGTCTCGTCCGGGCCGGTCCCGGCCAGACGCGACACGTCCCAGACCCGGCGCACCGTGGAATGAACGTCGGTGCCGGCGTTCTGGAAGGCGGCGAAATCGTGCTCGCCGACAAACAGCCCGGCGCAGGCCTCCATGGCCGCCACGTCAAGGGCTCCGTAGCGCCCCACGTCCCAGACGTAGGGCCGCCGCCAGGGCAGCACATGCCCTGGCCGCGTCCACAGCGTATAGCGGTATTCCTTGCCCGTGGCGTCAAAGCGGGAATGAAAATCCGGGGCGACCAGCCGCGCCTCGGTCACGGCCACGTCCTTGGGCAGAAGCGCCGTGAGCGCCTTGCCCCAGGGCAGCCCGGCCCGATGTTCGGGCACGTCGACATGGGCCACCTGGGCCAGGGCGTGGACCCCGGAGTCGGTGCGCCCGGCCCCGTGGACCCGCACGGCCCGGCCGCACAGCGTGGCCAACGCCTCTTCCAGACACCCCTGGACCGTGCGTCCTCCGCCGGCCGCCTGGATCTGCCAGCCGGCGAAATCCGTGCCGTCGTAGGCCAGGGTCAGCCGCAGTCGCGCCATGCCTACTCGGCCTGGGGCGGCAGCTGCATGGAAGTGAGCATTTCCGTCAGCCCGGCCGCCTTCTTGGCTTCCATGTTGTTGAGCACGTCGCCGGCCTGGCGTCCGCGCATGCCTGCCAGAATTTTGACCGCGATGGCGTTGTCCAGGGTCTCCAGCACCTTGGCCGCCTGCTTGGCGTTCATGTTGGAATAGACGTCGATCAAGTGCTTCAGCTTCTGGTCCTTAACGCCCTTGGCTTCCTCAAGCATGGCCTTGAGGTTCGTTTCCATGTCCTTGAGCTTGGTCATGCGATTGTTCAGTTCCGCCTCAAGGGTCTTGAGCGACTGTTCGCGCTGGTCCAGCTCGTCCTGGCGCTTGAGCAGGGCGTTGACGTCGGGCGAGCCGGGCGTGGGTGCCGGCGGCGTGGGGCTGGGCGGCACGGTGGCCGGCGGCAGCGGATTTTGCTGGGCTAGGACCGGAGCCGGGCCGGCCAGGGGGCCGGGCAAGGGCGCGACAGGCAGGCGCGGGGCCGTGACCACGGGCGCGGGCGGGTCGGGCAGGAGCATGTCCAGGCCCATGAACACGAGGATGCCGAGCTTGATCGCGGCCAGCATCACGAACACGCCGAGCACCTTGGTGGCCCGGGGGGCGATGCGGCCGGCCAGCCGTTCGCAGGCGGCCACGAACTTCTCGCCCATGTCAGTAAACCGGCGGCTGGTAGCGGATGGACGCCATGTCGTCGTTTTCGTTCTGCTCGGCGAGCTTTTCTTGCTGGGCATGGCGTTCCGCCTTATTGGACTTGAGTTTTTCCAAAAGTTTCTTGTCTTTGGACCGCGTCACCAGGGTGCGGCGGCAGCGTTCTCGGACCTCTTCCAGCTCGGCCAGCTTCACCTGCCCGGTCTGGATGTCGGCCACCAGCCGTTTGCGGTAGGCCTGCCAGAGCCACAGCTCCTCGGGCGTCACCACGGCCTTTTGCGACATGGACGCCTCGCGGGCGTTTTTCTCATTGATGATGCGGTCGATTTCGCGCTGCTTGGCCGTGCAGGCGGCGCTGGCCTTGCCAAGCTCCATCTTGGCCCGCTCTTCCAACTGGCCCCGGATGTCGAGCACACGCTCAAGGTTGAATCGAAAAGGCTTGGCCACATCGCACCTGCCGGGATTTTGTCAGTCTGGCCGCCTACTTTGCAAGACACGGGCCATTCTTAGAGCAATCCTCCGGCCAGGGCGCACAGTTCCCCGGCCACAATGGCCGCGCCCAAAAAATCGCCGTTGATGCCGCCCTGCTCCCGGGCAAGCGCGGTCAGCCGCCACAGCACCACCCCGCATAGCGCCGCGCCCCAGGCCGCCGCCCAAAGCCCGCCGGCCGCCCAAAGCGCGGCCAGCCCGAAAGCGATGCAACAAACCGTGACCCGGTTCGTCGCGCCCGGCAGGCACAGCGATCCCAGGCCCGGCCGGCCCAGATCCCGGCAGCAGCCCATGAGCGCCACGGCCAGCCCTCGCCCGGCCACCGGCGCGGCGGCCAGGAGCCAGACCTTGCCCGCGCCCAAAAGCTCGGCCCCCAAAGCCGTCTGGCCAACCAGAGCCACGGCGATGGCCATGCCGCCAAAGGCCCCGATGCGGCTATCTTTCATAATGGCGAAAAACCGCTCGCCCCGGGTGAAGCTGCCCCAGGCGTCGGCCACGTCGGCGAACCCATCAAGATGCAGACCGCGCGTCAACGCCAGATTGCCCACGGCATAAGCAAACGCCCCGGCCAAAGGATGGCCGCCGAAAAACCCCAGCGCCAAGGGCACGGCCAAAACCAGCCCCAGCGTCGCGCCCACCAGCGGAAAACACGGCACGCAGGCAGCCATGTCCGGGTCGCGCACCGCCGGCCCCAGCCGGGTCAGAAATCCCAAGGCCGCCAGATAATGCCGCCACATGCTCACGCGCCGCCCTCCGGCAACCAGAATTCCAGAAAATCGCCCCGCGACAGCCCAAGGGCCGCCGCTGCCGAGCCGTCCCGCACCGCCAGCTCCAGATAGCCCTGGCTGCCGGCCAGAAATCCCACCGCGCCCGACGAAAGCTCGCCATACGTCGCCGCCCGGACCAGCTCCCGGCCCACGGGCGCGATCAGCCGGGCCAGGCGGAAGTCCCCGAACCGCTCCACGTCGCAGCTCGTGACCACATTGCCGAAAACATCGACGGACAATACCCGGGATGAAACCGCCTCGCCCCGCCGCTCGGCCGAAAGCCCCGGCAGCGCGACCAACCCCTCCCGAGGCAACAGCGGCCCAAGCTGCTCGACGGCGTCGCCCGCCGCCAGCCGGGCCGCCAACGGCGCGAACACGTCGCGCCCGTGAAACGTGGCGCTGGCCGGAGCCAGATGCGGCGTGGCGTCAAACGCGCGCACGGTCTCGGCCCGGGCCAAGGCCAAAGTCAAAAGCCCGTTGTCCGGGGCCAGCACAAAGCGCCCGTCCAGCTCCGCCGCGATGATCCGCCGGGCCGTGCCCACGCCCGGATCAACCACCGCCGCCACAACCGATCCCGGCGGCAGCCACGGCAACGTCGCGGCCAGAAAAAACGACGCCTGGGCCACGTCGCCCATGGCCACGCCATGGCTCACGTCAAGCAGCGTCGCCCACGGCGCGGCGCAGGCCAGCACCGCCTTCATCTGGCCCACATACGGGTCGGACAACCCGAAATCCGTCAACAACGCAATAAGCGGCGCTCGCTGCATGGCGCGTCTCCTTGGCCGGGGCGCTTCCCCAGTCGTACGGGCGCTGCCCGACCCCGCTGGGACGCTGTCCCAGACCCTGCCAGGGCTTTGCCCTGGACCCACCGGGCGCTGCCCGGACCCGCACGGGCGCTGCCCGTGACCCGCCGGGGGGCTCAGCCCCCCGGACCCCCGACCTGGGGCGGCGGACGGCGAGGGCGATTCGGACCGCGAGGGCCCCAAGATTGGGGTCGGGATTGGGGCCGATGCTGCCGCCGCTGGCGCGGCTGGCTCATCGGCCCCAATCCCGACCCCAACCAGCCGGCGACGCCCCAAAGCCGGCGTCGCATGTGTAGAGGAAGAACTTTTGGGAAGCAACGGCGGCGAAATAAAGACTCGCGAGAAACGGGGGCCGGTTTGCTGCCGGGACGCCGCTAAGGCAACCCCATGCCTTTCCCGGGCGAACCGGGGCGTCGGAATGGGCTGTCGCCGAACTCCCGGCGCAAGCCGGGTGTATCGGCGGCCCATTCCGACGCCCCATGCGGCGCAGCCGCCCAGCGCGCCAGCGCCTCTTTTCCCCGCGCGCACCGCGCCACTCGGCCCGTTTGCGACTCCTCCCAGACGGCCGGGGGCCAAAAACATCCTGGCAGGCGCGTTTTCTGCACCCGTTTGTGGTGCCCCCGCCCGCCACAGACAGCTAGGGGGTCCGGGGGGATTATCCCCCCGGCGGGTGCAGGGTGGAACCCTGCCGGGTCACGGGCAGCGCCCGTGCGGGTCCAGGGCAGCGCCCTGGCAGCGCCCTGACAGCGCTCTGGCGTTATTTATTGTCTATTGCCGGTGCCGCAGCCGGAGCGCACGGACTGGCAGTAGGCGATGCAGGCTTTGTCGCCGCGGCATTTGGCGACGCAGGATTGGTATTGTTTGGCGCAGTATTCCGGGGTTTCGGGCGCGCCGTTGCCCAGGGAGTTGAGCATTTGCTGGGTGACTTGGATGGTGGGCAGGTTGGGTTGGACGGCGACGCCGTTTTGGACTTGCATGACGGCGCCGCAGGTCAGGTAGCATTGGGGCACGGCGGCGTTGCACACGACGCTGGGGTCGTGGCTGGTTCCGTAGGGCATGACGATGGCGGCGACGGGCATGCCGTCGGGTTTGACGCAGTAGAACTGGGTTTGGGCGTTTGCCGTGGCGGCGACGAGCAGCAGGCCGACGAGGAAGGCGGGGACGAAAAGACGTTTCATGGCGATACCTCCTTGCGGGGACGGTTCTCCGCTATCCGTGGGGTACAACAACTTCTGGCTGTTGTCATGAATTTCGGGTAGGGGATTACGCGTTGCGGGCGGAGTCGGCGCTCGTTCAAAAATGGGCAAGCCCCGTTGACTTTTGGCGGGCGACCATGCTAGGCCGTCGGGACTTGTGAACTTGTGCACGAGCGCCGGCCAGCGGGCCGCGGGGAGTGTCGCCTGTCGCAAGGCAGGAGCCTTTGAAATGCTTGGCAAGTTGATCAAGGACAAGGCGGTTCGGGAGTCCATCGCTTCGGCATCGGTGGTGGGTCTCAATCTGGTGTCGGCCACCTTTGTGGGGCTGCTCCTCGGCTGGTGGTTGGACCGCTGGCTTGGAACCAAGCCTTGGCTTTTGCTGACGTTTTTGATTCTGGGCATTGCCGCCGGATTCAAGAACATGGTGCTTGAGGTTCGAAAGATTCAGAAGGCAGACGCCGAGGAACACCAAGAGCATGGGCAAGATGATGCAAAACCTTAGGGATGGGCTGGATCGCTGGTTGTACCGGCGTGGCTACGTGCATCCCGAGGTGCGCGAGCTGGTGCGCAACCAGCTTGTGTTGACGGCGCTTGTCTGCGTCGTCTGTCTGCCTTTTGCCGGGGTTTCGGTGGCGGCTTGGTCGTTCGCGGCCGGCACGGCCATCATCACGGCCAATTTCTGTTCCCTGGCCAAGTTCGGCCAGCGGATCACCGGTTTTGGGAACAAGCGCGAGGCCATAGCGGCGGTGCTGGCCCGGTTTTACTTCCGGCTGGCTCTTACCGGCCTTGTGCTTTTCGGTTTGATCGTCTGGTTTGGGGCTACGCCGTTGCCGCTTCTGGCCGGCATCGCCACGGTGGTGGTCAATTTCATCGTCTGGGGCGTCGCGCGCCACGCCGGCTCCAAGACGCACCAAACGCTTACGGGAAAGGAGGCATAGGACATGGCTGGTGGGTTGCCGCATCCGGTTCTGCTCGTCGACGAGGCCGCGAAGGCAGTCGGGCTGTATAAGCTCAACGACGTCTTCCACGCCCAGGTCATCGATTCCAACGTGATTTACGCCTGGTTTGCCATGGTCCTGCTCATCATCCTGGGCACGCTGGCCACACGCAAGCTGGCCATGGTTCCCAGCGGACTGCAGAACTTCTTTGAAGTCGTGGTCGGCGGCCTTGAGTCCTTCGTCGTCGAAAACATCGGCGAGAAAGGCCGCAAGGTCTATCCGTTCCTGTGCGCCCTGTTCCTGTTCATCATCACCGGCAACCTCATCGGTCTGGTGCCGGGCCTCGATTCCCCGACCAACAACGTGAACACCAACGCCGCCATGGCCTTGACCGTGTTCGCCTACTACAATTTCTGGGGCATCCGCATGTGGGGCGCCGGCTACATCAAGCACTTCATGGGACCGTTCTGGTGGCTGGTTCCCCTGATGCTGCCCATCGAAATCATCTCGCACTTGGCCCGGCCGCTTTCGCTCACGCTGCGTCTTTTCGGCAACATCCGCGGCGAGGAAATCGTTCTGGTCCTGCTTTTCGCCCTGGCTCCGGTGGTCGGCACCTTCCCGATGTACTTCCTGTTCTCGCTGGCCGACTGCATCCAGGCCTTCGTGTTCTTCATGCTGGCCATGATCTACCTCAAGGGATCGCTGGACCACGCGCACTAGGATTGGGGGAAATGGTCCTTAGGACCGTAACTTTAAACACCTGTTTTTCAGGAGGATCGACATGCGTAAGGCTTTCATGACCATCTTCTCGACCGCTGCCCTGCTCGCCCTTGCTTCCGTGGCCTTCGCCGCCGACACCGCCGGCGCCATGGGCGCCATCGGCACCATCTCCTGGGCCACCGCCATCGGCATGGGCCTGGCCGCCGCCGGCTGCGGTCTTGGTCAGGGTCTGGGCCTGAAGGCCGCCTGCGAAGGCACCGCTCGCAACCCCGAGGCCGGCGGCAAAATCACCGTCACCCTGATCCTCGGCATGGCCTTCATCGAATCCCTGGCCATTTACGCCCTGGTCGTCTGCCTGATCCTGCTCTTCGCCCACCCCTTCGCGAAGATCATCACCGGCTAATGACGGTTTGACCGAAAGGAGGCCGGGAGCCCCGGCCTCCTTTTTTTTTCCCAGCAACCTGCACGCGCAAACGAGTGACGCCTTGAAAAGCGAACACATCCCCAAGGCCACGATCAAACGGCTGGCCATGTACGTGCAAGTGCTCGAGACCCTCAAGCGCGAAGGCTCGCAAGTCGTCTCCTCCGAGCTTCTCGCCCGCACCTGCTCCGTCAATCCGTCCCAGATCCGCAAAGACCTCGCCTACTTCGGCGAATTCGGCGTCCGCGGCGTCGGTTACCACGTCCAGGATCTCATCTACTCCATCAAGCACTCCCTGGGCGTTGATCGCGTTTGGAAGTGCGCCCTGGTCGGCGTCGGCAATCTGGGCAAGGCGCTGCTGCGCCATCAGGACTTCAAATTTCGCGGTTTCGACATCGTCGGGGCTTTCGATTGCGACCCCTTCAAGATCGGCGAGGAAATCTCCGGCCTGGAAGTGGTCTGCACCCGCCGCCTCAAGGATGCGGTCAAGGAACTGGGCATTGAGATCGGGCTTATCACCACCCCGGTCAACCGAGCCCAGCGCGCCACGAATTTCCTCATCGAAGCCGGCGTCAAGGGCATCATCAACTACTCCCCGGCCATGCTCACCGTGCCGCCCGACGTGTACGTGGAATACGTCGATTTCTTCCACCATTTCTATTCCGTGGCCTTTTCCATCACCCTCGACCGCCATCAGGACCGCATGGGCGGCGACGGCGACGAAGACGACTAGCCGCCGCGCTCCCGTGGCTCAGGCGGCTTGAAATTCCCGGCTTCGGCCGGGTTTCTTTTTTGCCAAAGGCTCCAATCCCAGCCCAATACCATGCAACACCAGCCACCGCACATCCCCGGCCAGAGCGTTTTCAAGACCGCCGTATCCCTGACCTTGCCCATCGCCATTGGCTACGTGCCCGTGGGCATGGCCTACGGCGTGCTGGCCGGCAGGGCGGGGTTGTCGGCGGTAAACGTCCTGCTCATGTCCGTGCTGGTCTATGCCGGCTCGGCCCAGCTCGTGGCCGTGGGACTTTTTGCGTCCGGCGCGGCGTTGGCCTCCATCGTGGCCACGACCTTTGCCGTCAATTTGCGCCACGTGCTGTTTGCCGCCGCCATGTCGCCGTTGCTTGGCGGCTGGCGCAAGCGGGAGCTGGCCGCCTTTGCCTTTGAACTCACCGACGAGAGCTTTGCCCTCCACGCCGCCCGTTTCGGGCGCGGTGACCGGGACAAGGGACTCACCCTGACCATCAACGTCCTGGCCCAGGCCTCCTGGGTCGGCGGCACGGCCCTTGGCCTGCTTGTCGGCGACGTCATGGGCGACGGCCGGGCCTTTGCCCTGGATTTCGCCTTGCCGGGCATGTTTCTGGCCTTGCTGGCCGGCCAGTTGGCCGGCCCGTCCCAGGTGGCGGCGGCCGTGGCCGGAGCCGGACTGTCCCTTGGCGCGGCCGCCCTGGGCATCACCGGTTACGGGGCGCTGGCGGCCGGGCTTGCCGGCGCGGCTTGCGGCTATGGAGTGGAACAATGGATGACGCGAAAGCCTGCCTGACCATCGTGGCCATGGCCGGGGTGACCTACCTCACCCGAAGCGCCCCGCTGCTGGCCTTGGCCGGCCGGACGCTGGCTCCCTGGGCGATCCGGCTTCTGGCCCATGTGCCGGCGGCGGTGCTGGCCGCCCTGGTCGCGCCGGCCTTGCTGCGCCCGGACGGCCGGTTCGACATAGGCCTTGGCAACGTCGTCTTGTGGGCAGGGCTGGCGGCGTTTGCCCTGGCCTTGCGCACGCGGGGATTTTTTGGCCCAGTGGCCCTGGGCATGGGCATCGTGGCGGCGGCGCGCTTTTTTCTCGGCTAACGACGCCTCGCCTTTCTTCGCGCTCACCGACCATTGAAGGTTCGCTATCCGTGTTCTGACGGTGCACTCCGAGGGCTAGGCCTGGAAAACCGACTCGCGATGGCCGACAAGGCGGTAGCGGGTGGACGGGCCTTTGCCTTCCTTGACCACAATGCCTCGGGAAACAAGATCCTGGAGATCGTGCTGGGCGGTGCGTTGGGGCACGTCGCTGCCGCCAGCGTCCTGGTAGTCCTTGCGCGAGAAATTCGGCCGCTCAAGAAGTTCGCGCAGGGCCTTGCGCTGGCGTTGGGACAGGGGGGCATCAAGAATGTGGGGTTCCTGGGACGTTTCGGCCTGGGGCGCCAATGCCCCCTGAGCCGGGAGTTCGCCGGGCATGGCGTCCTCGAAATGGATGTCCTCGGCCAGGATGAGTTCCCGCTCGGCCAGAGCCGCCGCCCGGATGATGCAGTTCTTGAGTTCCCGGACATTGCCCGGCCAGGCATGGTGCAGGAGTTTATCCAGGGCCCCGCGCGACAGCGACAGCTCGCCCTTGCCCATGCGCCGGCTGGCGAGCTTCAGGAAGTAGCCGGCCAGAACCGGGATGTCATCCTGACGGTCGCGCAAGGCCGGCGTGTTCACAGCCAGCACTTGAAGTCTGTAGAATAGATCTTCACGGAATTCGCCCGAGGCCACCAGATCCTTGAGATTGACATTGGTGGCGGCGATGACCCGGGCGTCGAAAGCCTGTTCCTCGTCACTGCCAAGGGGGCTGATGCGCCGCACCGACAAGGCGCGAAGCAGGGCCTGCTGGACGCGGGGCGAGGCGTTGCCGATCTCATCGAGGAGCAAGGTACCGCCGTCGGCAGCCAGAAACGCGCCCTTGCGGTCGCTCTTGGCCTCGGAGAAGGCCCCTTTGACATGCCCGAACAGGGCGTCCATGAGCAGGTTTTCATCCAGCGCGCCGCAGTTGATGGAGATAAAGGGCATGTCCTTGCGGCGGCTCAGGCGGTGGATGGCCTCGGCGGTCAGCTCCTTGCCGGTGCCGGTTTCGCCGATAATGAGCACGTCGGCATCGGTTACGGCAATTTTTTGTATGCGGGAGAGCAAGTTCTCCATGGCCGGGCTGTGTCCGACCAGATCTTCCAGTGCGACATCCCGCGAAACCTGGCGCGATGCTGGCGCGACCAGCTGGACGCGTTCCCGATCGCGCACCGAGCGCAATCGCTCATCGCGCACCTTGATTTCCATCTCCTTGGACAGCAAGGCGGCCACCAGACGATTGATGGCGCGCTTGAGGGTGGCCGTGTCCAGGTCGCTGTCAGGCAGGTCGATCTCGTGGAGCCGGCCTTCCAGGCGCATGGACCGGACTTCGTCAGCCAGACGCAGGATGGGCTTGGTGATGACCCGGGCCAGGATGATGATGCCGCCGGCCATGGCCAGGACCGCGCCCAGGGTGGTGACGAAAAGGATGTTGAACTGACCGAACTCGGCCGCCTGGGGGAGCAGACTGCGGTCGATGTAGACAAGGCCGCCCACGATCTCGGCGTCTTCCCCGCCCAGCCCCCGGAAACGCACTGGGGCGTAGCCGATGAAGTCGTCGCTGCTGGCGATCTTGGATGATCCGAAATCGGCCTCGCCGCGTTCGAGTCCCGAGTGGCCCTGCTGCACGGCCGTCACCATACGCCAGAAGGTTTCGTGGCGAGGGCCGGGACGAAACGCGCCGTCGTAGCCGGGTTTGCCGTGATCGCCGGACAACCCGGCCTTGACCGTCTCCACGGACAGCTCCCGCACCGGGTCGTCGATGGTATCGGACTGGAAAAGGATCCACCCCCGTTCGTCGCAAAAAAAACTCAGTCGATTCTCGGCCGTGCGGTTAAATCCCGCCAGGGGCGAGCGCGGCGAGTTGTACAGGGAGAGGATGTTGCGTAACTGCCTGACGTCAATGGACAAGACCAGGAAGCCGACGACCCGTCCAGTCTCTTCGACCACCGGCGAGGTCAGCCGCAGCAAGGCCAGATCGCGCTGGCGGGGTTTGCTGCCAAAACCCGTGGGCGGATAATAGACCTCCACCAATTCCGACAAGGACACCTGGCCGCGCTTGAGATCGATGGCCTTGCGCGAAACCACCAGCGGGCTGTTCTTGGCCTGCTGAATCACCTCGGGGGGAACCTCCTCCACCCGTTCCCCGCTTTTAATAAACACATACTGGTTGTCCGGCCCGTCGCCGACATAAGCGGCCTCGGCATAGAGCTGGCCCCGGGCGGCGGCCGAGGCTTCCATGAAGTGGCGCAGCCGTTCCCGGGTCATGGCACGATAGCTCAAGGCCACGATGTCTTCTCGGCACCCCTCCAGCAGGGTCTCGATTTCGTGGGCCTGGGCCAGGGTCATGGTCAGGGTCGTGCGGCCCAGGGCCATGTCGATATAGCGGTTGGAAAAGACGTTGAGCACCAGCCCCGTGGCGGCCAGGACCACCACCACGGGGGGGATGAGGAAGACCAGCAGTTTCTTGCGGATGCTCCAGTCGGACAGACCTTTGAGGTAGGCCTCCGAGGGACCGGCGCCGCTAGGGCGGCGAAACAGGCTCAGCATGAGACCTCCTGACCAACCGGAGACGTTGCGCGTTTTGCGCGATCAGCAATTTCTTGCGCTATGAATACGCAAAAAAAGCGCAGACTCGTCAAGCGCTTTTTTTCACGAAAAACTTTTATCTATAAATTTCGTCTAGATAAACACGCCGGCACACCCCTTGCTTTAACCAGCGCGAAAACAACGCGGCCAAGGTCGCCCTAAACAGGCAAGGAGGTGTTCCCATGAAAATGCTCGTCGCTCTCGATCAGTCCCCCTACGCAGTGACCGTCCTGGAAAAAGCCATAGCCCTGGCCAAGCTTGAAGGAGCCACGCTGTCCATCATGACCGTGGCCGAAGATTTCATGGACCTCGGCGATTACCTCGACGTCAACTCCATCACCGACAAAGTGTTCGCCACCACCAAGGCCGCTGCCCAGGATTACGGCAAGGTCGCCAAGGACGCTGGCGTTGATGCAGAGGTCATCGTGGAACAGGGCGTCTCGCCGGCCGATCTCATCATCGCCCATGCCAAGAACAAGGGCATCGACATGATCATCATGGGCCACCAGGGAAGAAAGGGCTTGTCGCATTACCTGATCGGTTCGGTCGCCACCAAGGTCGTGCGCCACGCGCCGTGTTCGGTACTCATCGTCCGCTAACTTTTTGGAGGGGAAACAGCATGTTCACGAAAGGCAAGGCTTTACTGGCAATGTTCGTCACCGGCCTGCTTCTGGCTCCGACCATGGCCTTTGCCGCCGGCAGCGGCGGCGCGCCCATCGTCATGGTGGCCGACACCCGCAAGCTGACCGGCATCATGGCCTGGTGGGCCAATCTCTACAACGAGTCCCACCTCTACTTCACCATCCTGACCGTCATTCTCATTCCGGTCATCGGCGTGATCTTCGGCGTGTTGGCCGACATCATCATGCACTTCATCGGGATCGACCTGAAGTCCCGCGACCTGGCCGAACACTAAACCGAAACGCCTGACAGACAGAAGGAGAACACCATGGAATGGCTTTATATCCTGATGCCCATCGCGGGCGTGAAAATCTTCTGGCCCGGCCTTATCATCCTCGGCATCGGCGTCGGCGTCATCGGCGGCTTCTTCGGCATGGGCGGCGCCTGGATGGTCACCCCGGGGCTCAACATCCTCGGCTTCCCCATGGCGTTTGCCATCGGCACCGACATTGCCCACATGGCCGGCAAATCGCTCATTTCCACCATGCGCCACGGCAAGTTCGGCAACGTCGATTATAAGCTCGGCATCATCATGCTGGTCGGCACCGTGGTCGGCTTCGAAGTCGGCGCGCAAATGATCATGTGGCTGGAGCGCATCGGCAAGGTCGACATGGTCGTGCGCTGGATCTACCTCGGCCTGCTGGGCTTCATCACCTGGATGGTCTTCACCGACATCGCCCGCCGCAAGGCCAAGGACAAGGCCGCCATCGCCGCCGGCCAGGAAGTGGACAAGAACGCCACGGGCCTTGAGTGGCACAAGACCCTGCACAAGATCAAGATTCCCCCCATGGTCCACCTCGACGTGGCCGGCATCTACTGCTCCGCCTGGCTGCCCATCGCCGTCAGCTTCTTCACCGGCTGGCTGGCCGGCATCCTGGGCATCGGCGGCGGGCTTATCCGCATGCCCGCCCTGATCTACCTCGTTGGCTGCCCGACCCACGTGGCCGTCGGCACCGACCTCTTCGAAGTCGCCATCTCCGGCCTCTACGGCGCCGCCTCCTACACCTACAAGGGCCGCACCGAACTCGTGGCCGCCATCATCATGCTCGTCGGCGCGGCCATGGGCGCCCAGGTCGGCGCGGTGGCCACCAAGTACATCAAGGGCTACGGCATCCGCATCGCCTTCGGCCTGGCCGTCATCGGCTGCGCCATCTCGGTCTTCTTGAAGCTTCTCCCCGTGTACGTGCCCTCCATTAGCCAGATCTGCGACATCATCGCCACCTACATGATCCTTGGCTTGGTCTCGGCGCTGGCCCTCTACATTACCATCAAGATGATCCAGGGAGCCAAGAACGAAATCGCCATGAAGAAGGCCAAGGCCTAGACCGCGCAACCGCCAAAGGAAAGGAGAACGCCATGCGAAACATGCTCAAGAATATGCTGCTGGCCGCCCTGCCCGTCGTCTTCCTGGCCGGCTGCGTGGATTACGGCAAGGTTGACCAGGGCCGCACCGTGGCCGTGGACAAGGACAAAAAGACCGTCACCTTCATCCGCGACAAGGCTAATGACTGGCAAAAGCCCGATTACACCTATCTGCCGGCCCTGACCTACGCCTTCCCCACCGATCCGGCGGAAATGGGCGAGATCCCCAAGGCCGGCCTGCGCATGAAGCTGGACACCGAAAAGGCCCAGGTCGTGCTGTACGATCCCAAGAAGCAGAACTTCGAGACCATCCCCATCCAGATCGTGGACAAGCAGGAAGGCATCGACGGCAGCCATCCGCTGGTGTACGACGCCGCCACCGGCAAGGCCAAGCAGTTCCCGGCCCTGGACAAGGACAAGAAGACCGTGTCCATCTACTCCGGCCGCCAGAAGCTGCTCGTCACCTTCCTCGTGCCCGAACAGTACGAGTCCCTGCCCGCCGCCGCCTGGGATTCCGGCGACGAAGTGCGGGTCTACTACAAGGAAGACGGCAAGGCCCTGCGTCTGATGAACGTCACCAAGACCAACATCTTCAAGAAGTAACGCAGCGTAACCCCACACCCCGCCCACGCCTCCCCGGCCCGGCCCTCCCCGGGCCGGGGAGGCCCTTCAAAGGAGCCGCCATGTTCTTCCGCAACGACGACGAAAGCCGCGCCCCGGAACTCAACAGCCGCCAGCGCGCCGCCGTCATCCTCATGGATGTGGCCATACTTGCCGAAGTCACCCTTTCCGTTTACCTTGCCTCCAAGCAACCGGACGAATTCACGCCGGTGTTCATGAAGGCGTTTTTCTCCATGTTTCTCCCGACCCTGGCCCTTGGCATCTACGCCATCCGTCGCTACCGCGACCGCCCCGTCCCTGACGCCGGAGTCCAGGCGTGAACGAGCGCGGCCTTGTGCGCCTGCGTGCGGCGCTGGGCTGGCTGGCCGCCGGCCTGTGCCTGTCCGCCGCCGTGGCCCTGGCCGACAGCTTTGTGTCCAGTGTGCGCACCGGCCCGAACACCTTTTCGGTTCCGGCCGGCGGCACGGAAAGCCTTTCCGGGCCGCTGCCCGTGGAAGCCAAGGACGCCGGCGACATGGCCGTGTCCATCGACCGCCCGGGCGTTTCGCTGACCATCACCACCCAGACCCAGGGCTTCTGGATGGGCAACCGCATGTGGCAGGGGACTCTGACCGCCGCCCCGGACGCGGCCCCGGGCATGGCCACCGTTGTTCTGCGCGGTCCCGGGGGCGACGCCGCCTCGCCGCCCCAGCCCTTTTTCATCCACCTCTTCAGCGACGAAGCCGCCCTCAAGGCCGCCTCCCAGTCCCACTTCGTGCGTCTGGCCGGCCTGTCCCCCATGGCCGCCGCCGGCTACCTGCTGGCCGCCGCCTGTCTGGTCGGCTGCGGCGTCTACCTCGCCTCCCGCCGCCTGGAAGCCATCTGGACCAGCCAGGGCAAGGCCGTGGTCTACATGACCAAGAAAACGCCTGACGGCCTGCTGATTTCCTTTGCCCTGGGCTCGGAGCAGGGCCTGGCCACCGGCTGCGCCGTGGATGTTCACGACGAGTCGGGCCTGCCCGTGGCCAAGGCTTCGGTGGTGCGCTGCTCCGCTGCCGACGCCGCCGCCCTGGTGGTGGGCCAGGACAAGGTGACCCTGGGCAACATCGTGAGCCTGGCCGCCGCCCCGGCCAAGACCGCCGACGCCCCCCCCGCCTAAGACCCGCCTAAAAAAAGGGACCACGGCCGAAGCCGCGATCCCCGCATGCGTTCTTGCGCCCGTTTCCGGGCCCTGGCCGGCTAGCCCAGGTTCTGCGACGCGAACTCCCAGTTGACGAGCTTTTCCAGCACGCCCTTGACGTAGTCCGCCCGGCGGTTCTGGTAGTCCAGATAGTAGGCGTGCTCCCAGACGTCGATGACCCACAGGGGCTTTAAGCCCTCTTGCAAGGGGTTGTCGGCGTTGCCGGTCTTGACCACGGACAGTTTGCCGGCGGGGTCGGCCACGAGCCAAGCCCAGCCGCTGGCGAACTGGGTCACGGCCGCCTCGGCCAGAGCCTTGTTCAGGGCTTCCTGGCCACCAAAAGAGGCGTCAATGGCCTTTTGCAGCTTGGCCGAGGGCTTGCCGCCGGCGGCCGACAGCCCGTTCCAGTAAAACACGTGGTTCCAGGCCTGGGCCGCGTTGCGAAATAGGCCCACCAGCTTCTGGTCCTTGGCCGCTTCCAGGAAGACCTTTTCCAGGGGTTGACCGGCCAGGGGCGTATCGGCCACGAGTTTGTTGGCATTGTCGAAATAGCCCAGGGTGTGCTTGCCGTAGTGGAAGCTCACGGTCCTGGCCGAAATGACCGGCTCCAGGGCGTTTTCGGCGTAGGGCAGCTTGGGGGCCTCGAAGGCGGCGGCAGCGGCCGACGACGGACGCAGCATCCCTCCGGCCATAAAAAAAAGTCCCGTGCCGGCCACCAGACGCAGGGCCTGGCGACGGGAAACGGTCAACGGACTCGGCATGGCGCATCCTCCTTGCGCGGGGCGACTGACGGACACCCGGCGCGTTGGCGGTTGGGCGGGCCGGCGCGAGCCGGCCCGCCTGGGGATTGCGCCCCTTATGCCACACAATACGGAAGAGGGGAACGGGGAAAGACTATTTGGCCGTCGCGTCGCCGTCTGGGGGCGGCGTCTGGCCCTGGGGATCGGCCGCCGGGGGCGAGTCGCCGGGGCCGGCCTTGCCAGCCGGATCGACGGCCTTGTCAGCCCCGGTCTTGTCCCCCGGCCTGACTGCGCCGTCCGGGCGAGGCTTCTTCTCCGGCCAGGCGTCCCGACGGGGCGGCGGGCCAAATCCCGGCCCCGGGCCGCCCGGTCGCGGCGGGCCGAAACCGTCCGGCGGCGGCATTGGGCCAAAACCGTCCGGCGGCGGTGGGGGCGGCGGCAGGTCCCACTCCGGATCGAACAGGTCCGGCGGCGGCGGCGGACCGCGATGGGAGCCAAAGTCGTCAGGCGGCGGTGGACCAAAACCGTCCGGCGGCGGCGGCGGGCCAAAACGGTCCAGGACCTTGCGCCGAGCCTCCAACCGGGCTATGACGCCCACGAATTTTTCTCGTTGTTCCGGGGTAAGCAGGGCTTTGGTCAGCTCCTGGCTCGTTTCGATGAGTTCCCGCATGCGCGGCTCCTGCTCGCGGCGCAGGGCAATGATCTGCCGGGTCGTGTCCATGATGATGGGCCGCAGCTTGTCCTGCTGCTCCTGGCTGAGATCGAGGTCGCTGGTCAGGCGGCGCAAGGCCATGGCGGCGAAATGGCGCGGATCGCCGTGCATGAGGGCCAGGGGGCCGCGTTCTCCGAGCAGCCGGGAGCCGACGACGCCCACCACCGCGCCCGAGGCAAAAAGCACGACGCCGGCAATAATCTTGACGAATTTCGGATGCATGCCCAAGCCTTACACGCCCAGAAGCGACACGACGACCTGGCCGCTGGGATCATAAAAAAGCAGCCGCCCCAGCTCGTCTTCCAGGCCGGAACCAAAGGCCAGGGCAAAAAGCACCGTGGCCGCGGCCAAAAAACCCGCGCCGGCGGCCATGCGCCACAGCACCCGGGCCTCCTCGGCCTCGGGAGCGGCGTCCTCGGCCCGGATGGCGGCCACCACCGAATCGGCCAAGCCGGCGTCGATGGGCGGCGTCTGGCGGCCGGCATGGGCGGCGCGCAACACGCTTTCCACTCGGTCGAGGCGCTCCTGGCGGCTCGCCGGAGCAACGGGCTTGCCAGTCTCCCCGGCCTTGACGGAAGCCAGGACGGCGTCGGCCAAACCAGGTTCGGCGGCAGGCGTCTGGCGGCCGGCATGGGCCGCGCGCAACACGTTCTCCAACCGGTCGAGGCGCTTGTCGGCCTCGGCGGCCAGGGGAGCGGCAGCGGGCGGCGCGGCCTTGACGGCGGCCAGCACCGAGGCGGCCAGGGCCGCGCCCTGGGCCGTGTCCGGGGCCTGACGGCGGGCGTGAGCCGCCCGAAGCGCCGCCTCCAGGCGGTCAATGCGCCGGGAATCGTTTCCGTCCATGGCTACCTCCTCCTTACACGCCGATCACGTCGCCGAGCAGTTCGCGAAGCTTCTTGCGGGCCCGAAACGCCCGGACCTTCACGTTGGGAACGCTTAAGCCCAACATCTCGGCCGCCTCGGCCACCGGCCGCTCTTCCAGGTGGGTCAGCGTCACCACCATGCGGTCCGTGGCCGACAGCTTGTCCAGGGCCCAGCGCAGCAGTTCCTCGGCCTCGCGCCGGGAAGCCGTTTCCTCGGCCGCCTCGCCCGTGGCCAGGGCCGAGACCTCTTCGGCATAGGCCCGGCACTCGTCGGACAGATCCGACTCCGGCCGTTCCTTGATCCGGTACTGGGCCCGCCAGAAATCGTGGCAGGTGCGCACCGCCACCTTGGCCAGCCAGTGGCCAAGGGGGCTTTCGCCCCGGTAGCCGCCAAGGGACTTGTAGGCCCGCACGAACACCTCATGGGTCAGCTCGCCCACCCGGTCCCGGGGCGCGTGCCCGGAAACGATCCCGGACACGCGCCCCTGGTACTTGGTCACGATGGCGGCATAGGCGTCCACCTCGCCGGCCCGGATCGCTTTGAGCGTCCGGGCATCCTCGATGTCCAACACCGCCTCGCCCATAATGCCCCGAGAGTTAGCTGTTGGCGCCGGCGTGGGAATCAATCCACTCGTTGACCAGCTCATGGCCGGCATGAAAGCGCTCCTTGGCATCGCGCGGCGGGCGCGGCGGCAGGGTTTCCTCCCACAGCTTGCGCTGCTGCGGGGTCAAAAGGACCAGCACCGAGGCTTCGACCTTGCCCCGCAGCACGGCCATGTCCTCGGCGGCCGCGGCCACGGCCCGGCTGGCCTGGCGCACCCGCTCCTCGTTGCCGGGTTCGGTGCGCATGACCAGGCCCATGGCGTCGAAAGCCTCGCGCATGGCGGCCATGCCGGCGTCGAAGGCCTGGCGGTTGTTTTTAAAGACCACGGCCACGTCATGCTTCTGGGCGTCGGTGAGCTTAAGCGACAGCAGCCGGTCAAGCAATCCTTCGGGTCCGGGGCCGCCGGGACCGCCCGGTCCGGGGCCGGCGGCCACGGCAAAGGCCGAGCCGACCAGGATGGCCAGGGTGAGCAGTCCGTAACAAAGCTTCTTCATGGGATGACCTCCCGCGTGGGATGGGACGGCGGGGCCGTCCGTTTGCGCGATTGGTCGGGGGGAGCGTCCGGCTGGTTACAGATTCGGGGCGACCCCGGCGGCCCGCCCAAAACGCGGCGGGCATTTCCGGCTCATGCCGCGTCCTCCAGAAACGTCCACGCTTTTGGCCGGCAACGGGCCGGGCGCGGTTTTCCAACAAACCCCCGCCCGGCCCGCGAAACGGACGCGGCCCTTAGGCGATGGTGACCTCGGGGCACAGGTAGACGTCCTGGATGGCGTTTAACAGTTTGACGCCCTCGGCCATGGGCCGCTGGAAGGCCTTGCGGCCGGAAATGAGCCCCATGCCGCCGGCCCGCTTGTTGATGACGGCCGTGGACACGGCCTCGGCGAAATCCGCCGCGCCCGACGCGCCGCCGGAATTGATCAGCCCGATGCGGCCCATGAAGCAGTTGGCCACCTGATAGCGGGTGAGGTCGATGGGATGGTCGGTGGTCAGTTCGCTGTAGACCCGCTTGTCGGTCTTGCCAAAGCCCACGGCCGTGTAGCCGCCGTTGTTGGTGGGCTGCTTCTGCTTGACGATGTCCGCGCCCATGGTGGCGGCCAGGTGGTTGGCCTGGCCGGTGAGGTCAGCCGAGGTGTGGTAGTCCACGCCGTTTTTCACGAAAGCGGGATTGCGCAGATAGGCCCAGAGGATGGCGGCCATGCCCAGTTCGTGGGCCCGGGCAAAGGCTTCAGAGATCTCCTGGATCTGGCGGCGGCATTCGGGCGAGCCGAAATAGACGGTGGCTCCCACGGCCGCCGCGCCCATGTCGTAGGCCTGCTCCACCGAGGCAAAAAGGGTCTGGTCGTGGATGGCCGGCAGGGAGAGCAGCTCGTTGTGGTTGATCTTGAGAATAAAGGGAATCTTGTGGGCGTATTTGCGGGCCACGGACCCCAGCACGCCCAGGGTCGAGGCCACGGCGTTGCAGCCGGCCTCGATGGCCAGTTTGACGATGTTTTCCGGGTCGAAATAAATGGGGTTTGGGGCGAACGAGGCCGCGGCCGAATGTTCGATGCCCTGGTCCACGGGCAGGATGGACAGGTAGCCGGTCCCGGCCAGGCGGCCGTGGCCGTACATGGCGGCCATGGACCGGATGACCGGCACGGGTCGGTCGGTGGCCGTGAAAATCGTATCCAGGTAGTCCGGGCCGGGCAGATGCAAAGATTCCTTGGGAATAGTCCGGCAAACGTGGGCAAGCAGGCTCTCGGCCGAGTCGCCGAGGTATCCGGTGATGGCTTGGATCATACGGGCCGCCTCCTTTGGCAGGTTACGGGCAACACTAGGGCAAACGCCGCCTTGTTCACAACCCCAAAACGCCTTTTTTCCCTGCCCGGGCCGGGCGTCGGGGGCAAGGCGGCCAGGCGACGAACCGGCGGCGGCCGACCGGCGACCGGCGACAGGCCAAGGCGCAGCCTGAGCCTGGGGCGGCACGGGATTTGCTAATTTCCGGGACGGAGGTCCGGGACCATGTTCGTTGTTTGTCGTCTCGCCCTGCTGGCCTGTCTGGTCCTTTTCCTTGGCGGCTGCGCCTTTTCCGTGGCCGACCGGGCTCCCATCGCGCCGCCGCCGGCCACGGGCACGGTGCTGGAGACCGCCCGGGAGCTCATCGGCACGCCCTACCGCCCGGCCGGGGAAAACCCCGGCGAAGGCTTTGATTGTTCGGGCTTCGTCAAATGGGTCTACGCCCGCCACGGCATCCGCCTGCCCCGGCGCACCCAGGACCAGCTCATGGCCGGCCGGCCGGTGCGCAAAGAAGAGCTTCGGGCCGGGGATCTCGTCTTTTTCGCCCCTTCCGGAGCGCTGTCGAGCCTGCATGTGGGCATTTTCGACGGCCACGGCGGCTTCATCCACAGCCCCTCCCGGGGCGGCCGGGTGCGCCAGGAGACGATCTGGGCGCCGTACTGGAAATCCAGTTATTACGCGGCAAACAGGGTAACACAGTAACGACCTGGACAAACCGGGAAAGCCTTTGACAGCTTTTCCGGTTTGTCTTTAAGAAAGCTAGAAATTCATACTGTAGGCCGCCACGGCGCGCCCGGTCCGCCGCCAGGCTCCCGGGTTTCGGGCCGGCGGCGGGAACCCCATGCGCCGCGCATCCTTGCGACTCAAACTCAACGCAGCCATCCTGCTCGCTTTTCTGGCCGCCGCCGCCGCCTTTGGCGGCGTGCTGCACCTGTCCATCCAGGACCGCCTGGAGGCCGCCCGCACCCGCACCCGCACCCTGCTCGGGGTGCTGGCCGCCCACCGCCTGGAAGCCCTGGCCCCGCTGCTCCAGACCGCCCAGGCCATAAGCGCCGCCCAGGTCATTTTGGACCGCATGGTTCAGGTGGACGGCGTCATCGAAGCCAGCCTGTTTTCCGCCGCCGGCGTCCTTCTGGCCGACGCCGGCACGGGCGCGCCCGCCCCTCTGGCGGCCGAAACCGGCGTCGGCCTGCCCGAGACCCGGGTCTTTAGCGTCACCGCCGAAAACGACCGACTGCTCGCCACCCTCATCGAACCGATCCACGGCGAGGGCGAGATCGCCGGTTTCCTGCGCCTGCGCTATGCCCTCAAAGACAGCGCCCTGGCCGGCGGACGGGTTTGGACCATTTTCGGCCTGGCCGTGGCCGGGGCCTACGTTTTCCTGGCCCTGGTCTTAAACGCCATGCTCCACCTGTTCGTGCTGCGACCGGTCAACACCCTGCGCCAGGCCCTGGAAGCCGTGGAAGCCGGCGATCTGGACCAGACCGTGCCCGTGGCCGGAGCCGACGCCCTGGCCCGGCTGGGCGCGGCGTTTAACGCCATGTCGGCCCGGCTGCGGGAGACCTCGCGCTGGCTGGGCGAGTCCCGGGCCGAGGTGGAAGAACACCGGCTTTTGCTGGCCCGCCGGGTGGAGGAGCGCACGGCCGAACTGGCCCGGACCAACGCCCGCCTGACCACGGAAATTACGGCCCGCACCCGGGCCGAGGACAGCCTGTCGCGCCATCTGGCCCTGTACCGGGCCATCCTCGAATCCACGGCCGAGGCCGTGCTGTGCGTGTCGGCCAACCCGGACCGCGAGGTGCTGGTCTGCAACCGCCGCTTCCTCAATCTCTGGGATCTGCCCGAGGATTGGGCGCAACGCCTTGAGCCGATGGACCGTTTCAAGCCGTTCATGGAGAAGCTGGCCGAGCCGGACGCCGTGGCCAGCGGCTTTCGCGCCCTCATGCTCGACGGCATGTCCATGGCCGAGACCTGCCACGCCACCCGCGACGGCCGCTTCATCGAACGCCGCAGCGGCCCCATCCTCCGGGACGGCGTCTACATCGGCCGGGTATTTTCCTATGTCGATGTCACCGACCGCCTGCGCACCGAGGCCGAACTGCGCCAGACCCTGGCCCAGCGCGACGCCTTGCTCGGCAATACCCAGATCGGCCTGGCCACCACGGAAAACACCGTCTGCACCGACATCAACGCCCAAGGGGCGGCGCTGCTCGGCTATGCCCGCGAGGCCTTCCTCGGCCAGTCCCTGGCTGTGCTCATCCCCGACGCCGCCGTCTACCAGAGCTTGGCCGAGCTATGCGACCACGACTTCATCACCCAGGGCTTCACCCGCCGGGAATGCCAAGTGCAGCGCGGCGACGGCGAAACCATCTGGCTGCGCCTGCACGGCAAATCCGTGCGGCCCGAAGACCCCACCACCTCCGTGGTCTGGGCCTTCGACGACATCACCGAGGAAAAACGCCGCCAGCAACACCTGGAACAGGCCCGCGACCAGGCCGAGGAAGCCTCCCGAGCCAAGGGGGCCTTCCTGGCCGTCATGAGCCACGAGATCCGCACCCCCTTAAACGCCGTCATCGGGCTGTCCGACGCCCTCCTGGACGGCCAAGCCGCCCCGGAACAGATCGACCATCTGCGCGCCATCCGGGAATCCGCCGACCATCTGCTCGGCGTGGTCAACGACATTCTCGACTTTTCCAAGATCGAGGCCGGCAAGCTCGTCCTTGAACGCCGCCACTTCGATCCGCGCGCCCTGGTGGCCGAGGCCGTCCGGGCCGTGGAACTGACCGCCAGCCAGAAAGGCCTGGCCTTAAGCGCGACAGTGGCCTCGGACGTGCCCCCGGCCCTACGCGGCGACCCCGGCCGGCTGCGCCAGATCCTGCTCAATCTCCTGGGCAACGCCGTCAAATTTACCGCCGCCGGGTCGGTTACCGTCACGGTGGAGACCGTGCCGGCCGACCAGACCCCGGCCGAACGGATCGGGCTGGCCGTGGCCGTGACCGACACCGGCATCGGCCTGGACCCGACCCGGGCCTCGGAACTCTTCGAGCGCTTCACCCAGGGGCCGGGCAACGCCGCCCGCCGCTTCGGCGGCACGGGCCTGGGGCTGGCCATTTCCAAGGAACTGGTGGAACGCATGGGCGGCCATATCGGCGTCACCAGCCGCCAGGGAGCCGGCAGCCGCTTCGCCTTCACCGTCTTTTTTCTGCCAGGCAACGCCGCCGCCGTGCCGCCCGCGCCCCTGGAGAGCGCCAACGACAAGGCCGCACCAGGGCCCCTGCGCATCCTGCTGGTGGAAGACAACGCCCTCAACGCCGCCGTCACCCGGCTGCACATGGGCCGCATGGGCCATGACCTCACCGTGGCCGAATCGGCCCGGGAAGCCTTCGCCTGTCTGGCCAAGGAACGCTTCGACGCCGTGCTCATGGACATCGAGATGCCGGAGATCGACGGCATCGAGGCCACCAGCGCCATCCGGGCCGGCGCGCCCCTGGGGACGCCGGTCCTGGACCCCACCGTGCCCATCATCGCCGTCACCGCCCACGCCTTGGAAGATGTGCGCCAGCAATGCCTGGAAGCCGGCATGGACGGATTCGTGACCAAACCCGTCAACTACCGCGCCCTGGAAGCCACCCTGGACGCCCTGCGCCGCGCCCCCCCCCGACTCCCGGCCCATATGCCCTCTACGCCGGCCTGCCCGGCTCCATCGGAGTCGGAACTCTTCGCCCCGGGCCAGGCCAAGGACAACATGGGGCTTACCTGGCCGCAATTCCAGGGGCTTTTGCGTACGAGCTTTAAGGAGGCGAACCGGCGGCTGGACGATGTCCGCCAGGCCATGACGGCCGGCCACTGGGACAAAGCCTCCCTGGCCGCCCATACCTTCAAGGCCACGGCCGCCACGGTCGGAGCGTTTGCCGCCCGCAACGCGGCCAAGACCCTGGAAAACGCCCTGCGGGACGGACGGCGGCAGGAAGCCGACAGCCTCCTTGACGACCTCGACGAACTCTGGACCAAGACCCGGCAGGCCCTGGACGGCTGGCGCTGCCCGCCGGAGTAACGGCGGCGTTGCCGCCCGGACTCAACGCAGGTCGAAGGCCACCTTGACGCTGCCCGAGGCGCGTTTGTCAAAAGCCGCGCCAAAGGCCTCGCGCCAGCGGACCAGTGGGAACAGATGGCTCAGCAGCCCGGCCGTGGGGTAGGCCCCCGAGGCCAAGAGCTCCAGGGCCAGGGCGTAGGTGCGCACCCGCTCCCCGCCCCGGCGGGGGTCCGGCCCGGTGGCGCAGCCTGACGAGCCGGCCACGGTCAGTTCCCGAAACCACAGGCTCGACACGTCCACGCCGGTGAGGGTCGCTCCGGCCCCCACCATGACGTAGCGCCCGCCCGCCGCCAGGGCGACCAGGGCGTCGGCAAAGGTGCGCGAACCACCCACGCAGTCGAAAACCATGTCCGCCCCGCCCTCAATGTTGCCGCCGCCCAAGGTCGTCGGCAGATAGCGCGCGCCCAGGGCCTCGGCCAGCTCCAGGCGGGTGCGGGCGGCGATGACCTCGTCGGCCCCGCCGGCCCGGGCCAGCTCGGCCTGCCTGCCGTGGCGCGCCGCCACGAGCACCCGGAAATCGCCGCCCAGGGCCTTTAAGCAACGCACCACGTGCTGCCCGACGATGCCCGCGCCAATGACCAGCACCGTGGCCCCGTCGGCCGGATAATGGTCCAGCACCGGCTGGAGCGCCGAGGCCAGGGAGTCGGTCAGCACCGCCTCCTCGTCGCCAAGCCCCTCCGGCACGGCCAGGATGCGCGAGGGGTGGGCCGCCGTGCGCGTGGCCATGGCCCCGCCGGCCCGGCGGGTGAACCCCAGAAACGACCCCGGCGGCAGTTCGCCGTCCAAAAACCGCTCGCAACGGTTGTAGCGCCCCTCCCGGCAGCTGCGGCAGGGCGGCAGGTTTCGCGTCTGGCAGGGCAGCCCCGGCTCCACCACCACCCGCGCCCCGGCGGACAGACCCAGCCCGGGCGCGTCCTCGGCCAAGGTCGCCACCATCTCGTGACCCAAAATGAAGGGCAAACTGGCGTAAGGCTCAAGCAGCGGCGACTCGGCCCCGCGCAACAGCCCCAGATCGGAACCGCAGATGCCGCACAGCCGGGGAACCAGCGCCAGCCAGCCTTTTGGCGGGTCAAAGGGCACGGTTTCCAGGGAAAGCGGGGCCAGGGAAGGAAAAAAACGCCGGGGAGCCAGTCTGGCGGCGGCGGCGCAGGCCAGATAGCGCCAGACGCTGCGACGATAAAGGAGGGCCTGCATGGATATTTTCCTTTTTGGGCTGCCTGGAATGGCTTGAAATAATGGCGGAAACACGTATAGCTGAAACCAAGTGTCCCGACGCCGACGCGCCGCGCGACCTCCGGGCCTTATACCACAAACGGCCCGCCCTCAAGGGACCGTCAAGGAGACGCACATGCTGATTAAGGATTGGATGAGCAAGACCCCGGTCACGGCCAAGGCGACCACCTCCATCATGAAGGCCGCCAAGCTCATGAAGGAAAACGGTTTCGGCCGGCTGCCCGTGGTCGACGACGACGGCCGCCTCGTCGGCATCGTCACCGACCGCGACGTCAAGGAGGCCTCGCCCTCCAAGGCCACCACCCTGGACATGCACGAGCTGTACTACCTGCTGTCCGAAATCAAGGTCGGCGACATCATGACCAAGACGGTCATCAGCGTCAGCCCCGACGACACCGTGGAAAAGGCCGCCGTGCTCATGCTGCGCCACAACGTCGGCGGCATGCCCGTGGTCGACGCCAAGGGCCTGGTCGTCGGCGTCATCACCGACAGCGACATCTTCAAGGTTCTCGTCAGCATCACCGGCGTGTTAAGCGGCGGCCTCCAGCTCGCCTTCGAACTGCCCAACGTCGCCGGCAGCCTCAAGACCATCCTCGACGACCTCAAGGCCCACGACGTGCGCATCTTGAGCATCCTCACCAACTACGACGACGATGCCCCGGAAACCCGCAAGGTCTACATCCGCGTGCGCCCCATGGACGACGCCAAGGCCCAGGAGGTGGTCGCGCGCCTCAAGGCCAACCACAACCTGCTCTACTGGGCCAAGGACGTCATGTAAGCCCCCGTGCCTTCAGCCTGAGCCAGCCGGTCCCGCCGCCGTCGCCCCATGGTTGACGGCGGCGGGATCATGCTTATTGTGCCCATGGGTTACGGCAATCGCCGGGCCACGCCGCCAAGGAGCGCCACCACATGCTTGAAGACCGCTATTGCCCCCACTGCCAAGCCAAACTCCAATCCTGGATCGGCCCCCCGGAATCCGGCTGGGGCGAAATACTCGTGTGCAACAACAACGAATGCACCTTTTTCCGCAACTCCAATTGCGACATCCGCCACAAGGACGAGGACAACAGCCTCGGCTGCCGCTATGCCGAAGACCCGGACAACGGCTACCAGTCCTTCAACCTGCTGGCGTGGTACAAGTTCTAAGCCGACCGCCGGCCCGGCCGGCGGTCCCCCCTCCCCCTTCTCCCAGGTGAACACTCTTTCATGATCCGGCCTTTCCCCTTGCGCGCCGCGCCGGCTTGCGGCTATCCTGCCCCATCGACGCGGCCGATACGGCCAGCCACGGACACACCCAGATCATGAGCCGCATAGCCATCACCAACCGCCACGGCGTCCTGTGGGCCCGCTCCGACGGGCCTCTGGGCAACCCCGCCGCCCTGGAACTCGAAACCGCTGTTCTCGAAACCGCCACCATCGGCCGCTACGCCGTCAGCGTCCTGGACCTGACCCAGACGCCCAGCATCGACAGCAGCGGCGTGGGCGCGCTGGTGCGGCTGCAAACCGCCCTGGCCACCAAAGGCCGCCGCCTCATCCTGGCCAACCCAACCCCCGCCGTGGCCGACGAACTGCGGCTGCGCGACCTGCACGCTTTTTTCCAGATCGCCTACGACCTGCACCCCGACATGGACCAGGAAGAACTGCTCCTGGCCAGCGACCTCTAAAGGCGAAGAGTGTCTCCGGCGGCCAAAGGGGCTGAGCCCCTTTGGAAACCCCACATGGTGCTCCCGCTCTCTCGGGCCTGCCGCCCGCCGACGTCCTTCCCAACCGACCGACCGTCCCCGCCCATGTCGGGGGTCCGGGGGGCTGAGCCCCCGGCCGCCAAGGCACTCTTTACCCTTCCCTTCTCCTCACCCCAACGCCGCATCCGCCGCTTTGGGGTCGCTTTGGCGCACGGCGTCGGCCAGGGCCGTCAGACGTTCCTCAACCTCTTCGACCGGCGGCGGCGTGGGCAGGTGGGGCACGTCAAAGGTGGCGGGGTCGAGGGGTTTGTAGGCGAGGTCGTCGTTTAGGCTGCACAGGTCGCCGACGCTGCCGCAGGCGCTTTCCTGGTCCAGGCGGCCGGGGTCGAGGGACCGGGAGAAGCGCAGCATGTCGGAGGGGCACTGGCTGGCGTTGACGGCCTGGACTTCGTCGTTGATGCTTTCGGCGACGCTGTGGAGGAGCTCGTAGCCTGGAGCGGCCATTTTGCGGCCGGGCTGGCGGGGGTCGGAGACGTAGCCGCCGTCGTTGTAGGTTTCGACGGCGTTTCGCATGACGGCGTAGGCGCGCCGCACGGCCTTGCGGTAGCGGCCAGCGGCGGTCAGGGCCAGGGGTTTGGCGCTGGTCGGGAATTGGCAGGCCGGGGCGAGGGTCGCGGCGTCGATGCCCAGGCTTTGCAAGAACGCGTCGGCTTCGGAGCGGCACAAAAGCAGCCGGCGCAGGTTCTGGACGGCATCGACGGCGGGTGTGGCCCGACGTTTAACGCGTTCGAGCAGGGAGGCGAAGTTTTCCAGGCGTTCGTCGAGGCGGCAGCGGCGGGAAAAGAAGTTGTCCGCCATTTCGCTGAGCACTTCGTTTTTGAGATCGTCGGCGTAATCGGACCCGATGGCCATGGTGGACACTCCGGGGATGCAGGTTTCCCTTTGTCTGCTGGTACGCCTTGGGGAGTGGCTTGGCAAGGGACGGCGGGCGGCGCGGTGACAGCGGCATGTTTTTGGGCTAGCGTCGTGTGGCCCAGCCTGGAGGTGCGCCATGGTGGACGACGGAGCGGAGTTGCGGACCGAGGTCGCGGTCTTGCGGCGTCGCGTGGCCGATCTGGAAGCCGAGCGGGACCGGTTGCAGGAAACGGAGCGGGTGCTGCGCCAGGGCGAGGAACGCTATCGCCGGCTCCTCGAATCGGTGACGGACTATGTCTATACGGTGACGGTGCAAGGCGGCCGAGCTGTGGCCACGGACCACGGCCCCAACTGCGAGGCGGTCACCGGCTACACGGCCGACGAGTACCGAGCCAACCCCATGCTGTGGCTGGACATGGCTCCGCCCGAGGACCGGCCCTTGGTGCTGGAAAACGCGGCCCGACTGCTGGCCGGCGAGGACACCGGGCCTTTCGAGCACCGCATCCTCCACAAGGACGGCACGGTGCGCCATGTGCGCAACACGCCGGTGCTGCGTTTCGACGCCGCCGGCAGGCTTGTGGCTTATGACGGCATCATCAACGACATCACCGAGCGCAAGCGGGCCGAGGAGCTTTTCACGCGGCTTTCGCTCCATGACGGCCTGACCGGGTTGCCGGGCCGGGCGCTCTACATGGACCGGCTGCGCCAAGCCATCGGCCAGGCCGAAAGGCGCGGGGAGCGGGTGGCGGTCTATTTCATCGATCTGGACCGGTTCAAGGACGTCAACGACGTGCACGGTCACGAGGTGGGCGATATGGTGTTGGCCATGGCGGCCAAGCGCATCGCCGGCTGCGTACGGCGTTCGGACACGGTGGCGCGCCTTGGCGGCGACGAGTTCGTGGCCGTGACCCCGGGCATCGGCGAACCGGACAACGCGTCGGCCATCGCCGCCAAAATGGTGTCGGCCCTGGCCGAACCGTTCGAGGCGCGGGGCGCGGTGTGTCGGTTGGGCGGCAGCGTCGGCGTGGCCTTTTACCCGGACGACGCGACGCGCGGCGGCGAGCTGTTGCGGCTGGCCGACGCAGCCATGTACGCGGCCAAAAAAGCCGGCCGCAACGGCTGGCGCATGGCCGGGGATGTGGGGGCGGGAGCATAAGGGCGGACCGGCAGCGTCTTGACGCTCCCAGGGAGAGGCGGCGGAAAGCCAGGGCGCGCCTTCGGTTGCATTGCCTTCCTTGTATCGAAGCGATACAAGGGACGACGGCAAAAAACCGAAACCCGGACCGGTTCCGGCCATCGGGGGCGACGTGTTCGGCAAACTCGCGCGCGCGGTCAAGGGGCTTTTCTGCGACACCCAGTCGGAGACGCCCCAGGGCCTGACCGAAGAGCAGATCCAGACCGAGTTCAAGAAGCGCTACCACCATTTCAAGCTGCTGCTCACGGCCAACAAAAAGGCCCTGGAGCTCATGACCGAAATGGAAGAGGCCTTAAACGGCCGGCGCACCTTCGGCATGGCCTTTATCCGCGCCCATTCCACCGGCGTGTCCGTCAACGTCTACAAGATCATTGAGCACTTAAACGCCATCGCGCCCGGCCGGTACGCCGAGCTGTATAACCGCATCAAGGACATCCAGCGCCGCATTGGCGAATGCCTGGCCAGCTCGTGCACCCTGGAGACCGCGCCCGATCTGGTCATCCCCCTGGATCAGGCCGGCCGCGATCAGGCCGATCTGGTGGGCGGCAAGATGGCCGGGCTGGGCGAAATCGTGCGCCGCACCGGCCTGCCCGTGCCGCCGGGGTTTGCCGTCACCGCCCGGGCCTACCACCGCCTCATCGAACACAACGACCTCAAGGACGAAATCTACCGCCTGCTCCAGACCGCCGGCCCCGACGACCAGCGCAATCTGCTCATTTTAAGCTCCCAGATCCGCAACAAGATCACCGAGGCCGAGCTGCCTTCCGACGTGTCCAAGGCCATCCTGGGGGCCTACGAGACGCTTTGCCGCACCCTGGGGCGCGAGGCGTCGGTGTCGCTTCGCAGCTCGGCCCTGGGCGAGGACGAGGCCGGCCAGACCTTCGCCGGCCAGTTTTCTTCCAAGCTCAACGTCGGCCCCGAGGACATCCTCCAGTCCTACAAGGAGATCATCGCCAGCAAGTACAGTCCCCAAGCCATGACCTACCGCCTCAACCGGGGCATCCCCGACGAGGACGTGGCCATGTGCGTGGGGGTGATGGCCATGGTGGACGCCGTGGCCGGCGGGGTCATCTATTCCCGCAATCCCCTGGACATCCGCGACGACTCCATCCACATCCACAGCGCCTTTGGCCTGCCCAAGTCCGTGGTGGACGGATCGGTCGGCACCGACGAATTCGTCTTTGAGCGCGAGCGCCCGCCCCGGCTCACGGCCCGCCACATCCGGGAAAAGGACCAGGCCTTCCTGTGCCTGCCCGGCGAAGGCGTGTGCCGCACGGAGACCTCGGGCGAACGGGCGCTTATGCCAAGCATCACCGACGAACAGGCCCTGGCCCTGGCCGAGGCCACCGTCACCCTGGAGGCCATGTACGGCGCGCCGGTGGACGTGGAGTGGGCCATCGACGCTGCGGGGAGCCTTGCCTTCCTGCAATGCCGGGAGCTGGTGCAGCTGCCGAGCCAGACCGGGGGAGGAAGCGACCGCGTGCACGGCACGCCGCTGCTCTCCGGCGGCGTCACGGCCAGCCCCGGGGCGGGCTTCGGCCCGGTCTTCGTGGTGCGCCGCGAGGCCGATCTCTTGCAATTTCCACGCGGGGCGGTGCTGGTGGCCGTGGAAGCCCCGCCGCGCTACGCCTCCATCATCGACCGGGCAGCGGCCATCGTCACGGAAAAGGGCGGCGCGGCCGGCCATCTGGCCAACGTGGCCCGGGAATTTCGCGTGCCGTCCATCATGGGCCTGGCCGGGGCCACACACCGCCTGGCCCCGGGGACCGAGGTCACCGTGGACGCCGACGGCCGGGCCGTCTATCCGGGCCGGCTGGAGGAACTGCTGGCCGAGGCCGAAGCCCAGCGCCAGCCCGCGCCCGAGCGCATCACCCCCATGCACGCCATCCTGCGCCGGGTCATGGATCAGATTACGCCGCTGTCGCTCATTGACCCCAACGCCCCGGAATTCGCTCCGGAAAACTGCAAGACGCTCCACGACGTGACCCGCTTTTGCCACGAGAAATCCGTCACCGAGATGTTCAATTTCGGGCAGGAATTCCACTTCTCCAAGCGGGCGGCCAAGCAGCTCAAGTACAAGGGCACGGCCATGAAGTGGTGGTTTATCAACCTCGACGACGGCTTTGTCGGCGAGGTGCCCGGCAAGTACGTCAAGCTGGAGGAAATCTGCTCTATTCCGGTGGGGGCCTTGTGGGACGGCATCATCGCCATCCCCTGGCAGGGGCCGCCGCCGGTGGACGGACGGGGGCTCATGTCCATCATCGTCCAGGCCTCCACCAACCCGCACCTGGAGGCCGCCTCCCATTCGTCCTTCGCCGAGCGCAACTATTTCATGGTTTCCCGCAATTACATGTGTTTAAGCTCCCGCTTCGGGTTCCACTTCTGCACTGTGGAGACGCTCGTTGGCGACCGGCCGTCGGAAAACTACGTGAGCTTCCAGTTCAAGGGCGGCGCGGCCGAGTATTCCCGGCGGCGGCGGCGGGCGCAGTTCGTGGGCGAGATCTTGGAGCTTCAGGGCTTTGTGGTGGAGGTCAACGAAGACGCGTCGTTCGCCCGCATCAACGGCGGGCCGGAAGACGAGATGCTGCGGGGGCTGACCGTCATCGGCTACATGCTCATGCACACCCGCCAGCTCGACATGATCATGCACAACGAGCCGCTGGTGCAAAGCTACAAGCAAAAAATCCTCGACGATCTGGTCAAGGTGGTGGGCCACCCCCTGCATGCGCCGCCGCCCTGCCCGGCTCCGGCAGCGGAAACGACCGCATAAACCGCCGGTCGATCCGATCCTTGAGGACCATGGCCCAGCGCCCCTGGGCCACAAGCCTCCCCTTGCGCAAGATCGCCCTCCCGTCGCCGCAGTTGAGCAGGGAGAGATAGTCCCGGCCGTCGCGGCAAAAGGGGATCAATTCCCGGCCGGTCAGATAGGCCAGCAGATTGGCGGCCAGGACCGGCCCCTGGCGCACGGCATAGACCCCGGCCCGGGGCAACGGACACGGGGTGAAATCGATGCAGTCCCCGCCGCCGAAGAGTTCCGGGTAGAGCGGATGGTGGAGCCGGCGGGTGACGGCAAGCCCGCCGTCCGGTCCGCCGGCAGTCAGGCCGGCAGCCGCGAACAGCCCGGGCGGGCGCGTGCCCGTGGCGGCCAGGACCACGTCGCAGGCCCAGGACGTGCCGTCGGCAAAAACGGCCTGCCCCGCCTTGAGGGCCTGCACCCGTGCGAGAATTATCCGCCCGCCCCGCCGCTGGATCGAGGCCTCGGCCAGGCGCGCGGCCCGGGCCGGCCAGCCCGGCAGCAGACCGCGCGGCGCGGCCACGGCCAGATCCTCGCCGGGCAGGCCGCACTGGCGCAACAATTCCAGCAGGCACGCCGCCACCTCGAAGCCGGCCGGCCCGCCGCCGGCCACCAGCACCCGCACGCGTTCGCCCTCGACCGCCCGGGCCTGGATGTCCTGGCGCGCCAGCAGCAAATTCTCAATGGGTTTGACCGGGTACGCCACGGGCGCGGGGCTGCCGTCGGCGGCAAAATCCGGCAGCACCCGGCTGCCCAGGCCAAAGCTCGCCGCGTCGTAGTCCAGGCGGCCTCCGTCGGCCAGGAGCAGCCGCCGGGCGGCCGGTTCCACGGCCACGGCCAGGCCGCGCCTGAAGACGCCGCCGCCGGCCTGGCACAGGGCAGCCACGGGAAAGGTCAGGTCGGCCAGGCCGTAGCGGCCAGTCAGCAGTCCCGGCCCCATACCGGAATAAGCCAGGGTCGGCCCCGGGGCCAGGCACACCACCTCGACTCCGGCGGCCACGAATTCGGGCAGCCGGGCCAACACGGGCAAATGGGCGTGGCCGCAGCCAGCCAGGATGAGGCGTTTTCGGGTCATGCCCCCTTGTACCCCAAGGCGGCAGGAGAGGAAATGGCCGGCCCCAAAAAAAGCGCTCAACGCTTCGGCGTCGGGCGCTTTCACGAGCAAACGGCCAAGAACCGGCGGGCGTCATCCTTCCCCGGCAATCTGGCTCCAGGGCAGCCGGAAGGGCAGGAGCAGCCACATGGTCGTCCCCTGCTCCGGCCGGCTTTCCACCGCGATTTCGCCGCCCATGGCCCGGGCCAGCCGGCAGGCGAAGGCCAGGCCGAGGCCGGCTCCCTGGAACTGCCGCGTATAGCTGGTTTCTCCTTGGAAAAACGGCTCGAAGATGCTGTCCAGACAGTCTTCCTCCATGCCGATGCCGGAATCGGCCACGGCAAAGACGACGCTGCGCCCCCTTGCCGTATCCCGTGGCGCACTAAACACCGTGACCTGGACAAAACCCTCCAGGGTGAACTTCAAGGCGTTTTCGACGAGGCAGCCGAGGATCTTGGCCACCTTGCCCTCGTCGCCGAGGAGGTGGGCGGGAACGGCGGGATCAAGCTCCACGTCGAACTGGAGTCCCTTGGCTATGGCCAGTTCGACATGGGCGTCCTTGACCTTGTTGAGCAGGCCGACGACGGAAAAGAACTTATTCTCAAGCTGCGGCCCGTTGGCTTCCAAAGTCGTATAATCGAGGATGGCGGTCAGGAGCTTGGACAACCTCGTGCAGGCGAATTTGGCGTTCTCGATATACAGCCGTTGCTCCTCATCAAGGTCCGTGGACTGCATCAGGAGCAACATGCCGTTCACCCCGTTGATGGGCGTGCGGATCTCGTGGCTCATGTTGTCCAGAAAGATCGACTTGGCCCTGTTGGCGGCTTCCGCCGCCTGGATGGCGTGGCGCAACGCTTCTTCCTCGCGCTTGCGCTGGGTGATGTCGATCCAGCTGGATCGGACCATGGGCACGTCGTTTTTTGAGGGAAAACGAACGAGGCGTACTTCGCAGACCAGATGTTGCCCCTGGGCGTTGACGAGCCAGCGCTCGACAATAATGTCTTCGCCAGCCAGGGCCCTGCTCCAGTTTTCCCGGATGGACTCGGCCACAGGCTTCCCGTCGGGCTGCCTGGGGGCGTAGAATCGGTGCACCCCATGGCGGCGCAGTTCCTGCTCGGTGCAACCAAACAGCGCCTCGGCCCTGGCGTTGACCAGAACAATGGCTTCCCGATCCACATCGGCCACAACGATAGCTTCCGGGGCCTGCTCGACCAGGGTCCGGAAACGCGCTTCGGTTTCCCGCAGGGCCAGGATGCCCTCTTCCATGGCCTGGGCCATGGCGTCAAAAGCTTCGCCCACCAGGCCAATGTCGCCGTCCTTGGCGCGCAGGCCGGTCCTTGCGGCCAACAGCCCGTCCTTGAAGGCCACGGCGGCTTCATAGATCTTGGAGCAATGCAGCGCGATCTTCATCTTGAGCAACACCAGCGAGGCGATAAACGAGAAGGCGATGACAAACACGCCGAGCACGATCCAGAGCTTGAGGGCGTCGAGGGAACGCTGGCGGGCGACTTCCGTGGGCACGCCGATGGCGATGAACAGATAGGGCTTGGTCGTCGTGCCCAGCGTCACGCCCTGGATGCTGTAGATCCTGTCGATGCCGTCAATGGCTCGGGACGAGAACACGTGCCGGTTGCCCAAAAAGGCGTCTCGCAGCACGGCGTTGACCGAGCCGACCTGACGCGGCTCGCCTCGGTCGTTGCTGGCAAGCAGCGTCCGAAAGGCATGGTCAAGCAGGATGATGCTCGAATCCTCGGGGAGCTTGGCCTGGGAAAAATAGCCGGCATAGTTGGAGAGCCGTACCACGGCGATCAGGATGGCGACGATGTTTCCCTGGCTGTCGGTGACGGGATAGGAAAAGGGCAGCACCGGCTCGAAGGTCAGCCGGCTGATGATGTATTCTCCAATGGCGAAACCCTTGGTCGCCAAAACATCGATCACATGCTTGCGGTCGGCGAGGGAGACGCCGCCAGCCGGGATCGGCGCCGCCGAGGCAAAAACCGCCCCATCGGGATAGACGGCGTGAAAATTGGCGTAATCATTGTAGACGGACTTGATGTTGCGAAACGTCTCCGACATAGCCCGGGCGTCCAGGCGCTTGAACTCCTCGGTGTTGGCCAGGGTGGAGAGCAGGATCTTGGCGTTCTGGGTGAGTTTTTCCTGAATGACGATGAGGCCGGACACGGCCCGGGTCGTTTCCAGCTCAATGGCGCTGCGCTCCCGGCCGTACTCGCTCCAGGCGACATAGGCAATGACGGCGACGAACGGCGAGGCGCAGACAAAAAATGCGACAACAAATATCTTGTAAAGCTGGATGCTGCTGTGCTTGTCCATAGTTGATGCCCCGCAAGACCTTGCCAGATACGGTTGGCGTAGTGTCGCAACAGGATGCAAGCACGGTCCGCGACAGCAGGCGTATAAGGACGCATGTGGCGATGGGCGGCAACGCGAGAAGGATTCCGCTACACTATTTGAGAAACGGCGGAAAAAGTCAACACCCGGACCGCGACCGGCGCCGGGTGTCGGGAGGGCTTACGACGGGAATCAGGCCTCGGCGGGCAGACAGCCCAGGCGGCGCAGTTCGGCCAGGATGGAGCCTTCGTCCACGGGCTTTTGCAGAAACGAGGTGGCCCCGCCCAGATACATGGCGTTGTGGGTGTCCTCGCCGTCCTCCAGCACCGAAGTGATGACGATCTTGGCGCAGGCCTCGGGGGCGAGGCCGCAGTCCTTTTCGATCTCGCGGATTTCCTTGAGCGCCCGAGGTCCGTCGATGACCGGCATGAGCAAATCCATGAAGACCAGTCCGTAGGGATCGCCGGCTTCCAGGGCCTTCTGGAAGGCCATGACCGCGTCCTCGCCGTTCACGGCGGCGTCGCACCGGGCGTAAGGATGCAGGATGTATTCGAGAAAGCTTCGGCTGTAAAAATCGTCATCGACAATAAGCGCCCTCATGATGCCTCCGGTGGGTGCGTGCGCGGCCTGGGTTGGGGGAGGGACGGCTTGTTTTTCTATCGGGGCCGCGCCGTGGCTGTCAAGGCGATCTAAGGGCTAGTCGTTTTTAAGGATCGTCGCATAGTTTCCGGCGCAGTGGCAATCGGCGTCATAGCGGCGCACGTAATCCAGGCGGCTGCGCAGGCAGGCCAGCTGGCCGTCGCGAAATACGGCCCAGACCTTGCCGTAGCCGGCGCACAGATAGCTCTCCGGCCCGATGACGGCCTGTTTGAGGGCGGCGGGGTTGCCCATGAGTTCCTTGACCTGGGCGATGGACATGCCCGGAGCCAGGCTGCGTTCGGCAAAGGCGGCGTCGCGGCGCATGTCATCAGCCATCTCCCGGGCGGCGAAGGCGCGATCAGCGGCGAAAGGCACGGCGGCCATGCGGGCTTCGGCCGCCTGGCGGTCGCGTACGGCGGTTTCGGCCAGGGCGGCGGTCCGCAGTTCGGGGCTGGCGGCCAGGGCGGCCAGGCGTTCGGGCAACGCGCCCGGAATGGTCTCGGCCCGCAGGGTCAGACGCACGGCCACGCCGTCACGGCCGGGACGGATTTCCTCGCCGGAGACCACGGGCCGCAGCAGACTGTCGGCCAGGGCGCGCAGATCCTGGCCCTGGAGGCCGGACCGGACCACCTCGGGGTCATGGCTGAACTGAGCCACGGCCGTGTCCAGGAGCTTGCCCCGGGTCTGGGCCGTGCAGAGGCGACGGGCCTCGGCTTGCTCAATATGGGGGCCGTAGAAGCAGGCGATGGTGGCCGTGACGGCCCGGACGTCGGAAACCTGACGCCGCAAGTCCGGGCCGGCCGGGGCCTGGGTCCCCACGGCAGGCGCGGCCGGCTGCGGCTCGCCTCCGGGCTGGGCCGGAGCTGGAGCGGCAAGACCAGTCAAAACGAACGCTACGGCCAGCGCAACGGACAAGCATTTGGGCATGGCGCACCCCCTGGATTGTCGCAATGTAGCAAGATCGATTCCAGGCGTCAGGTCGCAAAAAGGGCGCTCCCGGTTTCCCGGTCGCGCCCTGGGCAGAGGCAAGGGAGGGGACCTTGCTATTTGGCGGCCGGCTTGTGGCAGTCGCCGCAGGTGACCGGCCCCTTTTTCTGGGTCAGGTGGCAGTCCATGCACTGGCGATGATAGGCCCGCTCCAGGGGCGTCTTGCCGGGCTGGGCGGCCACGGTGTGGCAGTCCGCGCAGGGAATGCCGGCGGTGTCGGAGGCCTGATCGCGCTTGCCGTCCTTTTCGCCGTGGTGGCAGGCGGTGCAATCGGCCAGACCGGCCTTTTCGTTGTGGGCGTCGTGGGCAAAGGCCGCGGGCGGCCGGGTCAGCTTTTTAAACGCCTCGGTGGGCACATGGGTCATGTCCTGCTGGGCCGCCGCCGGAGCCGCCGCCAGGAACAGGACAGCCAGGGCCGACAGGACCAGAGGAGTAAACGGCAGTCGTTTCATGTCGGTGTCTCCTGCGCCCCGGGTCACTCGGGCTTCTCCATGAGTTCGTAGATGAGGTCGCCCAGGAACTTGGTGTGCATATTGAGGTCGAACTTGCTGATGATGTCGTCGAGGCCGCCGTGGCAGTTGTGGCACGGCGCTATGCACCAGTGGACGCCGGTGGCCTTGAGCTGTTCGGCCTTGATGGAGTTGCCGACGATGCGGACATTCTTGAAGGGAGGCCCGCAGTTGATGACGCCGCCGCCGGCGCAGCAGCAGTAGTTGTGCTCGCGGTTGGGGGTCATCTCGACGACGTTGTCGCACAGGAAGTGGACCACCTCGCGCAGCTTGTCCATGAGCCCCCGGCCGCGAATGACGTTGCAGGGGTCGTGGATGGTGACAGGCTCGGCAAACTTGTGGGTGAGCTTGATGCGCCCTTGCTGGATGAGTTCCCAGAAGAACTCCACCGAGTGGACCACCGGCACCGGATGCCATTTCCAGCCCAGCCACCGGTTGGCCACGTCGTACACGGCGCGGAAGGCATGGCCGCACTCGCCCATGACGATACGCTTGACCCGAAGCCGCTGGGCGGTCTCGTAGTGGGCGCGCTCCACCCGGGCCATGATCTCGGAATCGCCGGTGAACATGGCCATGTTGGAGTTGTCCCAACCCGGGGTGGCCGGCATGGTCCAGGACACGCCGGCGGCGTGGAAGATGGCCGCGGCCTGGTAGATGAGCTGGGTGCGGAATTTCGGTTCCGGCGCGATGACCGAGTACATGAAGTCCGCGCCCTCGACGTCGAGCGGTATGCGCAGGCCGGGGAATTCCTCGCGGGATTCCTCTTCCTGCCACTGCAGGGTGTCGGGCCATTCGTCGTCTTTGACCCACATCTGGTTGAGGGTGGCCGAGTGGCTGTGGGCGGTGTCCTGGATGTACTGGGGGGTGACGCCGAGCTTGTGGCACAGGCGGCGCACCACGCTGATGATGTAGCCGGTGTCGATGCCCAGCGGACAGTAATGGATGCAGCGGCGACAGAGGTTGCACTCGGTGTAGGCCACCTGGGCGCACTGGTAGATCACTTCGGGATCGACCTTGCCATCGGCGTCGAACAGCCGCCACATGGTCTGGCTGACCTTGGCCACCGGGGTGTAGCTCGGGTCCTTGTGCGACATGTAGTAATGGCAGGCCTTGGCGCACATGCCGCAGCGCACGCAGGTCTCCATGTAGGTCTTCATGCGCGCGCCGCATTCGCCGGCCACGAGCTCTTTAAAGACCTTCTGTATTTTCTCCGGGGTCAGGCGGCCGACGCCGCGACGCAGACCCTCGTCCTCGATGAGACGATCGGCAATGGTTTTCATGACGTCCTCCGGCGTTTACCAGTCCTTGGCGAATCTGACGGACCCGAATTCCGAGGCGATGTAGCCGCGGCTGAAAAATCCGAACAGCATGTGGGACAGCCTCGTGAACGGGATGGCGACCAGCATGGCCTCGCCGCACAGGACGTGCAGGGTGGTCATGAAGAGATTGTCGCCGATGCGGTGATAGGCCAGGACGCCGGTGAGAAAGGTCGCGCCGACCAGGGCCAGCACCAGCCAGTCGTGGGTGCGGGTGACAAAGCGCACTTCCGGCACGGTCAGCCGACGCCACAGGAAGTAGGCGCAGGCCAGGACCACGATGATGGAGAGCGTGTCGGCCACGCCGTCCGGCAGGGCCGGCCACGACAAGCCGTGGAAGGTGTCCAAGAGCACGATGTGGCCCATGAGAAACAAGGGAACCACGAACAGGCAGATGTGGAAAAGAAAGGTGACGATGGTCACCCCGGGATTTTCCCGCCAGCCCAGCGCCCCAAAGGGGGTGACCCAGTGGATAAGCGAGCGGATGGCGTGGGGCCAGCTGATGTAGGCCACGAAGGCGGCGTCTTTTTTGAGCGCCAAGGCCCGCATGGACAGGAGCCGGTAGATCGAACCCAGGATGAACACGGCAAAAGCCAGCCAGGCCAGGGGGCCGACGGCGAGATCGTACAGCGCGTGCATGGCGAACCTCCTAACCGGTAAACGCCGTGACCGGAGCCACGATGCGGTGGCATTTGCCGCCGGCCAGGGCGCGGATGAGCACCAGTTTGCCGTCGGGCGAAAAGGCCGGGGCGTAGCACTTGTCAAAGCTTTGGGGATAGGCCTTGCCGTCAACGACGATGGTCTGGCGGCCGGCCTTTTCCACGGCCAGGGCCAGATGGGCGCCGTCGGCGCTCCAGACCGGCGCGTAGGCCATGTCGTAGCGGCCGTCCCAGACCTTGCCGTCGCACAGGACCGCGAAGTTGGTGTTGTGGTCGCTGGCCAGGGCGGCGAAACGCGCGCCGGCCGGGCTGGGGGTCAGGTCCGTGACCACCGGGAAGGTCGCGCCCCAGGGCGTGCCGTCCACGGCCACGGTGAATTCGCCGAAGCGCACGCAGGCAATGGCCGCCAGCTTCGATCCGTCCGGGGAAAACGCCTGCTGCCACAACTGGCCGAACCGGGGTTCCCAGGCCATGGCGTCGTCAATGGCCATGCCCCAGGCCCCGGCCTTGCGCACCGGCGCGGCCACCGCGCCCGTGGCCGGATTGAAAGCCGGCCCCCAGGCGCAGGCATAGGAGCCGGCCCAGGCCTTGCCGTTGACGGCGACGGAATAGTCGTACAGGGAACGACGGATGGTGGCGGCGACGTTTTTTCCGGCCGGGTCGAAGACCGGATTCCAGCAGTTGACGAAAATCGAATCCCAGGCCTCGCCGTTGACCGCCACGCTGAAGATGCCTTCCTGGAAGGTCACGACATCGGCCTGGGCCAGGGATTTCACCTGCACCACGGCGGCCGAGGCGTTGCCGGCCTTGGCAAAAACGGGCTGGTTGGCGTTTTCGTACAGCGTCTCCCAGGGCGTGCCGTCGATGGAGAAGCCGTATTCGCCGTCCTGCTGGATGCAGGCGGCGATAATGTCGCCCGAGGCGGAAAACATGGTGTTCCAGACGTATCCGTACTGCTCTTCCCAGGCCGCGTCGTCCACGGCCAGGGTCCAGTCGCCGTCGGCCTGGACGAGCACCGTCAGGCGGCCGTCGGGCGAAAAACGCGGATACCAGGCTTTGTCGAACGTGGTTTCCCAGGCTTCCCCATTGACCGCCATGGTGAACGCCGGCCCTTCCAGGGCGGCCACCATGGCCACGCGTTCGCCGTCCGGCGACACATGGGGTTCCTCCAACCATTCGTATTCACGGGAGCACTGCCGCAGATCGTCGGCGACGACGCGGGCGCCCGGCGTGAAATCCCAGGACTGCGCGAAGGACATATCGACCTCCTTGACGGGTGGAAGCAAAACAGGGGACGCGTCCGGGATCGCGACGCCCTGGCAACGCAAGCGGACCTTGTGAACAAAGGGACGTTAGTCACGATTTGCCGACGAAGTCAAGGGGGGTTTATTTTTTACAGATGCAGTAAACACGCGGGATATGACGCGATACGGTAGGAAATTACGCCATGAAACAACCGGAAATACCACGATTCTCCGATCGATTTGGTGCGGTCATCATTATTTTGTTCCTGGCCCTGGCCGGCCCGGCCCAGGCCGCCAAGCCCGTTGCCCAGACGGACAAGGCCCGGGCGGCCGAACCCTGGTCGCCGCCGCCGCGCCCCGAGGATGCGCCGCTGCCGCGTTCGGCCCGCCTGGGCGCGGATGAGGACGGGACGCCGGCCGGGCGGACGGTCAAGACGCCGGGCGGCATCACCGAATCCCTGCGCGAGATCGCCCTGGGGGTAAACGAGGTGCTCTCCGGCGACCATCGCCAGGGCGCGGCCCGGCTGGCGGCCGCCCTGCCCCAGGCCGGGGATCAGGCCGACGTGGCCGCCTATTACCAGGGCCTGGGCCTGTATCTGGCCGGCGACGCGCCGGCCGCCCTGGCCGCCCTGGACGGGCTGCGCGCCCGGGCCTCCCAGTCGTTTCTGGGCCGCGACGCGCTCTACATCGCCATGGAAAGCGCCGCCCGGGCCGGCCGGCCCGAGCGGACCCTGGCCCTGGCCGAGGCCTGGCTCACCGATCCCGAACCGTCCCTGGCCCCGGCCGTGTGGCTGCAGGCGGCGGCGGCGGCGACTGCCCTCGGCCAGCGGCGCAAGGCCGAGGATTTCCTGCGCCATCTCATCCTCGATTTCCCGACCTCCCAGTCGGCCAAGGCCGGGCTGGCCCTGGCCGAAAAGCTCGCCGCCACGCCCGATCCGGCCGGCGGCGCGGCCGGCTTCGATCCGTCCGCCCCGGACACGGTGCTCTTGCGGGCCGAGGCCTTGGTGGAAAAAGGCGGAGCCGAGGCCGCCCTGGCGCTAATCCCCGAGGCCGCGCCCCCGGGCTGGACCCCGGCCCAGGCCGCCCGAGGCGCGTACGTGCGCGGCAAGGCCCTTTTTCGCCAGCGAAAGCCGCAAGCCGCCTACGAGGCCTTTGCCCAGGCCGTGGCCGCCGATCCGTCGTCCTCCCTGGCCTATTGGGCGCGCTACCATCAGGCGCGTTGCCTGTGGCGGTCGCTTAGGGCCGAAGACGCCGAGCGCGGCGTGGCACTGTTGCGCGAGGTGCTGGCCGCGCCCGGGCGCGACGATCCGCTGAAGGAAGTCGCCGCCCGCCATCTGGCCCTGATGCTGGCCGAGCGGGGGCGTTTCGCCGAGGCTTCCGATGCGGCCGGGCAGCTCAAGGGCCTGGCCGTGCCGCCCGAGGCCGCCGCCCAGGGCGCGGCGCTGGGGGCCATCCTGCGCTACGTCACCGGCGACATGGCCGGGGCCGAGGCCGAGCTGGCCGCCTTTGCCGGGCGCTTCCCGGACGACGACTGGGCCGACGGCGCGCGTTACTGGCGCGGCAAGGCGCTCACCAATCTGGGGCGCGGCCAGGAAGCGGCCGGGCTGTGGATGGAGGTGGCGGCCGGACGCCCCAACACCTATTACGGCGGCCGAGCGGCCGCCGCCCTGGCCAGCCTTGGCGAGGTCAAGGGGCAGGTCGTGGCCTCGCCGCCGGGCAAGTCGCCGCGTTGCCCGGACGCGTCCGAGCCGCCTTCGCCGGCCGTGTCCGCCGCCCTGGCCAAGGCCTATGCCCTGGCCGACGCCGGCTTGCCGGCCCTGGCCGAGATGGCGCTGGAATTTTCGGCCAAGGCCGCGCCGGACCGGGCCGATCTGGCCATGGCCCACATCCGGGCGGCCATGGACGGCGGGCGGCGCACGGCCGCCATGCGCACGGCCTGGCGCACCTTTGGCGGCTGTCTGCTGCGCGGCACGCCGGCCGAACTCATGCCCCTTCGCGACGCGCTCTACCCCAGGGCCTACGCTGGCGAGGTGGTGACGGCGCTAAACGGCTCGGGCATCGACCCGGACGTGATCTATTCGCTCATCCGCCAGGAGAGTTTTTTCGATCCCAAGGCCGTGTCCGGGGCCGGGGCGGTAGGGCTTATGCAGCTCATGCCCGAGACGGCCAAGGCCGTGGGCAAGAAGATCGGCATCCGACCCGAGCGGGCGGATTTGTTCAATCCGGTGGTCAACATCCGGTTAGGGGTGGCGTTTTTCCGGGAGCGCCTGGCCCGCGAGGGGTCGCTGGCGGCGGCGCTGGCGTCCTACAACGCCGGCGAGAACCGTGTGGCGGTCTGGAACACCGGCTTTGGCGGCCTGGGCGAGGAGCTGTTCGTGGAACTGATTCCTTTTACGGAAACCCGGGACTATGTGCGGCGGATCACGACGAACGCGATGGTGTATGAGCGGTTGTATTTGGGGAAGAATTGAATATTTGGTCGGAGAGATGCCGGAGGAAAAAGGACGTTTGGCGACGATACAAACATAATTATATTTAATTATTCAAGTGCCTTAAAGCACAAAGCAAGGAAAAGAAAGGTGTAGAAGTTGCCACTAGGCTATTTATTTAGCGAATTTATTTGACAAGGCGAAAAATATAGATCAACATAATTTTATTCGCAACGCCAAAACAAAAGGAGCTTGCAATGCAAAAGACGTTAAAATCTCACGGCAAAACCTTCAAAATCAGTAGTTTTAGTGGATCTGGTCACAATTGTGTCGGGGTCTCAATAAATAACGACATGATTTCTGTAATCAATACTAACACCAAAGACAGTATCATTGATTTCACAAAAGATGAATGGTCTGCTTTTATAGCCGGAGTAAAAAATTCCGAATTTGATTTATAATTACTAAAAGGGGAGTTCGTTGCGGGCTCCCCTTTTTTGAATATTTTCTTCGGAATCATAGTTGACAAACCATAAAACAACAAGGCTTGCCTCCTGACATAGCACTTGCTACACGCAATATATGAATTTCTTTGAATTATTTACCGTAACCTGGACACTCATTGACCCTATTCTTTCCCTCGGGTTAAACGACAAACCTCAATGGATATCATACACCTTCCTATTCTTTTTATTTATCACACCGCCCATTGCAATATACATAAATCGTCAGAAAAAACAACAATACTACTCCGAGGAGGAAATTCCCACAAAAATAACGAAGACAATAATCCGAGCGAATAAATATCTGCAAACAAAAAATTTTAATTCTGACGGCCAAAGAATGAGGCATCTTCCATCTTTGATGGAAACCTGCACCGTAATAGGGGCTATTTTGCTTTCAGCACAGACGACAAAGAAAAAATACCCCATTGAGCCAAGACTAATTCGATGGATATTTAACGAACTAAAATGTCAATTCAAAAACAATAACAGCGTCGAGTTTTTTGATTGTAGTGGTTGCCATTTTGTCAAAGGATGCAACATTAAATACTTCGACTATTTGTCTCACTTTTATTATGCCAAGAATACGTTTGTATTTGACTTGCTAATTGAGGAATTCAGCTTTTTGACTGATTATTTATTTTTAAATATTCTAGAAACTGAACAACACATAGGGTGGCCACGTTGCAATGGCCTAAAAGATATTGATCCATATGCTACATCCACTCTTCTCACACTACTATCTATTTTTAACACTAAACACAAAGCAATTCCATCTATTCTTGAATCTCTTTCACAAATGCAAATATTATCCGGCCCTCAAAGGGGGACTTGGCCAAGTGCAAGATCATTCTACATGTCAAATCATCCTTGTTTTCAGAGCTTTCCCTTGATAACAACACATCGATGCATTGAAGCATTCTCTGTATATCAGGGTGGGGCATTTTTTTCAAAAAAATATACAAATTGCATAGAAATAGCTGCAGATTTCTTAACTAACACCCCTCTTCAAGAGCAACCCGTAAACTATGAATTCAACATGGGGATCAGGAGCGGCGAAGTCTTGAGAGGATCAGGCCACGTTGTTCAAGGACTAATCAAAGCAAATCGCAAAAACAAATACCTTTTCGATCTTACTAACTATATAATATCCGCACAATATAAAGACGGAAGTTTCCACGGAAGATCAAACGAACTTACTGCAGACAGAAAAATGGCTGAATATACAGATCTAACTGCTTTCTTAACAAGAACATTATGCTTGCAACATCAATACTTATCCAAATCCCCCCCCCTTTTCACGCCGCCTCAAAAATAGCCTACTCCCCGCCCCCGGCAGCCAACTCTTCCAACGAAAACAGCCGGTCGGCGTCGAGTAAAATCGTAAACGCGCCGTCCACCTGGGCCAAGCCCCGCACAAAACGCGTGGGCACCGACAACCCCATGTCCGGCGGCGGGGCCACGTCGGCGTCGGCGACTTCCACCACCTCATGCACGGCGTCGGCCAGGGCGGCCACGGCCAGGGTGTCGCCGTCGTAGTCGCGCTCCAGGATAATCAGGCAGGTGGGCTTGTGGCACTCGGCGTCGAGTTCGAGCTTTTGGCTCAAATCCACCACCGTGGCCGCGTTGCCGCGCAGGTTCACCACCCCGCGCAGATGGCCCGGGGCCAGGGGCACGAAGGTCACGGGCGGCACGTCGAGCACTTCGGAAATGAGCAGCGACGGCAAGGCAAGGCGTTCGCCGCACAGGCTGAAGGTGAGGTATTGGCGGACGGCGTCATCGGCCATGGCGTGCCTCCGGGAGAGTCGATATTTAGCCCAGCATACGGCCTTGGCCCGCGCCCGGCAACCGTCCGGTTTCCTTGGCCCGAGCCAAGTGCCCAGCGAAGGCGTTGACAAGCCCGCGCCCCGGGCATACACCACCGACCAAAGTATGGAACCTTTTGAGGAAACAATGGACGATCCCAGCAGTAGTCGCTTTTTCACGCATCACGACCCGCTTTTCGCTTTGCGATAACGCTTCCTGCCGCCTCCTCGTCGCGCCCTGGCCAATCCCTGGCCCGCGACGACCCCGCCGGCAGGCGGCGGCACAAGGAGGCGCCTGATGAACACGCCCTTCATCGGCTTTCGCCACATCGCCTTTCGGCACTCCCTTGGCAGGTTCGGCATCCGGTCGGCCACGGCCGCGCTTTTTCCTGTTTCCAGACGCCGTTGCGCCGTCGCCACGGGCACGGCCCAGGACCCTCCCCCAGCCATCCCCCGGCCCGCGTCGTAGCGCCGCGTCCCGGACTCCGTTGCCGTCTCCGGCATGAGCCTCCTCAATAGGCCCCGAAGACCAGCGTAGCGGACGTCCCCGGGACAACGCCCGAGGGCCACGGCGCGCCGCCAGCCGGCGCACCCCGTTTTCCGGCTTTTTTTCGCGCACCGCGCTGCCCGCCAAACTCCGGGCAGCGGCGCAAACCTCGACGGGCGGCCAACGCCGCCGTTTCGGGGAGGGCTTTCCCATGAGCGAACTCTACGTCAGCGCCGTGCTCGGCCGCCCGGTCATCGATCCGTCCGGCGCGCAGCTCGGCCGACTCGACGACCTTGGCCTGATTCCCGGCGACACCCTGCCGTCCGTGTCCGGCCTTTTCATCCAGCAGGGCGGCAAACGCCGGTTCCTGCCCTGGCGCTGCGTCAACCTCTTCACCCCGGTCATCGTCTCGGCCGATCCCAGCGTGCTCGTCGACGCGACCAACATGCCCGACGAAGCCGCCGACATCCGACTGCGCCGCGACATCCTCGACCGGCAGATCGTGGACGTGGACGGAGCCAAGGTGGTGCGCGTCAACGACCTGAAGCTGCGTTCGCGCGGGGCCGGGCTTTTTATCGAAGCCGTCGATGTGGGCGTGCGCGGCATGGCCCGGCGGCTGGGGCAGCTGCGCTTCTGGAACTGGCTGGCCGGCCTTTTCGGCGCGGCCCTGCCCTCGCGCGAAATCGACTGGCGCTTCGTGGCCCAGCTCGACCCCAACGCCGACAAGCTGACGCTCACCGTGGCCCGCGAGCGCCTGACCGACATGCACCCGGCCGACATCGCCGAGATCCTGGCCCAGCTGCCCCACAAGGAAGCCGGCACGGTCATCGGCGCACTGGACCCCGAAACCGTGGGCGAGGCCATCGGCGAACTCGATCCCGAAGTGGGCGGACGCGTTATCAGCCAGCTCGACAGCGAAGTGGCTTCCGACATCCTGGAGGAAATGGAACCCGACGAGGCCGCCGACCTCCTGGGCGATCTGCCCGAGGAAAAGGCCCGGGAACTGCTTGGCCTCATGGACGCCGAAGACGCCGAGATGGTCCAGGAACTCCTGGAGCACGAGGAAGACACGGCGGGCGGGCTGATGAACAACATGTTCGCCGCCGTGCCCCCGGCCATGACCGCCGAGGAAGCGTTGGCCTACCTGCGGCTGGTCGGCGCGGAAATCGAAAATATCTATTACGTCTACGTGATCCGGGGCGACGACACGCCGCTTGGCGTGGTAACGCTCAAGCGCCTGCTGCTGTCGCCGCCGAAAATGGCCGTGGCCGAGATCATGACCGTGGGGCTCAAGGCCGTGGGCGTGGCCGATACGCCGGAAAAGGTGATGGAAGTCATCTCCAAGTACAATCTGCTGGCCGTGCCGGTGCTGGAAGACGGCCACATGGTCGGCATCGTGCCGGCCGACGCCGTCATCGAATTGTTCCTGCCCGACTCCATCACCAAAAAGCCGCGCTTCGCCGCCCACTAGTCCCAGAGGTCGCCAATGCCGTTTTTCTCCAAGCTTTCGCGCAAAAATATCCTGCTCTTTTTCGCCCTGCTCGGCCCGGGCATCATCACCGCCAACGTGGACAACGACGCCGGCGGCATCACCACCTACACCCTGGCCGGGGCGCAGTTCGGCTATTCGCTCTTGTGGATGCTCATCCCCACGGCCGTCTCCCTGGTGGTGGTCCAGGAAATGTGCGCCCGCATGGGCGCGGTGACCGGCAAGGGCCTGTCCGACCTCATCCGCGAGTCGTTTGGGCTGCGCACCACCTTTTACATCATGGTGGCGCTGTTTCTCACCAACCTCGGCAACACCATCTCGGAATTCGCCGGCATCGCCGCCGGCATGGAACTCTTCGGCGTCAGCCGGTTCGTGTCCGTGCCCCTGGCCGCCCTGCTCGTGTGGCTGCTCATCGTCAAAGGCTCCTACCGCATCGTCGAACGGGTGTTTCTCGTGGTCTGCGTCATCTATCTGGTCTATCCCCTGGCCGCCTTCTCGGCCGACGTGGCCTGGGGCGAGGTGGCCAAGGCCTGCGTCACCCCGTCGTTTCAGGCAAGCGGCAGCTACGTGGCCATGATGATCGCGCTCATCGGCACCACCATCGCGCCCTGGATGCAGTTCTACCAGCAAGCCGCCGTGGTGGAAAAAGGCATCACCGCCGACAAATACGGCTACACCCGCGTCGACGTCGTCGTCGGCTGCCTGCTGGCCGTCATCGTGGCCCTGTTCATCGTGGTCGCCTGCGCCGCCTCCATCCACAAGCAAGGCCTTACCGTCGAAACCGCCGCCGACGCGGCCATGGCCTTAAAGCCCCTCGTCGGCGAATACGCCTCGTGGCTCTTCGCCGTGGGCCTCATTAACGCCTCGCTTTTCGCCGCCGGCATCCTGCCGCTGTCCACCGCCTACTACATCTGCGAAGCCATGGGCTGGGAACTCGGCATCGATAAGGACTTCCGCAAGGCCCCGGAATTCTTTTGGCTCTTTACCATTAGCATCGTCATCGGCGCGGCCACCATCCTCATCCCGGGTATGCCGCTTTTAGACGTCATGTACGTCTCCCAGGTCATAAACGGCGTCATGCTGCCCTTCGTGCTCATCCTCATGCTGCTTCTGGTCAACAACCGCCGGCTCATGGGCGACTACGTCAACGGCCCGATATTCAACGCCGTGGCCTGGGTCACCGTGGTCGCCGTCATCGGCCTGACCCTGGTCATGACCATGGACACCGTACGCCCCGGCGCGGTGGACGCGCTGGTGAAGCTGGTGGCGAACTAGTTTAGATAAAAGACAAAAGATGCCTCCGGCGGCCGGGGGCCTGAGGCCCCCGGACCCCCCATATGGGGAAAAAAGGGGCTTTTTTTGGGAAATGGATTGGGGGAGTGGTCAGGAAGCGGATGTGCCAGAAGCGGAACGGCCCAGGCCGGCGCTCATGACCAGGCCGATCAGACAGGCCCCGGCCCCGACCAAGAGAAATCCGTCGTAGCCCCAGACCGCCACGGCCGCGCCGCCAAGGATCGGCCCCACGAAACTCCCGCCCTGCAGCGACAGCATCATGAGATTGGCGTTAAGCCCCCGAAATTCCGGCTCGGACAACTCGTACATGTAGGCATTGAGCGACGGCGACCCCACCCCCATGCCGCAACCCAGCAGCACCGCCGCCAGATAGGTCATGGGTTGGGAATGGGCCGCGTAAAGCAGCAAAAACGTGCCGCCCGTCACCGCATAGCAAAACCGGATGAGCCACAGCTTCGGGGCCACGTCGAACACGCGGTTGGCAAAAAGCCGCAGCAGCAACATGCAGCCCGTCTGTATGGAAAAAAAGACGCCCGCCCCAACCAGCCCCCGGGCCGCGAAAAGACTCTTGGCCAAAAAAAAGATCGACGCGAAGCTCAAATAATACATGGCGTTGACGGCCAACAGCTGAGCCACAGGCCCCTTGGTCGCATTGCGGGCCATGGCCGAAAGCGTCGGCCGCTCGGCCGGGGGCAGCCGGCGCTTTTTCACCTGTCGCCCCAAAACCGCCAGCACGATAAGCGCCGGAGCCAGGGCCATGGCCACCAGGGCGTAGCCATGCGGGTAATCCATATGCGCCGGCGACAGCCAATCGAAAATCGGCGGCACCACGGAATACGGCAGCAGCATGGCGATAGAATACACGCCAAAGGCCTGGCCGCTGCGGCTTGGCGGAATGGTCGCCACAAGCAGCGTCATGGCCCCGGCCGACACCAAGGCCACGCCCAGGCCGTTGGCCAAACGCACGGCCAAAAGCGCCCCGGGCGACACGGCGTACAAATAGGCCACGCCGCAGCCCAGCAGCACGACAACGCCCGCCGCCGCCGCCTTGGCCGCGTTTTGCGTGGTCAGAAACGGGCTGACCGTCAGATAAGCGGCCATGGTGGCCAGCGACGACGCGCCAATAAGCAACCCGCGCCAGGCCTGCGGCACCCCAAGGGTCTCAAAATAGACATACAGACTGTAAAAAACCGAAATATTGCAATACGCCAGAAAAATGAGCACGCACAGGCTGGCGAACTCGAAGGAATACAGACGCGGCTTGTCAGAGACGGACATACGAGGAACCAGACCGGAAAAAAGTTGCAAAAAGAAACGAATCCGCCCGATACCCGCCCGGCTAGGGTGGCGTCAAGGGAAGGTGGAACGGAGGCCTCCGGCGGCTGGGGGCCTGAGGCCCCCAGACCCCACATAACAACAATTGTAAGGGTGTACGCGACCTTCTCCAAAAATGCGAAACGGGCCGATTTTCACGCGAGGTTTTGATCGCGTGAAAATCGGCCCGTTTCGCTGGCGAGGTGGGTGCTGGAATTTCCGGGATTTCCCCGGGTGGCTTCCGCCCGGGGAAATCCCGGAAATTCCAGCACCCCTCTTCTCTCGGGCCTGCCGCCCACCGACCATCCCCCCACCCGACCGACCGCGCCCCAATCCAGGGGTCCGGGGGGCTGAGCCCCCGGCCGCCGGAGGCATCTTCTCATCATTCCAGCATGTTACCAAACTCCACCCCTACAGTCCCGGCTTGGCGGCGCTGGTGGCGTCGATGTAGGTCGGCGGCCCGCTAATGGCGATGGAGGTCGGCTTGCCGGCGGCGGCGGCTAGGGCGGCTTTGAGGTCGACGTAGCGCCAGTTCTTGTCGGCGTAGGTCTGCCAGTAGTAGCGGCCCCGGGCGGCGTCGGCCACGGCGGTCCATTCGGTGACGTCGTAGATGGGCTTGCCGTCTTCGACGCCGCGCACCGCGCCCTTGGGGATGTCCACGTTGCCGATGATGGTCATGGCCAGGGACACGGCGGCTTCGGCGTTGGGGGCGGGCAGGGCCGACTGGGTGAGCGCGGTCATGCGCACGAAGCGGCTGGGCGGGGTGAAGTCGCCGGGCAGGCCGAGCATGCCCGAGCCTTGGCCGGTCTGGCGCACCACGTAGCCCTTGAGGTCCAGCGCCGGCACGTTGGTGGCCGAGAGATTGACGGTGTTGCTTAAGTACGTGAGCATCCAGTCGAAATCCGGGGAGTTGGTGAGGACGCTCAAGGGGTTGTCGTGGATGCGCAGCTCGCCGCCCACATATTCGACGACGGCGGACGCGCCGGTGGCATCGTGGATGGTGTAGTGCAGCGGCAAAGCGCCGATGGCCGCGCCGTCGAGGCTGGCCGGGCCTTGGCAGACGCGGATCTTGGCGATTTCGCGTTTGGCTTCAGCCACGGTGGCGCATTGGGAGAGCAGCCAGTCGCCGACCTGGAACTGGGCGATGGTGCTGCCGGCCTTGGCCGATGAATAGGGCTGGTAGCCGGCGTAGCCCGGGAAGAGCAGCATGCCGATCATGAGGCCTTTTTCGTTGAGGCCGTCGCAGACGATGTTGGTGCCAAAGGCGTTCATGCCGACGAAGCCGTATTTGGCGCGAAAGCGCAGCCCCTTGGCCGCGCCGTCCGGGGTCAGCCCGACAAAGGCCGAGCCGGCGGGGAAGATGGCGACCTTGGAGGCGAGGTCCTGGCCGTATTCCATGGTGCGGGCGTAGACGACGGAGCCGTCGGCCGCCTTGAGGCGGAAACTGGTGCAGGCGTCGGCCTGGGGCGCGGGGGCGAAAATGGCCAGAGACAGGGCGAAGCCGGCGAGACGGGCGAGACGTGGAAATCGCGGCATGGCGGGATTCCTTTTGCCCGGGGGCGGTGACGGGTTGAAGGGTCTGCCGCCATGGTTAGCGCCAAATGGGGGTTTGGGGAAGGGAAAGGGCAGTTGACAAGAAGTTTATGTCTTCCGCTTCTAAAGCTGGAAAGTTCATTAAAATAACCTGAATCCGTAGGCATGCAGCCCCAAATCTCTCTATGCCACCGACGAGGTGCTTTTTGATGCTCCTTTCAGCCCTTTCTGCTCAGCCCCAGCCGAGTATGGGATGCTTTTTTCCTGATTTCAGCTTTGGAGCAGAGGTCAGGGTGGATTTGAGCGACTTTCGGGCACACCTCTCCCGGGTACGGAAGTTACTCCGCGTATTTTTAGGCTTGCGCCAACCGTCTCTGCATGCCGACAAGCGCTTCGCCGAAGCCGCCGTTGGACACCACCTTCACGACAACTCGCCGCGCATGCCGGACGAACCGTCCGCCCAAGTACATCATCCCCTGCATAATGGTGCGCAAACGGCGGCGCGTTGCCCTCTTCAGCCCAATGACCCCGGAGTCGAGAAGCGACTCGCCCAGCACGCGCAGCATGTTGTTTACCAGGACCCCGAGCTGGAAGAACAACTCGTTGACGCTGAATTTTCCGGACGGAAGGCGCTCCAGGTCGAGTTCGCTTTTCAGCTCCGCGAAATACTGCTCGCACGTACCCCGGTCTCGGTACAACCGCAGGATGTCGGCATCGGACACCTTCTCGAGGTTCGTCCAGACACTGAAGACTTTGTACTCTGGCAAGAGCAGGGTCTGCCCTTTCTTGCTGGTCCTCTCGGTCATCTCATACACCAGCCGGACCTCTCCGATTTCTTCACGTTCCCGGCGGGTGCTTCCCGTGTAAACAGTCTTGCCGGGCCTGGGAGAATGAACTTGTCCTTCGTGCATGGCCAGGTTGATCAAAATCTCTGGTTTTTCTCGGCGCAGATTGTGGCGAGTGATGAAACTGTCCCCGGCCTTGAGCCGCGCCGCCATGAGTGCCCCATCATCGAAGGCTGCGTCGTCCACCCAGAGCAGGCGGGCATTGGTCAGCTTGCGCACCCGCGAGCGGACCCCGGCATGGAAGTCCAAGGCCCCTTCATGCAGGGGGTGATGGCTCCCTGGACAAAGCTTGGCTCCAACAATCAGGCCGCCTTCAAGGAACGAGCAGACCGGGGCGTAGCCGAGAATCCCGGTGTAGCCCTTGGCGACGCCCTCCTTCTTGGTGTCGCTGTTGTCAAGGATGGTGGAGTCGGTGTCGATCCGCACGCCAACAAAGTGAGGTACGGTGACGATCCGGGGCTTGAAATCCAGCTTGCGCAGCATGCGCACAGAGCACATGGGCATGGCTTCGTGGACGTTCCGATCAAGGCTCATGGCCTCGAAACGCTGACGCAGAGTGGCTTCCGACGGCACACGACCAACCCCCAGGGCTGTCACGAAGAACTCGCTATTCTTGAATTGCCGCACGTGGTCGAAACCCACCTTGCCTATTCCAATGAGACCGCCAAGGCTCCGCAGGATGTCCTTCTCAGCAACCTGATAGTTCGGGGACTCCCGTTTGGCGCAGGTGGAGTCGATGTCGCTGATGCGCATGAGTTCGCCCATGGCTACAAGCCCGGCATTGCCGGCGATCGGTTCTTCGGTGATCTCAAGGGTCAGCTTTCCCATGTGGCGCACCTCGCGGGTGAAAGACGTCTGCCTAGACCTGCGAAGTCAACATGCTAAAATATTACATCTTTTTCAACAACAAACTGTACCGGCAAAGTAAGTTGAACTGAAGCTGTTTACGGATCGAGGAAATAACTTAAAAACTATTTTTTTCGGAATATTGGCAAGATAGCCCCAGTGGGGCCGCAAAGGGATAACATGGCCCTTTATTTATACTCAGATATGACATATAAACACAGACATCGATAGTTACCTCCAATGTTAGAAGCATACGCCCAGGTGAATTGATGCAAACATATATTCATCGTGTCTTAAATTTCTTTTTTGCGACAATTGTCACAACTACAGCTCTATCTATTTGCGGAATAGTCTATATTTGGTTTTTTCGCAGCAATTACAGTCAAGACCTTCCATATCTATCATCATTAGTTTCTATAACTGTCGTCGAAATAGTAGCAATTGTCATTGCATACGCGAAAAAAGGAATACAGTATTTACCCAGAGTTGAAATACAAAAATCTGAAGCCGACACCTTAGTTTTTCTACACAATTTTATTTCCCGAGGAAGCAGCGTATCTATCGTCAGCAATCGCATTTCGTGGATTACTCGGTCAGATAAATTATTAAAATCAATAACACAATTATCAAGCACAAATGTCCAGATAGAAATATTCATCACAACAAATGAAGACATAGTTACCCTAGCAAAACTAAAGAATGCTGGAGTCAATGTCTACGTTGCAGACGACGGAATTCCGCCTGAGGCGAGATTTACTTTGATAAACGGAAATCGACGCGGCGCAGAAGAACTAGCGATTGCACGAGGCACGCATCCCAATCATGAAATTACAATATTCGACAACAACTCTGGCCCGCAAATCATTGCTCTTGCAAAAGATATTTTAAGGATTACAAAGGAAAAATCTCATGACGCATGCGTGGAATAAAGCCGCTGCAATTAGGAAGAGCCAAATTGAAAACGGTTGCGACATAACCTTCTGTGATATATTTTTACCATATTATGAAAACTTAACCGAAAGACTTTCACCCGTTTCATTACTGGAAATTGGGTGTGGAACAGGGCATCTACTGAAACGAATCGCACACCACGCCGATCACGCTTTTGGGATCGAGCCTTCGCAAGGCATGTTTGAAGTTGCAAAAGCAACCCTAGAAGAAATAAACATAGACCTTGTCAATTGCACCATAGAAAATTACAATTATCCAAGGAAATTTGATTTAATCATCTCCCACCTATGTGCGCAGTGCGTAGGAAACATCAAACACTGGTTTGACTCCATACGTAAAACAATCAATAAATCTGGCTTATTTGTCTTCTCTATTCCGCACCCTTGTTTTTACAACGAATACAAATCTATATTCATGCCTCAAGAATATGAATACGCAAAAGAACTTGATACAGTTTTTGATTTAACAATATCACTAGACAATTTAAACGTAATTAAAAATATACCATATTTCCATAGACCGATAAGCACGTACATCAATCAATTAACTCTGTCCGGCTTTTCAGTGAAACACATAGACGAGGTCATTCCAAACAATTCTGTGCAAAAAAAATATGGAGTTCCTTGGAAAACTCCAAGATATATGGCCATTCATGCCACTACCGGGGAGATATTCAATGGATCTTGAAGAAATTTTGGCACAAGTCAACAGCTTGGCCATTAAAAACAAATGGTACGAAAAAGATTCCAGCAGACCACAAACCCCTCGAAACCTTGCTATATCAATTTCTTTGGAAGCATCAGAATTATTAGAATGCTTTCAATGGTCAGAAACTGCTAACAACGAATGCGTTGGCGACGAAATCGCTGACGTAATAATTTACTGCGTTCAACTTTCAAATGTTTTAAAAATGGACATTTCCAGCATAATTCAAAAAAAAATAAAGGCTAATAGCCAGAGAATTTGGAAATAGCAGACAAAAATAACTATGGCACCACCCTTTGTAAATATCTAAATACTCAGACTCAAAACGATACTTGCATCTACTTGTCTTCACTTATCTCATAGATCTGGTCGCCCCCTCTCCATTGACCCCGCCCCCCCGGGAACGCTAAGGCTTTCCCATCCGACGCCCACACGGCCCCAAGGAGGCCCCCCATGTTTCGCCGATTCACCCTTGCCGCCGCCCTGGCCCTGGCAACCACAGCCCTGGGCTGCGGTTCCATCGTGCCCCACGCCGACAATGTGCCCCAGGAGGCCGTGGACCGGGACTATTCCGAGTGTGAAAACAAAGCCTACGTCTCCACCGCCTTCGTCAAGGCCGGCGACGACGCCGAGGCCAAACAGCAGGCCATCATCGACGAATGCATGAAGGAAAAGGGGTACACCGCCAAATGAGCGCGCCTGAAAAACGTTCCCTGGACCCCAAGCCCGTCTCGGCCAGCCATGTGGTCATGCCCCAGCGGATGCTTCCTTCCGACGCCAACCCGGCCGGCAACGTCCACGGCGGCGTCATCCTCAAATACATCGACACCGCCGGCGGCATCTGCGCCATACGCCACGCCCGCTCGGCCGTGGTCACCGCCTCCATCGACCGCATGGATTTCTTAAAACCCGCCTATATCGGCGAGGTCGTCACCTTCCTGGCCAGCGTCAACCTCGTGGGCGCGACCTCCATGGAAGTGGGCGTGCGGGTGGAGTGCGAAAACCCCATCACCGGCGAGACCCGCCACGCCGGCTCGGCCTATCTGACCTATGTGGCCCTGGACGCCGAACGCCGCCCCCAGGCCGTGCCGCCGCTTATTTTAGAATCCGACGCCGACCGCCGCCGCAACCGCGAAGCCGCCGCCCGCCGCGAGGCCAGGCTTCAGGAACGCCGCCGGGAACGCGATTCCCAACTGCAACACCAGTCCGAAAATTCCTAAGCGAGGTGCCCGCGTGGCCGAGACCATTGACGACTTGACCGTCAACTACGAAGAAGACGGCGTTATGCTCACCAAGGAGCTGGACAAGGTGATCCTGACCCGAGGGGCCTGGACCACCATCATTTTCCGCTTCGTCCAGTGGGACCCCAAGAAAGACGCCTACAGCCCGGACCGCTACGCCATCCGCCGCTACAAGAAATCCGGCGACACCTACCGCGTGCAGTCCAAGTTCGCCATCTCCAGCCGCGATCAAGCCACCAAGATCGTCCAGGCCCTCAATAAATGGATCGAAGCTCCGGAGGGCGAAGCGTGAGCGACACCGTCACCGTCCGCGCCTTGGCGACGTTGGCCCCCTATGCCCCTCCCGGCGGCGTGGCCTCCATCGGCCCCGGCGAAACCGTTGGTGAACTGGCCGACCGGCTCGGCATCGAACCCGAAGCCCTGGGGTCGGTGCTGGTCAACGAAGCCCCGGCGAGCCTCGACACCGTGCTGGCCCCGGGCAGCGTCGTGTCCTTTGTGCCGCCCATCACCGGCGGCTGAATCGCACCCCTTGGAATCGCGGCAACGCCACGCCGGGGATGACGCCATTTTGCGTTTGTGAAGTTTGGCAGGGGGGCCGCGAGAACGCCCGGCCCCCCTGAGCATCCCCGGGCCGGTTCGTCCGTAGCCGCCCCGCCCGCCGGAGGTCGTTATGGCCCACGACATGCCTTCCCGCCCGATGACCGCCGCTGCCCCCGCCGACCCGGCCCTGGCCGCGGCCCTGGAGGCCGCCGCACGGGACGGAACCTATCCCGATGGCCGGCCCGGCCGTTTCCTCGATGTCCCGGCCGTGGCCGAACTGGCCGCGCGCTTCGCCCTGGCTCCCAGGCTGGTGGAGATCGCCGCCCTGGAAGCCGGCTTGACCCCCCTGCGCTACGCCCGCAACCTCCATGCTTTTTCCCTGGCCGAACAGGCCCGGCTGTTGGCCTCCAAGGCCGCCCTGGTGGGCCTGGGAGGGCTTGGCGGCGGCATCGTGGAAAATCTCGTGCGGGCCGGGGTGGGCATCATCGAAGCGGCCGACGGCGACGTGTTCGAGGAAAGCAACCTCAATCGCCAGCTGCTCTCGCGCCTGGACGCCGTGGGCCGGCCCAAGGCGGCCCTCGCCGCCGAGCGGGCGGCGGCCGTCAATGCCTCGGTGGAATTTCGCGCCCAGGCCACCTTTCTGGACCGGGCCGGCATGGACGCGCTGCTTAGCGGCGCGGCGGTGGCCGTGGACGCCCTGGGCGGCCTTAAGGACCGGCCGGCGCTGACCGCCGCCGCCGCCGCGCGCGGCATTCCGCTGGTGACCGGGGCCGTGGCCGGCTACACCGGCCTGGTGGCCACGGTGCTGCCCGGCGGCCCGTCGCCGGCCGATCTTTTCGGCGGCGGCGGCTCGGGCACGGCGGCCGAAGACGTGCTGGGCTGTCCGTCGCCGGCGGTCATGGCCGTGGCCGCCCTGCAATCGGCCGAGGCCATACGCCTGCTGGCCGGCCGGCCAGGGGCGCTGTGCGGCAAGGTGCTTATCGCCGATCTTGAGACCATGCGCTTCGACGTCGTCTCCTTGTGACGGCCGGATGACAGACGGCGCGGCCCGCGCTATGCTGTAGCCATCCGACCCCGTGCCCGCGCCCAAGGAAGCGACATGACCCTCAAAGCCGACTGCTGCCCCATTGCCACGCCGCTTCTGCTGACGGCAAGCGACCCTCGCGAACATCTGCTCAACATCATCGGCTCCGCCCCGGAAGCCGTGCGCCGGGCCGTATGCGATCTGCTGTTGTCCATCAAGACGTCCCTGGACGTGCTGCCGCTCACGCCGCAGCTCGACGATACGGACCGGCCGGTGACGGACTGGGAATCCCTGCTTGGCGTGCTGACCGCCATCCGCCTGGAGCTTGACCGGCTCAAGGTCACCAAGATCGAGGGCCTGCGCAAGGCCAACCCCGGCCTGGTCCAGCTGGAGCACCGCTTCGGCCTGGCCAAGAAGGCCCATGAAAAAGCCAAGCTCATGCTCGAGATCTTCTACGAGCTGATTAACGCCGGCCAGGACTTTCAGACCGCCGATGAAATCCTGGAGCAAAGCGCCGAGGTGCTGCTCAAGGAACTCAAGGCCGACCTCTACGTTTGCCGCCTGCGCGACGAGTCCGGCCACTGGGTCAACATCGCGGCCAACACCCACACCGGCCGGGCCACGCCTATCTTCGTCAAGTTCATGGAAGAGGCCCTGCCCCACCATCCGGTCATGCGCTCGGTGGCCAATCCGCGAATGCTTTTTGTGCGCTCCAACAACCTGCTTGGCCCGGAGCGCGGCGGCGAGTCCATCGACTGCGTGCCCTATCTCGAAGGTTACCGCTGCCGGCTGTCGTTTTTCCTGCGCGGCCCGGATGAAAAGGCCTTTGGCCTGATCATGCTCTATTCCAAGAAGGCCAACTATTTCGACCGCTACGAGACCGACTTTTTGGCCGACTGCGCCCGCATCGTGTCCCTGACGGTGGGCCGCCAGCTGGAAGTGGGCCGCGACGCCCTGGCCAAGGCGGCCGGCGGCATGGCCCACGTGGGCAACAACGTGCTGGCCATCATGAAAAACGGGGCCGAGCTGATCTTGGAAGATTACGAAGACTTTCTCGACCACGAAGACGAGATCGGCACGACCCTTATCAGCGAGGCCATGCAGCTGGTGCCCGGCCCCTGGCCGCTGCACGCCGAGGCCGCCATGCGGCATCTCATCGGACTGACCATTGAGCGCATGGAAGTCGAAAAAAAGATGCAGTACGTGAATTTGATCGTGGAGAACGTCAACCGTCTCAAGGGGGCCATCGCCAATCTGCTCAAGGCCGTGGAAAACCCCATCCTCATGCCCTACATCGGCGGCGAGGAAGTGCTCGACCTCGAACCCGAGGACAACCCGGACTACGACCAGACGTCGTAGGGGCGCGCCTATTTGCGCAGCGCCGGATGCTCCACCACGATCTCGCCGTCCTGGTAGCGGACCACGGCGTCGCGGGTGTCCTCGGGGATGACGGCATGGGCCTCGCCGATGGAGACTTCCACATTGGCCCCGATACGGCCCGGCACGATGACCCGGCAGCTGGAAAAACGCCTCGTGGCCGCCGGACTCTCCCACAAACGCTTGAGCTGGCGGCGGAAGGCCTCGATGCGTTGCTCGCCCTGGGCCAGCGCATCGGCGCAGTCCTTGGCGGCTTCCCCGCCTCGCCCCAGATCCACGCGGCAGGCCTCGACGTCGAGCAGGGCCTGGCGCAGGCCGGCCTTGATGTGCTGGTCCTTGTGGATGCGCTCGGGGTCGTAGCCGAGCAGGATGCGCGTCTGGCTCTGGCCGCCGCCGCCGAGCTGCTCGCCCACGTAGACCGCCTCGCCGCAGTAGGCTTCGCCCCCGGCCAGCCGGCCCTTGACCGCCAGCTTTTCCCCGGCGAAAAGCCGGCAATGCATGGCCGAACCGTCGATGAGGATGTTTTGGGCGGCGTGGAGCACGGCGTTTTCGCAAAACCTGGCCCGCAGGCTGCGCCCGGCCCGCAGGGTGGCCTTGCCGCCGCCCTGGATGCCGCCGTTGCAGGTGACGTTGCCCATGGCCCGCACCCGGGCGGCCAGCACCAGCCCGGTCACCGTGATGTGGCGGCCCATGACCGTGAATCCGGAACGAATGTCGCCGCCGATGATGACGTCGCCCAGGGCCACGATGTTGCCGGTGTGGAAATCAATGTCGCGGCCGATGGCCAGGGTCTCGCGCACGGTGATGCGGCCGTCGATGCGGGCCACATGGCCGTTGACGGCGGCCAGCAGTCGCAGCGGGTTGTCCGGGTCGACCTTGCAGCCCTCGCCGTGGGGAAAGGCCGTGTTTTCCGAAACTATTCCCCCGTCCGGCGCGTCCTCGCCCGGAGCCAGGGGCGTCCATTCGGCCAGGAGCTGGCCGGCGGCGACGTTTTGCACGTAGCCCAGGTCGAACTGGTCCACGCTGCCGTCCTCCCGGTTCTTCGGGCGCAGCCGGCGCTGTTCGAAGTCCGGGTCGAAATGGTGCGTCAGCACATACCGCATGGCCGCCCGTCGGAGTCGGAGGTTGCGGGGACACGCCCCCTGCCTGGATTCGTACCGGACCGCGACCATTTGCACAAGTCCGGCCGGACAGGAAACCGCCGCGATGCCGGCCTGTTCGACGCCCCAGGGCAGCCGGCTTCGCCGCGCGCCCCGGATTGACGCGTGGAGCCGAATATTTTAGCTTCCCCTACTTTATAATCAGCGCACACTTGCGCTCCCGCGCCAGCAACCACGAACCAGGCGAGACCTATGGAAACCCTACGCACTCTCCCGGGCGACGATGTCCGGCAAATCATGTGGCGCTACGCCGACCGCTTCGATCTCCAGATGGCCGTGCAGTCGGCCCGTTCCGTGGCCCGGGGCGTCGTGGCCCGCATGGTGGCCGACGGCGTGCGCCATTCCCATGAATGGACCGAGCAGAAGGACTCGTTGCTCAAGACTTTTGACGAAGCCGGCATCACCGCCGTTTTCCTTGATCCCCACCAGGGCGGCTTCATCGAAGGGCCGAAAAACATGGCCCTGTCCCTGGTCGCCTTCGAACTTTCCTGGGTCGACGCCGGCGCGGCCACCTGCTCCCTGGCCAACAACCTGGCCCTGTCGCCCATCCACGAGCGCGGCACCACCGAACAGCGCGACCACTACATGACCCTGTGCGCCCCGGCCCCGGATCGCGCCCCCTGGCGCGGCGCGTTCGCGCTGACCGAACCCATCCCCTACGTCGGCGTGGACACCGGAGTCCTCACCGGCAAGGTGCGCGTCGATTCCTGGGAAGACGGCCAGGAGCCCATCCTGCACGTGGAAAAGCGCGGCCGCTTCATCACCGGCATGGACTTCGCCAACTACGCCACCGCCGCCGTGGACACCGCTGATGCGCGCATCAAATCCTCCTGCATCATCATCCTGGAAGAGACCGACCCGGGCCTGTTCGACCGCGGCGCGCCTACGCTGAAGATGGTGCACCAGCTGTCCTCCACCCGCGACCCGGTCTTCAACCTCAAGGTGCCGGCCAGCCGCATCGTCGGCGGCTACACCGTGAAAGACGGCTGCATCGTCCCCAACTATTCCCACTCCGAGGTCATCGCCGCCGTGTTCCACCGCACCCGCGTGCCGGTGGCGCTCATGACCACGGCCAAGCTGCTCTCGGCCGTGGAGCCGGTCATCCGCTACCAGCGGGGCCGATTCCGGGGCGGCGACGCCTGCGAGGCCGGTTCGGCGAAATTCGAACTCGGCCTGCAGCAGAAGCAGGACGCCGTCATCCGTCTGGCCGAAGTCTGGGCCGCCGGCGAGGCCGGGGCTTCCCTGGGGTTCGCCACGGCGCGGCTTTTCGACCAGCTCGATCCCACGGAAAAGGCCAAGGACGCGGCCCTGGCCGCCAAGGGCGTGTCCGGGGCGCGCGGCCAGATGACGGCGCTCAAAAAGGTCCAGCCCGAGGCCATCGAATACGTCAATCTGCTGTTTGCCCCCGAAGCCGGGCGCGACGCCGCCCGTTTCGAGGCCCTGGACGCCGATCCGGTGGTCAAGTACCAGGCGCTGGAAGCCGAAGCCGGCGTGCTCTGCCCGGCCTGCAAGCTGTGGAACACCGGCCACGGCGCCACGGTCATGCGCGAGGCCGTGGCCATGATGGGCGGCTACGGCATCACCGAGGACTGCCCCGGGTTCTTGTTCCACAAATGGAACGACAGCCAGCTCGAAGCCACCTACGAAGGCCCCGAATGCGTCCAGCGCCGTCAGATGGGCATCACCATGGCCAGCGACATCTTCCTGGCCTACGTGGACAACTACATCGCCGAGATGAACCGCGTGGCCGCTTCCCATCCCGAGACCGGCGCGGCCTCGGTGGCCGCCGGCCTGACGCTGTGGAAGCACACCCTCGACTTCCTGTCCGCCAACAAGGACGCCGACGGCAAAAAGCTCTACCACAGCAACCGGCAAGCCGTGACTTTCCCCCTGGCCGACGCCCTGTGTCCGCTGATCGCCACGCGCCTGCAGATCCTCGACGTGCTGGAGCTGGCCGCCAAGGGGCCGGAAAATCCGGTGGTGGCCGAGGGCCTGGAAGGCTACGTCGCCTTCTTTAGCGATCTGGCCCGCATCCAGGCGGCCAAGGCCGCCGGCGAGGCCGCCAAGGTCTGCGCGTCCCTGATCTACGGCTATGCCCCGGCCGGAGCCGATCTGACCGCCTTCGCCGGCCTGCGCGCCGCCGCGGACGCGTCCCTGGCCGGCTGCGGCGCGGCCCGCGAACGGGCCGGACAAGCGCTCACCCAGGTCATGATCCCGGAAGCGCTTGATTATCCGATGTAACAAAACGCGGGGGCTTGCCCCCGCTCCCCCGCCGGGGGGAGGCAATCCCCCCGGTCCCCCTTGACGGGGGAACGTTGCGGCAACACGGCATGACGCCATAAAACCCCCTTGAAAAGTTTTTGGGGAAGGTGGGGGTCTGGGGGAGGAAACCCCTTTTTTCAAAAAGGGGTTTCCTCCCCCAGCTCTTCGCCTCCTCCTCCCACCCAGCACGGAGGCGCGTATGGATGAGCGGCAGGTCATGGAAACGGACATTGTCTGCGTCGGCTTCGGGCCGGCCATGGGCGGGTTTCTGACCACGCTCGCCCGGGGCATCGTCAACGAGGACGGCTCCCCGGTCATGGAAAGCGACCTCATGCCCGGCATGCCGCCCCAGGTCATCTGCTACGAGCGCGCCGACGACATCGGCGTGGGCGTCTCGGGCGTGGTCTCCAAGGCCCGGGCCATCCGCGAAACCCTGCCCGACCTCGATCCGGCCTGCCTGCCCATGTGCGCGCCCATCACCGAGGAAAAGGTCGTCTACCTCCTCGATCCCCACGGAGCCAGCCGCCGGCCGCTGCCCATGAAAGCCGCCGACGCTGCGTTTAAGCTTCTGGGCGGCCGCTTCCCGGGCTGCACCTACAAGGATTTCTCCTGGGAACTGCCGTACATCCCGCCGTTTCTCAACAAACACGGCGGCCTGACCTTCTCCATCGGCCAGTTCAACCAGTGGGTCGGCAACAACGTCATGGCGACCGGCGCGGCCCAGATATGGCCGTCCTCGCCCGGGGCCGCGCCCATCATCGAACACCGCAAGGTCGTGGGCGTGCGCCTGGCCGACCAGGGCGTGGACAAGGCCGGCAAGCCCGACGCCGCCTACATGCCCGGCATGGATGTGCGGGCCAAGCTGACCGTGGTCGGCGACGGCCCGGTGGGTCCCGTGGGCCGCGCCATCGACGACGCCCGGGGACTGCCCATCGGCCACCACCAGCGCGACTACGCCGTGGGCATGAAGGTCGTGGTGGACCTGCCCGGCCATTGCCCCCTGAGGCCCGGCACGGTCATCCACACCATCGGTTACCCCGAACCCGAGATTTTCGGCTTCCTCTACGTCCTGCCCGACCGCAAGGCCTCGCTGGGCATCTTCGTGCCCAGCTGGTTCGACAACCCCGTGCGCACCGCCTACCGCTACCTCCAGCACTGGATGCAGCATCCCTATCTCTGGAAATACCTCAAAGGCGGCACGCTCACTTCCTTCGGGGCCAAGACGCTCCAAGAGTGCGGCCAGAACGGCGAACCCTACCTCGTCGGCGACGGCTACGCCCGCATCGGCGAAGGCTCCGGCACCACCAACGTGCTCACCGGATCCGGCGTGGACGAGGCCTGGGCCTCGGGCGTCATGCTCGGCGAAGCCGTGGTGCAGCTCCTGGAGCAGGGTCTGCCGTTCACGAACGAGAACCTCGAAAAGACCTACGTGGCCCGCCGCCGCGCCTCCTGGTTGGAGGCCGAAGCCAAGCAGGCCCGCCGCTCCCGCGAGGCCTTTGCCTCGGGCTTCATTCCGGGCGTCGTCGGCATGGCGATTTCCGGCCTGACCAAGGGCGCGCTGTGCTGGCCGGCCGACTCCGAGCCGGTCCACAAGCGCATCCCGTCCATCGAGGAATACTACCGGGGCCGCGTCTCCTGCGAGGAGATCGCGCGCATCCGCAAGGACTGCACCGCCAAGGGCCTGGCCCTGCACGACGCGCTCATGGACCGCGTGGGCTGGCCGGCCATCGAATACGACGGCAAGCTGCTCATCTCCCACCAGGACGCGCTGCTTATCGGCGGCAAGGTGCAGGCCGCCCCGGGCTACGCCGACCACGTCACCTTCGAGGACCACGACACCTGCCGGGCCTGCCGCGAAAAGACCTGCATCGAAGCCTGCTCCGGCCAGGCCATCACCACCAACCCCGACGACGGCGTGCCGCTTTTTGACCGCGAAAAATGCCTGCACTGCGGCGCCTGCCTGTGGAACTGCTCCAAACCGTCCAAGACCGACCCCGAGCGCACCAACGTCCGCTTCGCCGCCGGCGCCGGCGGCCTGCACTCGGCCGAGAATTAAGCAGGGCGCTGCCCTGCACCCGCGCGGGCGCTGCCCGCGACCCGCCAGGGCTCTGCCCTGGACCCGCCGGGGGGGATAATCCCCCCCGGCCCCCCTTGGCGGGGGCAGCCCAGGGACGGGATGGCGTCCCTGCGCTGCCCCCGATAAGGGAATTAGCGGCAACTAATTTAGACTATTGAGAGTTTTTTGGGAGGGAGGGGGTCCGGGGTAGGGAACCCTTTTTTGCAAAAAAGGGTTCCCTACCCCGGTTCCTCCGGCCCCCCGACAAGGAGCGCTTATGTTTCATATCGTCGTATGCGGCGGCATCGTGCCTGATCCGCTGCAGACGCTGGAGCCGGTCAAGGGACCGGCCGGCTGGGGACTCAAAAACGAACTCATGCTGCCTTCGGTGCTGGACCCCTGGGCCTCCCACGCCCTGTACGAGGCGGCCCATCTGGCCAAGACCGTCGCCGGCAGCAAGGTCTGGCTGGTGTCGCTGGGTCCCAAGGCCAAGCTGCAGCAGCTCATGATGACCGTGGCCCAAAAGGCCCCCTTCGAGCTGGTGGTGGCCGACGGCCCGGCCAGCGGATTCACCGACTCCTTTGAGGTGGCCGAGGCCCTGCACGCCGTCATTGCCGGCATTGCCGGCCTGGACGCCTCCAAGCTGCTGGTGTTCGGCGGCTGGCAGTCGGCCTCCCGCGGCTCGGGCTCGACCCTGCAGATCCTGGGCGAAAAGCTCGGCATCGCCGACCATTTCCAGGGCGTGGACAAGCTCACCGTGGGCGCCGACGGCAGCCTGGAGATCATGGAGCGCGTCGAAGGCGGCGCGTACCAGATTTCCACCTGCTCCGGCGCGCCGGCCGTGCTCGGCTGGGCCACGGGCGAACTGCCCGAGCCGCCCAACAATCCGCAGGTGGGCATGGCCAACATGCGCCTTGTCATGCCGGCCCTGCAAAAGGCCAAGCCGGCCGCTGTCAAGGCCGACGCCATCGACTACCAGTCCGTGACCCTGCCGGCCCAGAAGCGCGAAACCCGCGTGGTCAAGGACACGCCCGTCGACGTCATTGCCCAGGAAATCGTCGACTGGCTGAAAAACTAAGGAGGCCGCCATGGAAACCATTCTCTTCATCTCTCCCGTGGCTGCTGACGGCTCCCTGCCCAAAGCCTCCCTGGAAGCCCTGACCGCCGCCAAGACCCTGGCCGAAGGCCTGGGCGCGCCCCTGGCCGTGGGCCTTTTCGGGGCCGACGTCGCCCCGGCCGCAGCGGCCGCGGCCGCCTGCGGACAGGTCTATGCCGTGACCGGCGAAGCCTTTGCCCCGGCCCGCTACGCCACCGACGCCGCCGCCATGGAAGCCCTGGCCAAGGCCGCCGGCGCGACCATCATCGTGGCCGCCGACGACTCCCGGGTCTCCCGCGCCCTGCCGGGCGTGGCCGCGCGCCTGGGCGGACGCATCGACGCCCATGTCACGGCCGTGGCCGCCAAGGACGGCAAGGCCGTGGCCACGCGCGGCTTCTACCGCCAGCGCATGACCGCCGAGCTGACCCGCACAGCCCGCCCGTGGTGCCTCACCGTCTCGGCCGGCTGCTACGCCGCCTACGACGGCGCGCCCGGCCAGGCCGCCGTCACCGCCGTGGACGTCGCCGTCATCCCGGCCATGACCCGCACCACGGTCAAAGCCATCGTCGCCCCCTCGGCCGACGAGCAGACCATCCGCCCCGACGCCACGACGCTGTTCGTTGCCGGCGCCGGCTGGACCAAGAAGCAGGCCGACGGCGCGCCCCACACGGCCGAGGCCGGCCAGCTGATTCTCGGGTTCCTGGGCGCGTCCAAGGCGTCCCTTGGCAGCAGCAAGTCGCTGGTGGACATGGGCGGCGAAGGCGAGGCCGTGCTGCCGTTCCTGACGCATCTGCATCAGGTCGGCCAGACCGGCTCCACCCCGCGCCACCAAAAGGGATTGGCCACCTGCTGCCACGGCGAAGAGCCCCATGTCGTCGGCTGGCGCTTCATCACCGAACGGCGGGCCGTCAACCTCGACGCCGCCTGCGGCTGGGCCCAGGGCAAGGCCGACGTGCTCTATGTGGCCGACGCCTTTGCCGTCATGAAGAAAGTCAACGAGTTGCTCGGCTAAGCTGGCTCTGCCCCCAAATGACAACGCCGGGAGCGGGAGACCGCTTCCGGCGTTTTTATGCCCAGGCCTGCCGGCCTTCCGCTTCCAACTTGCCCCTTTACCCCTTTTCCTATTTGGGGGGGTCCGGGGGCCTCAGGCCCCCGGCCGCCGGAGGCCTCTTCCTCTTCTGTCTCTTCCTAAAAAAACCGTCGCAGCCACAGTTCCAGCATGACCAGGGCGAAGAGGCGTTTGCCGTGGTCGGCCTGGCCGGCGGCGTGGGCGGCCAGCAGCGCTTCCACGGCTTCGGGCCGGGCAATTTCCCGGCAAACCTTGCCGCCGATGAGCAGGTCGTGGGCAAAGGCCTTTAGCGGCCCCCGGAACCAGCCGGCCACGGGCAGGCCGAAGCCGCGCTTGGACTGGTTGGCGATGCCGGGCGGCAACAGGTCGGCGAAGGCTCGGCGCAGCAGGTATTTGCCGGTCAGCCCCCGCAGCTTGAGGCGTGTGGGCAGATGGGCGGCGAAGGCGGCCAGTTCGCTGTCGAGCAGCGGCGAGCGGCCTTCCAGGCCGCTCGCCATGGCCATGCGGTCGGCTTTGACCAGCAGATCGCCGGGCAGGTAGATGTTGGCGTCGGCGAAAAGCGAGGCGTCCAGCGGCGCATCGGCCTTGGACGCGGCGGCGGTATAGATGTAAAGGGCCACGGAATCGGCCGGGCCGGCGGCCTTGGCGAATTCCGGGCGCACAAGGGCCAGCCGGTCGGCCGGGGAGAAATAGGATCCCCAGCGCACGAGGCTGGCGGCGCGCGGGATAGCCGTGGCCTGGGCCAGACGTTTGATGCCGGCGCGCCAGTCGGCCTCCACGGGCACGTCGCCCTTGGCCGGCAGCAGCCCGGCCAGCCAGGGGACCAGCCGGCGCGTGACGATATGCGGCAGTCGGGCGTAGGCGTCGGCCAGGGGATCGAGCCAGTAGCGCTGGTAGCCGGCGAACATTTCGTCGCCGCCGTCGCCGTTTAGGGCCACGGTGACGTGTTGGCGCGTGAGCCTGCACAGGTGCCAGGAGGCCAGGGCCGAGGGATCGGCAAAGGGCATGTCCGTGGCCGCGACCACGGCTTCCATGGCCCCTCGCGCCTCGTCGAAGCCGACCACGAATTCGGTGTGGCGAGTGGCGAAGCGTTCGGCCACGGCCCGGGCTTTGGGCGTTTCGCTGAAGGCTTCCTCGGCGAAACCGATGGAAAAGGTGCGCACGGGCTGATCAACCAAGCCGGCCATGACGGCGGTGACGATGGCCGAGTCCACGCCGCCGGACAGATGCGCCCCCAGCGGCACGTCGGCGACCAGACGCAGCCGCACGGCCTCGGTGACGCGGCTACGAAGCTCGGCGGCCAGATCGTCCACGGAGCCGGCAAGCTTGGGCTGGTAGTCCAGGTGGAAAAACCGCTCGATATGAGGTCGACCGCCACGCCACAGCAGGGTATGGCCGGCAGGCAGGCTGGCCACGCCCACAAAACCGCTGGACGGCTCGGGCACATGCTGCAGGGTCAGGTAGTGGGCCACGGCCTCGGGGTCAAGGCGTCGGGCCACGGCCGGATGGGCCAGCACGGCCTTGGGCTCGGAGCCAAAAGCCAGGCCGCCGGGCACGGCGGCGTAATACAGCGGTTTTTTGCCGAAGGGATCGCGGGCCAGGAACAGTTCCCGGCGCGGCGCGTCCCAGATGGCCAGGGCGAACATGCCGCGAAGCTTCGCGGCGCAGGCCGGGCCGAGTTCTTCGTACAGGTGGACGATGACTTCGGTGTCGCTGCGGCTGGCAAACACGTGGCCCTTGGCTTCGAGTTCCCGGCGCAGCTCCTGAAAATTGTAGATCTCGCCGTTAAAGACGATGGCAAGCGTGCGGTCTTCGTTGAAAAGCGGCTGGTCGCCGGTGACGAGGTCGATGATGGCCAGCCGGCGATGGGCCAGTCCCGCGCCGCCGCCCTGGGGAAAGGCGTCGAGGTAGTCGCCCTGGCCGTCCGGGCCGCGATGGGCCAGGACGCCGTTCATGGCCCCAAGCACCTGTCCGAGGTTTTCCGGGCCGCCCTGGTCGGTGAGAAAACCGCAAATGCCGCACATACGCTCCCCCTCCCCGACCTTGTTGCGACGCCGTGCCTCAAACGAGGCCGAGCGGAATACTCTACACGGATAGAGTGAATATTATGGGAACATGACCCACGTTATGTCTCGGCGGCATCCGACCCGCACAGCGCGGCGTAGCGCTCGGCCACCGAGCGCCAGGAATATTCCCGGCACACGCGCTCCCGGCCGGCCGCGCCCAGCCGCCGGCGTAGAGCCGCGTCGGCCAGCAAGCCGGCCAAGGCCCCGGCCAGGGCGTCCGGATCGTCCGGCGGCACGAGCAACCCCGTCTCGCCGTCGGCCACCACTTCCTCGTTGCCCGAAATGCGCGTGGCGATAACAGGCAGGCCGGCGGCCATGGCTTCCAGCACAGCGTTGGGCATGCCTTCATCGCGCGAGGGAAAAACGAACAGATCGGCCCGGCGCAGCAGTTCCGGCATGGCCTCGCGCCCGGCCCAGCCGGCAAAACGCAGGCGCGATAACACGCCCAGGGCCGCGGCCTGCTCGGTCAGCGCGCCGCGAAGCGGCCCGTCGCCGACAATGGTTAATTCGTAGTCGACCCCGGCCGGAAGCCGGGCCAGAGCCGTAAGCAGCACGTCCAGACCCTTTTGGTGGACCACCCGGCCAACGAACACCAGCCGGACCGGGCCGCTCTCCTCCAGGCTCTCGGCCGGCGTGAAGCGCGCCGTGTCCACGCCGTTGGGGATCATGCGGATGGGCGTTTGCCCGGCGCTTTGCCGGGCCAGGGCGGCCAAACCCTGGCTGTTGGCCACCACATGGGCGGCCCCGCGCCACAGAAAGCGGATCAGCGGCCCGGTGGCCTTGTGGTAGCCGGCCAGATCGTAGGGCTGAAAGCCCGGCACGTCGCCGCCGCGAAGGGACACGATGTACGGCACGCCGCAAAGCTGCTTCAAAAGCCAGGCGGCCGGGCCGCAAGGGATGCCGAAAAAGGCGATGCAGGCGTCAGCCTGAAAATCCCACTGCCCGAGCGGCAAGGCCAGGCCGGCGCTTGCCAGAAAAGTCAACATCTCCAAGGGCGAACAATGGTCGGCATGACGCCGCACGGCCGGCAGCCGCACCAGCTCGTAGCCGTCCACCATCTGCCGCCGGGACAGGCCGCCATAAACGGCCGTGACCACCCGCACCCGATGCCCCAGCCCGGCCAGCTCCCGGGCCATGTTGGCCGTGGCGTTGCCCGCCCCGCCGCCTATGGGCGGATATTCGTAGTTGAGGAGAAGGAGATGGAGGATGCGAGAGGAAAACCCTTTTTGGAAAAAAGGGTTTCCCTCTCGCGCTCTCCCTTCCCCAAAACTTTCAACGGGGGGGAGATCGTTCACAGGCGATGTCATCGGGCGACCGCCCCGTATGGGGGGGTCCGGGGGGCCTCAGGCCCCCCGGCGGAGGGGTCCAGGGGAGGCAGCGCCTCCCCTGGCCGCCGGAGGCAGCACAGCGTCGCTGTAACAATACTGAGCACGGCCGGGTCGCGGTCGGCGAAATCGGGGTGCAGGCGGTCGGCCACGGCGGCGAAGGCGTCTTCGTCGCGGGCGTAGTCGAGCACCGAGACGTCGAAGCCGGCCCGGGTCAGGGCGGCGGCATGGTCGTCGTAGCGCCAGCGCGGCAGATCGCCGGGATCAAGAAACCGGTTCCAGACCTTTTGGGAGAAAAGGAGGAAATGGAAAGGATATTTGAAAAAGTGATCGCGGTAATCGACCCGGTGGAGCATGACGCCGCCCGGGGCCAGGATGCGGGCCAGTTCGGCGCAAAGGGCCGGCAAGTTCCGGACATGTTCCAGGACCGAGTTGGACAGGACCACGTCCACGGAGCCGTCGGGGATGTCGGTCAGGGTGTCGCTGCGGCGCACGGTGTGGAATTTCACCTGGGGATGGGCCAGGACTTGGTGTTGCAGGTGTTTGGCGTCCAGCCCCACGTCGTGGCGGGCGTAGGGCTCCTGGCAGACCACCGAGGCCGCGCCCAGGCCGGCCAGGGCGTAGCCCACGCCGTTGGTCGCGCCGCAGCCGATCTCGACCAGGCGCTTGCCCGGGATGGCCACGCCCAGCCGGGCCAGGTCCTCGGCGTAGGCCCGGGCCACGGCCATCGGGTCGATGACGCCCTGGTTTACGCGGTAGTACGGCAGACGCGGCCCCCAGGTGGCCAGACGCTTTTCCGTGAAGAAAAACCGGCGCAAAACGCGCAGGGTCACGTATTCGAGGCTGTCAAAACGCAAGGCGGCCTCCTCCCAGGTCCATGTGGCGCAGCACCCAGAGATTCCAGAGAAAAAGCCTATGGTCGGCCCGGCCGGCCCGGTGGGCGGCGATATGCTGCTCGATGGCGGCGGCGGCCAGCGACGCTTCCACGGGCGCGGGTTCGCCCAAGGGCAGCCGCCCCTGGGCCAGCCAGCGGCCGATGGGCACGCCAAAGCCCTGTTTCTTCCGGTAGATGATGTCCCGGGGCAGGACCGTCTCCAGGGCTTTTTTCAGGATGTACTTGGTGATCCCCCGGCGAAACTTCAGGCCGGCCGGCAGGGCGCGCACGTAGTCCACCAGTTCGATGTCGAGGAACGGGGCCCGGGCTTCCAGGGAGAACATCATGCCGGCCCGGTCGGTTTTGACCAAGATGTCGTCCTGGAGATAGAGGCGCGTGTAGAATTCCAGAGTCCGGTCCACGAGGTTGGTCGAGGCGCAGCCGTCGTAAACCTCGATGGCCTCGCTGTAGACGTCCTCAACGTCGATAGGGCCGCCAAAGAGGTCGGCCAATCCGTCCGGGCCAAGGGGGCCGAGCCAGACCGGGTTCCAGAGTCTGGGCGGCTGGGCCAGGCCGCCCAGAAACCGGTTGAGCTTAAAGGTCAGGGCCATGTAACCGTGGGCCACGGGCAGGCGCGCGGCGAGAAGCGCCAGGGCGGCGTGGACCGGGCGCGGGACCACGGCGCTGAAAGCCTTGGCGGCGGCCAGGGCGCGAAACGGATCGTAGCCGGCGAACAGTTCGTCGGCCCCGTCGCCGCCCAGGGCCACGGTGACGTGCCGGCGGGTCTCGCGGCACAACAGGGCCGTGGGAATCAGCGACACGTCGCCCATGGGTTCATCCAGACGGCCGACGATTTCGGGCATAAGCGCCAGGGCGGCGTCCAGGGTAAATCTCGCCTCGTGGCGGGCCACGCCGATGGCCTCGGCCGCCTGGCGGCTTTTGGCCGATTCGTCGAAGGCCGGATCGTCGAAGCCGATGGAAAAGGCGCGCACATCCGGGGCATGACGGGCGGCCAGGGCGGTGATGGCCGAGGAATCCACCCCGCCGGAGAGAAAAATGCCCAGGGGCACGTCGGCCATGAGCCGGCGGGCCACGGCGGCGTCCAGGAGTTCAAGGACGCGCCCGGCCACCTTGGCCTCGGGCACGGCGGACAGTGCCGGGTCGGGCTCGACTTGGAAGGTCCACCAACGCTTCGGCTCCGGGCGCGGATCGGCGACGTCCAGGAGCAGGTTGCAGCCGCCGGGGAGCTTGTGCGTACCGGCGTACAAGGCGTTTGGCCCGGGGATGAAGCCGTAGGCGAAATATTTCTGCAAGCTTCGCCGGGAAATGGACCGATCAGCCAGGGCCGGATGGGCCGCAAGGCTCCCCAGCTCCGAGGAAAAGGCGAAAAAGCCCGGCTTGGCGGCATAGAAAAAAGGTTTCTTGCCGAACCGGTCCCGGGAGCAGAAAAGCGTTCCCCGGTCCTGGTCGTAGAGGACAAAGGCCCACATGCCGTTTAAGCGCTGGGGCAGCCCTTCCCCCCACTCGCGCCAGCCGTGGAGCAGAATTTCCGTGTCGCTGTGGTCGGAGACAAAGCGGTAGCCCCGGCCGGCCAGTTCCCGGCGCAGTTCCAGGTGATTATAGATCTCGCCGTTGTAGGTGACCACCAGCCGCCCGTCGGCGGTGGCCATGGGCTGGGCTCCGCCTTCGAGGTCAATGATGGCCAGACGGCGGTGGGCCAGGTGGACGGCCCGGGCCTCGTCAATAAAGCGGCCTTCGCCGTCCGGCCCGCGCCGGGCCAGGGCGGCGTTCATGGCGGCCAGGGCCGGCGCGCCGCCCGGGCCGGCAAATCCGCAAATGCCGCACACGCTTGAGCCTAGTCCTTGCAGTTTCGGGTGCAGTCCACGATGTAGGTCGGCTTGTCCTGGGACTCGTGGTAGGTGCGCATGAGAATCTCGGCAATAAGGCCCATGAAGACGGCGACGATGCCGATGAGCATGAACATGACCACGGCCAGAGGCAGCGGCGTTTCGATGAAGCTCTTGTTCAAAAAGATCTTGCAGTAGAGCATGAACACGAAAAAGAGCATGGACAGGGCGATGCTGGCCAGCCCGAAACCGCCGAAGAGATACATGGGCTTTTGGGCATACTTGTCCAGGAACTTCACGGTCATGAGATCCAAAATGACCTTGAGCGTGCGTTCGATGCCGTACTTGGACGCGCCGTGGATGCGGGGATGGTGGGTGACGCTCACTTCCGTCACCCGAGCGCCCTGCCAGGCGGCGTGGATGGGGATGAAGCGGTGCATCTCGCCGTAGAGTTTCACGCCCTTGATGATGTCGCGGCGATAGGCCTTGAGCGAACAGCCGTAATCGTGGAGACGGACGCCGGAAATAAACGAAATGAGCGCGTTGGCCATGCGGCTTGGCAGGTTGCGCTTGATGGGATTGTCCTTGCGGTCCTTGCGCCAGCCCGAGACGACGTCAAAGCCCTCGTCGAGCTTGGCCAAAAGCTTCGGGATATCGGCCGGATCGTTTTGCAGATCACCGTCCATGGGAATGAGGATGTCGCCCCGGGCGGCGTCGATGCCGGCCATCATGGCCGGAGTCTGGCCGAAGTTACGGCGCAGATGCACCACGCGCACGACCTCGTCCCGCACGGCCACGGCGTCGATCCGGGCGCGCGTGTCGTCGGTGGAGCCGTCGTTGACCAGGATGACTTCGTAGGGGTGGCCCAGAGAACCAAGGACGGCGTCGAGCTTGGCGTAGAGCGGCTCGATGTTGTCCTCTTCATTGTAGAGCGGGATGATGATGGAAAGCATGTCCGGCATGGGGTCCGCCGTTTGGTCGTTACAGGCTTATTCGGGCGAAGCTTGGCCCCGGGGCGCATCGGGCTGGCGACGCAGATCGATCAGCCGTACGCCGGGCTCGGGGCTGGTATAGGGAAATTCAGCCCCGTCGAGAAGGGCGAATTTACCGGAGGCGGCGGCCAGTTCCCGGATGCGGTCGTCAAAGGGCGCAAAAAGCGGCCCTTTTTCCATGGCCTTGGGCGCGTAGTCCCCTTCGCGAACGACCATGTGCGTGACGCCGTAGACCCGGGCGAACTCGCGCACGGTGTCGGAGTCCTTGGCGTAGTAGGCTTCCAGCTGATGCCCCAGGCGCGGGGTCATGATCTTCCAGGCCCCCACGCTCCAGGGATGGGCCAGCTCGAAGCTGGCCACGACGTTGCGCCGGCCAAAGGTCAGGACATTGTCCAGGTCCTTGGGGTTGCCGGCCACAAGCGCGTCCTTGGGCAAGGCGGCCACGGCGCTGCAAAGCGGCGCGTCGGCCCGGTAGTCGTACAGGCCCACGCCGGATAGCCGCCAACAGCCGAAACAGACGGCCAACGCCAAGAGCGCCGGGCCGCCAAAACGTCGCGCCAGCAGGCCGCCGAAAAACCAGCGCAGGCAAAGCGCCAGCCCCAGGGCGTAGAGCAGATTGATGGAGTAGGAGATGTAGCGGTCGGGCACGAACAGCACCAGGGCAATGGCCCGGGCCAGGGCATACAGCCCCAGCGATCCAGCCAGGAGCATGGCCGCCGGGCGATAAAGGGGTATGTAGTCGCGCCAGGGGGCCCGGCGCGCCCCGATCCAGAGCATGGGGGCCAGCACGGCCAGGGTGGCGATGCCCGGGAAAAGCCCCCACTCCAGGAACAGCCCGATGCTTTCAAAGGGCCAGTAAACCAGATCGAGAAAGGGGTTGGGCAGCGGGAACAGGTCCAATCTGCCGTTTGGGCCGAATACCGGGTCTCCGGCCAGGGCGGCCCGGCCGACCAACGGGCCGTAACCCTTGGCGGCCAGGGCCTGGTTCATGCCCAAAACGGCGGCGGCGGCGGCGGCCAGCACCAGCCCATGGACGGGCCGGGCCGGAAACGGCGCGGCCGGGCGGTCCGTGAGCCGGGCCATGACGGCGTCCAGGCAGGCGCAACCGGCGCACAGCATGGCGATGTAGGGGATGGTCGCGGCCTGCAGCAGCAGAACCCAGGCCATGCCCCGGCCCGAGCGGCGCAGCCAGGCCCAGAAAAAAAGGGCCAAAAGCGGCCCGGCAAAGGCCCGGGACAGCCCGCCGGAGATGTTTTTGAGAAAATACGGCATCGCCCAGGCCATGGCGGCGCAAAACCAGCCGAGCATCGGCCCTTCCAGGGTCGCGCCGATGCCGAAAAGGCTTGCGGCCAAAAGAACGAAAAGCCCGCCGGTCAGCAGCTTGGAGAAGAGGATCGGATCGCAGCCAAAGCCCTTGGCAGCGGCGAAATACAGGGCCTTGACCCCGGCCGGGACGTAGGCGGCGGCGTAATCGGACAGAAAATCCGATGGGTACAATCCTGGATCAAGCCACCGGGCCATCCAGAAAAGCTGCTGGCGCACATCGTCGTTAACGACGTAGGGCGAGGCCAGCCCCAGCCGGTGGGCCACGGCGAACACCAGGGCCGACAGCAGGCACACGGCCATCCAGTCCAAGGGACGCACCGGCCGGTGCGAGCTTCCGCCCAGGAAATCGTTATTATGAAGCTGCGAGCAACACACGAAACGCACTAGGGTTCTTAAAAAACACCAGGGTATTTTTCAAGAAAGGCCATACTAGAGGGCACGGTCATAGAGGCGGAACACCTTGTAGCGTTCGCCGCCGAAATCCTGAAGCGTCTTGTTCCATTGTTCCAGGGATTCGGGAATGAGCGAGCAGTCGCAGTATTCCATCTTGGGGTGGTTGACCAGAAAATTGATGATGATGTTGAGGATGATGGCGTGGTGCAGGCGCTTCCACTGGTGAGCGCGGGACACGCCCATGATGATGGCCCGGCAGTGGGTCAGCGGTTTGACCCGGCAATCCCAAAGCAGCTGGAGCTTTTGCCACCAGCCGAACTTGCCGTTAAATTTTTTGACCGACCGGTTCATGTCCGGCGACACCACGGCAAAGGCGGCGATGTCGTCGCCGTCGAGGATCATGGTCTCCAGGTCCGGCCGCACCAGGGGCTGCAGCGTGACGAAGATGTCCTCGTACTGCTTGTCGGTCAGCGGCACATGGCCCCAGTTCTTGCTCCAGATGTCGTTGAAAAGCTCTTTGATCTGGGGGCCGCGTTTGGCGAATTCCTTGCGTTCGATGGGCTTTATCTCGCACTTTTGTCTGGTGAGGATGGAATCGCGCAGCCGTTTGAGCTTCTCGACGTCCATGCCCGGCTTCTCGGAAATACGGTAGGCATACCAATCGTAGGTCTTTTCAAAGCCCCAACCCTTGACCAATTCTTCGTAGTACGGCGGATTGTGGGTCTGCATCATGGACGGCGGCGAATCAAAGCCGTCCACCAAAAGCCCGACCTCGTCGTAGATGCCAAAGGACAGCGGCCCGTGGATGCGGGTCTTGCCGTGGCCTCGCACCCAGGCCGCAGCGGCCTCAAACAGGGCGTCGGCGGTTTCCTGGCGGTTTTCGCATTCAAAAAAGCCGAAAAACCCGGTGTCCTTGTCGTGGTGCTGTTCGTAGAGACCGTTTAGATGGGCCGAAATGCGGCCCACGATCTTGCCGTCGCGGCGGGCCAGGAAGTATTCGGCCTGGCCGAATTCAAAAAACGGTCCTTTGTCACGGTTCAGGAAATCACGCTGCATGGGGATAAGCGGCGGCACCCACAAGGGATCGTCGCGGTAGATTTCCCAGGGATAGCGGATGAACGCGTCAAGCTCGGCCGGCCCGGCCACCGGCTCGACCACAAGGGAGGGGCTAGTCATGGGCGTCTACTTGCCGGGCTGGATGGTGATCTGGGCCTTGAGGCCTTCCTTGAGCTCGGCATCCGGGTTGGGGATGGTCAGTTCGATCTCGTAGTAGGAAGGCTGCTGCAAGGCGGCCGGCATGGGCGCCCAGGGGATGCGCGACACCGAGGCAGTGAACTTCTTGCCCGGAATGGAATCGAAGGTGACCACGGCAGGCACGCCTTCCTTGAGCTTCTGGGCTTCGATCTCGTGGACCTGGGCCCGGATGATCATGGGATTGAGCAGACCCACCTGAAACAGTTCCGCTTCCTTGGCCAGCTTGACCCCGGCGCGCAGCTCGGGGTTCATCCACATGACGTAGCCATCGACCGGAGCCTTGATGATGCCGTCCTTGGGCACCTTGCCGATGCCCACGCCCTTGCCGAAGCGGTCTTCGGCCAGCTCGACTCGGTCGGTGAGGAGATCCCGGGCCAGGGAAAGCTGCTCCAAAACGGCCGATTTCTCCTTGCGAACCACCTCAACTTCCTTGGCGTTCATGGAGATGGCCTGTTGGGAGGTCATGTTGCGCTGGCTCATGGCCTCCAGTTCGCGCCCCTTGGCCGAAAGGCGGTCGATCTCTTTGTCGGCCACGGCCAACTTGTGTTCGAGTTCCTTGATGTTGGCCGGCGAGAGCTTGGTTTTCTCGTCCATGCGCGTTTCCAAGGGGATCTCGTAGGAAGCCAGCACGTCGCCGCGTTTGACATGCTGCCCGATCTGTCCGGAAAGGGACAGGATCTTGGCGTTAAACGGCAAGAAGACCGAGAGTTTGACCGGACTGTAGAGCTTGCCGGAAAAGGAGATGTCGGCAGGGCGGAAGGAGGAGCGCTCCGGGCTTTCGGCCGGCGCGGCCGGAGTCTGGGCAAAAGCGACCGTGGCGGAAAAGATCGATATCCCAGCCGCCAGCAGCACGGCGCGACGTATCATGCGCATGTATTCCTTGCAGTAAGGTTCAGGCGGACCCTTTGCACAGAGTCCGCCGGCAGTGTGTCATGCAATCCTTGAGGGGAATGCCTATCCTCAACGCCTAGAGGCTGTCGATCATGGTCGCGTTGATGTAGCGATCCTGGAAGTCGCCGGAGATGGAACGGACCTCCAGCATGGCGGAATCACGGTCGTACTGTTTGACCAGCATGTTCTGCTTGCTGTCGAGATAATCGCCCATGGCCTTGACGATGGCGTCGTATTCGGCCTGGCCGGAATCGAACCGGAACTGGGCCTGCTGCACGGTGAGCTTTTGCAGCTCCAGGGACGATTCGGCGAACTTCACTTCCGAGGTGGCGGCGCGCAGCTTGGCCAGGGCCTGCTGGAAGGTGCTCATGAGGGTAAACTCCTGATTGCGGCCTTCCACGCTCAGCTGGGTCATCTTCTTGTACTGGCGGCTGACGTCACGTCCCTTGGTCCACCAGTCGAAGGGGAAATTGAGCGTCAGGTTGGGATACATGAACGGCAAGGTCGATGTGTCGTCCTTGTAGCTCGTGTTGTTGAGGGTGGACACCGAAGTGAAGCCAAACGAGAAGGTCGGCAGGAAATGGATGTAAGACAGGGCGATGTTCTTTTTCTGAAGCGCCTTCTCGTACTCGTGGATGCGCAGGGCGAAGGAGTGCTTCTTGAGCTTCTCGTCGGTGACGCCGGCCGGGTTGAAGTCTTCCAGCACCTGGCGGGGAGCGTCCTTGAGGGACAGTTCGATCTTCTGGACAAAGGGAATGCCCATGATGAACTTCATTTCGTCAAGGAGCACCGACTTGGTGGTGCGCATCTTCTCGGCTTCGGTGCGGGCCATGTTGATCTTGGTCTCGGCGATGCGCACGTCGAGCTGGGCGCCCTGGCCCAGGCCGGCCCGGGTCTTGACGTATTCCAGGTTCTTCTGGGCCAGCTCTTCCTTTTCCTTGGCCATGCCGATCATGGTCTCGACCATGCCGAGCTGGAGGTAGGTGACGCCCAAGCGCTTAAGCCCGCCGTCGATGACCTTGAGGTGGGAGAGCACGGCGATGTTGGCCATTTCCTTCTTGGCCTGGACGTCAAAGGCGGTCAACAGCGGGTTCCAGGCTCCGGTGGAAAAGCTCAGGTCGTATTTCTTGCGGTTGCGGTTGGAGGAGTTGCCGGCATAGACGGCGTTGGAGGCGGTGATGGCGTTGGACAGGTTCTGTGTGGGGTTCGAGGAGGCGTTCTCGAACACCGAGGCATACGCCGTGTTGGCGACGGTGTTCTTGTACTCCGGCAGACGCATGTAAAACGTCGTGCTCATGACGATGGTGGGGATGTACTGCGAGTAGGCGTCCCCCACGTCAAGGCGCTTGGATTCGATCTCGATGGCGCTTTTGGTCAAAAGCGGCGACTGGGCCAGGGCCACGCGCACGCACTCGTCAAAATCGGCGGGCGAACGCAAGGTCGTGGACCCCAGGGCCAAGGCCCCGGCGGCCTTGGAAAAACTCGGCGCGGGATCATCGGAGGCGGGATCGGCGGGCTGAGACGCCGCCTTGGCGACCGGAGCCGGCGTCGGCGCGGGCTGGGTCGTCGCCCCCTTGGCCTTGTCCTTGGTGTAGCGGTCCCCGGGAGCGGCCATGGCCGGCATGGCCAGACACAGCCCCAAAAGACAGGCAAGGGCCACGGTCACAAGCCGTTTCCCCCCAAAAGGCGCGTTCCCCCCGGACGCCGCCATCCCCAGCCAACAGGTCAGTTTCCTGGCCATGCGCTCCTCCCCGTCGAGCGTTACCCGTTTAGATAGCCGTCCGTCAGGACGCATTTTCTCGTGCAATGTTCCGCGGTCATGGCATCGTGGGTGACCACGACCATGGCCGTTCTCGCTTCTTCCGTGATCTTTGTAAAATACTCCAGTACACGGAGGCTGTTTTCCCGGTCAAGCTGTCCGGTGGGCTCGTCGGCCAAAATAAATTCCGGCTCGTTGACCAGGGCCCGGGCGATGGACACGCGCTGGCGCTCGCCGCCGGACAGTCGGTTGGACGGCTGGTGGACCCGGTGGTCGAGGTTGACCATGCCAAGGGCCTCGCGAATCCGGTCGGGCCGCTCCCGGCGGGGCACGCCGGCATAGATCAGCGGCAACTCCAGGTTTTCGTACACCGTGGAGTTTTCAAGCAGGTCACAAGTCTGAAAAACGAACCCGAGCATCTCCCGGCGAAAAATGGCCTGCTGGTCGCGGCTAAGGGACAGGACGTCCACGCCGGCCACCTGATAGTCGCCGGTGCTTGGCGGCTGGAACAGTCCCAGCACAAACAGCAGCGTGGACTTGCCCGAGCCCGAAGGCCCCATGACCGCCACCATCTCGCCCCGGCGCACATGGAGATTGACGTCTTTTAAGACAGTGATCTGCCCGGCCGCCGTGACGTAGTTTTTCGTCAGGTGGTTGATGTCGATGACAAGGGCGTTGTCGTCGTTGATGTCGTAGCGGTTACTCATAGCGCATGGCGTCCACGACCTGCATCCGGCTGGCCCGGATGGAGGGATAAAGGCCCGCGCCGACGCCGAGAATCGCGGCGAATCCCAGGCCCATGAGCAGACAGAAAACAAAAAGCCCCTCGGGCGGACGCGAACCCAGCATCCGGCTCATGTATTCGATGCCCACGCGGCCAAGAATCACGCCGAACACCGACGAGGACAAGGTGACGCACAGGGCCTCGAACAGGAACTGGTAGAGGATGTCGGAATCCAGCGCGCCCATGGCCTTTTTCAGCCCGATTTCCCGGGTCCGGCTGGTGACCGTGGCCATCATGATGTTCCAGATGCCAAATCCGCCCAGGATCATGGTGGCGACGATGGAGCTGTAGATGAAAAGCTCCACCCACCAGAAAATGCGCTGCACCTGTTTGAGCGGCTCCCAGGCCACGTTGACCCGAAGCCCTCGGTCGATCTGGTTGGCCTTGACCACGCCGGGCACGGCCTTGGACACCGAACTGACGTCGTCCCAGGTGGCGCAGCGCACGTAGGCGCTGTAGGGCTGGGAGATGCCGACCACCCGGGCCTTGGCCGTGGTGATGGGCAAAAAGACGAAAAGCGCCCGGTCGCCGGCCCGCACGCCGCCGAGGATGCCGACAACGGTGTAGAGATTGTCGTCGATGGACAACGTCTGGCCGATACCCGCGTCCTCGCTGCCGAAAATCTGCCGGGCCAGGTCGGCGCCGACCACGCACACCCGCGCCCCTTCCTCGATGTCGCGCTGGTCGAACAGCCGGCCGGCCTTGGCGTTAAACGAGAAGACCTTCCAGTAGTTGGCTTCGCAGCCGACCAGATTGAAGCCGAAAAGCCGGTCGTGCCAAGTCGTTACCGCGCTGGTCTTGAGCGCCACGGTGGTGATGTCGAGCACCCCCGGAATGCGGGCGATGGCCTCAAGGGTGCGGTCGCGAAACCATTCCTGGCGTTCGAGGTTTTGGGGCTCGAACATGACGTTGATGATGGTCGCGCCGCCAAGCAGGTCGAGGTCGTTGTTGAAGTTCTTTTTGAGGTCATTGCCCATGGTGATGATGACGATGAAACCCGCCATGCCCAGGGCGATGGAGGCCAGGACGCCGATGTACCGGCGGCGCTTGCGCAGGACCTCGCGCACGCTGACGCGCACGAGGTCGAAGTAGCGCATGGGACCGGCGCCGCGCCGACGGATGCGGTCGAGCTCGGCGACGGTGATTTTTTTGCGTTTGCCTATGGCCATACCGAATAGTTCCGCTGCGGACCCGAGGAGTTTCGCCTGGCCGCCCTACAGGTAGGACAGCTTGCCCCGGGGCGCGTCGCCCTCTTCCTCGCCGGCGGCCGACTGCGGGTCTTCTTCCAAGTCGCACTCCCGGATGCGGAATTCCTTGGCCAGTTTTTCCAGCACGGACAGCACGACATCGAGCTGACGGTCCTGGTGGGTGCTCATGTAGGCGGTGCGAATGAGCGCCTGGCCCCGGGGCACGGCCGGATACACGGCCGGCAGGGCGAAGATCCCGGCCTCGAACAGGGCGCGCGAGAAGAAAAAGGCCTTTTCGTCCGAGCCGATGATGATGGGAATGATGGGCGAGGACGAGTTGCCGATGCGAAGCCCGATGTCGCGGTAAGCATGGCGCATCCGCACCGTGACCTCGTGGAGCCGGTCCACGCGTTCAGGCTCCTTGGCCAGGATGTCCAGACAGGTGAGCACGGCCACGGTGTTGGCGGCCGGCAGGGCGGCGGAGAATATCTGGGTGCGCGATTGGTAGCGCAGGTAGCGCAGCATGTCTTCGTCGTCGGAGGCGATAAACCCGCCGATGGAGGCCATGGACTTGCTGAACGTGCCCATGATGAAATCGACCTTGTCCGTGATGCGGAAATGGTCGGCGCTGCCGCGGCCGCCGCGGCCGAACACGCCCAGGCCATGGGCGTCGTCGAGATAGAAGACCACGTCGGGGTGGGCGTCCTTGATGGCGGCGATCTCGTCCAAGGGAGCCAGTTCGCCGGACATGCTGAACACGCCCTCGGTAACGAGGAACACGTCGCCGTCGGGGCGGGCGGCCTTGGCGTCCTCCACGCGCTTTAAGGCGTGGGCGGCGTCGTTGTGGGCAAAGGTGGCCAGGCGGGCCTTGGTGTTTTTGACGCCCTCGAAGATGCTGGCGTGGTTTTCCCGGTCGCACAGCACGGTGTCGGCCGGGGTGATGAGTACGCCCAAAGCGCCCAGGTTGGCGCTAAAGCCGGTGACGTGGACCACCACATGGCGCTTGCCCACGAAATCGGCCAGACGCTCTTCGAGGTGGTGGTGGAGCACCATGTTGCCGCTTAAAAAGCGCGAGCCGCCGGGGCCGGTGCCCCAGTGATAGACGGCCTGGGCCGAGGCATCCATGACCCGGGGGTCGTGGCTCAGGCCCAGGTAGTCGTTGGAGCCGATCATGATGAGGCGCTTGCCGCCAACCTCGACCTCGGTGCCCCAGGTCTGGGCGATGGGGCGGAAATACGGATTGATGCCCTGGGCTGAAATCTGGGAATGCAGGGCATTGAAGTGCTCGCAGCGTTGGCGCAGTCTCATGGCGTTCGTTGATTCCTCGCGTGGTTAGGAAACGGCGGCGTCGGATACGGCTGGATTCGCCGGCCGCCGGGGCGGCCGAAGGGCCTCGCCGGTCCCGAAGAATAGTCGGGAACAACGGCCAATACGCCAAAGGCGAGGCCTTTGCAAGCCTGGCCGACCTTGGGTTGCCCCGGAAAATTAACACGTGTTCACTTGGCCGCGGCCAGGGCCTCGCGGACCCGGGAGGCGAGTTGGCCCAAGAGCTTGCCGGCGGCCAGTTTGGCCCGGCCGAGCTGGCCCGGGTTTACGCGGGTGAAGTAGATTTCGTCGTCCGGGGCGGCCAGTTCGAGGGAATAGTTGCGCAGCCACTGGCCGCGTTTCTTGCTCCACTCCAGATAGACCCAGTAAAAGGCCGTGGACCCGTCGGCGGCGCGGCAACGGGCCGCGCCCCAGGCGTAGGCCTCGCCGCCGCGCTGCACTTCCCGGTACTTGAGGAAATCGAAATCCTCGAAACCCAGGCCGTCAGCGGCGGTCATGCCCTGGGCGGCGATTGCCATGGCCTGGCGGTAGCCGTCCTTGGGGATGCCGGACAGGCCCAGGGCCGGATAGTGCCAGGCCCCGAACCAGACAAGCAGCCCCACTCCGGCCAGGACCGCGCCGGCAATGCCCCACAACCCGAAGCGCAAAACGCGTCTGGCGCTCACGGCTGGACCTCCCCGGCCGGCGGGCAGGACCAGCCCATGCGCCAGCCGGCGGCTTCCAGACGTCTGGCCCGCTCCAGTTTTTCAGCGGCACGCAGCTCGTCGTCCACGGCCCTGGCCCGGGTGGCCACATTCTTGCGAATGGCCCGCACCAGGGAGTCTTCGGACACCAGGGACCCGGGGGCCGGCTTGTAGACCCCGGAGCGCAGCTCGTCCAGGCGGACCTTGACCGCCTTGTCCGTGGCTTCCAGCACGTCGCGGTGGCGTTCCTTCATGATGGCCGTGTTCTCGCCGTCGTTGACCAGGCCGTTGTAGAAGGACTGGCGGGCAAAAAGCGTGGCGCCCTCGGGAGTCTTGAGAAAGCCCTTGTAGAGGGTGCCGCCCAGGGCGACCAGGAGCAGGAGGCGAATCAAATTGTCGCGGGAAAGGCGTACGTTCATGACGCCCCCTCCCGCCGCCGCCAGATTTCGAGGTCCTTTTGGGGCGGTTCCACGGCGATGAAGTAATGATGGTTGGGGTCGTCGGTGCGGTTGCCGAAGGTCTCGTCCGGGAAAGGCACGGGGACGCGCTCGTAGTCGCGTTCGTAGTCGAGGCTGTCGGTGAATTCCCGGGTCCCGAACAGGAATCGGTCGCGGTTGACACGCACCACCCGCCGGCGCAGCACCCAGTCGGGTTTGACCCCCTCGGGGACGGGGCCTTGCAGGCCGCCCAGCACCCGCACCCCGGACAGGGCGAATTGCAGGGGCAGGTCGCCGTATTCGGCCACGATGGTCTGGCCGGGTTTGGCGTTGGCCGTAAAAAATCCCACGATGGCGGCGTTGACGTCGGGATAGCCGCAGACCAGTTCGGTGACGAACAGCTTCAGCGGAAAATTGTTGGAGGTGAGCATCCGGAAATCGTTTTGCCAGGGCCGGTTGACGATCTTGAGCCGCTCCATGGGATAGACGGCCAGCCAGTTGGTGGCGGCCAGCAGGAAAAAGAGCAGCACCGCCGAGAGCCTGGAGAAACCCCACAGCCGGCGCACGCAAAAGGCCAGCAAAAAGGCGCACAGCGGCAGCAGGTGGGCGATGTAGCGGAAAAACCGCTGGGGAACCAGGCCTAGAAACAGCAGGCTGAACACGATGAGCACGGCCGAAAACAGCGCGAACCGCTCGGCCGGATCGGCCGGACGCTCCCCCCGGGTCGCGAACCGCCGCCAGCGCCAGACCAGATAGACCGACACCGGCAAGGGCAGGCAGAACATGCATAGGTCGGCGAAATAGAGCATGAGGTTTTCGGGCACGAGCAGCACGTCGAACAGGCCGCTTTGGCTGCCGATGCGGTAGAGCAGGATGCCCGGAACCATGACCAGGGCGATGGTGGCGGCCATGAGCCAGCCCAGGCGCTTCCAGTGGAACTTCTCGGGATAGACCAGGAAGGCGGCGGCCAGGGCCGTTGGGGCGAAGCTCAAAAAAAGCAGGTAGTTGGCATGGAACAAAAGGGCCATGCCGGCGAACATGGCCAGAAGCGGCAGGGTTTTGCGCTGCCAGTCGGACAGGAAGGCATCCAGGGTCCACAGGACGAACAGCGTGCCCGGAGCGTAGTAGCGGGCCTGCCGGCCGATGAGCAGAAAGGGCACGCAGGTGGTCAGGAGGATGGCGGCCAAAAGGGCCAGGTCGCGGTCGCCGAAGTGGCGGCGCGTGAGGCGGTACAGCCAGTAGACGGCGACCAGGGCGGCCAAGGCGAAGGGCACGCGGCCGGCGGCGGCGTCAAGGCCGCCCACGGCAAAGCCGGCGGCTTGCAGATAAATCTGCATCCAGGGCGACCAGCGCCAGAGATAGCCCCCGACCTTGTCGAACTCCCGCTCTTCCTCCTGGGAGACGACGTTGAGGCCGTCAAAGGAATAAGGCAGGCCGTTGACCAGGACATTTTTGGCCAGACAGGCGGTCTCGGCCTCGTCCTGCCAAAAGGGGCGCTGGCCCAGATTGTAAAAAAGGAGAAAGGCGGCCAGGACCAGCACGGCGGCCAGTCCCCAATCCAAACGGAAGCCGGCCGCCCCGGAAGCGGCGGGCGGCGCGGCCGGGACCGGCCCGGCGGACGTCGAGGTATGCGTCATGGCCCGCTCTCGGTACTGAAGGCGAGGTTGGATGTAAAGCCTCGACCAGGGACGCGCCGGCCTGTCCGTCGGCCCGGCGGCGGCGATACGGGCCGCAATGGTTGACAGCACCCCCGTTTTCAGGATTAGTTCCGCGTTTGGCCGCGAACTCTCCCTTGCGCGGCGCATTCCGCCGGCCCGCCCGCGATCCGGCGACCCCCTGGAGCGAACGCCCATGATGAACGGAAAAAAAGTGGTGGTGGTCATGCCCGCCTACAACGCGGCCTCCACCCTGGAACGCACCTATGCCGAAGTCCCCAAGGACATCGTGGACGAGGTCATCCTCGTCGACGACTGCAGCCGGGACGACACCATCAAGCAGGCCCAGCGCCTGGGACTGCGCTGCTTCCGCCATGAGCGCAACTGGGGCTACGGCCGCAACCAGAAGACCTGCTACGCCGAGGCCTTAAAGACCGGCGCGGACGTGGTCATCATGGTGCACCCCGACTACCAGTATACGCCCAAAATCATCCCGGCCATGGCCAACCTGTGCACCTGCGGCGAATACGACGTGGCCATCGCCTCGCGCATTCTCGGCGGCACGGCCCTGCGCGGCGGCATGCCGGTCTACAAGTACGTGGCCAACCGCTTCCTGACCCTGTCCCAGAACCTGCTCATGTCGGCCAAGCTGTCGGAGTACCACACCGGCTACCGGGCCTTCACCCGCGAGGTGCTGGAAGCCCTGCCGCTGTGGGAAAATTCCGACGACTTCGTCTTCGACAACCAGATGCTGGCCCAGTCCGTGTACTTCGGCTTCCGCATCGGCGAAGTGTCCTGCCCCACCAAGTACTTCGACGAAGCCTCGTCCATCAATTTCCGCCGCAGCTGCACCTACGGCATCGGCGTCCTGCAGACGTCCATGCAGTTCCGGCTGCAAAAGCTCGGCTACAAGCAGTATTCGATCTTCGACAAGAACGGCCGTGGGTTGTCTAACGCCAATCCGCAGTACTATTCGGACGAGACGCCGGGCGACACGCCGGCCAGCTAAATTCCGGCCCGGCCAGCCCTTCCAGGGTTGTCCCCCGCACGTCAAAGGTCCGCCGCAGCCAGCCGGCAAAGCGGCGGACCTTGGCGATAAACCCGTCCACCGCCCCTTTGTCCGGGAAATGCGGACTCGCCCCCGGCAACAGCTCCGAGGAATGCCAGAAAAGCGTCAGCGCCCGCCCGCCCCGCCAGGCGTGGGCCAGGGCGGCCAGCCGCATGGTGGCCTCGGGCATCCATACCGGGTTGACCCCGAGCGTCAGGGTTTTCATGAAACCGCCAAGCACGGCGTCGCGCCGGGACGGGCAGGCCTCGGCCAGCATCTTGGCCAGTCGCGGCGTGCCCGGAACCAGCGGCAGCTGGGTGGTGGGCGCTTCGAGCAGACGCGGCCCTTGCGGCCCCTGAAGGGACAGCCAGTAGGGATCGGCCGGAGCCAGGAAATGGTCCGGCCCGCCCGGCACGTGGCGCAAGGGGGCCACGCTGGAGTCCACCGTGAAGCCGACCTCGGGCAGCACGGCCATGGCCCGACGAAAGAGGTTCCAGCGCCCCATGCGGAAAGATCGGGCCGGGCGGCCGGCAAAATCGGCCACGGCGGCCTGAAGATTGTGGAGTTTGTCCCTAAAGACCGCCACAGGCATGACCGAAGTGCTCACAGGTTCCGGCCAGGGCATGTCCGGGAAAGGCGGCGTGTTCCAGGGGTGCAGGTGGGCGCCGAGCTCCCCGCCGACCCGGGACAGGACCCCGGCCAGCACCTCAAGGCTCGGGCCGTGACGCAGCACCGGGTAGTCGCACAGAAGCGTCAGCGGCAGCCCGAACTCGGCCGGCAAAAATTCCAGGCGGCGAAGCTGCGGGATGTTGGACAGTCCGGCCCCTTCCCGGGGATAGCTCCCGGAAAACAGGCCCTCTTCCTCCACATCCAGGCTCACCACCACGGCCAGCGGTTTTTTCCCCACGACGTCCCTCCGGGGCGCGCCGGCCAGGCGATGCCCAGGCACGGCTTTTGCTTACGTTCAATGTCGCTACGAGGCCGACACATGGCTTGACATGCCTCGCCCAGGACTATTTTTATCCCTATGGCCTTACAAACTTCTCCGCCCGACTCCGGCCCGTCTCCCGCCCGCCGCATCTCCCTGGCCGCCCTTGAACCGGGCATGGTCCTGGAAGAGGACGTGGCGCGCGACGACGGGGTTCTGCTCGTGCCGCGCGGCACGGTGCTGACCGAGCGCCTCATCAGTCTGCTCCACGCCTGGCCGGTGCGCCACCAGACGACCTGCGTCCTGGCCGACGGCCAGGGCACAGGCCCACAGCCGCCCTGCCAGCCCCAGGCCGAGTCCCTGGACCTAACGGCGGCAGCCGCCGCCCTGGAGCCGCGCTTCGTCCACTGCGATCTGGAAGAACCGGGCCAGGCGGCGCTTTTTACCCAGTCCCTGCCCCGGGCGGCCCGGCTGCTGCGGGCCAGGGGACCGCATGGCCTGGACCTGCCCGGCCCCGTGGCCCCCGAAGCCCTGCCGCCGGCCCCCACGTCCCCGCCGCCGGGACCCATGGCCATCATCGAGGCCGATCCCAAGCTCACCTCGCTGCCCGACGTCTTCGTGCGCATCAGCGAGGCCCTAAACGATCCCAACAGCACGGCCAAGGAAGCGGCCGAGGCCATCGGCAAGGACACCAGCCTGTCGGCCAAGCTGCTGCAACTTGTCAACAGCGCTTTTTACGGCTTTCCGGTAAAAGTCGACACCCTGTCCCGGGCCGTCACCATCGTGGGCAGCCGCCAGCTCACTACCCTGGCCCTGGGCATCTCGGTCATCGGCCTGTTCAAGGACCTGCCCGAAGGGCTGGTCAACATGCGCGATTTCTGGAAGCACAGCATCGGCTGCGGCGTCATCGCCTCCAACCTGGCCCAGGCCGGGACCAACGGCACAGGCGAAACGGTGGAGGTGGAACGGCTGTTCGTGGCCGGCCTGCTCCACGACGTGGGCCGGCTGGTGCTTTACCGCAACCTGCCCCGGCACACCGCCCACGTGCTGGCCATGGCCCGCGACGAAGGCATCCTGCTGCGCCAGGCCGAGCGGGCCATGCTGGGCTTTGACCACGCCACCCTGGGCGGCATGTTGCTGCGTCGCTGGCGTTTCCCGGAAAACCTGGAACAGGCCGTGCGCGGCCATCACGGCGGCCAGGTTCCCATGGGCCGGACGCTGCCGGCCATGATCCATCTGGCCGACGCGGCGGTCGGTTCCCTGTGCATCGGCTCCAGCGGCGAGGTTTACGCGCCGCCGCTGTCCCCGGCGGCCTGGACCACCGTCGGGCTGACGCCCGAGGCCCTGGGGCAAGCCCTGACCGTGGCCGAGGGGCAGGCGGCCGAGATCATCTCGCTGTTTCTGGCCGAAGAAGCCTAGGGCCGGAGCTTTCCGAGAATTCGCCGCCTCCCGGCATGGGGCAGCCCCCGCACGCACGACAAGGCCGGCTCCACGGAAACGGAAGCCGGCCGGACTTTTTCCATAAATGCTAGACTGGTGACCGCTTAGACGATGGTGGATTTGCCATCGCGCAGCTTACCGACCAAAAAGCCGATGGCAATGCCGAGGATGCAGCTGCCAATGCAGCTGACGCCGAAGATGGCCACCAGATCATTGACGTCGCCGATGATCTTGCGGCCAAAAAGGATGTGGAAAAAACCGTAACAGATCCAGATGATCATGCCGGCGTGGAAGCCGAAAAACAGCCCGTCCATCATCCGGTCGTGGACCTCGACGGACTCGATGTACTTGTAGCAGATGATCTGGGCCACCACGCCAAACAGGGTGATGGACCCGAACGAGGCCAGAAGCTGGATGGCCATGGCCACCATGGTGGCGTGCCAGGGGTCGCCCTTGCGCAGGGAGACGATGATCCCGGGCATGAGGCCAAGCAGCCACAAGCCGATGATGCCAAGCCCCTGATGGTGTCGCAAGGCCTTTTTCCAGATCGCATCCAAACGCTCTCGCATGGTCCGCCTCGTGTAAAAACGGCCGCTCGGGCCGGCCTGCCCCGCCGGATCGGGCGGGGGACAAACAAAAAGCACGCCGGCCGCGTTGTCAAGCGGCGTGGAAAACGTCATACTGGCTGCAAGCGTGGGAAGCAATGCGTTTTGCGCAAACCGGTCCGCCCTCCCCCGCACCTGGACAACCATGGAAAACGCTCCCAAAGGCGTACGGGCCGACGCCCGGCCGCCGCGCATCCTCATCGTCGACGACGAGACGATCAACGTCGAAACCCTGGCCTGGATGCTGCGGGAAGCCGGGTTCACGCCGCTACGCGCCTCGTCCGGGCCGGCCGGACGGCGCATCGCCGCCGACGAGCAGCCCGAACTCATCATCCTCGACATCATGATGCCCGGCGAATCCGGTTTTGAAACCTGCGCCAAGCTCACCGCCGACCCGGCCACCACCGACATCCCCATCATCTTCATCTCCGGCCTCGACGACGTGGAAAACAAGGTCCGAGGGCTCAAGCTCGGGGCCGTGGACTACATCACCAAGCCGTTTGCCCGGGAGGAAGTCCTGGCCCGGGTCAAGATCCACATCCGCCTGCGCCAGGGCCTGCGCGCGCTTCTGGCCGAACAGGCGGCCAAACTGGCCCAGATCCGCGACGCCCAGCAGGCCATCCTCGTGTGCCCGGACGACATCCCCGAAGCCCGCTTCGCCGTGCGCTACCTGCCGGCCCTGGAAGCCGGCGGCGACTTCTACGACGTCTTCCCCTGGAGCGAGACGGTCATGGTCTATTTCGTGGCCGACATCTCGGGCCACGACCTGGGCGCGTCCTTTGTCACCTCTTCGCTCAAGGCCCTGGTGCGCCAAAACGCCAACCCGCTCTACACGCCCGTCGAAACGCTTAAAAACATGAACAGCGTGCTGACGACGTTTTTGCGCGACGGGATGCACCTGACCGCCAGCCTGATCTTTTTAAACCGCGCCCGCTCCCGCCTGACCCTGGTCAGCGCCGGCCATCCCGCCGCCATCAAGGTCGGCGCGGACGGCACGGTCGAAACCCTGGCCTGCGAAGGCGACGTGCTGGGCGTTTTTGAATCCATCCAGTGCGGCCAGATCGAGTGCGCGGTCTCCCCCGGCGACCGGCTCTACCTCTACACCGACGGCCTCATCGAACGCTTTGGCCCAACCGCCCGGGGCCGGGAGCAGGGCTTTGCCGCCCTGCTGGACGCCTGCCAGGCCCAGGCCGCCACGCCCCTGGCCGAAGCCGTGGAAGCCATCAGCGCCGCGTTGCAGCCCCAAGCCGGCCCGGTCCAGGACGACGTGGTCCTCATGGGCATCGAGGTCTGACGGCCATGTTCGAGGCGCATTCTTCCCCTGACAGCCGCTGCCTGCGCTTTTCCGCCACCCTGGCCATGCTCGACCGGGCCGTGGACGAAGCCGTGGCCTTCCTGGCCTCCCGGCAGGCCCAGGGCAGCCTTTTCGACGTCAAGCTGCTGTTGCGCGAGGCCCTTTTAAACGCCGTGCTCCACGGCAGCCGGGGCGACCCCCTGCGCCAGGTGACCCTGACCCTGGGCTGCGCCGAAGGCCGGCTCACCGCCGTGGTCGCTGATCAGGGGCCGGGCTTTGACTGGCGCGCCGCAGCCGAGGCTCCGCCCCCGCCCGACGCCGAAAGCGGCCGGGGACTGACCATCATGACCCTTTACGCCGACGACGTGCGCTATAACGCCGCCGGCAACCAGGTGACCCTCGTCAAGGCCGTGCCGGGCCTGACGGGTCCCGCATCCGCCCCGGAACGTCCCGGGGACGACACCGACCGGAGCCCTGCCATGTATGACATCCGCACCATAGACGGCCGCACCATCCTCACCCCGGCCGGCGACATCGTGGCCTCGGCCGCCGACGGGCTGCGAAACGCCGTCAAGGACCTGATGCCGACCCTCGACGGCCCCTTTGCCATGGATCTCTCCAAGGTGGAGCTCATCGATTCCGTGGGCATCGGCCTACTCATCGCCGTCCACAACTCCCTGTCCAAGAAGGGCGGCCGGCTGGCCCTGGACCACGTCAGCCCGGATCTGGCGGCGCTACTTCGCACCATGCGCCTGGACAAGCATTTCTCCATCCAACCGGCCTGATCGCCAAGGAACCGCCATGGACCAGCTGGACGACGAGATCCTGGTCATGTTCATTGAGGACTCCCGGGAGCATCTCGGGAACATCGAGACGGCGCTCATGGACATGGAGCGCCACGGGGCCGACATCGACGAGGAGCTGGTCAACACGGTGTTCCGGGCCGCCCATTCCATCAAGGGCGGGGCCGGGTTTTTAAACCTGGCCAACATCCGGGAGCTGGCCCACCGCCTGGAAAACCTCCTGCACATGATCCGCGGCCGCGAACTGACCCCGGACACCCGGATCATCAACCAGCTCCTGACCGGCTTCGACCGTCTGCTGGCCCTGGTGGAGCGCGGCCCCCAAAGCGACGCCGAGGACATCGGCGAACTGCTGGCCGCCCTGTCCGGGGTGGCCGAGGAGCACTTCACCACCGAGCAACGCGCCCAGGCGGCGGCCAAGGCCGTCATCGCCCTGCCCGGCGGCGCGGGCGCCTTCACGGCCGACGAACTGAGCCTGCGCCAGGCGGTCAGCGGCGGCAAAAACCTCTATCTCGTGGAGTACGACCTCATCCACGATGTCCAGGCCCGGGGCAAAACGCCGCTTGACGTCATCACCACCATGGAGTCGAGCGGGCTTATCGTCGATTGCCGCATGGAACTTTCCGCCGTGGGCGACCTCGACGCGCCGCCGGTCAACCGCATCCCCTTTTACGTGCTCTACGCCAGCATCGTCGAACCCGACATCGTGGGCTACCTGTTCGCCCTGGACGTCAGCCGCATCCACCCCGTGGACCTCGACGCCCTGCTGCCGCCGGCCGCCGCCGCCCCGGACGCCCCCGCCCTGACCCAGCCCCGGGAATTTGGCCCCTGGCTGCTGACCGACGCCCAGCAGGCCGCCGAGGTGCGACTGGCCCCGGGCCAGCTCCCGGAGGCCGCCGCCGCCCGGGAGGCCTTGCTTGCCGCCCTGGCCACCGGGCGCGACACGCTGCTCGTGTGGCCCCAGGCCCCGGCCTGCGATCTGGCCCTGCTGCAAGTCCTCATCGCCGCCGTGCGCGGTTTCGCCGCCCGGGGCCAGGCCCTGGCCCATGGCGACGCCCCGCCTCCGGCCCTGGCCGAAGCCGTCCGCCGGGCCGGCCTTGGCCCCAAGGATCTGGCCGACGCCGGACTGCCCGGCGAGCTGTTCGCCGCGTCGTTTCAGTAACGACTACACGCCCGGCATGTTCGCCCATGACGCCGGCATGGCCGTATAACACGCGCTTGACTGCCTTCGCCGCCCCGGGCGCGCAGGAAACAAGGCAGGCCCAACGGAGGAACGGATGGCTTTCGACGCCGAGACCCGCGCCCTGTTTCAAGAAGAAGTGGCCGAAAACCTCGCCGAACTCGACGGGGCGCTGCTGGAACTGGAAAAAAATCCCCGCGACCACGATCTGGTCGACCGGATATTTCGGGCCGTGCATACCCTCAAAGGGGCCTGCGACATGTTCGGCCTGGTCCAGGTGGTGGCCCTGGCCCATGACCTGGAATCGCTTTTCGACCATGTCCGGGGCGGCTGGCGGCGGGTGAGCAAGGAACTCCTCGACGCCGCCTTTGCCGCCAAGGACCGCTTCGCCGCCATGCTGGCCGAAGGGGCCGACCCCGAGGCCGAAGCCGACCCGGACCTGGCCGAACGCCTCAAGGAGCTTCTTCGCACCACGGACATGCCCGACGAGGAACCGGCCGGGCCGGCCACGGCAGCTGCCGACAACGGCCAGGACGACGCCGAACTGGCCGCTGTCCTGGCCGGCATTCTGCCGGAAGCCCCCCAGGCCCCCCATGTCTGGGACATCGTCTTCGCCCCCTCCGACCCCGGCCATCTTTCCCGCAGCGACCCCCTGGCCCTGCTCGACGAGCTGCGAAGCCTTGGGCAGGCGGAGGCACGCTGCGATGTCTGCGCCGTCCCGGACCTGGAAGCCCTCGACCCGGCCGACTGCCGGATGCGGTTCTTCCTGCGCCTGACCACCGGGCCTGACGCCAACGCCAACGCCAACGCCCTGCGCGACGTATTCCTGTTCCTGGACAACCCCGGCGACGTGACCATCACCCCGGCCGAGGGCGACGCCCCCATGGATTTGCCGGTTCCGGCCGCGCCTCGCCCCTCGGCCCAGGCCCCGCAGCCGGCCGCATCGCCCCAGCCCGCCGCGGCCGTGGCTGCCGCGCCGCCGGCCCCGGCCGCGCCCCAGGCGGCTTCGGCCCCGAAATCCGAGACCGCTGCCGCGCCGCAAACCGCGCCCAGCGCCGAGGCCAAGGCCACGCCCCAGACGGCCAAGAAAGAAGCCATGCAGAGCCTGCGGGTGGACGCCGGCAAGCTCGACGATCTGGTCAATCTCGTCGGCGAACTGGTCATCGCCCAGGCCCGGCTCACCCAGCTGGCCGGGAGCCTGGGCCAGCCGGCGCTGACCAGCGTGGCCGAGGAGATCGAACGGCTGTCCAACGAGCTGCGCGACAATACGCTGGGCATCCGCATGTTGCCCATCGGCACGACGTTTAGCCGGTTCCGGCGGCTGGTGCGCGACCTGTCCTCGGAGATGCGCAAATCCATCGAACTGGTCACCGAGGGCGGCGAGACGGAGTTGGACAAGACCGTCATCGAGCAGCTCAACGATCCGCTGGTGCATCTGCTGCGCAACAGCATCGACCACGGCATCGAATCCCCCGAGGACCGGCTGGCCGCCGGCAAGCCCGAGGCCGGAACCATCATCCTGTCGGCCGAACACGCCGGCGGCGAAGTGGTGCTGACCATCATCGACGACGGCAAGGGGATGCAGGCCGAACGCATCCGGGCCAAGGCCGTGGAAAAGGGGCTTATTCCCCCGGACGCGCGCCTAACCGACGGCGAATGCTTCAACCTGATTTTCCTGCCGGGCTTTTCCACGGCGGACAAGGTCACCAGCATCTCGGGCCGGGGCGTGGGCATGGACGTGGTCAAACGCTCCATGGACGCGCTGCGCGGCAAGATCGACGTGCAAAGCGAACCGGGCAAGGGCACGCGCATCACCATCCGGTTGCCGCTGACCCTGGCCATCATCGACGGGCTGCAGATCAAGGCCGGCCAGGACCAGTACATCATTCCGCTGTCCCTGGTGGAAGAATGCGTGGAACTCTCGCGCGACGGCGGCGACGGGACCGGGCGCGGCCGCACCATCCAGCTGCGCGGCGAAATCGTGCCCTATATCCGGCTGCGCGAGGCTTTTGAAATGGAAGGCCTGCCCCCGGCCATCGAGCAGGTGGTGGTGACGCGCTTCGAGGGCGAGCGGGCCGGCATAGCCGTGGACCAAGTACTTGGCCAGCAGCAAACGGTCATCAAGAGCCTTGGCAACTACATCGGCTCGGTGTCCGGCATCTCCGGCGCGACGATCAACGGCGACGGCACCATGTCGCTGATTCTCGACGTGCCGTCGCTTGTGGCTTCCGTGAAGCGGGCGCCAGCCTGAGGCCGTTTCGCAGCCGGGCCGCCGGCACGTTGCGGCGCGCTGCGCCGCCGGACCGGGAACCATCGCTCCCGACGTCCCCCAAGGGCGCGAGGAGGACGCCAAAGGCGCGCGCCGCATTGACCACGCGCCCCCGGGCCGCTACACTCGGCCAAATTGACAGGATGAGGACCAACGCCACATGCAACAAGATCCGTATGCCCTCTTCGCCGACTTCGTGGCCCGCAAAAAACTCAAGATGACGCCCCAACGGCGGCAGATTCTCGACGTTTTTCTGGCCGAGGAAGGGCACCTCACCTCCGAGGAACTCTACCAGAAGGTCAAGGCCGACTATCCCGGCATCGGCCAGGCCACGGTCTACCGCACGCTCAAGCTCCTGGCCGACTCCGGCTTGGCCAAGGGCGTGGAGTTCGGCGACGGGGCCATGCGCTACGAGATCCTCTACGGCCAGACCCACCACGACCACCTCATCTGCGAGGCCTGCGGCGTCAACGTCGAAGTGGTGGACCCGGCCATTGAACAGCTTCAGGAAGAAGTGGCCCGCCGCCACGGCTTCACCCTGACCGCCCACAAGCTCTACCTCTACGGCCTGTGCCCGGAGTGCCGCAAAAAACGGGCCTAGCCCGGATTCTCGCCAAACGAAAACAGCGCGGCGGCCCTGCCTGGGGCCGCCGTTTTTTTGCGTCGCCAAGGCGCGGCCGCTCAGACCTCTTCCGGCGCGTCGTCGTTCTCGTCCGCGTCGTCGTCCCCGGCCAGGGCCGGACCGTCGCCAAGCTCGGCCAGCCCGGCCGCAGTCAACCCCTCGGCCCAGCCCCCGGGACGGCCGGCGCATTCGGCAAAAACCCGGCTGGGGCAGCAGGCGCAGCGTTCGGGGTCAAGCCGGGCCACGATGCCGCCGATGGCCGATTCCTTGTCGCGAAAGACATTTTCCGCCCCGATGCGGGCCAGGCAGCCCCCGCGCGTCAAGAGTTCCATGACCTCGCCCTTGAGCGAACAAAAAAAGATCTCCCGGCCCGAGAGCTTCATGGCCCCGGCCTCGTGGAACAGCATGTGGCAGCCGCCGGCGTCGATGAAGTTGATGCCCGAGCCGATGATGAGGATGTGGCACTGCTCGGGGCTTTTCTCCACAATGCGATGCAGTTCCTCGGCGATGTGGTTGACGGCCCCGAAAAAGATGGAGCCGTCCAGGCGCAGGATCTTGAGCTGCGGGCATTCGGCCAGCTTCTTGCGGCGCACATTGACCAGGGCCCGGCGGGGCGAGGCAGGGTCCGGGGCCAGGGTGATGAAGTGGGGATGGCTGGTGCGGCGCAGATAGAGCAGAAGCGACAGCATGACCCCGGCGTAAATGGCGAATTCCAATCCGACGAACAGCGTGGACAAAAACGTGGCCGCCAGCACCCCGGCCTCGGACCGGTCGGTGTGCAGGATGTGGCGGATGGCCTTGACGTTGACCAGCCCGGCCGCCACCAGCACGATGACCCCGGCCATGGCCGCGATGGGCAGATACGCCGTGGCCGGCGCGACCAGGAGCACGACCAGGGCCAGGAGCACGGCCGAAAACACGGCGGCCAGCGGCGTTTTCCCCCCGGCGTCGTAGTTGACGCCCGTGCGGGTGAACGACCCCGACGAGGCGTAGCCCGAAAAAAAACCACCGGCGATATTGGCCAGCCCCTGACCGATGAACTCCTGGCTGTTGTCGATATGCTGCTGCGAACGCACGGCCACGGCCCGGGCGATGGACACGGCCTCGGCCAGCCCGAGCATGGCCACGGCCAAAGCGCCCGGGAACAGCACCCGGAAGGTGTCGAGGTCGATTTCCGGCAGGGACAGCGGCGGCAGGCTGGCCGGCAGCGCGCCCACCAGCTTGGCTCCATGCCCGGCCCCGTCCAAAACATGGCACAGGAGGCTGCCGGCGATAAGTGACAGGAGCAGGGCCGGGCAGCGCGGCCACAGCCGCCGCAGCACCAGGGCAACGAGCAGCGTGGTTCCGGCAATCAGGGCCACGTGGCCGTTGACGGCCGGCAGTTGGCGGAAAAAGGCCAGCCAGGTTTCGAGAAAGGAGCCGCCGCGCGGCAGGGTGACGCCGAAAAAATGCCCCAGCTGGCTGGTGGCGATGAGGATGGCCGCGCCGGCGGTAAAGCCCGTGACCACCGAATGGGACACAAAATTGACCACCCCGCCCAGGCGGGCCAGACCCAGGCCGAACTGGACCAGGCCGGCCAGGACGGTCAGCGCCAGCACGAGCCGGATGTAGTCCGGCGAGCCGGGCGGAGCGAGCTGGCTGACGTTGGCGAAAACGACCAGGGAAATGGCCGTGGTGGGGCCGGAGATGAGGTGCCAGGACGAGCCGAAAAGCGCGGCCACGATGACCGGGACCATGGCGGCGTAGAGGCCGTACTGGGGCGGCAGCCCGGCGATGGCGGCAAAGGCCACGCCCTGGGGCAACACGATGACCGCGCCGGTCAGCCCGGCCCACAGATCGGCCGAAAGCGTGCGCCGGCCCACCCGGGGCCACCAGGAAAGAAAGGGAAAAAGGCGCGGCATAAGCCGCAGCAGCGGCTCGAAGCGCGACGGTCGGCGGGGCAGTTCGCAGTGTTCCACAGGGCTTCTCCGGGAGAGGCGTATGGTAGCGACCATACCCGGGAAGCGGTAGGGGTCAAGGCTTGGAGCGCGTTTTGCCCTCCCTGCCGTCGGACGCGATAACGGCCAAACACCACGCCCCGGCCACCCCGGCAAGCGCCCCCAAGTCCGGCGGCACGATGTACTCGGCCATCCGGGCCGTCAGCCGCTCGTCGGGCAGATAGCCGCCCAAGGTCGCCACGAACCGCTCCCGGACCTTGGCGAAAAAGCCTTCCTCGCCGAGCCGGCCGCCCTTGGGCACGCTGCCGCCGAGGATGACGCGGCGCGGCGACAAGGCGTAGGTGACGGTCGCCAAGGCCTCGGCCACGTAGGCCGCCTCATGCTCCCAGGCCGGATGGTCGGCGGGCAGGTCCTCGGCCGCCGTCCCTGTCCGGGCCGCCATGGCCGGACCGCTGCAAAGCCCCTCCCAGCAGTCGCCGTGGAACGGACAGACCCCGGGAAACGCGTCCCCGGCCAGCCGCCGCAAGCCCATGTGGCCCATTTCCGGGTGGGTCAGCCCATGGAGCAACCGGCCGCCGGCCATGCCGCCCACGCCGATACCCGTGCCGATGGTGACGTAGAGGAAATCGTCCAGCCCCCTGGCCGCGCCCCATTCCCGCTCGCCCAGGGCCGCGCCGTTGACGTCGGTGTCGAACCCGACGGGCCGGCCCGGGAAAGCCCGGCCGAGCGCGCCCACAAGATCAAAGCCGCTCCAGCCCGGTTTGGGCGTGGTCATGACCCGGCCGTAATCGGGCAGGGCCTTGTCCAGGCAGACCGGGCCGAAGGAGGCCACGCCCAGGGCGGCAAGCGGCGCGCCGCCCTGGGCCTCGCGGGCCTTGAGCCAGCCAGCCACGGCGGCCAGGGTCGCGACGGGATCGTCGCCCGTGGGAAAAACGGCCCGGTTCTCCGGCCGCCGGATATCGTCAAGGCCAGTCCCGACGGCGCAGACAAACTTCGTCCCCCCGGCCTCGACGGCTCCCCAAAAAGCCTTCTCGCGCATGACTCGAAAATCCCTTGCCCTCTGTCGAATTCAATTTCCTTATACCAGGGCACATCGACCGACAAGGGCGGCACTACAAGGCCTGCAAGCCCGAGGCCCGAAGCCATTGGTTTTTCCCCTTGCCTTGGCTATCGTGACGTCCCGGCCCCATGGCCGCCAAGCGGCAAAGCGCCGCGACCTCCCGGAGAAGCCCTATGCTGACCATGGCCTGCGTCGGATCGACCAATTTCCTCGGCTGTCTGCCCAAGGACGCCTTTGCCGTCGTGGCTGTCGCGCAAAATGCCCTCAAGTGCCGCACCTGGGAAGGCATCCGGGCCGTATGCGGCCGGTCGCCCGACATCGTGGCCTACTTCGACTACAGCGCGCCGCCTCCCCTGCCCGGAGTGGAGCATTTCCCCTGCCTCACCGTCTTTGGCTGCGTGGACAGCCACATCCACCATTGGTATCCGACCTATGCCCAGGCTTTTGACCTGTGCACGGTGAGCCTGCGCGACCATCTGCCGGCCTTTCAGGAAAATCTGTCCCCGGACCGGGCCATCTGGCTGCCGCCCGCGGCCGAGGCCATGGTCGCCGAGGCCATGCCCCGGGAGGAAGACAAGGACATCGACCTGTTGTTCGTGGGCAAAGTCGATGCCGATCTGACCCCTGGCCGGGCGGCCCTGCTTGGGCAGCTCGCCGCCCTGTTCCCGGGCCTCGTCGTCACCCGGGGAAACTGGCGGGAACTGTTCCCCCGGGCGCGCCTCGTGCTCAATATCGCCGAACACGGCGACCTCAATTTCCGGGTCTTCGAGGCGCTCTCGGTCGGCTCCTGCCTGCTTACGCCCGAGGTCGGGCACGGCCTGACCGAGCTGTTTAACCCGGGCGAGCACCTTTTCACCTATCCCCCGGGCGACCTGGACAGGCTGGCCGCCCTGGTCCGGGAACTGCTGCCCGACCCGGCCAGGCGCGAGCGCGTGGCCCGGCAAGGCCTGGAAGCCCTGCGCGCCCGCCACGGCCCGGCGGCCCGGGCCGAGCGGTTCGCCGGCTTTGTCACGGCCCAGCCGGCCGAGGCCCTGGTCCGCCGACGGCTGGAGGCATCCCGGGAACTCCCCGCCTCCCTGCGGCTGCTCTATCTCCACTGGGCCGAAGCCCTGCCCGGCGACCCGCGCGCCGCGCTCTATCTGGAAGCGGCCAAGGGCCGCCTGCCCGCCGGGAGCCACGGCCTATAGCCGGGCGTGAAGCGGGGCCGGCGGCCAAACTGGCATCCCCCGCCCCTGTCTTGCCCGCGCCCCTTGCCACGACGAGTAAAGCGCCTTACAGTTACGTCACCTTTCTCCATGGACGGAGCCGGTCCCCGAAGCACGGGGCCGCGAGGGCAGGCACGCTCGTGTCCCCGTCGCGTGGCGTTTTTGCGCCCGGAGTCCGCCCATGGCCGCCATTGCCGCCGCATCGCCCATAGGGGCCTACCAGCGCGAGGCGTCTCGTTTGACGCCGGCCGCGCCGCGCGTGCCCGGCAAGGTCATCAGCCGCGAGGCCGGACTGTCGTTTGGCCCCTTTTCCCTGCGCTACTCGGCCACGGACTACGAATTCGACCTCTCGGGCGCCTCTCCCCAGGCCAGCAGCTTCGCCGACGCCCTGGACGCCGCCGCGGCCAGCGCGCTTTTGGCCGAAACGCCGGCCCTGGGCCAAACGCCCCCGCCCAACGCCTACACCCGCCGTCAAGCCCTGGCCGGTTACGCCACAGCCGCCGCCGTCACGCCCCAGACCGCCTCCGGCCCGACCATGCTGTCGCTGCGGGTCTGACATCACCCTGCCGACACGCCCCGTCACGAGAATTCCCGGCCTGCCCTGCGTCCACGCTGCCGCCTCGGGCGCGCCGGAGCAGGGCGTGGTCGTCACCCCGCCTGGGGTAGTCCCCAACGCCTCAACTTCGGCACAATGCCGCCCACGCGGCGGCAATACTGCCGGTACTGCTCGCCGAAACGCGACAACAACCAGACTTCTTCATGGGGAATGCACAACCAGTAGAACACCCCCGCCACCACCGGCGTCAAAAGGGCCAAAAGCGTGCCCTGCATGAGCGCCAGCCCGGGCACGATGCACCAGATCCAGGCGGCGTAAAGCGGATGGCGCACCACGGCGAAAATGCCGCGCGTGGCGAGTTGTCCGGCGTCGATGGCCTTGTACACCGAAAACGTGCCCAGAGCGTACACCACAAAGCCCAGGGCGAGAAGCACCCCGCCCACGGCCAGAGCCAGGCGTTCGGGGATCAGGCGGTCGCAAAAAGATTCGATCAGGATGGCGTCGTAAACGATGGCAAGCAAACCGTAGCAGATAGTGGCGCGGTAGAGCATGGTTCCCATTCCCCAACGATTCATGGCCTCACCTCCGGGGGGTCATGATTTGCTTGCACCGAAATTCTCATCGCCTGTCAAGGGGGTCTTGACAGCCCCGGGCTTCCTCGGCCACCAAATAAACAGCCGTGACCATCCAAGTCGTACGCCTGCTCGCCGCCGCGCCCCTGCCCATGACCGTGGCCGTCGCCCTGGGGCTTTTTTCCGCCTTGTGGCTGGGGCTTTTCTGCACGGCCTCCATCAGGGCCGCCCTGGCCATGGCCGGCGCTTCAGCCGGCGGAGCCGTGCTTTCGGTCTGCGACGCCCTGTCCCGCCTGGCCGAGGCCCGTCGGGTGCGCCACATCCTGGCCCGGCGTGGATTTGATCCCCGGGTTTTCGACGCCATGGCTCGCTCGCGCTGCCAGCGCGACGCCGCCCTGCACGCCGCACGCCAGGCCGGCTGCATCGACAAGGCCAAAGCCCACTACCGCTCCCGTGGCTTTGCCTGGTACCATCTGCTGCCCCAGGGGACCACCAACGCCCCCTGGCGGCTGCTCGCCCCCCGGTTTCTCAAGGGAAGCTTCCTGGCCTTTCGCCGCCTGCGCCGGCCGCATCCCTGAGCGGCCCCGGCCTCGGCCCGCCGTTTTTTCACCGAGATCGCCCCGCGCCCGGCTCCGGCCAAATACTGCGTCTTCAAACCCGTCAATCGCTTCGCCGCAAGCGAGACGCCCGAGACCGTCACCTTCTTCGCCCGGGGGGAGGTGCTGACCGGCCTGGCCAATCTGGCCGCCTTTGTTACCGACAATTTCGAGGTCACGGCCGCGCCCTTCGGCGCTGGCTGCAGCTTCATGACCACCTGGCCGCTGCACTACCTGACCAAGGGCCGGCCCCGGGCCGTGCTCGGCTGCGGCGACCCCTCAGCGCGGAAATTCCTGAAGCCCGACGAAATGACCTTCACCGTGCCCATGCCGCTCTACGAACAACTCCTTACCCGCTAGCCCGAAGCGTTCCTGGCCACCAAGACCTGGGCCGGCGTCCAGAAAAAAAACGCCCGCAGCCGCGAGGTTTGGAAGAAAAAGGGATAAGGAGAACAGGGCGTTAGGCATCCGGGGGCCTGGGCCTCCGGACGCCCGAATGGAGGAAAGGTTTAAAGGAGAGGCTAGGGGATGATTGACGGACCGGTAGGAAGGTTAGGAGTCTTTCCTGGTTTTCCGTGGGGGAACCGCCTGGCCCCTGGCCCTTGAGCAGCCTGGTGGAAGGCGTCTTGGATCGGCCGTCGCGCCTTCCCAGCGCCATCGGGATAGGGGGGAGCCTTGCGGCTCCCCTCCTCCCACACCACCGTGCATACGGGTCCGTACACGGCGGTTCGGCAGGTTAAGCGTTCACCTGGCACCTAGGGTTGGCAGTCCGAGTGAGGCAAAATAGCTGTTGGGCAGAGCGATGCTCAGGGCCGGGCTTCGGCTGATATGCCAAGGTCCGAGAGGACTTCCGGCCGTTTGAGCGGCAAGGTCTTTACCTACGCCCCTTGACCTCAGTTCAGCAAACCGCTTCCGCCCCCGTTTCCACTGCCGCCACAACACGCATCGCAAGCGACGCCTGAGCCATGAGTCCAGGCCTTTGAGCACTGATTTCGCCTGGCAGAATCCAAAGTACCCGATCCAGCCGCGCAGGTAGACCGATAGACGTTCCACCGTCGTTTCGATACTCCGTCCCGTACCGGACAGTTCACGGATTCTGCCTTTGAACCGCTTGATCGCCTGCGGCGCTATCCGCCGTCGCGGCTCACTTCCGGCCGTAAAGCTGACTCCGAGAAACTTCCGCCGGGCTGGCCTGTCCACCGCACTTTTCCCTGCGTTCACCTTGAGCTTGAGGCGCTTTTCCAGAAAACGGCTGATGCTGTGCATTGTCCGCTCTCCGGCCCGCCTACTGCGCACATAGATATTGCAATCATCCGCGTAGCGCACAAAGCGGTGGCCGCGTCTCTCAAGTTCCCGGTCCAAGACGTCGAGCACGATGTTCGACAACAGCGGTGAAAGGGGACCGCCTTGCGGCGTCCCTTCGTCCGTCGGGCCTACGAGCCCTCTCTCCATCACCCCCGCGTTCAGGAACGCACGGATGAGCCGGAGCATGCGTTTGTCTTCCAGCCGCTTGGCCAAAAGCCCCATCAGGATGTCGTGGTTGACCCGGTCGAAGAACTTCTCCAGGTCGATGTCCACCACGAAGCGCAAGCCCCGAGCGATGTGCTCCTGGGCCTGGCGCACCGCCTGATGGGCCGAGCGCCGGGGCCGGAAGCCGTAGCTGTGCTCGGAGAAGGAGGGATCCAACAGGCGCTGCAAAACCTGCATCACCGCCTGTTGCACGAATCGGTCGAGTACGGTGGGAATGCCGAGCTTGCGTTTGCCGCCATCCGGCTTGGGAATCTCCACCCGGTTCACCGGGCTGGGCCGGTACGCGCCCGTGAGAAGCCGTTGCCTGATGTCCGGCCAGTGCTCCTTGAGGTAGTCCGTAAGCTGATCCACGGTCATGCCGTCGATCCCCGCACTGCCCTTGTTGCCCTTGACTCGCTTGAGCGCCTCCCGGAGGTTTGCCCTCTCGCAGACCGCTTCCATCAAGTGCCTGGTTGACGCCGGGCTTTCGGTTTCCTGTGCCGCCATGGACGTTTCGGTCCCTCCAACAGGCATCCTCGGGGCTTCACCCCTGCTTTCACCCGCCAAGGCCGGTCTACCGGTATTCCGCCGCAAAACGCCATGAGACATAGGGCCTACTTACCGCTCCTTGCCGTTTGGCCCTTCGGCTTGCGCCTACTATGGCCTCTGCTGACTTCCGCGCCACGATCAGGCGGCATTGCTGCCGCCTCAGTCTCGATTCCGGGACATGGCGCGGACCTCCCGAGGTAAGCACGTCCGCCTTCCCCGCACACCCGCCGGATATACAGCCATGGGCCTTGATGGATAGGGACTTCGCGATCTCATGCCCGCTCGTCCGCCCATGACTGCCTCGTATCCGGTTCTTGTTCATCGGGTCGCGGTTTTGCTCCAGGCTTCCTTCAGACCCCGCCTCACGACGACGCCCTTGCCCTTCGCTAATCCTTCGCCTCCATCAGGCTGGATAGAGGACTTGCACCTCCAAGCTGACGCGCATGCTCGGCACACATCGGGATAGGGGGGAGCCTTGCGGCTCCCCTCCTCCCACACCACCGTGCATACGGGTCCGTACACGGCGGTTCGGCAGGTTAAGCGTTCACCTGGCACCTAGGGTTGGCAGTCCGAGTGAGGCAAAATAGCTGTTGGGCAGAGCGATGCTCAGGGCCGGGCTTCGGCTGATATGCCAAGGTCCGAGAGGACTTCCGGCCGTTTGAGCGGCAAGGTCTTTACCTACGCCCCTTGACCTCAGTTCAGCAAACCGCTTCCGCCCCCGTTTCCACTGCCGCCACAACACGCATCGCAAGCGACGCCTGAGCCATGAGTCCAGGCCTTTGAGCACTGATTTCGCCTGGCAGAATCCAAAGTACCCGATCCAGCCGCGCAGGTAGACCGATAGACGTTCCACCGTCGTTTCGATACTCCGTCCCGTACCGGACAGTTCACGGATTCTGCCTTTGAACCGCTTGATCGCCTGCGGCGCTATCCGCCGTCGCGGCTCACTTCCGGCCGTAAAGCTGACTCCGAGAAACTTCCGCCGGGCTGGCCTGTCCACCGCACTTTTCCCTGCGTTCACCTTGAGCTTGAGGCGCTTTTCCAGAAAACGGCTGATGCTGTGCATTGTCCGCTCTCCGGCTCGCCTACTGCGCACGTAGATATTGCAATCATCCGCGTAGCGCACAAAGCGGTGGCCGCGTCTCTCAAGTTCCCGGTCCAAGACGTCGAGCACGATGTTCGACAACAGCGGCGAAAGGGGACCGCCTTGCGGCGTCCCTTCGTCCGTCGGGCCTACGAGCCCTCTCTCCATCACCCCCGCGTTCAGGAACGCACGGATGAGCCGGAGCATGCGTTTGTCTTCCAGCCGCTTGGCCAAAAGCCCCATCAGGATGTCGTGGTTGACCCGGTCGAAGAACTTCTCCAGGTCGATGTCCACCACGAAGCGCAAGCCCCGAGCGATGTGCTCCTGGGCCTGGCGCACCGCCTGATGGGCCGAGCGCCGGGGCCGGAAGCCGTAGCTGTGCTCGGAGAAGGAGGGATCCAACAGGCGCTGCAAAACCTGCATCACCGCCTGTTGCACGAATCGGTCGAGTACGGTGGGAATGCCGAGCTTGCGTTTGCCGCCATCCGGCTTGGGAATCTCCACCCGGTTCACCGGGCTGGGCCGGTACGCGCCCGTGAGAAGCCGTTGCCTGATGTCCGGCCAGTGCTCCTTGAGGTAGTCCGTAAGCTGATCCACGGTCATGCCGTCGATCCCCGCACTGCCCTTGTTGCCCTTGACTCGCTTGAGCGCCTCCCGGAGGTTTGCCCTCTCGCAGACCGCTTCCATCAAGTGCCTGGTTGACGCCGGGCTTTCGGTTTCCTGTGCCGCCATGGACGTTTCGGTCCCTCCAACAGGCATCCTCGGGGCTTCACCCCTGCTTTCACCCGCCAAGGCCGGTCTACCGGTATTCCGCCGCAAAACGCCATGAGACATAGGGCCTACTTACCGCTCCTTGCCGTTTGGCCCTTCGGCTTGCGCCTACTATGGCCTCTGCTGACTTCCGCGCCACGATCAGGCGGCATTGCTGCCGCCTCAGTCTCGATTCCGGGACATGGCGCGGACCTCCCGAGGTAAGCACGTCCGCCTTCCCCGCACACCCGCCGGATATACAGCCATGGGCCTTGATGGATAGGGACTTCGCGATCTCATGCCCGCTCGTCCGCCCATGACTGCCTCGTATCCGGTTCTTGTTCATCGGGTCGCGGTTTTGCTCCAGGCTTCCTTCAGACCCCGCCTCACGACGACGCCCTTGCCCTTCGCTAATCCTTCGCCTCCATCAGGCTGGATAGAGGACTTGCACCTCCAAGCTGACGCGCATGCTCGGCACACATGAAAAAGCCCCCCGAAGCGTTGCTTCGGGGGGCGAAATCGTTTCCTGGCCGTCTTGTTAGCGCCAGGCCTTGGTCTTGCCGGAGTAGCTGAAGATCTCGCGGATGGCTTCGTCCTTCTCGGTCCAGGGACCGCGCAAGGCGGCCTCCTTGGTCGGTCCGACGCTGGTGTAGACCCGCTGCATGTAGGTGATGTGGCCGACGTAGGGCGTGTGGTCGTACTCCACGCGCTTGACCTCGGCGCCCAGGGATTCGCGGATGATGATGCGGTAGGTGGCCTCCCACTGGCTGCCGACCTGCTTGATCTTCTTGTTGGCCATGGTGCCGACGCCCAGGCGGTCCAGCTCGTCCACCCACTTCTGGGCATAACGCCAGAATTCGTCACGGATGGGCTGGGGCACGTCGGTGGCGTTGCCAATCACGCCGGTCTTGCCAAATGACGCCCGCATCTTGTCGGTGAGCTCCACCGTCGGGGCCGGGACAGGGGCCGGTTCCGCGCCCTTCTTGCCTTTCTTGCCCTTGACGGGCTTTTCCTCGACCACGCCCGGGTCCAGGGCTTCCTTGCCGCCGGCCTTGCGGGCCGTGGCGTCGGGCTTTTCCGCCACCACCGGAGCCGGCGCAACGGCCACAGGGGCCGGAGCCGCAACGGCAGGCTTGGTCTCGGCCTTGGCCGGCACGGCGGCCACAGGGGCCGGCGCGGCGGTCTTGCCGGGAATGGTCAGGGTTTGTCCGGCCTTGAGCTTTTTGGCGTCGGCCAGATTGTTGGCGGCGAGTAACGCCTTGCCGTCCACGCCGAACTTCTTGGCGATGACGGCCACGGTGTCGCCCTTTTCGACCTTGTAGGTCAGGGGCTTTGGCGTATCGACCGCGACAGTCGGAGCCGGGCCGTCGGCGGGATAGACGTGCAGGCCGGCAAAGGCGGCGGAGGCGGCAAAAAGAAGGAGAGCGAGGGCGGCGAGGGTGCTTCGAACGGTGGGCATGGGGTGTTCTCCGATCAAAAAGCCAGACGCCCCTGGCGGGGCGTCTGGCCGGCGAGACGTGGAAGTCTCACTACATGGACTTGAACTTGATCACGCAGCGACGGTTCAGAGCGCGGCCCTGAGCGGTCTTGTTGGTGGCCACCGGATCGGACTCGCCGAAGCTGATGGTCTCGATGCGGGAGGCGTCGATGCCCTTCTTCACGAAGAAGGCCTTGACCGAGTCGGCGCGGCGCTGGCCGAGCTTCATGTTGTACTGCTCGGAGCCGATGGAGTCGGTGTGGCCCTCGAGGATGACCTTCATGCCGGTCTTGGACTTGATGATGGCGGTGCCTTCTTCAAGGACGGGCACGAATTCGGGCTTGATGTTGTACTTGTCGAAGTCGAAGTAGATGCTGCGGAAGACGACGATTTCGTCTTCGATCCACTCGTACAGGGCGCACTCGAGGAACTTCTCGCGGGCGGCCTCGTTGCGGAGCAGCTCTTCGCCGAGCTCGATGCAGTTGCACTTGCCCAGGGCGGCGATGGCCTTGAGGACCTGCTGGCCGTGCTTGTTGTCGGACAGGTCGACAACGTAGAAGCACAGGTTGTCGCCGTACTTGGCCTTCAGGGACTGGGCCACGGCCACGGGATCGACGCCGCAGTTGGAGTCGCCGTCGGAGAAGATGAACACGCCGGTCTTGCCGCTCAGGGTCGAGACGGGCAGCTTGTCCAGATCTTCCAGGCCCTTGCCCATGGGGGTCATGCGGCCGTAAACGGTGTAGTCGGTGTTGATCTTTTCAACAGCGGCAGCCATGGTGGCCTGCTTGTACGGGGCCATCGCAGCGTACTCCTTGTACGGAGCGAAGGTGTACAGACCGGCCTTGTAGCCCAGTTCGGGGGTCATCTTGTTCAGTTCACGGGCCAGGGACTTGGCCATCATGATCTTGGAGACGCCGCCAAACTGCACATAACGCTGTCCCTTATAGGAAAACGCCATGGAGCTGGAATGGTCGATGAAGTAAATGAAGTTGTCGACCTTCGGGACCTGCTTCTTGGCCATGGCCGGACCGCTGAATCCCAGCAGCAGGGCGACCAGAGCCACCAACACGACTTGCAGTTTCTTGTTCATAACTCCCTCCTCGGAGTAGTGAATGAGATTCACCCTTGCCTAAAAAAAACCACCCTCATTAGCCTGAAACGGGATTTTCCCGCCCGCGGGCGGAAGAACCCCAAGCCCCCTGTCGTGTCGTAACCTCTTGAAATGACGACCTTCCAGGGTGCTTCCCTCTGTTCTCCGGTTTAACATATAGTTCTTTTTGCCAGGCAGCGCAAGTGGATGCGCCCCCATTCCTCAGCCTCGGGCCGCCTTGCGCCAGGCCCTTGGGCTGCCTATAGCATATTTCTTCTGAATGTGTACAAAAAACCTGGCCGGCCATGACCGCCGGCCAAACGACAACGCAGGAGCGCTGATGTCCAAGCACTACGGTTTTTCCGTCCTTCGCGACGAAATCGTTGAAGAATACGCCGCCAGGGCCATCCTCTACCGCCACGACCGCACCGGAGCCGAACTCCTTTCCCTGATTTCCGACGACGAAAACAAGGTTTTCGGCGCGGCTTTCCGCACCCCGCCCGCCTGCTCCACCGGCGTGCCCCATATCCTGGAACACTCGGTCCTGTGCGGATCGCAAAAATACCCCGTCAAGGAACCCTTTGTCGAACTCCTCAAAGGGTCGCTCAACACCTTTCTCAACGCCTTCACCTACCCCGACAAGACCTGCTACCCGGTGGCCTCCACCAACCTGCGCGACTTCTATAATCTGGTTGACGTCTATCTCGACGCCGTGTTTTTTCCCCGCATCCCCCGGGCCGTCTTCCTCCAGGAAGGCTGGCATTTTGAATGGAATGACGGCGGCGAGCTGATCCGCAGCGGCGTGGTCTTCAATGAAATGAAGGGCGTCTACTCCTCGCCCGATTCCGTGCTCGGCGAATTCTGCCAGCGCACCCTGTTTCCCGACACTACCTACGGCGTGGACTCCGGCGGCGACCCCAAGGTGATCCCGACGCTGACCTTTGATGCTTTCAAGAATTTCCACGAGACCTACTACCATCCCGGCAACGGCCGTTTCTTCTTTGCCGGCAACGACGATCCCGATGAGCGCCTGCGCCTGCTTGGGGCCTACCTCGACCGCTTCGAGGCCCGGCCGGCTGCCTCGTCCGTGGCCCGGCAGCAGCCCTTTGCCGCGCCGAAAAAAATCGAGATGCCCTACGCCGCCGCCCCGGGCCAGGCCGGGCGCGCCTTTGTTGCCTGCAACTGGCTGCTGCCCGACGTGGCCGACCAGGATCTGGTCATGGTTTTCGACGTGCTGGAGCATGTGCTCATCGGCCTGCCCACCTCGCCCCTGCGCAAGGCGCTCCTCGACAGCGGCCTGGGCGAGGACTTGACCGGCGGCGGACTGGAGAGCGAACTGCGCCAGATGTTTTTCTCGGTGGGCTTAAAGGGCGTGGCTCCCGAGGCCACGGGGCAGGTGGAGACGCTCATCCTCGAAACCCTGACCCAGCTGGCTGCCGAGGGCCTGCCGGCCGACGCCGTGGAAGCCGGGGTCAACGCCCTGGAATTTTCCCTGCGCGAAAACAACACCGGCTCGTTCCCGCGCGGACTGTCCTTGTGGCTGCGCTCCCTGACCACCTGGCTGCACGACGGCGACCCCTTGTCCCCGTTGCGTTTTTCCGGTCCCCTGGGCCGGCTCAAGGCCCGACTGGCCGCCGGCGAGCAGGTTCTCGAAGACGCCATGCGCCTGTGGTTGCTGGATAATCCCCACCGCGTGACCTTGACGCTCACCCCGGACACCGAGCTGGACGCCCGGCGCGCCGCCGAGGAGAAAGCCGAGCTGGCCGCCGTGGCCGCCGCCCTGGACGAGGCCGCCAAGGCCGCCATCGCCGCGGATCTCGACATCCTGCGTCAGTTCCAGGACACCCCGGACACGCCCGAGGATCTGGCCCGCATCCCGTCCCTGGCCCTGGCCGATCTGCCCCGCGACGAAACGCCCATCCCCGAGCGCGCCGCCCAAGCCGGCCAGGCCGAACTGTTGCTCCATCCCATAGAAACGGCCGGCATCGCCTACGTCGATCTGGCCTTCCCCTTAGCCGGCCTGCCCGACCGCCTTGTTCCGCTGGTTCCGCTGTTTGGCCGGGCGCTTTTGGAACTGGGCACGCCGCGTTTCGACGCCGTGACCCTGACCCGGCGCATCGCGGCCAAGACCGGCGGCATCACCCGCGAGGCCATGGTGGCCGGGGTGGTGGACGCCGGCCCGGACGCCGTGGCGGCCAAACTTGTGCTGCGGGCCAAGGCGACCCTGGACAAGATGCCCGATCTCTATGAAATCCTGGGTGAAATCCTCACCCAAACCGATTTCGGCAACCGCGAACGGTTTGTCCAGATGGCCACCGAGGCTCGTTCGCGCCTGGAGCGCCGGCTGGCTCCGGCCGGTCATGCCACGGCCGGCTCGCGCCTGCGCGCCCGCTACACCCTGGCCGGGGCCACGGCCGAACGCCTGCGCGGCGTGTCCCAGTTGCTGTATCTGCGCGAACTCGCCACGCGCCTGGAAGCCGACTACGACGGCGTGCGGGCCGACCTGGAAACCCTGCGCGATCTCGTCCTGACCCAGGCCGGAACCCTGGCCGGGCTGACCGTGTCCGAGGCGGCCATGGCCTCCCAGGAAACGGCCCTGGCCGATTTCCTCACCGGCCTGCCCGGGGCCGCCCCCGCGCCCCAGGCCTGGTCCCGCCCCGGCCTGCCCGCCGCCGAAGGCCTGGCCATCCCGGCCCAGGTCCACTACGTCGGCCTGGGACTGGACCTGACCACCACCGGCTGGAGCTTTGACGGCGCGGATCTGGTGGCCAGCCGCTACCTGCGCATGGCCTATCTCTGGGACCGGGTGCGGGTGCGCGGCGGGGCTTATGGCGCGTTTTGCTCCCTGGACCGCATCGCCGGCCAGGCCGTGTTCGTGTCCTACCGCGACCCCAACACCGAGGCCACCATCGAGGCCTTCCGCAAGGCCGGCCGCTATCTGATGGACACGAGCTTCTCGGAAGAAGAGATGACCCGGGCCGTCATCGGGGCCATCGGCGACATCGACGCCCACATGCTGCCCGACGCCAAGGGCCATGTCGCCCTGGCCAGGCGGCTGACCGGCGACACGGCCGAACGGCGGGCGAAGCTTCGCGCCGAAGTGCTGGCCGCCGGCCCGGCCCGGTTTAGGGCTTACGGCGAGGCCCTGGACGCGGCCGCCGCCAACGCGGCTGTGGTGGTCCTGGGGCCGTCGGCCTCCCTGGACGCCCTGGCCGCGTCCGTGCCCGGCCTGGCCCGCCTCGACGTTCTCTAGTTCTGGAAGCTGTCGCGCCTCCCATAACGCAAAAGCGCCGGACGGCCCCCTCGGCCGTCCGGCGCTTTTTTGCAGCATGGGCGCGTTTAGCGCGGCAAGGCCAGATAGCGGGCGTACATCCAGCCCGTGGCCCCGCTGTCGACCAGGGTCACGCGGGCCCAGCCGTTGGCGTCGTATTCCCACACCCGCACGGCCTGGCCCCGGTAGGCCACGGTGCGCACGTCGCAGGAGGTGGACGGACACGCCCGGATATACACGGATTCGACGGCGGTCACCCGGACGTAGCCGGCCGGCGGCGGCGGCGGCGGCACGCCGATTGACACGCTGCAGCCGCCGATGGCGGCGGCGAGCAGGAGCAGCAGGGTCAAAGCTGGCAGCAGGCGCTTGTTCATGGTCTCCCCCTTGAAAGCCTTTTTGGGATCAAATATGCCTGCCTACGGTCTGACTGTCCAGGTATTCCTTGACTTTTGTTCGCCCCAGGGCACAAACTGCACCATGGAAGTAACCGTCCTGGTGGACAACAACACCCTCATCGACTGCTACCTGCTGGCTGAACCCGGGCTGTCCCTCCATCTGCGCGACGGCGACACGCAGGTGCTCTTCGACTGCGGCTATTCCGACGTGTTGCGCCGCAACGCGGCCACGCTGGGCCTTGATCTGGCCGACCTGGACCAGGTGGTGCTCTCCCACGGCCACAACGACCACACCTGGGGGATCGTGCCCCTCATGGCCTGTCTGGCCGAGCACGCCGCCAACGCCGGCAGGACGCATCGGCCAAGGCTCACCGCCCATCCCCAGGCGCTGACCCCGCGCCGCCTGGAGCACGGCGAACCCATCGGTTCGCTCCTTGGCTACGACGCCCTGGCCCAGTGTTTTGACTTGGTCCTTTCGCGCGAGCCGGTCCCCATCACCGACAGACTGCTCTTTCTCGGTGAAATTCCACGCCTTTTTCCCTTCGAAAACGTCGCCCCCATCGGGCAGCGCCTGGAGCCGGACGGCCCCGTGCCCGACGACCTGCCCGACGACACCGCCCTGGCTTACCACGGCGACGACGGTCTGGTGGTCATCACCGGCTGTTCCCACGCCGGCATCTGCAACATCGTGGAGCACGCCCGCCGGGCCACCGGACAGCGCCGGGTGGCCGCCGTGGTGGGCGGCCTGCACCTGCGCAAGCCCGACCCGGCCCGCTTCGAGGCCACGGCCGACTATTTCCGCCGCATCGGTCTGGCCGCCATTTACCCCGGCCATTGCACGTCGCTTGCCGCCAAGATCGCCCTGTCCCGCACCCTGCCCGTCCACGAAGTTGGCTGCGGCCTGCGCCTGACCTTCTCCTGATCGTCCTCGCGCCGCCCGCGCCTGGCGCGTTGCCCCGCGCCCGCCTTTCGCTTATCACCCCCGCACGGCCCCAGGGCCGTCCAAGGAGCTTTTCATGCGGGAGCATAGCCCCATCCGCCACGATGTTTCACGCCTGACCGAGGAAGACATCTACCTCTTCAAACAGGGCAACCACTTCGATCTGCCCGACAAGCTCGGCTCGGCCATGATGGAAGTCGAAGGCCAGCCCGGCGTCCACTTCGCCGTCTGGGCTCCCAACGCCCGCACCGTCTCGGTCATCGGCGACTTCAACGACTGGGACCCCGACAGCCACCCCATGGCCGTGCGCCACGACGCCTCGGGCGTCCACGAATGCTTCATCCCCGGCGTGCCCAAGGGCACGCGCTACAAATACCACATCGCTTCCCAGGTCGGCGGCTACAAGGCCGACAAGGCCGACCCCTTCGCCTTCTACTGGGAGACCTCGCCCCATACCGCCTCCATCGTCTGGGACCTCGACTACCAGTGGAACGACGCCGCCTGGATGGAAAACCGCCGCGACAAAAACGGGTTTGCCTCGCCCATCTCCATCTACGAACTGCACCTGGGCTCGTTTCGCCGCGTCCACCAGGACCGCTACCGCTCCCTGTCCTACCGGGAGCTGGCCGATCACCTGACCGACCACGTGCTGCGGGCCGGGTTCACCCACGTGGAGTTCCTGCCGGTCATGGAACACCCCTTTTTCGGCTCCTGGGGCTATCAGACCCTGGGCTACTTCGCCCCCACCAGCCGCTACGGCACGCCCCAGGACTTCATGGCCCTTATCGACCGGCTCCACCAAAACGGCGTCGGCGTGGTGCTGGACTGGGTGCCCTCCCATTTCCCGGCCGACGGCCACGGCCTGTCCTATTTCGACGGCACCCACCTCTTCGAGCACGCCGATCCACGCCGGGGCTACCACCCGGACTGGAACTGCTACATCTTCAACACCGGCCGCTACGAGGTGCGCGCGTTTCTCATCTCCAGCGCGCTTTTCTGGCTGGGTCGCTACCATGCCGACGCCCTGCGCGTGGACGCCGTGGCCTCCATGCTCTACCTCGACTACTCCCGCCGCGACGGCGAATGGATTCCCAACATCCACGGCGGTCGGGAAAACCTCGACAACATTGATTTCCTGCGTCGCCTCAACGAAATGACCTACGCCCGCTTCCCGGACACCGAGGCCATTGCCGAGGAATCCACTTCCTGGCCCATGGTCTCGCGCCCGCCCTACCTCGGCGGCCTGGGCTTCGGCATGAAGTGGAACATGGGCTGGATGCACGATGTGTTGCGCTACTTTGCCCGCGACCCGATCTTCCGCAAATACCACCACGGGGAACTCACCTTCGGCATCTGGTACGCCTTTACCGAAAACTTCGTCCTGGCCCTGTCCCACGACGAGGTCGTCTACGGCAAAGGCAGCCTCATCCGCAAAATGCCCGGCGACGACTGGCGACGGTTCGCCAACCTGCGCCTGCTCTACGGCTTCATGTTCGGCCATCCGGGCAAGAAGCTGCTGTTTATGGGCAGCGAATTCGCCCAGTGGCAGGAATGGAACCACGACGCCGAACTGCAATGGGAGCTGCTCGACTCGCCGCCGCACCAGGGCATTTTACAATGGGTGGCCGACTTAAACGCCGTCTACCGGTCAGAACCGGCCCTGCATCAGCGCGATTTCAAGGCCGAAGGCTTCGAGTGGGTCGATTTCCGCGACGCCGAGGCCAGCGTGCTGGCCTTTTTGCGGCGCGGCAAGGACCCGGACGACATGGTGCTGGTGGTGCTCAACTTCACGCCCGTGCCGCGTGAGTTCTACCGGGTCGGCGTGCCCAGGCCCGGCATGTGGCGGGAGCTGCTCAACAGCGACGCCCGCCCCTACGGCGGCTCGGGCCTGGGCAACGCCGGCGCGGTCATGGCCGAAGCCGTCGAGAGCTTTGACCGCTCCTATTCGCTGACGCTGACCCTGCCGCCCCTTGGCGCAGTGTTCTTGCGGCCGGCCTAATTGCAGGGCTCTGCCCTGCACCCGCACGGGCGCTGCCCGTGACCCGGCAGGGCGCTGCCCTGCACCCGCCGGGGGGATTATCCCCCCGGACCCCCTGGCCGTCTGTGGCGGGCGGGGGATCCACAAGCAGGCGGAGTGGGGTGTGTGCCCTGTTGGCCCCCTTGCCCCTGCCACCCTTCCGTGGCATCCCTATCCAGAGAAAAGTTTTTGGGGAAGGGGGGGGCGTGGGGGGAGGAAACCCCTTTTTTCAAAAAGGGGTTTCCTCCCCCCACATTCCTCCCTTCCACCCCGCAAGGAGCTTCCATGCTGCGCAGAGCCAGCGGCGTGCTCATGCACGTCACCTCGCTTCCCTCCCGGTTCGGCATCGGCGATTTCGGCCCCGGCGCGCGGCGCTTTGCCCGCTTCTTGCGCCAGGCTTCCCAGTCCTATTGGCAGATATTGCCCCTGTCGCCGACGTCGACCTTTATCGGCAACTCGCCCTACAGCAGCGACTCGGCCTTTGCCGTAAGTCCGCTGCTCATAAGTCCCGAAGCCATGGTCGAGGACGGCTGGCTGGACGCGGCGGCTCTGGAGGCGGCCGTAGTGGACGGCGATCCGGCCGTGGCGGATTTCGAGCAGGCGCAGGCCAAAAAAGAAGCGCTTTGTCGCGCGGCTTTTGCCGCCGGCCGCCAGCGGCTGGCCTGTGACGCCGCCTATGTCGTCTTTTGCCGCGAGGCGACCGGCTGGCTGGACGATTACGCCCTGTTCCGGGCGGCCAAGCGTGAGCAGCATGAGGCCGGGTTTGCCTCGTGGCCGGCCGGACTGCGCGACCGCGAGCCGGCGGCCGTGGACGCGCTGAAGATTCGCATGGCCGAGGAGATCGACTACGTGCGGTTCGTGCAGTACCTGGCCCACAGCCAGTGGAAGGCCCTGCGGGCGCAGCTGCGCCAGGCCGACATCCAGGTCATCGGCGACATGCCCATCTACGTCACCGAGGACAGCGCCGACGTCTGGGCCAATCCGGAGCTGTTCAAGCTCGGCCCGGACAAGCGGCCGGTCTGGGTGGCCGGAGTGCCGCCGGATTATTTCAGCGCCACCGGCCAGCGCTGGGGCAATCCGGTCTACGACTGGCCGGCCCACGAGGCCGAGGGCTTCGCTTGGTGGCTACGGCGCATGGAGCGGACGCTGGAACTCTACGACATCGTGCGCCTGGACCACTTCCGGGGATTTGAGGCCTACTGGGAGATCGCGGCCAGCGAAGAGACGGCCGTCAACGGAACCTGGGTCAAGGCCCCGGGACACGCGCTTTTCAAGACCCTGACCCGGCGTTTTCCGGCCCTGCCCATCATCGCCGAGGACCTTGGCGTCATCACCGCCGAAGTGCGCGAACTCATGGCCGCCTTCAGCTTCCCCGGCATGCGCGTGCTCCAGTTCGCCTTCGGTCCGGGCATCGCCGAAAACCGCGACGCGCCCCACAACTACGAACGCAACCACGTGGCCTACACCGGCACCCACGACAACAACACGACGCTCGGCTGGGCGCGCGGCGAATCCGGCGGCGAGGCCCTGGAATCGCTCTACGCCTACCTCGGCCGGCGCGTGCCCCACGAGGAGGTGCCCTGGGAACTGCTGCGGCTAATCATGCAAAGCGCCGCCTCCAAGGTCATCGCGCCCATGCAGGATATCCTGTGCCTGGGCGAAGGCGCGCGCATGAACATGCCGTCCGTGGCCAAGGGCAACTGGTCCTGGCGCGCCGTGGACGACCACTTCGACGCTGCCATTGCCGCGCGGCTGAGGGGGATGACCGAGATATTTGGTCGGAATCATTGAGGGAAGAAGAGGAGATGCCTCCGGCGGCCGGGGGCCTTAGTCCCCCGGACCCCCAACCGGGTTACAAGGGCCGGTGGCGCTAGGGGCGAACCGTTTAGGGACGGGAGGCTGGCATGACGAAATCCTATCTGCTCTTCAAGTGCGGGACGACGGGGCGCACGCCGCTGGCGACCTTTACCGCCGACAACGTGGACGAAGCCCGGGAAGCGCCCACCTGGCTTAAGCGCAAGCACCCGGACATGGCCGCGCTGCGGCTGGCCGAGGGTGAATTTTTCGAGATCATCGAAAAAGACGTCTGCGACCCGGCCGATTGGGACGCGGCGGTCAATGCCATGGCCGCCTCCCAGTCGGTCGGCGGGTAAGCCCCGACCCTAAGCGAGAAACGCCTCGACGGTTTCCAGGTAGCGCGCCGGCTGCTCCAGGTGGTGGCTGTGGCTGGCGTCTTCAATGACGGTCAGCCGCGCGCCCGGGATGCGGGCGGCGAAGTCCGCCGTGGTCTCGGGCGTGGCTTCGTCGTAGCGGCCGCAGGTGAAAAGCGTCGGCACGGTGATCGTCCCCAGCTCAGGCGTGGCATCGTAGCCGGCCAGGTTCCCGGTCAGAGTAAATTCGCTTGGCCCCCACATGTGCAGGTAGCAGGGCAGGCTCATTCCCTCGATGGCCCGCGTGAGGCATTCCGGCCAGGGATCGAGGCGGCAGACGTGTTTGGCGTAAAACACGCCCACGGCCGCCTGATAGGCGTCGCTGTCGTAATCGCCGGCCGCTTCGGCGGCGGCCACGGCGTCTTGCACCCCTTGGGGCATGGCGGTGAGATGCGCCCGCTGATCGGCGGCGAACCGGGCGGCGCTCAGGCACGGCCCGGAGAGCACAAGCCGGGTAACCCCTTCCTGGCCGCGCCGCAGCAGATATTCCACGCACAAAAGCGCGCCAAAGGATTGCCCCAAAAGCGCCAGCTGCGTAAGCCCCAAGGCCCGGCGCACGGCGTCGAGTTCTTCGACGTAACGCGGCAGGGCAAAAAGCGACAGGTCGTCTGGCCGGTCGGATCGGCCGCAGCCGAGCTGGTCGTAGAAAACCACCGGCCGGGCGTTGGCCAGGGCTTCCAGAGGCTCCAGATAGTCGTGGGGCAGGCCCGGGCCGCCATGGACGACAAGAAGCGGCGTGCCGGGCGCGTCCTGGCCGACGATACGGTAGAACACCCGGCCGCCGGGAACATCGATCAGCCCCACGGAAGCACGGTCTTGGGTCAACATCAAACGCCTCCTTTGCAAAAGCATAGCACTTCCACCGACGCCATCTCACTGTCACCGGTGCCCAAATGATCGGACCAGGGAGCGTTCGGCCCGGTCCCAGGCGGCCTCATCCCTTCTTGCCGTTTCCTACTCGCCGAGGGCATCGCCCACGGGATTGCGCAGTACGCCGTAGCCTTCGAGTTCTATCTCGCAGACATCGCCGGGCTTGAGATAGCGCGGCGGTTTGCGGGCAAAGCCCACGCCCGACGGAGTGCCGGTGACGATGACGTCGCCGGGATTGAGCGTCATGGCCTCGGACAGGGCGGCGATAAGGGCCGGCACGGGGAACAGCATGTCCGAGGTGGCGGCTTCCTGGACCAGTTCGCCGTTGACGCGGGTGCACAAAAGCAGGCCGTTTGCTCCGGGCGGCAGTTCGTCGGGGGTGCACAGTTCCGGGCCGAACGCGCCGGTGGCGTCGAAATTTTTGCCGAGAAACCACTGGGAGGTGCGGAACTGGTAGTCACGCACGGAACCTTCGTTAAAAAGCGCATAGCCGCCCACGTGGGCCAGGGCCTGGCTTTTGGGGATCAGGCGGCCGGGCTTGCCGATGATGACGGCCAGTTCGCCCTCGAAATCGAGTTTGGTCGAGACAGCCGGCCGCAGGAGCGGTTCGTTGTGGGCGATCAGGGTCGAGGCCAGGCGGGCGAAAAAGGTCGGGTGATCGGGCAGGTTGCGCGGACTGATTTCCACGGCATGGTCCACGTAGTTGAGGCCTACGCAGACAATTTTGCCGGGGCGCGGCACGACGGGCAGCAGTTTGACCGACGAAAAGCGCATCTGGGCCGCCGTAGGCGCATTTTGAGCGGCCTTCCGTACGGCGTCGAACGCGTCCTGGCCGCCGGCCAGGAAGGCGATCATGTCGCTCGGGAGGCTGTCGTCAACCTGGGAAAGGTCGATGAGCACATCGCCCAGGCGTACGCCCAGGCGAGGTCCGTCGTTTTGGGCGAAGGAAACGAGACGCATGGGCACTCCTTGGTTGCTACGATGACAACCCTAGGAGCACAGGCGCTTTATCGTCAAGACGCCAAAGCGCAGGGGCCATGACGGTTTTCTCATGCACGCGAGGAGGTAAAGGCAGGACGAAGGGAAACCGAAGGCGGCGAGACTGCCGGTGCGGGAATCAACGAAGTTCGGGCAGGCTTTGGCGACCTTCCAGGGCGTCGGCCAGGGCGGCAAGCGCGGCCGCGCCGCGCGGATCGACCAGGGGCAGGGAGGAGGACAGCTTCTCGAAAAAGCTGTTCTTTTTCTTGGGCCCCTTGAAAAGCGGCACCTCGCCCTTGAGGCCGAGCTCTTTTTTAAGGTAGCCCACGGCCTCTTCCTGGCCGCCGAGGTCGTCCACAAGGCCAATGGCCTGGGCGCGCGCGCCGGTCATGGCCCGACCGTCAGCGATGAGCGCGATGGCCTCAGGGGAGAGCTTGCGCTCCTTGGCCACATCGCCGCTGAACTGGGCGTTGAGGTCGTTTATCAGGCCTTCGAGGTAGGCGCGTTGCTCGTCGGAGAGCTGCTTGAAGGGGCTGCCGGCATCCTTGAGCTTGCCGGTGGTCAGCGAGTCCATGCTCAGTCCCAGCTTTTGCATGAGCTCCCGGGCGTTGGCCAGCTGGGTGATGACGCCGATGCTGCCGGTGATGGAGCCGGGGTTGGAAAAGATGCGGTCAGCCGCGCAGGCGGCGTAATACCCGCCCGAGGCGGCCACGGCGGAAAAGGAGGCCACGACGGGCTTTTTGGCTCGCAGGCGCTTGACGGCCATGTACATTTCCTGGGACGGTCCAAAGGCTCCGCCAGGGGAATTGATGCGTAAAATGACGCCCTTGACGGTATCGTCCTCGCGCAGTTTGCGGATAAAGGCCACGACCTCTTCGGCGTCGTTTATCGGGCCTTCGACGCGCACCACGCCGATGCGGGCCTCGGCCAGCCCGAGCAGGGATTCGCCCTCCTCGTCGTGGCCGAAAACGCCAAACGCGGCCGCGATCCCGAAAACCAGGATCACGGCCGCGACGGCAATCAGGCATCCGAACAGGGCCGGACGCCTGACAGAGAGCGGTTGATTAGCGCTGGGCATCCTCTTCCAGTTTCTGGCGCAGGAGCTCGCCCAGATTGCTTCCGGTGTCGGAAGGACCGGCGGTGCGGAATTCCTTGGCCTTTTTCTTGTCCTCTTCGTCCTTGATGGACTTGATGGACAGGCCCAGGCGGCGCTCGTCGGCGGAGACGTGGATGACCTTGGCTTCGATCTCGTCGCCTTCCTTGTAGATCTCGGCAGGCGTCTTGACCTTCTTGCGGCTGATCTCGGAAACGTGGACCAAGCCTTCGATGCCTTCTTCCACTTCCACGAACAGGCCGAAGTCGGTGATGTTGGTTACCGTGCCCTTGACCATGGCGCCGACCGGGTAGGTGTCGGGCACGCGGGTCCAGGGATCTTCGGAGAGCTGCTTGATGCCCAGGGTGAACTTCTCGTTCTCTTTGTCGACGGTGAGGACCTTGGCCATGACGATGTCGCCGCTCTTGAACATCTCGCCGGGGTGGCGGACCTTTTTGGTCCAGGAGATGTCGGAGACGTGGATCAGGCCGTCAATGCCGTCCTCGATGCCGATGAAGATGCCGAACTCGGTGATGTTTTTGACCGAACCCTCAAGGATGGTGCCCTCGGGGTACTTCTCGGCCACGATATCCCACGGATTCGGGCGAACCTGCTTCATGCCGAGCGAAATGCGCTTCTTGTCCGGATCAACGGACAGCACGACCACTTCGACTTCGTCGCCGACGTGGACCATCTGGCTCGGGTGGCGCAGCTTGCGGGTCCAGGACATCTCGGAGATGTGGACCAGCCCTTCGACGCCGGGCTCCAGCTCGACAAACGCGCCGTAGTCGACCAGGTTGGTGACCTTACCGGACATGCGGGTGTCTTCGGGGTACTTGCCGGCGATGTTTTCCCAGGGATCGGCGATGAGCTGCTTCATGCCAAGCGACACTTTCTGCTTGTCCTGGTCGAAGGAAAGGACCTTCAGTTCCAGCTCGTCGCCCAGATGCACCAGCTCTTTGGGATGCTTGATGCGCTTCCAGGACATGTCGGTGATGTGCATGAGGCCGTCGAGGCCGCCGAGGTCGACGAAAACGCCGTACTCGGTGATGTTCTTGACCCGACCGGTGACGGTCTGGCCCTCTTCGAGGGTCTTGAGGAGGTCTTTGCGCATGGAATCCCGGCGCTCTTCCAGGAGCACGCGGCGGGAAACGATGACGTTGCTGCGGCGGCGGTTGATCTTGAGCACGCGGAATTCGAATTCCTGGCCGACCAGGGCGTCCATGTCGGGCACGGGGCGCAGGTCGACGTGGGAACCGGGCAGGAAGGCTTCGACGCCGCCGAGATCGACGGTGTAGCCACCCTTGATGCGGCGCACGATCTTACCGCTGATGACGTCATCTTTTTCCTGGATTTCCTCGAGCTTATCAAAAAGCTGCATCCTCTTGGCCCGCTCGCGGGACATGATGATGGTGCCTTCGGATTCGTTCTTGGAGACGACGTAGACGTCGATCTGGTCGCCGACTTTGACTTCCATTTCCCCCAGCGGGTCCAGGAATTCGCCGACCGGAATCTGGCCCTCGGACTTGAAGTTGACGTCCACGAGGACGTGCTCCTTGCCGATGCGGACCACGACGCCCTGAGTGATGGAACCTTCTTCCAGGTCGCCGAAATCCTCATTGAGGTAATTTTCCAGCGCGGCCTCGAAGTTGACTTCCATTTCCGAGTTAAGGTTGTTTTTCATTTCCGTGGTTTTGTCCATGAGTTGACCTCCAACGCGATCTATCCCTTCGAAAAGGATTTCGGGTCATAGCAGAAACCCCTCGAACACACAACAAAAAAGGCCCCGCCCGACCCGTCAGGCCAGCCCTACGAGATCATAGTCCTTTGCTTCCTCGATGGTCGCCGTAACCATGTTGCCCGGCGCGACGCCCGGGCCGCTGACATACGTCACCCCGTCGATCTCCGGGGCCTGGAACCAGGTGCGCCCCACATGCAGCCCCGGCCATTCGGGATGGACGCTGTCCACCAGCACTTCCGTGTCCCGGCCGACCCACTCTTCCAGCAAATCGGCGCTGATCTCGCGCTGGGCGGCCATGACCGCCTCCACCCGCCGGGCCTTGACGTCGCTGCGCACCTGTCCGGCCATGGCCGCCGCCGGGGTGCCGTCCTCGCGGTGGTAGGGGAAGACGCCGACATGGTTGAGCCTGGCTTCGTTGACAAAGCGCAGCAGCGTCTCGAAATGTTCTTTCTTTTCGCCGGGAAGCCCCACGATAAACGTCGAGCGCAGGGCGGCGTCCGGGAAATGGCGGCGCACCCGGGCCACCACCGTCTCGGCCGAGGCCGCCTTGGGACGGCCCATGGCGGCCAGCATGTCCGGGTGGATGTGCTGGAACGGGATGTCGAAATACGGCACGAAGGGCCGGCCGGCCCCGGCCAGGAAAGCCAGCAGATCGTCCGTCACCCCGGACGGATAGAGATAAAGCAGGCGCAGCCACTTGAGCCCCGAAAGCGGCAGGAGCTTGCCCAGCAGCGCCTTGAGGCCCTCTTTCATGCCCAGATCGCGGCCGTAGGCGGCCACGTCCTGGGCCACCACAACGAGCTCCGACGCGCCCTTGTCCAGAAGCCGCCGGGACTCCTCCACCAGGGCGTCCAGGGGCTTGCTCACAAGCGGCCCGCGAATCGACGGAATGGTGCAATAGCGGCAGGCATGGTCACAGCCTTCGGCGATTTTGAGGTAGGCATAGGACGGCGGGGTGCTGGCCAGACGGCCGGTGGGCGCGGCCGATTCAGCCGACAGCGCCTTGGCCAGCCGGCCCGGGATGAGGTCCAGCTCCGAGGGCAGGCCCCAGATGTCAACCTCGGGCAGGCCCTCGCGCAGTTCCTGGCCAAAGCGCGAGGGCAGGCAGCCGAGCACGGCCAGCACCGGGCGCGGCGACAGCTCCCGGATGGCCTCGGAGGCTTCCAGGATGGCGGCCACGGACTCCTCAACCGCCGGGGCAATAAACGAGCAGGTGTTGACCACGACCAGATCGGCCGCCTCGGGCGTGGCTGCGGGCGTCGTGGCAAAGGGCAGGCCGCCCAGCACGTTTTCGGTGTCCACCCGGTTTTTGGGGCAGCCAAGGCTTATGGTGTGGACGCGATATATCTTGGACATGGGTTTCGTTCCATCCTTGCAGGCAATGTGGGGCCGGGCTACCATGGCTTGTCCCGGATGGCAAAAGCCGGCCGGGGCGGCAAAAAGCTGTAGGAGTCCCGATGGATACCCAGACGAAGCAAGACGGCCTCAAGGTCGTGCTGGCCACCCGCAACGCCGGGAAGATCAAGGAATTAAACGCTCTGCTGGCCGGACTTGGCGTCACCGTGGTCGGACTCGGGGAATTCCCGGAAATCGGCGAAATCCCCGAAACCGGGACGACGTTTCTGGAAAACGCCCGTATCAAGGCCTGGGCCGTGGCCAAGGCCACGGGGCTGGTGAGCCTGGCCGACGATTCCGGCCTGTGCGTGGACGCCCTGTCCGGCGCGCCGGGCGTCTATTCGGCCCGCTACGCCGGCGAAAACGCCACCGACGCCGCCAACAACGACAAGTTGCTGACCGTCATGGCCCATGTGCCCGAGGGCGACCGCACCTGCCGGTTCGTCTCGGTGGTGGTGGCGGCCGATCCCGACGGCCGGGAACTCACGGCCGAAGGCTCCTGGGAAGGCCGGGTGGCCTTCGCGCCCGCCGGCGACGGCGGCTTCGGCTACGATCCGCTCTTTTTCGACGCCCTTGCCGGCAAAACCGCCGCCGAACTCACGCCCACCGAAAAAAACGCCCGCAGCCATCGCGGCCAGGCGTTGGCGAAATTGGTGGAGAAATGGGAAGATTGGCGGGGAAAAGAATAAGAATAAGATGAAGATGCCTCCGGCGGCCGGGAGGGGCTAAGCCCCTCCCGGACCCTCCCTATCTGGGGATGCGTTTTTCGGTTCGGGCGAAAGCCCGAACCGAAAAACGCATCCCCAAACAGAAAGGAGACCGGCGAAAGCACCGCTGGGCGCAGACCATGTCGGGGGTCCGGGGGGCTGAGCCCCCGGCCGCCGGAGGCCTCCTAAAAAAATGGCTTCGGCGAGTCTTCCACTAGCGGCCCGTCATGGGGCGGTTTTTCCTGGGCTGGCGGCGGGGTTGGCTGGGGCGCGGGCGTGGCGGCGGGCTGTTTGGCGGCGGGCTTTGGCGGTTCGCCCTGGATGACGATCTTTTCCTTGCGCACGGGCTTTTTGGCCGGGGCCTTGGCCGGCTGGGTCTGGGGCGGCGCCTTGAAGCTCGGGCCGACCGGTTCGCCGTGGAACTCCCGGATGCGCCACAGGTAGTTGTCGTCGCGCGACAGGCCGAAATAACAGCTCATCACAGCCTGTTTGGCTTGGCCGTTTTCGTTCCAGCGCAGGTCGGCCACGGCCCGCACGCTGGCCCGCTCGCCCTTGACCTGGATGTTCATGGGTTCGCGCCACTGCATGGCGAGTCCCATGCGGCGCTGTTCGGCCAGGGAGGCGGGAAGCTGGCGCTCCAGTTCGCCGCTCCCCCGGATGGGGCGCACGTCCTTGCCCAGAAGCGGCACGTAGCGGGCGTCTTCGGTGAAAAGGCGCAGCATGGCCCCGGCGTCGCCGCTTGCGGCCATATCCGGGAAGCGGACGATGAATTCGTGAATGTTTTTCGCATCGGCCGAGGCGAACCCCGACGGCTTGCCCGGCTCGGCCTTGGTTTTTTTACCGCCGCAACCGGCCAGCAGACACAGGGCCGCCACAAGCGCGAAGCACAACGCCGCCATCTTCGGCATACGCCTCTTCCTCTCGACCACACGCGCGCCGTGGACCATACGCCATCCCTCCACAACGCCCCCGCCGACCGCCACCCCAAGTGGGATTCCAAAGGGCTCAGCCCTTTGGCCGCCGGAGGCATTCTTTTCTTCTCTTTTCTTCTCTATCGCTTCCATCACCCCATCAACTTCGCCACCAACTCCCCCACGTCGGCCGCCAGATAATCCGGCCCGTGGCGGGCCAGTTCGTCGCGGCTGGCGTGGCCGCTGGCCACTGCGGCGGTGCGCGTGCCGGCGGCCTTGCCCACGGCCAGGTCCATGGGATGGTCGCCGACCATGAGCGACCGGGCCGGCGAAGCGCCCAGGGCCTGGAGCGCGGCCAGCAGATGCCCGGGATCGGGTTTGACGCGCGGCGTGTCGTCGCGGGCCAGGAGCACACCGGCGAAATCGTGCAAATCGGGAAAGACCGTCAACACGGCCCGGCGGCAGTTGCGGGTGATGACGCCGACCTTGACGCCGCGCCCGGCCAGGGCGGCAAGGGCGGCCCGGGTTTCGGGGAAAAGGCCGGCCCGGGCGGCTCCGTCGGTTTCCATGGCTTCGATGCCCTGGGCGGCCTGGGCGGCGAAGCGCCGGGACGCTTCGGGATTGGTCCGGGCGATGGCGGCGGTGAGCTTCGCGGCGTATTCCAGGGCCGGCAGGCCGTTGGCCGGCGGCACGTCGGGCAAAAACGCGGCCGCCTGCCGAGCCACGAGCTGTTTCATGGCCGTGAAATCCAGGACCAACTCGGCCAGGGTGCCGTCGAAGTCGAACACGGCGGCATCGAAAATGGTGTTGGGCATGAGGATTTTGCCTTGCCGGCGGATTGCCCGCCGGGCGTGTCGCGGGTATGCTCCGCCCGGTTTTACGCCCGGGCGGCGTCCCTTGGCAACCCGGCGGCGGGATTGCCGGGCGCGCCCCAACCTTTTGCCTGCGATCCACCATGACTCCTACACACGACGTCGTCATCGTCGGCGCGGGGCCGGCCGGCTCCACCGCCGCCCATGTGCTGGCTTCCCGGGGCGCAAGCGTCCTGGTCCTCGACAAGGCCGAATTTCCCCGGGACAAGCTGTGCGCCGGGCTGCTGACATGGAAGGCCGTGGACGTGCTGGAGCGCGTTTTCGGCGACGCGCCCGAGGGCCTGCTCGCCTCGGGCGTGTTCAACGCTGCCCCGGCCGGCTACTGCATCCGCTTCCGCGACCACATCATCGCCCAGGGCGAGATGTTTTATCCGTTTCATCTGACCAAGCGGCGGGTGTTCGACAAGCATTTGGCCGACCGGGCGATCAAGGCCGGGGCCGACGTGCGCCTGGGCCTGGCCGTCTCCCGTGTCGATCCGGCCACGGGCACGGTGCAAACGGCCGACGGGCGGGAGTTTCGCGGCCGGTTTGTGCTGGGCTGCGACGGCGTGGCCAGCGTGGTCCGGCGGGCTTGTCCTTTTGACGGGGCCAACTGGAAGGCCGGCATGGGCGGGGCGCTGGAATTTTACATCGACCGCGACGATCCGCGTCTGGCCGCGCCGGCCCATGCCGATCTGCGGGCCGAGCATCCCACGGTCTACGCCGGATTCTTGCGGGCGGGCTACGGCTGGGTGTTTCCCCATGCCGACCGGCTGGCCATCGGCATCGGCGGCCATAGCGCCCGGCATGGCCGGGAGTTTCGGGCCAAGTTCCGGGAGTTCGTGAGCTTTCTGGGGCTGCCGCCCGAGCTGGCCGACGCGGCCAAGGGGCATGGGCTGCCGTACGGCAACTACATCGAAAAGCCGTGGCATGGCCGGGTGATGCTGGCCGGCGACGCGGCGGGGCTTGTCGAAACGCTTTTTGGCGAGGGCATCTACTACGCCCTGCGCAGCGGCGAGCTGGCCGCCGAAGCGGCCCTGGCGGCGCTGACCCGGCAGGCCGATCCCCACGCCCTCTACGCCAAGGGGCTTGACCGCGACATTTTGCCGGAGCTGGTCTGGTCGCGCAAACTGCGCCGGGTGCTCTACGCCAGCCAGTCCTGGGGTTTCATGCCGCTTTTGTGTTTCGTGCGCGGCGGCGGCAAGCTCCTCGCCGAGATGGTGCACGGCATCCGGTCCTACCGTTTCCTGCTGCGCCGCGCCAAAGGCCCGGCCATCTAACCACCGCCCGCCGACGCCGTTCCATCAGACCGCATTCCCCCTATCGGGAGGGTCCGGGAGGGGCTGAGCCCCTCCCGGCCGCCGGAGCCGTACCGCCCCCCCTTTACCCCTTTTCTATATGGGGGGTCCGGGGGCCTCAGGCCCCCGGCCGCCGGAGGCATTTTCATCTTCTTTTGTCTTATCTTCTCCGCGAATTACCCGTCGCCACGCCCGTCGCCGCAGATGGTGAAGCGCAGGCGTTTTTTCTCTTTCACTTCTTCCCAGGTCGGCTCCTGCCAGGGGATGGCGGTCTGGCGCGACGGCCTGACGATGACGTGGCCGCCCGCGTAGCCGGCCACGTCCACGCGCACCGGGCCGTCGCTGTTGCGGGCCTTGGGGTTGAAGGAGGCCAGGAAGGCGGCGGCGGCGGCCACGGCCCCGTCGTCCCAGACCGCGCCGGGCAGTTTGCGGGCCACGCCCAGGGGACCGGGCAGGTCGCGCACCTTGAAGAGCAGATCGTCGGGGCCGGCCTCGCGCTCCAGGGCCGTGTTGTCGGCCTGGTTGCGGCCAATGGCCAGCCAGTGGTCGCCGGCCCAGAACTGGCGACCGATGTTGGCCAGATCGAAGTCGGTGGGCCGGGGCGTGGTGCTGTGCATAAAAAGCGGGAAAAACCGTTTGGCCGAGGGCTGCTCGGTGAGCAGGCAGCCGCCGGCCGGGGTGGGGATTTCGGTCAGCCCGAAGTGTTCGGCCAGGGCCATCTGGTCCTTGCGGCCGCGACCGTTCATGGAAAAGAGTTTTTCGCGGTCGACCAGGCCGCTTTTTTCGGCGTCGGATTCGGGCAGGCGTTTGGCGCACAGCGGCCGCAGCAGAATGCCCTTGGCGCCGGAATCGCGAATGATGATGTTGAGCGCGTCGATGCGTTGGGACATGGGGCGCTGGCCCACCACCTCGCCGGAGATGATGAAGCTCGCGCCGTAGTCGGCGAGCATGGCCTTGGCCCGGCGCAGCATGAGGATCTTGCAGTCCACGCAGGGATTGAGGAACTTGCCCAGGCCGTGGACCGGGCCGGCCGAGAGCATGGCGACGTACTCTTCGGCAACGTCCACCGGGATGATGTCCAAGCCGTAGATGGCGCGCCAGTGGTCGATTTTGTGGGGCTTGCCGAAAAAAGGGCTGACGAAATGCAGGCACAGGACGTCGAGGCCTTGGGCAACGATGGTCTTGGCGGCCAGTATGCTGTCGAGGCCCCCGGAGAAAAGGGCCAGGGCGTGGTAGGATTTCATGGGGCGTAGCTAAAGCCTCGCCGGAAGGAAGGCAAGGGGCGCGGCGGCGGGGGTGAGCGCGCCGATTTCCTGCAATCGCCTTCGAGCCGAAACATTGGCGGGCTAGATGCAGCATCGAGCGGGGTGCGAACCACGCATCCCGGAAATGGCAGGCTCACGCCGCCAACGGGAGACACGCCATGCTTGACCCCGTCTATTTCTCCGACACCGCCGAAAACCTCGGGTCGCTTCGGGCCACCCATCGGGACCAGGAAAAAAACCTCCACTATCTCCGTGAATTACTCGAAGAGATCAAGCTGCGGTTTGTCCGGCTCGACAACGGACTGGCCGATTTCCAGACCATTGTCGCCAGCCTGGGCCGGGATAAAGCCGAACTGGCCGGAAGCCGCCGCACCGTTCGCGCAGCCCGGCCGCCGCGCCTGCCGTTGCCGCCGCGTCGTCCCGAGATCGCGGCCGCCCTGGCTGGGCAATCCTCGCGCCACATCCCTTCAGCAGTGCGATAGCATTTAACAACACGGCATTGGCGCGTTCCCCGGGAAACAGGATGCCTGCTTCTCGAGAACGCGGCTTTTGATCCGCCGCCAGCGCTCCCGGCTCATTGTCCCGGCCGGGCACGCCGCCGCTCCCTTGCCCCCTGCCGCCCGCGCCGCCTTGGTTGCCGGGCGGCAGGCTTTTTGCTACTAGGTCGCTCTTACGCCCAAACACCAATGCCAGGAGCATGGCAACATGGCTAAAAAGCCCGCCTTGAGCCCCCAAGAGTTCCGCAGCGAAGCCCTCGCCACCGCGCTCACCACCATCGAGCGCAAACACGGCCAGGGCGCCGTCATGCGCCTGGAAGATTCCGCCCATGTGAAAATCCCGGCCATCCCCACCGGCTCCATCGGCCTCGATCTGGCCCTGGGCATCGGCGGCATCCCCAAGGGCCGCATCACCGAAATTTACGGCCCGGAATCCTCGGGCAAGACCACGCTGGCCCTGCATATCATCGCCGAATCCCAAAAACTCGGCGGCACCGCCGCCTTCATCGACGCCGAACACGCCCTCGACGTCAACTACGCCCGCCGCCTGGGCGTCAACACCCCGGAACTGCTCATCTCCCAGCCCGACTTCGGCGAACAGGCCCTGGACATCGCCGATCTCCTCGTGCGCTCCAGCGCCGTGGACGTGGTCGTCATCGACTCCGTGGCCGCGCTGATCCCCCAGGCCGAACTCGAAGGCGAAATGGGCGAAACGCAGGTCGGCGGACAGGCCCGGCTCATGTCCCATGCCATGCGCAAACTCACCGGCACCATCCACAAGTCGCAGACCTCGGTCATCTTCATCAACCAGATCCGCATGAAGATCGGCATGACCGGCTACGGCAGCCCGGAAACCACCACCGGCGGCAACGCGCTCAAATTCTACGCCAGCGTGCGCCTGGACATCCGCCGTATCCAGACGCTCAAGGACAAGGAAGAAACCTACGGCAGCCGCTGCCGGGTCAAGGTCGTCAAGAACAAGGTCGCGCCGCCCTTCCGCGAGGCGCTGTTCGATATCCTCTACGGCACCGGCGTGTCCCGCGAAGGCGAGCTCATCGACATGGGCGTCGAAGCCGGCATCGTGGACAAGTCCGGGGCCTGGTTCGCGTTTGGCTCCGAACGCCTGGGCCAGGGCCGCGACAACGTGCGGGCCTTCCTGCAGGAACACACCGACATCCGCGACCAGATCGAAGGCAAACTGCGCGAACACCTCGGCTTCGCCGAATACGTGCCGCCGCCTTCGCCCGAAGTGATGGAAGAAGAAGACGGGATGTAGAGGAAGAGACGAGAAGACAAGACAAGAGAAGAGTGCCTCCGGCGGCCGGGGGCCTGAGGCCCCCGGACCCCCCAAATGGGTAAAGGGGGCGGGCGTTGCGGCGTTGGCGGCCGGACACGTTAAAGGCTGGTCGGGTCTGAAGGCCGGTTGGTTCTAAAGCCGGTCGATTACCAACGGCGGGCGCGCACATATTTCACCCCTTTGCGGGGGTTCGGGGGGATCATCCCCCCGATGGGGAGGGTCCGGGAGGGGCAAAGCCCCTCCTGGCTCTTCGTCTTGCAGCTGACAACAAAGCTATCGAGGAAGATGCGGGGGATGTTGTCCTTTGGTCTTCCATCCCCATGCGGAGGCATATACAACATGATGACGGCAACCGAGATTCGCGCCAAGTTTCTGGAATATTTCGCGTCCAAGGGCCATCAGGTCGTGGCGTCCTCGCCGCTGGTGCCGCGCGAAGACCCCACGCTGCTTTTCACCAACGCCGGCATGGTGCAGTTCAAGAAGGTGTTCCTGGGCCAGGACAAGCCGGGCTACTCCCGCGCCACCACCTCCCAGAAGTGCCTGCGCGTGGGCGGCAAGCACAACGACCTGGAAAACGTCGGCCGCACCGCCCGCCACCACACCTTTTTCGAGATGCTCGGCAACTTCTCCTTTGGCGACTATTTCAAGGAAGACGCCATCACGTTCGCCTGGGAATTTCTCACCGAAGTGATTGGCCTCGACAAATCGCGCCTCTACGCCACGGTCTACCTCGACGACGACGAGGCCCACGGGCTGTGGAAAAAGATCGCCGGCCTGTCCGACGAGCGCATCTTCCGCCTGGGCGAGAAGGACAACTTCTGGTCCATGGGCGACACCGGCCCCTGCGGCCCCTGCTCGGAAATCATGTACGACCGGGGCGAGGAAGTGGGCTGCGGTCCGAACTGCGGCATCGGGACCTGCGACTGCGACCGCTACCTCGAAATCTGGAACCTCGTGTTCATGCAGTTCGACCAGATCGAGCCCGGCAACCGCGTGGCCCTGCCCCGGCCGAGCATCGACACCGGCATGGGCCTGGAACGCATCGCGGCCGTCGTCCAGGGCGTGCACTCCAATTTCGACATCGACCTGTTCCAGACCATCATCAGCTCGGCCGCCCGGATCGCCGGGGTGACCTACGGCGACAACGACGAGCACGACACCGCCCTGCGCGTCATCGGCGACCACAGCCGCTCGGTGGCTTTCCTGCTGGCCGACGGCGTCATGCCCTCCAACGAGGGCCGGGGCTACGTGCTGCGCCGCCTGATCCGCCGGGCCTTGCGGTTCGGGAAGCTCATCGGCCTGTCCGATCCCTTCCTCTACAAGACCGCCGGCGTGGTGGTGGACGTCATGGGACCGGCCTACCCCGAACTGGTCGCCAGCCGCGAATTCATGGAACGCGTGGTGCGCGAGGAAGAAGAACGCTTCGGCGTCACCCTCGACAAGGGCCTGGCCATCCTGGCCGAGGAACTCGACCGCATGGCTGCGGCCGGCGAAACCGTCATCACCGGCGAATTCGCCTTCAAGCTCTACGACACCTACGGATTCCCGCTGGACATCGTCAACGACGTGGCCGGCAAGCGCGGCATGGCCGCCGACGAGGACGGGTATCGGGTCTGCATGGCCGAACAGAAGGCCCGGGCCAAGAAAGCCTGGAAGGGTTCGGGCGAGACCGACCCGGCCGTGCTGTTCCTGGAGCTGCTCGAATCCGGCATGAAGTCCCGTTTCACGGGCTACACCGAACTGACCGCCAAAAGCCGCGTCAACGCGCTCATTTCGGCCGAAGGCCAAGCTGTTGAGCGCCTCATTGCCGGCGAGACCGGCTACATGGTCTCGGCCGTGACCCCCTTCTACGGCGAATCCGGCGGCCAGGCCGGCGACCTGGGCACGGTGACGACGCTGACCGGCGACGTGGCCGTGCTGGGCACGCTCAAAGCCGGCCCGGAGCTGACCGCCCACCACATCCAAGTCCAAAAAGGCGAGATCCTGCTCGATCAGGAAGCCGAGCTGGCCGTGGACGCCGCCACCCGCGCCGCCACCGCCCGCAACCATACCTGCACCCACCTGCTCCACAAGGCGCTGAAAAACGTCCTTGGCGGCCACGTCAACCAGGCCGGTTCGCTGGTCACCCCGGACCGCCTGCGCTTCGACTTCTCCCACGTCTCGGCCATGACCGCCGAGGAACTGGCCAAGGTCGAGGACGAGGTCAACGCCGCCATCCTGCTGGACGCACCGGTTGTTGTCGAGGAACTCGGCATCGAAGCCGCCCGGGCCAAGGGGGCCACCGCCCTTTTCGGCGAGAAATACGGCGACGTGGTGCGCGTGGTCGAAGTGCCGGGCGTGTCCATGGAACTGTGCGGCGGCACCCACATCGGCGCCACCGGCCAGGCCGGCAGCTTCTACATTCTCTCGGAGTCCGGCGTCGCGGCCGGCACCCGCCGCATTGAGGCGGTCACGGGCGTAAACGCCCTGCGCCATGTGCGCGAGATGCGCGGCGAACTCGATGACGCGCTCAAAACCGTCAAGGCCAAGCCGGGCGAACTCGGCGCGCGCGTCAAAAAGCTGCTGGATGAGATCAAGGCCCTGGGCAAGGACAAGGAACAGCTGGCCGCCAAACTGGCCTCGGGCCAGGGCCGCGACCTCATGGCCGGCCTTGAGGAGATCGGCGGCGTCAAAGTCCTGTGCGCCCGGGTGGACGCCCCCAGCGTCAAGGCCATGCGCGAGGCCATGGACGATCTGCGCAGCAAACTGCCCTCCGGCGTCGTGGCCATCGCCTCGGAGCAGGAAGGCGGCAAGGTGAGCCTGATCGTGGCCGTCAGCAAGGACCTGCACGACCGCTTCACCGCCCCGACGCTCATCAAGGACGCCGCGGCGGCGGTCGGCGGCTCCGGCGGCGGCCGTCCCGACATGGCCCAGGCCGGCGGCACGAACCCGGCCGGCATCGACGAAGCCTTGGCCAAGGTCAAGGCGGCGATCGCGGGGTAGGTGAGGGAGAGAAAGAGAGATAAGAGGAAAGAATGCCTCCGGCGGCCAAAGGGGCTGAGCCCCTTTGGAAACCCCACCGGGGGAAGTGGATAGTTTGAGGCCAGTTGGCCAAAAAAGGCGGCTTCGCAAGGGGCCGCCTTTTCGTTTTGGCTGATTCGTGGCAGCGTTATCGCCGGATACGCAACGCAATTCCCAGACGACTGGATGGTGTCCCATGAAACTGATCGATCTGAACACCTGGCCCCGCCGCGAGCATTTCGCCTTTTTCCAGTCCCGGCGAAATCCTTGCTTGGCGGTCACCGCGCCGATCTCCGTCGAGAAGTTGCTGCGCTTTCGCCAGCAATGCGGCGAAGGCAAGCCGCGCCTGTCGGACTGCGTCTATTACGCCATCATGCGCAGCGCCAACGCCGTGCCGGAGCTGCGCCAGCGGTTGGTGGACTTGCGCCCCGTGGAATTCGCCCGCGTGGACGCCGCCTTCACCTACCAACCCAAGGGCCGCGACCTGCACGCCAACTGCGTCGCCGCCTACGACGCATCCTTCGCGCGCTTCCGCCAGACCATGGAGGCGTCCCGCCAGGCGGCCGACGCCGCCCCGACCCTGACGCCCGCCGGCGGCGAAAGCCAGGGGCTCGTCTATATGACCAATCTGCCAGGCGTAGCCTTCACGGCCGTCTCCAATCCCTGGGACGATCCCTGGCGCGACTCCGTGCCGCGCGTGGCCTTCGGCAAGATCGACCCGGACCGGATGACCATGCCCGTGGCCCTGGAAGCCCTGCACAGCTTCGTGGACGGCCGCCATGTGGGGGAGTTTTTCGGGGGGATTGAGGCGGTGCTGGCCGAGCCTGAGAGGGTGTTTGGAGGAGAAGCCTCCGGCGGCCAAAGGGGGTGACCCCCTTTGGAAACCCCGAATGGGGAAGGACGGTGGTGAGTTATTGCGATCTACTTGAGGATGGTGCGGGGCCGGAAAGGCCCCGGAAAAAGGCGGCTCCCTGACGGGGCCGCCTTTTGTATGGGCGACGAGCCTATTGCCCCCCGGCCTGCCGGCGGCCGAGGCCTTCGGCCAGCAGCGCCACGGCCAGGGTGTTCATGCTGACTCCCTCCACGGCGGCCTGCCGGGCCAACCGGGCATGAAGGCTCTTGGGCACGCGGGTGCGAAACTCGCCGGTCTTGTTCGGCCCCTGCCCCGGTTCGGGCACGGCGTCGCCCCATTTTCGGGCAGCATCGATCCAGGCCTTTTCAGCGTCCGCGCCGTTGGCAATGGCTTCTTCGACAGTCGCGCCATCGGACATGCAGCCGGGCAGATCAGGAAAAATGATGAGGTAGCCCGGGCCGTCGTCTTCATCAAGCAATGTTATTTCAAAAGGATAACGAGGAGTTTCCATCAGCTGGCTCCTTTGGTCACGGCATCGACAAGGGCCAGGAAGCGGCGGATGTAAATGGGCAGGATGGGGCGATGGGCCGGCACGCTCAGATGGCTGGCCCCAGGGTGGCGAAAGACACAGTGGCTCGTGCCGCTGTGATCCCAATCAATGCCCAACCGATCAGCCACGGCCTTGAGGTCATCAATACGCCAATCACGTGGATTCTGGCGCATCTTGGCCAATGTCCTGTCAGCCGAAGTCATGGATAGATGGTATCGCAGGCGGGACCAAAGTCAATAAGGAAAGCCAATACAAACAAGCTCTCGCTATCGCAGTCAGCAAGCCGCTCCCCACCCCCTTGAAAAGTTTTTGGGGAAGGAGAGGGGGGCGCGGGGGGAGAGGGAACCCCTTTTTTCAAAAAGGGGTTCCCTCTCCCCCCGCACTCGCGCTAGCCAATCTCCGCCAAAATCTCCCGCGCCGCCGCCGCCGGGTCGGGGGCTTTGGTGATGGGGCGGCCGATGATGATGTGGGTCGCGCCGGCGACGATGGCGGCTTTGGGCGTGGCCGTGCGGGTCTGGTCGTCGGCCACGCTGTCCAGCGGCCGGATGCCCGGCGTGGCGATGATGGGCTTGCCCCCGAGCGCCTTGCGCAAAAACGCCGTCTCCAGGGGCGAGCAGACGATGCCGTCGGCTCCGGCGGCCAAGGACGTCTCGGCCCGCAGCCGCACCAGATCGGCAAGCGTGCCGGCAAAGCCCGACTGCTCCAACTCTTCCGGCCCCAGGCTCGTCAGCACCGTGACGGCCAGGATCTTCGTCTTTCCCTTGGCCTTGGCGGCGGCGGCCACCACCTGCGGATAGCCGTGCACCGTGGCCAGGGCGATGTCGTGGTTGGCCAGCTGGGCCGTGGCCAGGGCCACGGTCTGGGGGATGTCGTGAAATTTGAGGTCGAGCATGACCTCATGGCCGCGCTTGACCAGCGCGTCGCACACGGCAAAGCCGGCGTCGAGGAAAAGCTGCAGCCCGACCTTGAAGAAATTGACCTGGGGCGACAGGCGGTCGGCCAGCTCCAGAGCCTGGGCTGCGGTGGGGACGTCCAGAGCGACGATGAGGCGACGGTCGGCGGATGGTGCGGTCATGGGGCTCACGCGGTGGATTAGAGGTTGGCGTAGCGTTCCAGGCGTTTTTTATAGGCCAGGATGCCCTCGGTCATGCCCTGGGCCAGGGCGCGCAGATAGGCGTCGGAACCCAGGCGCTGGGCGTCGGCGGGATTGGTGACGTAGCCCAGCTCCACCAGCACGGCCGGCATGTTGGCCCCGATGAGCACGAAAAACGGCGCTTCGTGGGGGCCCCGGTCGCGGGTGGGATAGTCGCCGCGCACGGCGGCGATGGAGCGTTTTTGCACGAATTTCGCCAGGTCGCGGGACTCGGCGGTCTTGGCCGAGAGCATGAGGTCGGTGAGGATGGCTTGCAGGTCGCTGATTTTCTTCTGGGAAGCGGCGTTTTCCCGGGCGGCCACACGGACGGCTTCCTGGGTGGTGGCGAGGTTTAAGGAATAGGTTTCCATGCCGGCCGAGGATTTGTCGGTGTGGGAGTTGCAGTGGACGGAGACAAAGAGGTCGGCCCCCTTGGAATTGGCCAGCTCGGTGCGTGTTTCCAGGGGGATGAAGACATCAGTGGTGCGCGTATAGATGACGCTCAAGCCCTTTTTCTGGAGCGCCTCGCCCAGAAACTTGGCGAACCGCAGGTTCACGTCCTTTTCGGTCAGCCCGGACAGCCCCTGGGCCCCGGGGTCCTTGCCGCCGTGGCCGGGGTCGATCATGACCGTGCGCAGGGTCAGGCCGAACTGTTCGATGAGGCTGCCGGCGTTTTTGCGGGCCTGTTCGGGCGGCCGCAGGTTGGCGGCCGGGGCCGAGGGCAGAGGCGGCGGCGTTGCCGGAGCCTTGCCCTCCCGGGCGGCGGTCTGGACCGGCGTTTCCTTGGCCGGCGGCGGCGCGGCCTTGGCCGGGGTCTCGGCCCGGGTCGGCTCGGGCGCGGCGCGGCCCTTGTCGCCGGCCACGTCCAGGACCACCCGGAAGGGGCCGGTTTCGGAGCGAATTTCGTAGCCGGAAAGGCTCTCCAGCTCCAACACCACGCGCACGGTTTCCGGCGTGAAATAGCCGGCCCGCACCCGGGACACCGGACCTTTCTTGTAACGCTTCTCCGAAGCCAGCCTGGGGCCGGTGCGGGCGTTGTCGAGGTCGATGTAGAGGCGTTTGACGGCCCCGCCGTCGGAACGCTTCTGATCGAGGATCTGGTAGCGGTAGGCGGTCTCCCGAGTCAGCGTCAGGGTGATCCGGCTGCCGCCCGGCGTCTCCTCGACCTCGGCTTTGTTGAGAAAGGCGGGCTTGGCCGGCGTGGCCAGCTCGGCGGCCGGCTTGGCCGGGGTCGGCACAGCGGCGGGTTTGGCGGTCGGAGCCTCGGCGGACTTGGCCGGCTCGGCCGGTTTGGCGGCCGGCGCGTCGCCGAAGGCGGCCAGAAATTTCCGGGCCTGAGCGGCCATGTCGCCCTTGGGATATTTGCGGACCAGGGTCTCCAGGTCGGCCTTGGCCTCCAGGGGACGCTTGAGGTTCTCGGCCAGGATCACGGCCCGGCGCAACAGCGCGTCATCGGCCCAGGCATGGGTGGGGAAGGACTGGGCGAGCCGGCCGTAGAGGCTGGCGGCGGCTTCGAAATCGGCGTCCAGGACCGACCGCTTGGCCAGCTCGGCATTGGTCCAGGCCTGATAATACAATGCCTTGGCCCCTTGACCCGTGTTGCCGCCGGCCTTGGCCAGGGCAGCGAAATCAGCGTCGAGTTCCTTCCACAGGTCGCGCCGGCCGGCCGAGGCCGGGTCCTTGCGCAGAGCATCGAAACGCCCCACGGCCTTGTCGTAGGCACTCTCCGGGACCTGGCCGGCGGCCTTGGCCCGGGTCTTGGCCGCCAGGGCCTCCCCGGCCTGTCCCGGAGCCAGGGACAGCCCCAGGACAAGCGCCAGGACGACGCCAAGGACCGTCCAGGCCCGGATCGAAACGCTCGTGCCCGCCACGCCGCCGCCTATTCCACGGTGACGCTCTTGGCGAGGTTTCTGGGCTGGTCCACGTCCTTGCCGAGGTAATCGGCCATTTCGTAGGCAAAAAGCTGGAGCGCCGGCAGCATGAAGAAGGTGGCCAAGGGGCCCCAGCCGGCCGGGACTTCCCAGGGATGGTCCACTTCGAGGTCGGCGCCCGGATGGGTGAGCGCCACGATCTTGCCGCCCCGGGCCTGGACTTCCTGGAGGTTGGACTTGACCTTGGGATAGAGCGCGTCCACCGGGGCCAGGGCAAAGGACGGGAACTTGGGATCGATAAGGGCGATGGGGCCGTGCTTCATCTCGCCAGCGGCATAGCCCTCGGCGTGGATGTAGGAGATTTCCTTAAGCTTGAGCGCCCCTTCCAGGGCCATGGGGTAGTACAGCCCCCGGCCGAGATAAAGGAAGCTGCGCGCTTCGCTATAGACCCGGCACAAGGCCTTGGCCCGGTCGCGCATACCGGGCAGGGCGGCGTCGAGCTCGGCCGGCAAGGCTTCCAGGGCCGGCAGGCATTTGGCCGCCACCTCGGCCGGCAGCACGCCGCGCTTGCGGCCCCAGACCAGGGCCATGAGCGTGAGCAGCGTCAACTGGGAACACATGGCCTTGGTGGAGGCCACGGAAATTTCCGGTCCGGCCTGGGTGTAGAGCACCACGTCGGCCTCGCGGGCGACGCTGGAACCCACCACGTTGCACAGCCCGATGACCTTGGCCCCGCGCGCCTTGGCCAGCTGGATGCCGGCCAGGGTGTCGGCGGTCTCGCCGGACTGGCTGATGGCGACCACGGTGTCGCCAGGTCCCAGGATGGGGTCGCGGTAGCGCAGCTCCGAGGCGATCTCCACCCGGGTCGGGATGCCGGCCCACTGCTCCATGAGGTACATGCCCCACAGGCCGGCGTGGTAGGAGGTGCCGCAGGCCACGATGAAAAGCCGCTCCGGGGCCGGCAGGGGTTCGAGCTCCGGCAGCCAAGCCGATCCCGTTTCCCGGTCGATCCGTCCGGTCAGGCAATCGGCGACAACGCGCGGCTGCTCGAAAATCTCCTTGAGCATGAAATGCTTGTAGCCGCCCTTTTGGGCCGCGGCCACGTCCCAGGAGATGTGGCGCACGTCCTTTTCCTTGGGAGCCAGGGTGGCCGCGTCCATGACCTGCCAGGAGCCGGCGTCGATGCGCACCATCTCGCCGTCGTCGAGAAAAACCACCTCGCGGGTGTAGGGCAGAAAGGCCGGAATGTCCGAGGCCAGGAAGTTCTCGCCCACGCCCACGCCCAGGACCAGGGGCGAATGCTTGCGCGCGGCGTAAAGCATCCCCGGATTGTCCCGGCTGACCACGACCACGGCGTAGGAGCCTTCAACCCGGGCCAGAGCGGCGGAGAGCGCCCCGGCCAGGGAGCCTTTTTCCTTGAAATACAGGCCCAAAAGCTGGGCCAGCACCTCGGTGTCGGTCTCGGACACGCAGCGGATGCCGGACTCGGCCAGCTCTTTTTTGATCTCTTGATAGTTCTCGATGATGCCGTTGTGGACCAGGGCGATGGCCCGGGAGGCGTCGAGGTGGGGATGGGCGTTTTTCTCGGTGGGCAGCCCGTGGGTGGCCCAGCGGGTGTGGCCCACGCCCGAGGTGGCCAGGTAGACGTTTTGGGCGGCGAGCTTGGTTTCCAGATTGCCGAGCTTGCCCTCGGCCTTGACGGACACGAGGTCCCTGCCCTGCAAAAACGCCACCCCGGCGGAGTCGTAGCCCCGGTATTCCAGGCGTTTGAGACCTTCGATGATGACCGGGACGGCCGGCCGGTGTCCACAATATCCGATGATGCCGCACATAATAGGCTCTCCTGGCGCGCCGGGCGCAAGCTGGAACGGCGGCCGGGACCGGCCGCCCTGGCCGACCGCGAAACCTCGCCGTGCTGTGGCGTATCTAGCCCGGCTTGGCCCGTGTTGCAACCGCGCGCGGCCAAGCCGGCCGGAAAATGCGAACGAGTCAAAGTGACCCGCCGCGTCTGGCCGGGAAATTTTGACCCGCTTACCCCTTCCCAAAGGACAAAATGTCGTCAAGGCGACAACCTGCCGACATCACTTACCAAATCGTAACAATTCCAGCCCTGGCGCGTCTGCGCCCCCCGGCCGACTGTGTGCAGGAGTCCCACAAGCCCGGCGTTGCGCTTGTCATGAATTCTTAAGACACTAGAATGCCTACAGTTTTACAAGGGGCCGATACTTGCTATGCCCCGGCAACCCACAGCCATCGGGGAGACGCACGGTTTCCCCATGCCGTCGCATGACCATGCGGTCTTTGCCGCTGTCCGGCCGTGGGTTCCGGCGTGCCCGCCTCCCCTGGACCAGGAGGCGCGGCCTTGGCGTAAACGGTTTATTCGGCGGGAGGTTTCAAGCGGGGTTTTACACACAACGTAACGGAGGGGGTTTCGATGACGCTGGCTATCTTGATCGCCATTTCCTTGATGTGGCTGCCCGTGGCTTTGTTGTTTCTCGGCTACGGCGAAGCCAAGGGCACGGGGGCCATCTGCGCCTTTGTCGGCATTTGCGTGGTGCTTGGGGCATTTATCAACGCCATCCAAAACGACGCTTTCACGGCCGGGCTGCTTTTTGCCCATGGCCTGCTCTACTGCGTGGTGGCCTATGCGCTGCTGGCCGGCCTGGACAACCTGCGCTCCGTGGGCAACGTGAGCCTCACCGTCGCCATCATCTCCTTTATCTACATGCTACTGTACTACCACGTGAAAGGCAGCGGCTATTTCACCCTGGCCTGCGCCGGCTACACCGTGCTCACCCTCGAAGTGTGGCTGAACGCCTACAACAAGCTCTCGGCCAAGGTTCTTGCCTGGTCGCTCATCCTCTGGGTTCCGGTGGGGCTGTACATCCCCGCCTTCCTGTTGCTCTCGGGCAAGCCGCTGCCTTTCTAGCCTCGCGGCCCAGGGCCCGGATCGCTTCGCCGCGATCCGGGCCTGTCCGATATCGCGTCCGTCGGTTTCGGTTTTTGTTGTTTTTGTCACGACCTTTGGAGGAGGGAATCATGAAACGCTTACTGCTGACGATCCTGGCCGCCGTTCTGGTCACGACCGCCGCCGTCCGCGCCGAGGCAGCCACCGAAGTGCGGATGACCGGAGACGCCCTGGTCTACGGCAACTTTTTTGCCAACCGCAACTTCACCGGCTGGAACAGCGCCAAATGGATCAACGAGGCCGGCACCATCCAGCGCGCCGGCACCAGGACCGAGGACCGCTTCGAAATCTGGGAGCGCTTTCGCCTGCGCTCGGACTTCATCGCCAATGAAGCCGTCAAGTTCCGCCTGGGCATCAAGGTCGAGGACGTCTGGGGCCATGGCACCCTGACCGCCGCCAATCCCCAGGTGGCCCTTGAAGTCTATCAGGCCTATCTGTCGTTCAAATGGCCCGGCACCGACGTTGCCATCAGCGCCGGCCTGCAGCCCGCGTCCATTCCCCAAAGTTCCTTCTTCGCCGGCAGCATCATCTTCGACGAAGACGTGGCCTCGCTGATCATCAGCACGCCGCTGATTGAAGACCACCTGAGCATGATCCTGGCCTACGTGCGCACCATCGCCAGCGACCGCACCTACGCCCCCACCACCACCTCGATCTATTCCAACGAAGAAGGCTACATGCTGGCCCTGCCCATCACCGTCGAGGGCTTCAAGGCCACCCCGTGGGCCCTTTTTGGCGTCGGCGGCAAGGGCGGGCACTACCTCACCGAAGCCGGCTGGGCCGAAGGCCTCATTTCCGCCGGCCTGTTCGCCGTCTCCCCGGTGGGCTGGAAAAACAACTTCATCACCGCCCTGTGGGCCGGCACCACCCTGGAAGTCACGGCCCTTGATCCGCTGAAGTTCTACGCCGACGTCATCTGGGGCCAGCACGGCATGAACGAATACCAGAAAAACGTCCGCAACGGCTGGTTCATCGACGCCGCCGTGGAATACACTGGCCTGAACATGCTCACCCCCCAGGCCTTCGGCTTCTGGTCCACGGGCGAGGACAGCTCCACCAGAAACGGTTCCGAGCGCATGCCCAACTTCTTCCCCGGCTCCGGCCGCGGCGGCGAGCACAACGGCGGCACCCAGTCCTGGAACGCCGGCAACAGCTTCCTCTTCGACGGCGGCCAGGAACTGGTCAAAGGCTCCAACATGGGCATCTCCCCTGTGGGCGCCTGGGGCTTTGGCGCGTCGCTCAATAACGTGAGCTTCATTGAAAAGCTCACCCAGCGCCTGACCTTTGCCTACGTCCACGGCAACAACTCGTCCAAGGCCATCCGCTACGCCAACGAGGTGCTGGGTTCCAACCCCATCTTCGTCATGGGCCGCGACCTGACCGCCAGCGAATGGGTCATGGGGCTCAACTTCGACAGCAAGTACATGCTGTATGAAAACCTGGCGCTCATCATGGAAACCGGCTGGGCCCATCCCAGCGCCTTCCAGCAGAGCGTCTGGGGCCGCCGCCTGGCCAACAAGGCCGAAGACGCCTGGAAAGTCTCCTTCGGCTTCAAGTACACCTTCTAGTGTCACGTCCGCGAAAAACGCCTATGGTGTTTGTAGTCAACGAGCTAAAACCATGTATTATTCTTAAAAAATACTCTCGTATTTTTTAAGGGACGCGACACGAGGACCGCCCGCGCCGACGACGCGACCGCCGGAGCCCGACAAGGCTCCGGCGGTTTTTTGTCGCCCCGGACCAGCCGCGTCCGCCCCACCTGGCCGCAGCCGCCGCGCCGACGACGACGCCGCATGGACAGCGGCCCCGCGATGGGCTACGCCGTGGCCTGCCCAATACCACAAGGAACCACGCCAGAACGCTCAAAGCGACTTTACCATGCAAAACCAGCTCTTTCTCAAGGAACTTACCCGCGAGGCGGCCCGCCGCCGCACCTTTGCCATCATCAGCCACCCCGACGCCGGCAAGACCACCCTTACCGAAAAGCTCCTGCTTTTCGGCGGGGCCATCGCCATGGCCGGAGCCATCAAGGCCAAAAAGGCCGGTCGCCACGCCACCTCGGACTGGATGGCCATCGAACGCGAACGCGGCATTTCCGTGACCTCCTCGGTCATGAATTTCGAGTTCAACGGCCATGCCGTCAATCTTCTGGACACCCCGGGCCACCAGGACTTTTCCGAGGACACCTACCGGGTGCTCACCGCCGCCGACTCGGCGCTCATGGTCATCGACAGCGCCAAGGGCGTCGAGACCCAGACCAAAAAGCTCATGGACGTCTGCCGCCTGCGCGACACGCCCATCATCACCTTCATCAACAAGCTCGACCGCGAGGGCCGCTCGCCCCTGGAACTCCTCGACGACATCGAGCAGAGTCTGGGCATCGAGGCCGCGCCCCTGTCCTGGCCCATCGGCATGGGCAAGGGATTTCAGGGAGTCTACGATCTGCGCCAAGCCCGGCTGCGCTTTTTCGAGGCCGCCGACAAGGGCGCCCGCCCCCGGGAGGGCGTGATCGTTCAGGGTCTGGACGATCCGGCCCTGGACGAACTGCTTGGCGACGCGGGAGCCGCCGGCCTGCGCCACGACGTGGAGCTGCTCGACGGCGCGGGCTACCCTTTTTCCATGGAGCGCTATCTGACCGGCAAGCAGACGCCGGTCTTTTTCGGCAGCGCCATCAACAACTTCGGCGTTCGGGAACTGCTGGAAGCCGTGGTGGACCTCGCCCCGGGGCCGCGTCCCCGGGCGGCCGCGCCCCGGGAAATCTCCCCCCTGGAAGAGGAGTTCACCGGCCTGGTCTTCAAGGTCCAGGCCAACATGGACGCCGCCCACCGCGATCGGGTGGCCTTTGTCCGCATCTGCTCCGGCCGCTTCAACCGGGGCATGAAGCTGCGCCATCATCGCCTGGGCAAGGACATCAAGGCCTCCAACGCCATCCTTTTTATGGCCCAGGAACGCAGCGGCGTGGAAGAAGCCTGGCCCGGGGACATCATCGGCATCCCCAACCACGGCACGCTTAACGTTGGCGACTCCCTGTCCACGGGCGAGCCGCTCAAATTCCTGGGCATCCCGCATTTCGCGCCCGAGCATTTCCGCCGGGTGCTGCTCAAAAACCCGTTCAAGGCCAAGCAGCTGGACAAGGGCCTGACCCAGCTGTCCGAGGAAGGGGCCATCCAGTTCTTCCGGCCCCTAAACGGCGGCGGCATGTTGCTGGGGGCCGTGGGGGCCTTGCAGTTCGAGGTCATCGCCCAGCGTCTGGCCTCGGAATACGACGTGGACGTCGATCTGGTCGGCACGAAGTTCAACGCCGCCCGCTGGCTGTTCGCCGAGAGCAAGGAAGCCTTGGACAAGCTTGTCCATGAGGAATCCGACGCCCTGGCCACCGACGCCGGCGGCCATCGGGTCATGCTGTTTACCAGCGACTGGATGATGGAACGCACCGTGGAACGCTGGAAATCCATCCGGTTCGAGGCCACCCGGGAGTGCGCCGACGCCACGGCCTAGCGGACCGTCCCTGCAATAAGACGATCATTGTTGTTGGCCGACACGCGGCCGGGCCAGTCCTTGGCCGGCCGCGTGCCGCGTTGCCAAGGCCGGCTGCCTGGGCTACCTTGCCCGGCCATGACACACGACACTCCCCGTGCCCGGCACGACCTCGAATTCATTCCCTTTGACCACGAAGGCCAGCCCACCATCCTGGTGCGCGACCGCCTGGAAATCGTGCCCTGGGGCACCGGCATCCCCCAGGGGCTGCTGCCGGTCATGGCCCTCATGGACGGCCGGCGCAGCCTGGCCGAGGTGGCCGCCGCCGTCACCGAGGCCCAGGGCGGCCGGGAAGTGACTGCCGACGACGTAGCCGGCCTCGTCAAACAGCTCGACGCGGCCGGGCTCATGGATTCGCCCGGCTACCGGGAGCGCAAGGCGGCCATCGCCGCCGCCTTCGAGGCCGCCCCCCGGCGCGAGACGGTCTTTGCCGGCCAGGCCTACCCCGACGCCAGGGACGAGCTGGCCGCCTATCTCGACGCCGTGCTGGCCGAGGCCCCCGAGGCGAGCCACGCCCCTGGCCTCATAAAGGCCGTCATCGCGCCGCACATCGACCCCGAGGCCGGCCGGGCCGCCTACGCCGCCGCCTACGCCGCCCTGGGCGCGGCCATCAAGGCCGCCGCGCCCAAGCGCGTCATCGTCCTTGGCGTCGGCCACCAGATCATTGACGGGCTTTTCTGCCTCACGGACAAGGCCTTTGCCACGCCGCTCGGCGACGTGGCCGCCGACGCCGAGGCCGTGGCCAGGCTGCGCGCCGCCGGCGGCCGGTCCGTTGACGCCTCAAGCCTGCCCCACAAGGCCGAGCATTCCGTGGAATTTCAGGCCGTGTTCCTGCGCCACCTTCTGGGCGACGCGCCCTTTGCCATGGTCCCCATCCTGTGCGGCTCGCCGGCCGGGGTGATGGACGCGCCCACGCGGCAGGCCTTCCGCGACTGCGCCGGCCCGTTCCTCGACGCCCTGGCCGAGCTGGCATCCCAGCCCGACACGCTCATCGTGGCCGGCGTGGATTTCTGCCACATCGGCGGCAAGTTCGGCCATGCCGAGCCGGCCGAGGCCCTGGAAGCGGCGGCCCTGGCCCACGAACGGGCGCTGTTGGCCGCCCTGGGGGCCGGCGACGGGGACGCCTTCTGGGCCGAGTCGGCCCGGGTCGGCGACGCCTACAACGTCTGCGGCCTGTCCGCCCTGGCCACTCTGGCCGAGATCCTGCCGCCGTCGTCCATGACGCTGCTCTCCCACGACATCATGCGCGAAACCCCGACCCTTTCGGCCGTGAGCTTTGCCGCCGCCGCTTTTTGCCCCAAATGAGCGCGCCCATCGTCCTTGACCGGCTCATCGTCGAAGCCTCGTCCCGCAGTCGGGCCGAAATCGGGTTCACCATCCGGGCCGGCCACAAGAAACGCTGGCTGGACCATGACCTGCCGTTGGCGCTGTTCGAAAAGGCCCTGCGCGAGATCGACGCCGTCACCGAGGTCCGGTTCCACGGCTGGGGCGATCCCCTGGCCAACCCGGACATCCTGGCCATGCTGGCCGCGGCCAAGCACGCCGGGGCGCGCACGGTGCTTGTCACCGACGGCGTGCGTCTGGCCGACGAGCACGCCTCGGCCCTGACGCGCGACGACATCGACGCGGTGGTGCTGCCCCTGGCCGGACTGGTGGAGGACGCCAATTTCCGGCGGCGCGGCACGAGCCTGTACGCGGCCCTGGCCGCCATCGACCGGCTCACCGCCGTCAAGGCCGTGCACGAGTCCAAACTGCCGGAAGTCGAGGTGCGCTACGCCCTGACCCGCACCGGGCTGGAGCAGGGGGAGCTTGAGGCCCTGCCGCGCTTTCTGGCCGGGCTTGGGGTGGGCGTGGTCCATGTGCGGCCGCTGTCCTACGCCACCGGCCCGGAGACGGAGTACGACGCCCTGGTGCCGGCCGATCAGGCTGCCTTCGACGCCCTGGCCGCCCGGCTTCGGGCCGCATCCGAGGAAGCGGCCGGGCTGGGTCTGCGCCTGGACAGCCGGCTGGTGCACGGCGGACTGACCCGCTTTCGCTGCCCGGACCGGCCGGCCAGCACCCTTTTCATCGCCGCCGACGGCGCGGTCAGCCCGTGCGCCCTGCGAAACGTGCCCATCGCCGACCCGGCCAGCTACCGGTTCCACGGCGCGACCCTGCCCTTCCCCCGCGACGTGCGCGGCAATCTGCACGTCGATGCCCTGCCCGCCGTCTGGAACGCGACGGAGTACCGGGAGTTTCGCTACTGCCACGACACCGACACGCCGCCCGAGGGCTGCGCCGGCTGCTGGCGGTCGTTCTGGGTGGATGTGGCCTAGGGACGCGACACGAGAGACGCGCCGCTCGGCCCGGGAATCGGTTTCAACGACCGGAATTCCCGTCTTCTCCGCCCACGAAAGCGCCAAAAACCGATTCAATCGCGCCTCGGAATATGCGACAGTTTGTGGGCAGCGCCCGCTGCCCCGAACCGACCTGCAACCCTCGCTGCGCGCGGAGTCGCGACATGGCCGTTTCCATACGAAAATTCACCCTGATCTGGATCTGCCTGGGGTCCGCCGTCCTCATCGCCTTTTACATCCTGCTCAACAGCCTGTTGTTGACCCAGACCTTTTCCGGCTTTGCCTACGAAACCCTGGCCAACAACACCGTGCGCGTGGCCAATTTCCTGGATGAAGAGGTGCAAAAGCTCGACGACATCATCGTCGATTGGGCCGTCTGGGATGACAGCTACCAGTTCATGCAGAAAAAAGAGCCCGACTTCGTGCGCTCCAACCTCAACGACAGGACGCTTGGCTCCCTGGATTTGGCCTTCATCGCCTTCGTGGACAACGAAGGCCGGATCGCCTGGTCGGCCAGCCACAAAAAGGACGGAGGCTTTGCGCCCCAGCTCGACGAGGCCGTCCGGGATATCATCCTCCGTCAAACGACAATGCTGCGGCCCGACGACCAGGAGGGTCGTATACGCGGCATCGCCAGACTGCACGACACCTTCACCATCATCGCCAGCTGTCCCATTTCCGACAGCGAAGGCGAAGCGCCCAAGCTGGGGACCCTGGTCATGGGCCGCGCCCTGACCGAACCCATCATCGAAAAAATCGAGGAAAAGACCCGGCTGCGCTTCACCCTGGCCGACCATTTCGACAGCGCGCCCCTGGGCCGGCAGGTGCGCACGGAACATCTGCAAACCGAAGCCTCGGATCTGGCCGTTCACATCTACGACACCAACGAATCCACCTTGTCCGGCCACGTCAAGCTCAAGGACATCACCGGAGCGCAAGCGCTTGATCTGATCGTTTCCGGAGACAAGGAAATCCTCAAACTGGGGCAGAGCGCCTCGCTAAAGTCTTCCATCCTGCTCATCTGCGGCGGCATCGCGCTGATCGGTTGCATCCTGTTTCTCATCGAACGCAAAGTCCTGCGCCGCATATTAAGCATCAAGTCACAGATCACCGAGATCAACAAGACCATCAACGTCTTCGGCGCAAAAAAAGACATCACCATCTCCGGCAACGACGAGATCAGCGAGCTGGCCCGCTACATCAGCCTCTATATTTCCGAAATCACCAACTACAAACTCAATCTGGAGAACCTTGTCGAGGAACGCACCAGACGTTTGCAGGAAAAAAACGTCGAGAACGAGAAAATCCGCCAGAAGCTCGAAGAAGCCAAGGTCGTCGCGGAACAGGCCAACAAGACCAAGACGGATTTCCTGGCCAAGGTGACCCACGAAATCCGCACGCCCATGAACGCCATCAAGGGCATGAACGACTATCTTCTGAGCACATCCGTCACCGACGACCAGCGCGACTGCCTGACGGCCGTCAAGGAATCTTCCGACCACCTGTTGACCATCGTCAACGATCTGCTTGATCTGTCCAAAATCGAAGCCGGCAAGATCGTTCTGGAGAGCATCGACTTCAACCTGAGAAGCGTCATCGAATCCACCACCCGGCTCATGGCTCCCCTGGCCAACAAGAAAAACATCGAACTCGTCACGCACCTCGACGACGGCGCCGACGTCGTGGTCCGGGGCGATCCGGCCCGGCTGCGGCAAATCCTGCTCAACCTGACCAACAACGCGCTCAAATTCACCAAGCTCGGCGGCATTGCCGTCAACGCCACGACGATCAAGGACACGGCGGCCGGCGGCTACGAGGCGAGCATCACCGTCAGCGACACCGGCGTGGGCATCGAACACGCCCGCCTCGACACCATCTTCGAGCCCTTCACCCAGGGCGACAACTCGACCTCGCGCAAGTTCGGCGGCACCGGCCTGGGGTTGTCGGTCTGCAAGCAGCTCGTCAGCCTCATGCACGGCGAAATCACCGTGGCCAGCACGCCGGGCCAAGGCAGCAGCTTCACCGTGCGCCTGCCCCTGCCCCAAGGCGACTACAACGCCATTTACGCCAAACCCGACGCCGCCAAGACGCGGGAGGCCCCCCTCGACCGCCTGATGATCCTGGTCGTGGACGACAACCCCATGAACCTGCGCGTGGCCCAGAAGGTGTTTTCGCTGCTCAACCAGGAACCCATCCTGGCCCAGGGCGCTCAGGAAGCCTTGACATTTCTCAAGACCGCCCTGTTCGACATGGTCTTCCTGGACATCGAAATGCCGGAAATTAACGGCATCGAACTGTGCCGCCTGATCCGGGACGGCGTCGCCACGCCGCTCAACAAAGACGTCCCCATCACCGCCATGACGGCCTATTCCCTGGACACCATCCGGGATGAATGCCTGGCCTGCGGCATGGACGACTTCATCACCAAGCCACTGGATCCGCAGGTGCTCTATGAGAAGATTTTGCTGCTGCACCAAAACATGACCGGACTGTGCCGCTACGAACACGGCGCGTCGGGCCAGCCGGAAACGGACACGCCACAAGACGGCCAGGGCAACGCCCGGACGCTTAACAGCGAACTGGCCCTGCTCAAACTTGGCGGCGACGTCGAACTGTATCGGGAAGTCTGCGAGGGGTATCTCGAAAAATACAATGCGGAAAGGATCGACATCACCCTGGTGCAAGCGCGGCCCGAGGCGGAAACACTGGGCTTTGAAATCCACTCGCTCAAGGGGCTCGCCCAGCAGCTCGGGGCGGAAAAGCTCTGCGCCGTGGCAACGACCATGGAAAAGGCGCTCAAGAATCAGGAACCCTGCGAGGACGCCGCCTTTGTCCGCTTGCTGGACGCCGCCCGGGAAACCGAGCAGGCCGTCACGGACTATCTGGCGCGCGCACGGCCCAAGGCGGACTGACCGCGCCGACAGCGGCCGGCCGAGCCGACGTCTCGCCACGCCCCGCCCAAGCCGGGAGACCGGCTACCGCCCCAGGATGCTTTTGACGACGCCGGAGATTTTTTCGACGGAAAACGGCTTGACCACATAGGCCGTGGCGTTGTGCTGGCCGGCTTCCAGGATGCGGGCCGGATCGGCCTCGCTGCTGATGATGACCACGGGCAGGGCCTGCATGGCCGGTGTCTGGCGAATCCTGTCCAAAAGCGCCAGGCCGGACAGCCGGGGCATGCGCAGGTCGGCGAACACCAGCTCGAAGTCCTTCTCGCTTTCCAGCAGCTCCCAGGCCGCCTGCCCGTTGGCCACGGTGCGCACGTCCCGGCAGCCGATGCCGAGAAGAATCTTCTTCAGCACGTTTTGCATGACCGCGGAATCGTCCGCGACCAGAATTTTTCCGGCATTGCCCATGAAAGCGCCCTCTGCGGCTTCGCAGCCTTGGTGGAGAACGAACACTATACGACGAGGGAGCCGCCAGCGTCAAACGGCGCGGGACAGAGCGCGGACATGGCGCGCAGGCGAATAGGGACGCGGGCGCGGCCGAGCCGCAAAACCACGGCGGTCGGGCGACGGCCGGCCGCTTGCCAGGCCGGCATCGGGAGATTATACATTTGTATAACCCTTCAGGAGACCCGCCATGCACACCACCAATCTGCGCAAAGTCGGGGGATCGGTCATGCTGGCCGTGCCGCCGGCCATCCTCGAACTGCTGGCGTTGCAGGCCGGCTCCAGCGTCGGGCTGGCCGTGGCCGACGGCCGGCTGGTGATCGAGCCGATCCGGCCGCCGCGCTACACCCTGGACGAGCTGCTGGCCCAGTGCGACGCCTCGGCCGCCGTCAGCGACGAAGACCGGCAGTGGCTGGACGGCCGGCCGACCGGCAATGAGCTTTTGTAATGGAGCGCGGCGACATTTATCTCGTGTCCCTGGACCCGACGGCCGGCCATGAGCAGCAAGGCACGCGGCCGGTGCTGATCATCTCGCCCGGCGCGTTTAATCGCCTCACCGGCACGCCTGTCGTCTTGCCCATCACCACCGGCGGCAATTTCGCCCGCACGGCCGGCTTCGCCGTGTCCCTGGAAGGAGCCGGCACGCGGACCACCGGCGTGGTGCGCTGCGACCAGCCCCGCGCCCTGGATGTGGCGGCGCGCGGCGGCCGGAAGCTGGAGAGCGTGCCGCCGGGCGTCATGGCGGAGGTTTTGGGGAGGGTGGGGGTGATTGTGGGGTGAGGGGAGAGCAATCGATTAAAGAGTATAACCTCTTGACTCAGCAATAATACAAGGTTAAATATTATATCAATTTTTTCAAAACAATACCTCTATAACCTCTACATATCCCTTCACCGCCAGGAACGTTATGAACATTGACTCTCTTGAAGCTGATTATCGCGCAAACATAAGGCGAGCAGAAGAGCTTAAACAAAATACTCTAGATCAGCTTGTACGACTTTTTGAAAAACATGAGTTAACCCTTGGCGTTCCACTAGAAGGAAGAGTCAAATCATGGTCTTCAATTGTCGAAAAAATTGATCGAAAGAGCTTGGACATAGACAAAATAACCGACTTACACGATCTAGTCGGCATTAGAATCATCTTGCTTTTCATCAAAGACATTGCGACTGTCGACAACATCATTCGTAAGAATTTCAATATTAGCGGGACCGAAGACACCTCGGACAGGCTTGACGAATCTCAGTTTGGATACAAATCACAACACTACATAGTACAAATCCAAGAAGACTGGCTAAACGTTCCTACATGGAGAGACTTCAAAGGAATTAATATCGAGATACAGCTCAGAACTTTATCGCAACACATCTGGGCAACGTCATCTCATAAATTGCAATATAAAATTGAATCAAACGTTCCCAAGCAGCTTAGAAGATCTATCCACAGAATCTCTGCACTCCTCGAAATTGTCGACATGGAATTTGATAGAATCCTCATAGAGCGTGCCAAGTACAAGGAGTCCATACGCTCCGACTTAGATACATCTGAAATACTAAACGTCGACACACTTGCTAGGATATTAGACGAGTTGCTACCAAAAGGCAACAAAAGCGAATCAGAAAATTACTCAAAACTTCTTTCAAATCTAATGGAATTAAACGTTGACACACCTGAAAAACTAAAAAAACTTATCAAGGAAAACAACAAAGCAATCATTGAAAGTGAAGAAGAAAGGCTATCCTATGCAAGAAGCCACAACTATATCGGAACAAGTAAAGACAGAGTTAATAGAGGCGTTTTTTTTACTCACGTTGGCCTTGCTCGCGAAGCTCTGAGAGCCAAATTCGGAGACGCTGTCGTTACTGACATTTTGACCAAAGAACAATCTGACATCAAATAGCTGTCTAGGCATTTTGCCCCCCCCTTGACCTCCCCCCAAAAAATCACTAGACCCGCATATCAGGATATCTTGATATGCTCAAAAGCGACGCCACTCCCCTCCCCTGGTTCAAGGCCTTGGCCGACGAAACGCGTCTGCGCCTCGTCCGCGTGCTCTCGCGCCATGAACTGTCCGTGGGCGAAATCACCGCCGTCCTCGATATGGGGCAGTCCCGCGTGTCGCGACACCTCGCCATCCTTGTCGGCTGCGGGCTGCTTTGCAGCCGGCGCGAAGGGGCCTGGACCTTTTACAGCGCCGTGACCGCCGGCCCGGCCGCCGCGTTTCTCGGTTGCTTGGCCCCGTTTCTCGACGCCGCCGGCCACGACGCCGATCTGGCCGCCGTGGACGCCGTGCTGCGCGAGCGCCGGTTGGAAACGCGCCGCTTTTTCAACGACATCGCCGCCGATTGGGCTGCCCTTCGCCGCGAGGTGCTGGGCGATCTCGACCCCGCCGCCTTGGTGCGCGAGGTCATGCCCGACCGGATGGCCGCCGCCGCCGACCTGGGCTGCGGCCCGGGCGATCTGCTCCCGGTGCTGGCCGAACGCGCCGGGGCCGTCATCGGCGTGGACAGCTCGCCCTCCATGCTGGCCCTGGCCGAACGCCGCACCCACGGACTGCCGGTCAGCGTGCGCATGGGCGAACTGGAACACCTGCCCATGGCCGACGGCGAGGCCGCCTTTGCCGTCATCTGCCTGACCCTGCACCATCTGCCCGATCCGGCCGCCGCCCTGGCCGAGGCCCGGCGCGTGCTGGCCCCGGACGGACGGCTGGTGGTCATCGATTTCGCGCCCCACGAGGACGAAGCCATGCGCCGTCGCTTCGGCGACCGCTGGCTGGGCTTTTCCCGTGAAAAACTGGCCGAATGGCTGGACCGCGCCGGCTTTAGCCTGGCCGACTGGTCCGAACATCCCGTCAACAACGGGCTCGTCGCCGCCCGCGCCGTGGCGACGCCCCGCCAACCCGCTTAGACAAAGGAGCCGCCCATGAGCGTCAAACCCCTTGATCTCTCCCTGCCCTACATGGTCGCCGACATGGCCCAGGCCGATTGGGGCCGCAAGGAAATGCAGCTGTCCGAAAACGAGATGCCGGGCCTTATGGCCGTCATCGCCAAGTACGGCGACAAAAAGCCGCTCGCCGGCCTTCGCGTCACCGGCTCGCTGCACATGACCATCCAGACCGCCATGCTGATTAAGTGCCTCCACGCTCTGGGCGCGGACCTGCGCTGGGCCTCGTGCAACATCTACTCGACCCAGGACCACGCCGCCGCCGCCATCGCCGCCGACGGCCTGGCCGCCGTCTACGCCTGGAAGGGCGAGACCCTGGAAGACTACTGGTGGTGCACCGAGATGGCGCTGACCTGGCCCGACGGCACCGGCCCGGACCTCATCGTGGACGACGGCGGCGACGCGACGCTGTTTATTCACCACGGCGTCAAATGCGCCAAGGACGCCAAGGTCCTGAACGCCCCGACCGACAATAAGGAAATGGCCATCATCATGGACCGCATCAAGGCGGTTGTGGCCGCCGACGCCGGCCGGTTCGAGCGCATGGCCAAGAAGATTCGCGGCGTGTCCGAAGAGACCACCACCGGCGTGCATCGCCTCTATCAGATGATGCAGGCCGGCGAACTGCTGTTCCCGGCGATTAACGTCAACGACTCGGTCACCAAGTCGAAGTTCGACAACCTCTACGGCTGCCGCGAATCCCTGGCCGACGGCATCAAGCGGGCCACCGACGTCATGGTGGCCGGCAAGGTCGTGGTCGTGGCCGGCTACGGCGACGTGGGCAAGGGCTGCGCCCACTCCATGAAGGGCTTTGGCGCGCGCGTGTTGGTCACCGAGATCGACCCCATCTGCGCCTTGCAGGCGGCCATGGAAGGCTATGAAGTCACCACCATGGAAGACGCTTGCTCCCAGGGCGACATCTTCGTCACCGCCACCGGCTGCTGCGACGTCATCACCGGCGCGCACATGGAAAAGATGCGCGACGGGGCCATTGTCTGCAACATCGGCCATTTCGACTCCGAAATCGCCGTGGCCTACCTGGAGACCACCCCGCACTGCAAAAAGAACACGATCAAGCCCCTGGTCGACAAATGGACCATGGCTTCGGGCAATTCCATCCTCATGCTGGCCGAAGGGCGTCTGGTGAACCTCGGCTGCGCCACCGGCCACCCGAGCTTCGTCATGTCCAACTCCTTCACCAACCAGGCCCTGGCCCAGATCGAGCTGGCCACCAAGGACTACAAGATCGGCGTCTACACCCTGCCCAAGCTCCTCGACGAGGAAGTGGCCCGCCTGCACCTTGAGCGCCTCGGGGCCAAGCTCGAAACCCTGACCCCGGCCCAGGCCGCCTACCTCAACATCGACGCGGCCGGCCCCTACAAGCCCGACCACTACCGCTACTAGGCGACACGCTATCCTTTCCGAATAGGGATTGCCCTCCCGTTTCGGCCCGGGGCCGCCGCGACGCCCGTCGCGGCGGCCCCGATTTTTCGCAACGCGGGAAGCAAAAAACCGCAACAACCCTTGCGCGGGATAGGGTTTCATATTACCCACCGCCCATGCCGGTCCTGGACTTCCCCACTACCATCACGCTCTACTTCGTCACCAACCTCTGCATTGCCGTCATGCTTGCAGTGGCCTTTTCCGATTCCCGGGCCAAGGGAGCCTGGCTCTGGATTGCCGGCATGGCGGCGCAACTGACCGCAGGGCCGCTCTTCATGTTGCGAGGCCAAATTCCGAACATCGCCTCCATCCTGTTGGCCAATCTCCTCTTCACGGCCTCCTGGACCTGCTACCTCGCCTCCCTGGACGTTTTTTTCGGCAACCGGCGCAGCCGGTTGGCCTATGCCCTGCCGCTGCTTCTGGCCCTTTGCATCTTCACGGCCTGGATGGACGCCGCCCGGACCCGCACCATCTTCGCCAACGCCCTCTACACCGTGCAATGCCTCATGCTGGCCGGGGTGCTCCTGGCCCGGCGCAACCAGTACCGCCTGCGCGTCATCGTCATCTTCGCCCTGGGCTATGTCCTGGGAGCCGGAGCCTGCCTGCTGCGTGGCGCGGCTGCCTACTTAAGCGACAACCCCAGCGTCAACCCCTTTGCCTCGGGTCCCGTCCAAACCTATTCCCTGCTCATTTCCGCCCCCAGCCTCATCGCCTGCACCCTGGGCTTCGTGCTGCTGCATCGGGAACGCTCCGAAGCCGAAATCCGCCGCCTGGCCGACATCGACCACCTGACCGGCCTGGCCAACCGGCGCGGGTTCGAAGCCGCTTTCACCGACGCCCTGGCCCGGGCCGCCGCCCGAAACGACTGGACCAGCCTGGCGCTTATCGACCTCGACCATTTCAAGACCGTCAACGACCGCCTGGGCCATGCCGCCGGCGACGTGGTGCTGGTGGAGCTGGGCCGCATCCTCATCCGCGAGGTCGGAGCGTTCGGCTTCGTGGCCCGCATCGGCGGCGACGAATTCTGCGTCGTCATGGCCGGCACCCCCCCGGACCGCGCCGCCGGGCTGGCCGAAAACCTGCGCGCCGCCATCGCCTGCCACGACTGGGAAAGCTACGGCCTGCCCGAGCCGCTCACAGCCACCATCGGCGTCTCCAGCCGCCGGGGCAGCCTGGACGACTCCGGCGCGGACTTCCTGCGCCTGGCCGACATGGCCCTGCTCGCCGCCAAGGACGAGGCCCGCAACTGCGTGCGCCAGGCCGAAACCGCCATCGACTGCCCGCCCGGTTCCCGCGTCTCCTGAGCGTCCCGTCCGCCCGCGCCACGTTGACGGAGGGGGCTTTCTGGCCGATCACAAGTCGGCGAGGCAACAAGGAGCGAGATTCCCCATGCAACTTGTCACCGTGGCCGGCCCGCCGTCATCGGGCAAGACGTCCGTATTGCTCAAGCTCGCCGCCGTGCTGGGCCGCCAGGGCAAACGCCTGGGCGTGGTCAAGTTCGACTGCCTGACCGGCCGCGACAAGGACGTCTTCGACGCCGCCGGCATCCCCTGCGCCGCCGGCCAGTCCGGGGCGCTGTGCCCGGACCATTTTTTCGTGTGCAACGCATCCGATGCCCACGCCTGGGGCCTGTCCCGGGGCCTCGACGTCCTGGCCGTCGAAAGCGCCGGCCTGTGCAACCGCTGCGCCCCCCACGTCGAAGGAGCCCTGGCCGTGTGCGTCGTCGACAACCTCTCGGGCATCGACACCCCGGCCAAGATCGGCCCCATGCTGCGCCTGGCCGACGTGGTGGCCGTCACCAAGGGCGACGTGGTCTCCCAGGCCGAGCGCGAGGTCTTCGCCTTCCGCGTGCGCCGGGCCAATCCCCGGGCCACGGTGCTTTTCGTCAGCGGCCTGACCGGCCAGGGGGCCGAAGCCCTGGCCCACGTCGTCGCCGGCGCGCCGGCCACGCCGACCCTCGACGGGGCCAGCCTGCGCTTCACCATGCCCGCCGCCGTGTGCTCCTACTGCCTGGGCCAGCGCAAGATCGGCACCGACCACCAGATGGGCAACGTGCGCAAAATGGACTTTCCCCGGGAGCCGGCATGACCAGGAAGTACCCGACCTTTGCCGCCATCTGGGAGGCCCTGCCCCCGGCCCGGGATTTCTTCGCCGCCCAGGGCCTGCCCATGCCCGCCCCCGAAGCCGCCCCGGCCGACTACTTCGCCGCCCTGACCCCGGACGCCCTGGCCGAGGTCGGCACGGACGCCGCCACACTCTTCGCCCGGTTCGCGGATTTTCTCGCCGCCCTGCCGCGCCTTCGGGCCGACGCGCCGCGCGTCGCCTCCCTCACCGTGCGCGGCGGCACGGGCAAGGACGGCCGGCCCGAGCGCCTCGACCTGACCCTTGTCCCCGGCGATGTGGTTGCCCTGGTCGGTCCCACCGGCTCGGGCAAGAGCCGCTTTCTGGCCGACGTCGAATGGCTGGCCGACGGCGACACACCAACGGGCCGCCGGGTGCTCCTGGACGGCAAGACCGCCGACGCCGCCGGCCGGCTGGCCGCCTCGGGGCGGCTCGTTGCCCAGCTGTCCCAGAACATGCATTTCGTCATGGACCTGACCGTACGCGAATTTCTCATCGCCCACGCCGAAAGCCGGCTTCTGGCCGACGCTCCGGCCGCCGCCGAGGCGGTGGAGGGCCTCGCCAACGCGCTGGCCGGCGAGCCCTTCGGCCCGGACACGGCGCTCACCGCCCTTTCCGGCGGCCAGAGCCGGGCGCTCATGATCGCCGACGTGGCCCGGCTGTGCGCCTCGCCCATCGTGCTGGTGGATGAGATCGAAAACGCCGGCATCGACCGGCGAAAAGCCATTTCACTCCTTACCGGCAGCGGCAAGATCGTGCTCATGGCCACCCACGATCCGCTCCTGGCCCTGACCGCCGGCCGCCGGCTGGTCTTTGCCGCCGGAGCCGTGGCCGCCGTCATCGAAACCAGCCCCGAGGAACACGCGTCCCTGGCCGCCCTGGCCGAGGCCGACGCCAAACTCGCCGCCCTGCGCGACTCCCTGCGCCGGGGCGGTTCCCTGTGTTTTTCCCAGGAGAAATGACCATGCCCCAGCTTCCCGACCTCGCCCTGCCCGTGACCCGCTTCCTGGCCGCTCATCCCGCCGCCCGAGGCGTGCTGGCCGAACTGGGCATCACGGCCGCCACCGACGCCGAATTCCTGGCCAGCGCCGCGCCCTTTCTGTCCATGGCTTCGCTGCTGTCCGTCTCGGGCCTGTCCGCCCCGCTTTTCGCCGAGGCGCTCCACGCCGCCGCCGACCGGCCCGCGCCCGGCATGACGCCGCTATTTTGCGACGGCTGGAATCCGCTCTCCCCGGGCCTGCGCCTGTTTTTGAGCCTGCCCTGCCCGCTCAAGGCCCCCATGGGCATAGCGCTCGAAAACCTGCGCGAATCCCTGCCGCCAAGCGCCCCCTGGCCACGCATCTTCATGGACAGCTGCGGCAAGCACACCCTTAACGATCTGGCCTCGGAACTCACGCGCCCCGAAGAAGTGCCGGACATGATCGTGTCGGCCGGCCTAAACGGCTTTCTTTCCAAAAGCTTCCGCGACCGCTTCGCCGCTGGCGACCTGCTGGCCCGGCTGCCCCAGGACGTCAACCCGACCCTGGCCGAGGCCGGGCTGGCCGATCCGCGCGGCGTATGCCGCATCTACGCCGTCAATCCGCTGGTGATGGTGGCCGTGCCCTCGCGCCTGGGCAAGCTCCCCGTGCCGCGCTCCTTCGACGACCTGCTCAATCCGGCCTATGCCGGCAAGATCGGCCTGTGCGGCCCGCCCGAGACGGCCGGCGACTCCACCTTGCTGCTGCATATCCGCCTGCGCCACGGCCTGGACGCCCTGGCCGCCCTGGGACGGGCCATGGTCTGCGACACCCACCCTGCCCAGGTCTTCCGGCCGGCCCCTGGCACCGACGCGCCCCCCATCGCCGTCATGCCGGCCTTTTTCGCCAACGCCGCCCCGCGCCAAGGGGATGTGGAGATCATCTGGCCCGAGGACGGAGCCCTGGTGTCGCCGCTCTTCGTCATGGTCAAGGCCACGGCCAATAAAGCCGTCACGCCCCTGCTGGATCTGTTCCTGGGCCGGGAAGCGGCGGCCATCTGCGCCGGTGCGGCCCTGCCGCCGACGCTGCCCGCCACGGGAGGCGGCATGCCGGCCGGCAAACGCCTGCGGTTTATAGGCTGGGACGTGCTGGAAAGCCGCGACCTCGGACCGCTCATCGCCGAATCCGGCGCGGCCTTCGCCACGGCGTACTACGAGCGGCATCGGTAAGCGGGGGGGGAATGCCTCCGGCGGCCAGGAGAGGCGCTGCCTCTGCCTTACCCTCTCCGCCGGGGGCCTGAGGCCCCCGGACCCCCCAAATGGGTAAAGGGGGCTAGGGTGGAAATTGGCGTTCTGGGGGGCGGGGAATATCGTTGCTCAGGCGACCGCAGTCAGGGCGCGGACCCGGCACAGGCCAGGGCGGCCCGGCGACGCCTGGCCGCGCAGAGTTGACCAAGCGCCTGTGGGTCATGGAGAAACAGCGCTCCGGCCGGGCACACGGCCAGGCAGGCCGGACCGGCCGGCCGGCCGGCGCACAGGTCGCACTTGCCGGCAACCTTGCGCCCGGGCAGGGAGGCCAGCGGCAGCATGTCCATGGCCCCCACCGGACAGGCGGCCAGGCAGGCCTTGCAACCGGTGCAGGCGGCCGTATCGACGACCACGGCCCGGCCGTCGGAATACAGCGCCCCGGTAGGACAGGCGGCGGCGCAGGGCGCGGCCTCGCACTGGCGGCACTGGACGGGCACGGCCAGCCCACCGTCGCGCACCACGGTCAGGCGCGGGGCAAAGGCCGCGCCGGCCTCGGCCGCCCGGCCCGGGTCTTCCCCAGTGGCGGCGTGGGCCAGGGTGCAGGCGATCTCGCAGGCCCGGCAGCCGATGCAGCGCTCGGCGTCGGCCAAAACCATGGCGTGCATCAGTCGTGCCCCCCCTTGGCCGCCCCACCGTAGACCGTGTGCAGCAGCTCGTGGGAACGGTGGGACAACGGCCGCTCCAGAAAGGCGGCATAGAGTTCCGTGACGGCCGGGTTGGCGTGGGCGGCACGCACGGGCAGCGCCCGGTCGTGGTCGCAAAGCGCCTGCCGCCTGGCGGCCACGGCGGCGGCCACGTCCAGGCCGGGCAAGAGCTTGGGCGTGCCGCCGCCGGCCACGCAGCCGCCCGGGCAGCACATCACTTCCATGAACTGGAAATCGGCCGTGCCAGCGGCCACGGCTTCCAGCAGCGGCCCCACGTTGGCCAGCCCCGAAACCGTGACGGCGGCCAGCTTGCTCCCGGCCAGCTCGAACTCGGCCCGGGCGACGCCGGGACCGGCCGGGGAAAAGACGATGCCCGATTCCGGGCCGGCCGTTTCCCGCCCTTCCCCGCAAAGGGCCACGGCCGTGCGCAGGGCCGCTTCCATGACCCCGCCCGTGGCCCCGAAGATGACGCCGGCCCCGGAATAGCGGCCCAGGGGCGCGTCAAAGGGTTCGCCTGGCAGGGCGGCGAAGTCGATGCCGGCCTCCTTGAGCCAGGCGGCCAGCTCGGCCACGGTGACCACCGCGTCCACGTCGGGGAGGTCCGCCGGCCCCGAGCGCAGCTCCGGCCGGGCTGCCTCGTGCTTCTTGGCCGTGCAGGGCATGACCGAAACACTGGCCACGGCGGCCGGATCGAAACCATCCAACGAAGCGGCGTAGCTCTTGAAAAGCGCCCCGGCCATCTGTTGGGGCGACTTGCAGGACGACAGGTGGGGGGTCAATTCCGGCCAGGCCGTTTCCACATGGCGCACCCAGGCCGGGCAGCAGGAGGTGAAAAGCGGCAGCCGGCCGCCCTCGGCGATGCGGGCCAGCAGTTCGGCGCTTTCCTCCATCACCGTGACGTCGGCGGCAAAGGTGGTGTCGTAGACCACGGCAAAGCCCAGGCGGCGCAGGCCGGCGGCCAGTTTGCCCGGGGTAAGCGAGCCCGGAGCCAGCCCGAATTCCTCGGCCAGGGTCACCCGCACGGCCGGGGCGCACTGGACCATGGCCACCCGCGAGGGATCGGCGACCAAGGCCTTGGCCGCATCGAGATCGCACCGGGCATGGGCGGCGAAGACCGGGCCGGCCGCCTCGGACGCGCCGCGCTGCCGGCGGATGGCGGCCGGATCGTGGGCCGGCTCGTCAAAGGGCGCGGCAAAGGCGTAGCAGGCCTGCACGCACTGGCCGCACAGCACACAGCGCTCGGCGTCGATGGCCTGGGGCTGGCCTTGCGGCCCCGAGACGGCCCCCACAGGACACACCTCGGCGCAACGGCGGCAACCCGTGCACAGGTTCGGGTCAATGGCAATAACGGGGGCGATGCCGGGACGGGCGCTCATCTTCCTTCCTCCCGTGCCCCTGATGCGGCGGCGGCCATGGCCCGGGCGGCGGCCAAGAGCCGAACACGGCGCACCTCGCCCGGCACGACCAGGGACAGGGCCCCGACCGGACAGGCCCCCACGCAGGCCGGGCCGGCCGGCCGCTCCCGGCACAGGTCGCATTTGCTGGCCAGCCAGGCCGGTTCCTCGACAAAGCCGCCCGGCGCGGCCGGATCGGGCACGCGGCGCAGCACGGGCCGGCCGTGGTCCTGGACCTCGGCCAGGGCCATGGCCCCGACCGGGCACACGGCCAGGCAGGCCTTGCAGCCGATGCAGCGGGCGGGTTCGACCACCACCCCCGAGGCGTCGCAGCGCACAGCGGCGGTGGGGCACACGGCGGCGCAGGGCGCGGCCTCGCAGTGGCGGCAGGCCACCGGGGCCGCGGTTCCTCCCTCGCGCACGAGGTAGAGCCTGGGGACCGGGGGCCGCGTCATGCTGCCCACGGTGGCCCCGGCCGCCATATGGGCGGCGGCGCAAGCCAATTCACAAGCCCGGCAGCCAATGCAGGCCCCAGGCGTCACACTCACAAAAGGTCGTAATCCCATACTATTCACATCCAACCTCGCTTACCCCCTTCCCCCTTTCGGGGGGTCCGGGGGGATCATCCCCCCGGCCGCCGGAGGCATCTTCTCTCCCCGCAATAGCCACCGCGCAAGCCTTGAACGACGGCGTGCCGGCCACGGGGTCGGCCTCGGCCGTGGTCAGGGCGTTGGCCGGGGATTCGGTGAAATGGAAGGTCATGAAGACCAGGCCGGGCGGCACGCGGCGGGTGACGCGCGCCCGGGCCGTGGCCTCGCCCCGGCGCGAACGCAGGCGCATGAGGCCGCCGTCCGCGATGCCGTAGCGAGTGGCGTCGTCGGGGTGCACCTCGGCCAGTTCCTCGGGGGCCGCGCCGGCCAGGCCGAAGCAGCGCCGGGTCATGGTGGCGGTATGGTAGTGGGGCGACACCCGGCCGGTGGACAGGGTCAATGGATAGGCGTCATCCGGCGGCTCGGCCCGGGAGCGCGCCGTCAGCGGCACGAACCGGCCCAGGCCCCGGGCAAAGCGGCCCACGTGGAGGATGGGCGTGCCGGGATGGGTTTCGTCCGGGCAGGGCCATTGCAGGCCGCCGCGTTCCAGCCGGGCGTAGGTCATGCCGGCGTGGCTGGGGGTCAGCCGGCGCATCTCGTCAAAGACGGCCTCGGCGTCGGCGTAGCGTTCGGGCCGGCCCAGCCGGGCCAGCAGCTCGGCCAGGATCATCCAGTCCGGGCGGCTGCGGCCGATGGGAGCCACGGCCCGGCGCACCCGCTGCACCCGGCGTTCGGTGTTGGTGAACGTGCCGTCCTTTTCGGCGAAGCTCGCCCCGGGCAGCACCACGTCGGCCAGCTCGGCCGTTTCGGTCAAGAAGATGTCCTGGACCACCAGAAAATCCAGCGCCTTCAGGCAATGGGCCACATGGGCCACGTCCGGGTCGCTGCGCATGGGATTTTCGCCAAAGACGTAGATGGCGCGAAGCGTGCCGTGGTGGGCGGCGTCGAGCATTTTGGGGATGGTCATCCCGGACTCGGCCGGCAGCCGCACGCCCCAGGCGGCCTCGAAGGCGGCCCGGGCCGTCGCGTCGCCGACAGGCCTATAGCCGGTCAGGACGTTTGGCAGCGCGCCCATGTCGCAGGAGCCTTGGACGTTGTTTTGCCCGCGCAGCGGGTTCACCCCGGTCTTGGGCCGGCCCAGGTTGCCGGTGGCCAGGGCCAGGTTGGACACGGCCAGGACGTTGTCCGTGCCGGTGACGTGCTGGGTGACGCCCATGGTGTAGTAGAAGGCGGCGTTGGCGGCCTTGCCCAAAAGGCGCGCGGCCCGGCGGATGGCCTCGGCCGGCACGCCGCAGACCCCGGCCGCGTCCTCGGGAGCAAAGGCGGCTAGGCCCTGGTGGAAGGCCTCGAAGCCCTCGGTGCGGGCGGCAATGAAGTCTTCGTCAGCCAAACCTTCGTCCACGATCACCCGGGCCATGGCCGACAGCAGCGTCACGTCCGTGCCCGGGGTCAAGCGCAGCCAGACGTCGGCCCGTGTGGCCAGATCGATCTCGCGCGGGTCGATGACCACGAGTGCCGCCCCCCGGCGCTTGGCTTCGAGCATGGAAAGTCCCATGACCGGATGGCATTCGGTGGTGTTGGAGCCGATGACGCACAAGGCGTCGCCCGGCCCCATGGCGGCGATTTCGCCGATAGCGTTGGTCATGGAGCCGCTGCCCAGGGTGGTGGCCAGACCGGCCACGGTGGGGGCGTGTCAGAGCCGGGCGCAGTGGTCGATGTTGTTGCTGCCAAGCCCGGCCCGGAACAGCTTCTGGAAGAGGTAATTTTCCTCGTTGGTGCAGCGCGCGCTGCTAAAGCCGCCCACGGCCGACGGGCCGCCGGCCGCGGCGGCCTCGGCCAGCCGGCCGGCGACCAGGGCCAGGGCGTCGTCCCAGGAGGCAGGGAGCAGCCGGCCGCGCGAGCGAATGAGCGGCGCGCGCAGCCGGTCGGGATGGGTGATGAAATCGAAGCCGAAACGGCCCTTGGCGCACAGCGCCGGGCCGTTGACCGAGGGCGACGGGCCGGGTTCGGCCCGAACGACGCGGCCGTCCTCGACACAAAGCGTCAGGGAGCAGCCGACGCCGCAGTAGGGACAAATAGTGGGGATGTGTTGCATGGGCGTGCCTTGAGGCACAGGCCATGCCAGGACATGGCGGTTACGGCAAGGCCCTATCCGCCGCGCCAATCCGGGCCGGGGTGGCCTCCAGGGGGGCGACACGCCGCCGTGCTCTCGCGTGTATTGCGTGCAAGGGCACGACTTTGCCGGCTGTTTCCGAGCGCCAGACCGCCTCGAGGGCCAGGATCAGGCAGCCCGCCAGACACAGCACGTCAGCCGCCAGGAATACCGGCAGGGGAATGCGCGGCAGGGCGTGATGGCCGGCCAAGACGCGCCCGGCCTCGGCCAGCCCGGCCGCGCCCGTTTCCTGAAACGGCAGCACGCCGTAGGTGCCGTCGAGAAAGGCGACGCTAAACACCCCGACCAGCAGCAGCAGCGCCAGGCTTCCCGCCCGCCGGCCGCACAGGGCCGGCCCGGCGAGCAGTGCGGCCAAGGTCACGGGCAGGGCCAACATGCCGTACCAGCCGCCGGTGGTGGGCACGCCCCAGCGGGCGGCCGAATGCACGGCGTGGTAGCCCAGGGCGGCCACGGTGAACACCCACAAAAGCCCCAGGCAGACCGCGCCGCCGCCGAGCCGTCCGGCCTCGCGCCGTGCCCTGGACCGGACCAGGGCCACGGCCAGGGCGGCGGCGCAAAACGTCACGGCCAACTTGAAGGCGCTGCTCATCCAGTCCGGCGAACGCAGGTTGGACCAGCCGGCCACGTGGGGGATGGCATTGTACAGCACGGGGTTGCGAAAGACGCCGTAGCCCAGCTTGGCCGCCGCCGCGAGGTAACGGGCCGGGCCGAAGCCTTGTTTGGTGTTTAGCACCGCCTCCTGCATGGCCGTGGGCTGGCCGTACCTGGCAAAATTGACGGCATGATGCCAGCCGGCCACGGCGAGGTAGCCGGCGGCCAGGGCGGCGGCGCACACCAGCGCCGCCCGGCGGCTTCCGGGACGGCGGCCCTGCCAGAGGACGGACAAACCCAGAGCCGGAACCAGGGCCAGGGTGGTGGATTTGGCCAGCACAGCCAGCCCGACAACTCCGCCAAGCAGGGCGTAGCGCCATAACCAGCCGGGCGCGGCCAGCGGACGCGGCGCGATATGCAGCAGGTACAGGGCCAGGGCGGACGTGCCGAGGAAAAGGGCCAACGCGTCATTGGAAAACCGGACAAAGTTATAAAAGACGTAGGAAAAGTTGGCCATCAGCAGGACAACGCCGTCGGACAGCCAGGACAGCCGGCCGTCGCGGGGGAATACGCGGCGCAGGAGGCGATGCCACAGGACAAGCGTGGGCAACAGCAGCAGCCCGTTTATCAGGCGCACGCCGTCGGCCCAGGCCAGCAGGCTTGCCGGGTCGGAGCCGGACAAAAACGGCGCGGCCAGAAAATAGAGCAGCGGCCCGTGCTGGGCCTGGTAGCAAAACATGTCGTAACGCTTGGCCGGCTCCAGGGAACAGGCCGGATCGCTGCCGGGGTAGGACTTGGCGGCAATGCCGCGCAACATGGACAGCGACGTGGTCGGGTGGGGATGGGCCGTGATGAAGGGCACGAGCTCGCGCGGCATGGGCGTTCGGGGCGTGGGCATCGCCCCGGTCTTGTGGACGTGGTAGGCCACGGCCAGATGCGGCAACTCGTCCCAGCCGTTAAAGGGCAGCTGGATCTGGGCCACGGCAACCACGCGCACGGCGGCCAGCGCCAGGACCAAGGGGAGCAGCCATCTTCGGGGCCGGGGCAACTCGGACAACCAGGAGACGAAACGCGTACGCCACATAGCCTATCCCGACCGGGGCGGCGTGCCAGGCGCGACGCCTGGCCTCCCGTCCGCGAGGCGACCGGTCCGGGTACGCGCCGCCGTGCGACGCCCGACCCGCCGCATAGACGCCGGCTCCCACAATCCGGTTACGCGAGTTCAAAGCCGCGCCAGGCGCGGCTTACCCGATCCGTACGGCTCATCAAACGCCGCCCGGCGGCGACGCCGCGCCCTCAAAAAAGGCTCCACACGACGAATCGGTGACGCCGACCTCCCTTTCCTGCCCGCGTCGTCACGAAAACGCCGCAAAGCCTTCACCCGACCGCGCCCATCGCCACGTAGCAGTGGCGGCAATTCCAGTCAGCCCTGGACAACCCCCCGCCTCCGAGACGTACCATGAGCCTCAAATACAAACTTATCCTTTTTTGTCTGGCCATCAGCATCCTGCCCCTGGCCGTCACGGCCGTGGTCAGCATGCGCCAGGCCGGCGGCATCCTCGGCGAACAAGCTTTCGCCGGCCTGGAAGCCGCCCGGGACAGCCGCAAGCAGGCCCTGGAGGCGGCGGCCGCCACCTGGCTGCGCGAGGCCGCCATCCTGGCCAAGGTCAAGGAAGTGTATAACGGCGTGGGCATGTTGCGGGACTATTTCATGCTCGGCAAACCCGGCGCGCGGGTGGAGACGGCCACCGACGAATACAAGGATCTGCGCGACTACGTGGCCCCGCCCTTTGCCCCCTTCACCGAGGTGCTCGGGTTCGAGGACGCCCTGGTGGTGGCCGACGACGGCCGGGTCTATTTCGGCGCCAAGGGCGGCCAGGAGGTCGGCGAGGACCTCAAGGCCGGACCGCTCAAGGATTCGAGCCTGGCCGCCGCCTGGAAAGGGGCCATGGCCGGCAAGATCACTTTTGCCGATTTCGCGCCCTACGCCCCCCTGGGCGGCGAACCGGCCGCGTTCGTGGCCGCGCCCATCAAAAACCACGTCGGCACCATGATCGAGGCCGCCGCCGTGCTGCGTGTGCCGCGTGCCGAGCTGGCCCGCATCATGGGCCAGGGCGAGGCGGCCGGCATGGCCCGGGAGTTCGTGCTGGTGGGGGCCGACGGCGGCGTGCGCGTGGCCTCGACCCAAGGGATTTCCGCCATATCCGGCGTGTCCGCCGAAACCGCCCAAAAGGCCCTGGCCGGCCAGACCGGCGACGCCACCGGCCCGGGCGAGGGCGGCCAGGAGACCCTGGCCGCTTATGCGCCGGTGGTCTTTGGCGAAACGCCCTTTGCCCTGGTGGCCCGCACCCCGGCCGACGAGGCCTTTGCCGCCGCCCGGGGCCTGCGCCATGTCTCCCTGGCCGTGGCCGGGGTGACGGCCGGGTTGGTGCTCCTGGCCGTGACGCTGTTTTTACGCAAGGAAATCCTCAAGCCCCTGGCTGGTATCCTCGACTATCTGGCCGCCGTCACCCACGGCGACTTCGCGGCCGCGCCACCGGCGACCCTTCGCGGCGAAATGGAGCGCCTGCGCCAGGGCTTGCTGGCCATGGTGGCGGAGATCAAAAACAAGCTCGGCTTTTCCTCCAGCATCCTCAAAGCCATCACCCTGCCCTGCCTGGTCGCCGACATTGACGGTCGGGTGACCTTCGTCAACCCGGCCCTGCTCCACCTGCTCGGGCGCGGCGACGACTACAAGGCCGTGCTCGGCCGGCCGGCCGCCGAGGTCCTGGGCCGCAACCCGGAGCTGACCAGCCAACTCACGGGCTGCCTCACCGACCGGGCCTGCCGGCTGGGGGTCGAGACCCTGCTGTCCGACGGCACGGACGACCTGCGCCATGTGCGCGTGGACACCGCGCCGCTGTACGACCTCGACGAGGGCCTCATCGGGGCCTTTGCCCTGGTGGTGGACCTGACCGACGTCAAATCCACCGAGGCGCTCGTGGTCAGCCGCAACGAAACCCTGCGCCGGGCCGCCCTCCAGGCCGAGGACATCGCCCGCCACGTGGCCTCCCGGGCCGAGGCCCTGTCCGGCCGGGTGGTGGCCGTGTCCGACGGGGCCATGACCCAGACCGCCCAGCTCCAGGAGACCGTCGGGGCCATCGCCGGGCTCAACCAGGCCCTGGACGCCGTGGCCGCCGGAGCCGACGGCGCGGCCGGCGGGGCCGAGGCGGCCATGGGCCAGGCCAAGGCCGGCCGCGAGGCCGTGGAACAGACCGCCCGGGCCATCAGCCAGGTGCGCGAGCTGTCCGGCGAGCTGCGGGCCAGCATGGACGCCCTGGGCGACCGGGCCGCCTCCATCGGCGGCATCATTTCCGTCATCTCCGACATCGCCGACCAGACCAACCTGTTGGCCTTAAACGCCGCCATCGAGGCGGCCCGGGCCGGCGAGGCCGGGCGCGGCTTTGCCGTGGTGGCCGACGAGGTCCGCAAGCTGGCCGAAAAAACCATGCTGGCCACCCGCGAGGTTTCCAGCTCGGTCCATGCCGTGCTGGCCGCCGTGGACGACAGCGCGGCCAAGGCGGCCGGCGCGGCCGCGGCCGTGGCCCAGGCCGACGGGCTGGTGGCCGGCTCGGGCCGCACCCTGGCCGCCATTGTGGAAAGCTGCGAGGACGCCGCCCGGGCCGTGCGCGAGATCGCCGCCTCGGCCAAGACCCAGGCCACGGCCCACGACGAGATCAACCGGGCCGTCTACTCCATCGGCGAGGTGGCCGAGGAAACCGCCCGGGACATGGACGAGGCGGCCGGGGCCGTTTCCGACCTGGCCGGCCAGGCCGGCGACCTCATGCGCCTTATCGAGGAGATGCGCGGCTAAGGCCGCGTCCGTAAAAGCCTCTCCCAGGGGCCGGGCCCATCCCAACACCGCCGATTGGTGCAAAACGACGCCACAGCGTATTTCACGGGCGCGGCGAGCCGGCTCGCGCGCCCTTTTCCCGACGCCGGCTTGATTTCCGCGAGGGATGCGGCTACCTCAAGCCCCGACCGGACGCATCGGCCGGTCCCATCCACTCGTTTGCCGCGCGGGAGAACCATGCGCTTCACCAAAGCCCTGCTCATCAGCCATATCACCGATCTGGCCGGCCCTTCGGAAGCCCTGGAGAACTACCTCAAGGCCCGAAGCGACGTTTTGGGGATCATCTACCACCCCTTCCACTACTGCTCGGACCGCCGCTCCATCGCCCGAAAATACGCCGGCGGCCGACTCGTCTCGGAAAAAAAGCGTTGCGGCGCGGCCTTGCCGGGGCTGGTCACCTATTTCAAGGACGCCTTTTTCTCGGTCTTTTTCTTCCTCGGCTTTTTTTCGCGCTTCGAGACCTGCGTGGCCTGCGACCCCTTAAACGGGGTGGTGGCCATGGTGCTCAAGCGCCTGGGACTCATCCGGCGGGTGGTCTACTACACCATCGACTGGATGCCTGAGCGCTTCGCCAGCAAGATTCTCAATAAGCTCTACCACGCCCTGGACCGCTTTTGCCTGGACAACTGCGACGCGGCCTGGAACATCTCGCCGCGCATCGTGGAGATTCGCCGGGAGCAAGGGCTGCCCGACGACCGCAACGTGCTGGTGCCCGTGGGCGTGGATCTTGAAAAGATCGACCTGCCCGACAAGTCGGCCAAGACCCCGCGCGACGTCGTGCTGCTGGGAGCGCTGAGCCCGTCCAAGGGCGTGGATCTGGTCATCGAGGCCTGGCCGGCCCTGACCCAGCGCTTCCCGGGACTGACGCTGCACGTCATCGGCAAGACGCCCAACAACGCCATCGAGGACGGCGTGGTCTACGCGCCCTACGAGCCGCGCCTGACCGCCCTTGGAGAGAGCGTGGTCCTGCACGGCGTCATGAACCACGACAAGGTGCTGGAAACCCTGCCGGCCTTCGACATCAGCCTCGCGCTCTACCGCCCCACGGACAACAACCTGTCGCGCTGGGCCGATCCCAGCCGGGTCAAGGACTATCTGGCCTGCGGCCTGCCGGTGGTCATCACCGACGTGCCGGAAATCGCCAAGGACGTGGACGCCCTCGCGGCCGGGGTGGTCGCGCCCTACACCGTGGACGGGGTGGCTACGGCCATCGCCGCCATGGTCGAGGCCCCGGAGCGCTGGCGGGCCATGCGTGAGGCGGCCGTGGCCTACATGCAGCGCTACCGCTGGTCGGCCATCTTCGACGCCTCCTTCGAGGCGGCCCTGGCCCCGCCGGTCCGCTAGTGTCGCGTCCGCGAAAGCACATATGGCGCCCTGTAGTCAACGTACTAAAACCATTAATTTTTATTAAAAAATACTATCGTATTTTTTAAGGGACGCGACACGAGCGGGTCGCGGCCTCGACAAGGGCATTCTCGGGCCAGGCCGGGCGGCGCGGCCTGCGTCCGAAAAATCGCCGCCACGTGAAGACCAGCCCCCGGGCAACGCGCGCCGGCCGCCCGCCGCCCCCGGCCGAGTCCTCGTAACGGCCGCCCGCTTCCCCATCCATCGCCAAGGCAAAGGAACAAGACGTCATGCGACGAAACACGGTGTACGCGCTGGCCGCCCTGGCCGCCCTGGCCGCGCTGACCTGCGTCGCGTTCGCCGGGGTGCTGGCCCGGCCCGGCATCGTCGGCCACACCTGGGACTGGGGCATCCCCAATTTCGCCGAGCAGTTCCGGGACATGGCCCGGCATCATTTCTCCACCTGGGACGCCTATTTCGAAACAGGCCGCTACCACTATTTCAAGCTGGAGCTGCTCTATTGGCTGGCGCTTTGGCCGGTGTCGGTCCTTGGCGGCGAGGCCGTGTCCAAGTGGCTGCCGCTGTGCCTTATCTTCGCCTCGGGCACGGCGATGTGGCCCCTTGCCCGCCGTCTGGCCCTGCCGCCTTTTTTCGCCTTCCTGGCCGCCGTTTTTTACGCTTTTTCGCCCTATGCCTTAAGCCGCGTGGTGGCCGGGCACATGCCCATGCTGGTGGGCTACGCCCTGCTGCCGGTGGTCATGCTGGCCGCCTTGACCCTTCTGGACCGCATCGCGGCCGGCCGACCCGGGGTCTTTCGGGCCACGGTCGCCACCGGCTTCGTCCTCGGGCTCACCTCGCTGCATCCGGGCGTCGGCATGAGCGCGGCAGCCATGCTCTTTATCGCCTTTGCCTGCCGGTTTGTGTCCTGCCCGCGCCGCAAGGCGCTTGTCGCGGCGTTTGTCGGCCTTGGCGCGGTGGCCGTGGCCATGAACATCCATTTCATGGCCCCGTTTTTCGGCGACTATTTCGGCAAGGGGGCCATCCGCCACGGTTGGGGCCTGTCGGTCTCGGCCGACGGCGACGTGACCGTGGATTCCGAGCTGCCCCGGCGCGAGGCCTACCACGAGTCCACCAGCCAGCCGGCCGACGCCTCGTTTTTCCTGCGCCTTCGCCCGGGCATGGACACCGAATACGTCTACCCCGTGCCCCGGGGCCTGGGGATTCCCTGGAACCTGGCCGCCCTGGCCCTGACGCTGGGCGTCTTCGCCTATCCCTTCAGCCGCCGTAAAACCCCGGAGCTGAACGGCCTCTTCGTCACCGCCCTGTGCGGCGTGCTGCTCGTTGCCGGCTCGCGCACCCTGCCCGGGCTGGTCTTTTACCAGCTGGCCCTCAAAAAAACCCTGCCCATCCTTTTCGCCGCCTTTTCCAACACCACCCGCTGGCTGCCCCTGGTGATCCTGCCCTATGCCCTGCTCCTGGCCCGGGCCGGGGCGGAACTGGTCGCCGCCGCGCCGCGCCCCAGGCTTGCCGCCGGGGCATGTTCCCTGGCCGTGGCCCTTTTTGTCTCGCCCTTTTTGGCCGGCGGCCTCACGCGCCCCTTTGACACCCAGCGCGATCCCCAGCCGCTGACGCTGCACCAGACGCCCATCAACCCCGAGGTGGCCTCGGTCTACGGCTTTTTGCGCGACCGGCGCGACGCCTTTCGGGTGAGCTACCTGCCGCCCATCGGCATCACCTGGCCCGGCGACACTGACTACACCTTCGAGTGGACCTCGGCCTATTCGCCCAAGCCCTTTTTCATGGCCTTTAAGACCCATCCCCTGGCCGAGCCGGTCTTCTCGGGCTTTTATGCCGAGCGCCCCAGCACCAAGATCAGCCGGCTGCTGGGCCTGGGTTCCTGCCGGTTCCTGGTCTACCCGCGCTACGACCACGCCTACACCTACGACGATTTCCAGCCCGCCTACGTCCCCCCGGCCATGGTGGACGGCTACAAGGACTACAAGCCGGTGTTCGACGCCAACCTGGCCCGCCAGGAGGGCCTTGTCGCCATGCCCCTTTTCCGCGACGTGGCCCTGTATAAAAACGAAGACTTCCTGCCCCTGGTGCGCCCCGGCGACCGGGTGGCCGCCGTGGAGGCCGTGGGCGGAGGGTATCGCGGCAACGCCGTGGCCGCCGCCCTGGCCCAGGAGATCGAGCTGCCGGACTACGATCCGGGCACGGTCTATCTGCGGGCCGGTTCCGATCCGGTCTTTCTGGAATTCGTGGCCGCCATGCAGGGCGGCGGCCCGGCCGCCACCCGGCTGCTGGCCGACCGCACGGGCGAGAAAAAGCTCGCCGTGGTACGCCCCAAAAACCGCCTTGCCGCGCCCACGGTGGAATTTCGCCGCCTGGGGCCAACGGCCGTGCGGGTGCGCGTCCACGGGGCCACAGCCGGCTTTCCCCTGGTCTTCCAGGAAACCTTCCACACCGGCTGGAAGGCGATGCTCGTACCGCGCACCCTGGGCGAACTGACCGGCCAAGGCCGGGACATGGCCGCGCTCACCGCCGCCTACCATCCCTTCCCGGTCCAGGGCCTGGACCAGGCCGGCCAAGTCGAACTGGCCGGCTACCTGAAAAAGGGGTTGGTCTCCACCTTGGGTGACGGCGCGAATAAGGAGCGCGAGGCCTTTGTCTACGGCCCGGGCGGCAAGGTGACCGGGGAAACCGCGTCCCGGTTCGCCGTGGACTACGTCTCGCCCCTGACCGCCGGAGCCATCCAGAACGACAATCTGCCGGCGCTGGGCCTCACCGAAGCCTTTTTCCCGTCGGCCTTTGCCCCGGCCACGCCCCAGGCCGTCTCCAGGCCCCAGGACCCGGCCGGCTGGAGCGCCCCGGCCCCGGGCGGCCCGGTCGCCCTGCCCGAGGCCCTGCATGTCGAGGCGTATGGCTTCGCCAACGCCTGGTGGCTGCCGCCGGGACTGGTGCGCCTGTTGCCCGAGGCCGCTTCCGATACGCCCGGCTATTTCGCCGCCCGGGCCGACGGCGGCATCGACTACGAACTGCTGCTTTTCTTCGCGCCCCAAACCTCGTACCTCATCGGGCTTATGGGAAGTGCGACCGCCTACGTCTTCTGCCTGGCCGTCATGGCCTGTGGGCTTTTCGCCCCGCGCCGCCGGGAGGACGACCATGCTTAAGGACCACGCGCCGGCCCTTTTGCCCGAACCGCCCGCCCGCAAGGTCGGCGGCGCGGTCTTCGCCGGCCTGTTCGGCGTGCTGGCCGTGATGTCGTGCCTGAAATACCTGGCCCTGCATTCCACGGTCTTCGACCTTGGCGTCTTTCTCTCCAACCTCCACTCGCTCCATGTGGCCGGCCAGTGGTGGCGGGCGTTTCTCGGCCATGCCCAGCCGCTGTTGCCGGTCTACGCCCAGGTCTACCGGCTGGTGCCGGATCAGGCCGCGCCCCTTGTGCTTTTGGTGTCCCAGGCCTTTGTCCTGGCCCTGCCGGCCTTTTTCGCCGGCCGCCGCCACGGGACCCTGGCCGCCCTGGCCTATGTCCTGTTTTTCCCGGTCTGGACCAATGCGCTGTTTGACTTCCACCTCGACCATCTGCTCGTGCCCATCCTCTACGGCTTCCTGGCCGCCGCCACCACCGGCCGCGTCGGCTGGGCCGTGGTGCTGGGGCTGGCTCCGTCCCTGGTCAAGGAACCCTACGCCCTGACCACGATCTGCTGCGGGGCCTATCTGTGGCTGTGCGAGGGCCGGCGCGGTCCGGGGCTGTTCCTGGCCGCTTTCGGGGCGCTCTATTTTTATGTGACGACGTCTTTGATCGTGCCCTTTTGCACCGCCGACGCCGGCCTTGGCATCCAAAGCGGAGCCTTCTCCTGGCTCGGCGGCAGCCCGGGCGCGGCCCTGGTCACCCTGATCACCCAGCCCGGCAAGGTGCTTGCCGTGGTGCTCGGCGTGCCGGGCAAATGGAAATACCTCTTTTTCCTGTTTGGCTCCCTGATCTTCTTTCCGCTACTGCGGCCCAAGCTCCTGCTGCCGGCCCTGCCGACCATCGCCTTGTCCCTGCTCTCCACCAACCCCAGCTATTACGGCTGGGCCAACCACTACACCGCCGGCGCGGCCGGGGTGCTCTTTTTCGCCTTTTGCCAGGTGCTCGGGCCGGTGCGCGTCCTGGCCCGCCAGTCCGGGGCCGGGGCCGGGCGGGTGGTTTTCGCGGTCATGGGCTGGCTGGCCATCGCCCACGTCATGCTGGCCCCCTCGCCGGTGTCGCGCCTTTTCTGGACCACCGACAGCTTTGCCTTTTCCAGCGACGCCTACGAACCCACCGCCCGGGACGCCGCCATCCTGGCCGAGATCCTCAAAGTCGTGCCCCAGGACCCGCGCGTGGCCGTGGTCTCCCAAAATACGCTGAACTGGGGGGCCCTGGCCGAACGGCTGGATTACAACAGCTTTCCCCTGGGCGTGTTCGAGCCCCATCCCGTGCGCGACCTCTCCGGCGCGACCTGGGCCGATTTCTGGACCTTCGTGCGCACCCGGCAAACCCCGAACCTGCCGGTGCGGTCCTGGCAGGCCCAGTACGTGCTGCTCGATCTCACCCGACCCTGGTTCGTCCTGGACCGGGGCTGCGAGTTCATCCAGGGAGCCTGCCGGGACGAGGACGTGGCCCGGGAGTTCAACGTCTTCGTCATCCGCGCCCGCCAGGAGTTCGACACCCTCTACGACCAGGGCGGTTTCCTCATCCTGCGCCGGCCACAGCCCGCACCCCCGACGCCGGCCAGCCCGCCGGCCGAGGCGGCCGGACAACCGGCCGAGGGCGCAGCCGCCAGCCCCTCCGTGAACCAGCCGGGCTTCCCGCCGGCCGTCCAACCGGCGACGCCGGGACAGCCGCCGGCCGTCGTCGGGTCGCCGGCCACGGCCGGCCCAGGCGTTCCCGTGCCCTCCGGCCAAACGTCGGCCACGCCCAAGACCGGGCCGGCCCAGGCCACGCCGGCCGCCCCGGCCGCGCCAGGTTCCGTCCCGGCACCGGCCGGGCCGCCTCGGACCACGCCCGAGAGCGACCTGGGCACCGAGATTGAAGTGGAAGTGCTGGACCGGTTCCCGAGCCAGCGGGCCAAAAAGCTCAAGCCGACCGGCCGTGAGAGCGAAGCCGGCCCGGCTGATCAATCCGGGCCGGGCGCCGGTCAGCCGGCCCCGGCCACGACGCCGGCGCCGTCTGTGGGGCCGGCCCAGGCCGACGCACCCGCCGCCGAAGGCGAAGCGGCGACCAAGCGACGCCAGCGACGCCCCAAGCCCGAAGCCCTGGAGGCAGCCCCGTCGTCCGAGGCCGCCCCGGGCCAGCCGGCCGCCGCCACGTCGGGCCAACCCTCGGGTCCGGCGTCGGGCCAGTCGCCAAGTCTGGCCCCGGACGCCGCCCCGGCCGGCGAGGACGCCCCGCGCCCGAAGCCCCGGAGCCGCCGCCCCAAAACCGTCGAAACCATCGAAGCCGGCCAACCGGAACAGCCGCCGGCTCCGGCCACAACGCCTTAGGCCACCGCCATGACACGCTGTTTCCGCTGTTTCCAGGCCTTGGCCGCCCCTGGCGACCGGGCCGCCAGGCCAACGGCCAAGCCCGCGCGGCCGCCGCGTGCCTTTTTTTTGCCCTGGATTGCGTCCCTGGCCGTTGTGTGCTGCGCTCTCGGCCTGGCCGTGCCCGAACCCGCCTTGGCCCTGGACCTCGACCCCAGGCCCGAAGGCGCGCCGCTTCGGCTGCCGGGTGAGCTTTTCGGCCGGGACCAGGCCGTGGAAGGCCGGCTTTTCGTCAAAATCGGCCCCAAGAAAGTCAAATACTCCCGCGTGGTCGAAACCGCTCCCCTGGCCCTTGCCGCGCCCTTCCCCGATGGGCCGGCAACCGTCCAGGCCCTGACCGACGCCTCCGGCGGCGGCGACATCCCTCTCGGGCGCTTCAATGAGATCGGCCTGGACCTGCGCGACGCCGATCCGGCCAACCCCACCCTGGCCGCCCTGACCCTGCGCGCCCCGGACGGCCGCACCTTTGGCAGCGATCCATTGGAGTGCGTGGAAAACCTCGGCCAGACCTATCTCGACGGTCTGACCCCGGACAACACGGCCGAAGTCGCCACGGCCCAGTGGGCCGACAAGAACGCCCTCTACCTGGCCCGGCGCGTCCTGGATCTGCCCTTTGACGATCTCTGGCGCACCACCCAGGACGGCCCCTCGACGTTTCTCCAGCGCCGCTTCGACCGCGACGCCCTGGACCTCGGGGCCGTGGACGTCATCCTGCGCCGGCCGGCCCCGGTCCAGGTCAACCTCGTGTTGTCCCTGGACCCGGCCGATCCCAAGGCGCGCACGGTCCTGGACTGGTACGCCCTGGCCAAACGCACCTTCGAGCTGCCCGACGGCCGCACCGTGCTGCGCGTCTACGTGGGCCGCTATCTGCGCGAGCGCCATCCCGGGCTCAAGTGGGCGCGGCTTAAGGAAATAAGCCTCATGTTCTTCCGCCAGGGCCTGGCCGAGGTGGGCCGGGACCGGCTGGCCCAGCGTCTGGCCTTTGTCCCCTCGGGTTTTGATCCGGCCGCCCTGGCCCGGGACGGCCTGCCCGGCCGCCTGCCCACCCGGGTGCGCGAACCCTTTGCCGGCGCGCGCCGGGTTTTCGTCAACACGACCGCCGCCGCCAGCGCCGTGGGCCAGGGCGGCGCGGCCCGGGCCGAACTGCGCTTGACCCCCATGACCGCCTCCCAGCCCGGCGGCGGCGTAGCCGAGCGCGCCTATCTGGCCCTGTCCTCGCCCCGGCGCGAGACCCCGGCCTTCCTGGCCGCCGCCGACGAGTTGGCCACCAGTCTGGGCGCGGCCCCGGACATCGACCGGCCGGACGGCGGCGTGCCCGTGACCCCGCTGTGGAGCCTGGCCCCGCCCTTTGACCGGACCCCGCGCCGGGCCGCCGACGGCTTTGGCGGCCTTGCCCCCGAGCCGGTCTATCTGGCCGGCGCGCCCGGGCTTTTTACCGGTTCCGGGGATATCCGCTATTTCCGCGCCGCCTCGGGGCTGGTGGTGGAAGGGACCGGACCGCGCCTGGACATGGCCGTGGAGGCAGCCTTTGCCCCGGCCGCCGGCATGAACCATTTCTTCCGCCTGGACATCGGCCGCGATCCGAACCTTTCCGGCGTGGAACTGCTCGTCTACGCCCCGGGCCAGGCCGAACCGGCCCGGACCTACGCCCTGTTGCCGGGACAGCCCACGCCCCTGCCCGGGCTGCCGGACCGGGTGGCCCGGGCGGTGGCGCGCTTCACCTTTACCGGCCGGGAGTTCGCCCTGCCCGTGACCCGGGCCATGCTGGCCGCCGTGCCGGCCGGACCGGCCGCAACCGGCCTCTACGACGCCGCCCTGCCCTGGCCTGTCGCCTCCTCGGCCGTGACCCGCGCCGAGGCCGGACGCGTCAGCTACGCCCCGGGCCGCAGCCTTGGCCCCATGGCCTGGCTGGCCGCCGGGTTCGAGCTGGTGGGCGATGGGGCGGCGGTGTCCGTGGCCGGAGGCGCGCCGGCCGTGCCCGACGCCCGCGCGGGACGCCTCATGGCCCGGCTGCCGGGGAAATCCGGCCCGGCCGAACTGACCGTAACCGGCCTTGGCGGCCAGCCCGCCGGCCAGCTCGAACTGGTCAAGCCCGTGTTTTCCGGCGACGCCGCCGTGTCCTGGCGCGACGTGTTTGCCGCCGCCCCGCTCGTCTCCCTGGGCGGAGCCGATCACGCGCCGGGGCCGGTTTCCGAGGCCGCGGCGGCGCGCCTGGGCAGCGCCGACGACTGGCTGCCCCTGGGGTCGGCCGACCTCCCGGCCAAGGCCGCCATGGCCCGGTTTTTTGCCCATCCCTGGTATGGCGTCGCGGCGTTGTGTTTCGAAACCGACGCGCCCCTGCACCTGTCGCGCTTTGCCAAGCCCCCGCGCGAGGCTTCCGGCGGGGGTATGGGAACCCTGGGCCGGCTGGTCGCCGCCCTGGCCCTTGTGGGCGGGGGCTATGCCGCCTGGCGGTTGATCGGGCGGGAGCGCGTCGGCCTGGCCCTTGCCCGGCTGACGGACCGCCCCCTGGCCTGGCTGGGGGCGACCCCGTCCCCGGCCGAGGTTCGGCGCGATACGCGGACCTTCGGCGGCCTGGCCCTGGCCGGGGTGCTGTGCGCCCTCACCGTAGGCGGCGCGCCCGGCCGGCTGGCCCTGGCCCTTGCCGGGCTGGCCCTGGTTCCGGTATGGCGGGCGGGCGCGCCAAGAGCCACGGCCGCCTTGTCGCGGCGCTGGCCGGGCTTCGGGGTCTGGATTGCCGCCGGCCCGGGACGGACCTACTTTTGCGGCTTCGCCCTGGCCCTGGCCTTTGCCGCCTGTTTTGGCGGCCTTGGCCTGCCGCCCGTGGCGGAATTTTTCGCCCAGGCCGGGCTCTACGCTTTTCTGGCCGGATTGTGCCGGCTGCTGCCCACCAAAGCTCCCAACCGGGCCGACACGCCCCAGGACGCCGCTTCGTGAAACGCTTCCTCAAGCAGAACATCGTCATCCTCGTCCTGCTCAACTCCGGCAACCTCTTCAACTACCTCTTCCAACTGGTGGTCGGGCGCTCCATGAGTCCGGCGGACTTCGGCGGCTTCAACGCGCTCAATTCCACCATGGTGATCTTTTCCGCGCCCCTGGCCATCGTGCCCCTGGTCATGGCCCGGTTTACGGCCCGATTTGTCCTCACCGACATGGGGTTGGTGCGCGCCCTGCTCACCCGCGCCCTGGGCCTGGCCGCCGGTCTGGCCGTGGTGGCCTACGGCCTGGGCGCCCTGGCCCTGCCGGCCTTGCAGGCTTTCCTGCACATCGAATCCCCCACCCCCATCCTCCTCATGCTCGGGGTCATGGCCGGCTCCTTCGTCCTGCCCGTGCCCTGGGGCATGCTCCAGGGACTGCAGCGCTTCACCGGCTACGGCATCGCCGGGGCCTCCAACGCCTGTTTCCGGTTCCTGGGGGCCATCGCCTTTGTCTGGGGCCTGTCCTACGGTATAAACGGCGCGCTGGTGGCCAGCCTCACCGGCATCGCCGCCGCGCTGTGCGTCAATTTCCTGTTTCTTCGCGACGTGTTCCCAGTCACGCCTTCCCGGCTGCCCGACGGGCTTTTCAAGGAAGTGGGCAGCTATTCGGTGGGGATGCTCCTGTCGTCGATCATCGTCATGGTGCTGGGCAACCTCGACGTGGTGCTGGTGCGCCACTACTGCGACGCCGAAGGAGCCGGGCTTTACGCCACGGCGGCCATCCTCGGGCGCATCGCCTTTTATCTCCCTTCGGTGCTCATGAGCGTGCTGTTCACCGAGGCGGCCACAGCCAAGGAGTCGGGGCGCAACGACCTGTCGTCGCTGTGGATTTCCATGGGCCTGACCGCCGCTCTTGGCGGCGGCTTCGCCCTGTGTTGTCTCATTGGCTCGTCGTTTGTGGTCAAGATGCTCTTTGGCGCGCAGTACGCGGCGGCCGGCCCGCTTCTGGCCGTCATCAGCGGGGCCATGGCTCTTCTGGCCGTGGCCAACATCCTTTTCGTCTATTTCCAGGCCCGCTCGGAATTCGGCTTCGTCTGGTTCCAGGCCGCCGGAGTGGCGCTTTTTCTGGGGCTTACGCTCTTTTTCCACGACACGCCCATGACCGTGGCCTGGCTGCTGTTCGCCGGCATCGCGGTCATGCTGGCCGGCTCGCTGTGCTGGCTGCTCGGGCGGGTGCGGGCCCGGCGGGCCGAGACCTCCGGGGCCTAACGATTTTTTGCGACAAGACCGCGTGCACGCGCCGCACGCGCAGCAGGGAGGCGTCATGGCCGGCAATACCTTTGGCACCATCTTTCGGCTGACCACTTTTGGCGAATCCCACGGACCGGCCCTTGGCGGCGTCATCGACGGCTGCCCGCCGGGGGTGCCGGTCACGGAAGCGCTCATCCAGCGCGACCTGGACCGCCGCCGCCCCGGCGCGGGGGGGCTGACCGGCACGGCCCGCAAGGAGCCCGACGCCGTGCGCCTGCTCTCCGGGATCTTTGAAGGGGAATCGACCGGCACGCCCATCGCCTTTGCCATCGAGAACACCGACCAGCGTTCCCGGGATTACGAAGCGGCCAAGAATCTGCTGCGCCCGGGCCACGCCGACGGCACGTATCTGGCCAAGTACGGCCGGCGCGACTATCGCGGCGGCGGCCGGGCCTCGGCCCGGGAGACGGCCGCCCGGGTGGCCGGCGGGGCCGTGGCCGCCTCGCTGTTGTCCGGCCGCGGCATCGACGTTTTCGCCTACACCGTGGAATTCGGTGGCCTGCCGGCCACGGTCATCGATGCGGCCGGCGCGGCCGACCGGCCCTTTTGCGCCCCGGACCCGGCCGTCATCCCGGCCTGGGAGGCCAGGGCCAAGCAGGCCATGGGCAGCGGCGACAGCCTGGGCGGCATCGTCGAGGTGACGGCCACCGGCGTGCCGGCCGGCCTGGGCGAACCGGTCTTCGACAAGCTCGACGCCAGGCTGGCCTATGCCCTCATGGGCATCGGCGCGGTCAAGGGCGTGGAGATCGGGGTGGGTTTCGCCGCCGCGCGCCTGACCGGGTCCACCAACAACGATCCTATCGTCAACCCGCCCGAGAGCAACAACGCCGGCGGCATCCTGGGCGGCATCTCCAACGGCCAGCCCGTCACGGTCCGGGCGGCCATCAAGCCCATCCCGTCCATCGCCGTGCCCCAGCGCACCACGGACATCGCCGGGAACCCGGCCGAAATCGTGGTGGGCGGCCGCCACGACCGCAGTGCCATCCCGCGCGTGGTCCCGGTCATCCGGGCCATGGTCCTGCTGGTTGTGGCCGATTTCCTGCTGGCCCAGCAGGCCGTGCGGCCCGTGGGCGCGCCCTGGGTCTAGGGCCGCATCCACGCCAAGGGCGCGCGGCATTTCGCGGACAGTCGGTCAAAAACATTCACTTCGTTATAATTATTGACGTATTCATGGATTGCGGAGCGAGAGTCGGGAGGGTGATCTGACCGTCGCGGGCCAAGGTTCACGCAACACACTGTCTTTCTATACGGTTTTCCCTGCCCCATCGGGCCTTGGGAGGCGTGTCCGCCCAGCCTTGTTGCTTTTTGACTCAAATGGATGACTTCTTGCCCCAATTTTACCTTTCAAGCTAACCACACGAATTATCAGCACAAAAATCTTTTATATCCCTCTCCCGGACCATTCGACCAATCGCGTTTGCGCGGAATTTGTCTTGAATCGTCTCCCCTTTTCTCGTATTATGATTTTAACCATACGGCATTGCGTATTTTTTTGGCGTGGTTCGATCCTTGCTTTCCTGCTCTCACCGTTTCGGACGCACCATGCCCCAACGGCCCGATTCCGGGCCGCCTCCGATGACGCGCGCACACGGAGGCGGCATGGGACAACCGGGCTTGCCGCCGGAGATGCAACATCGCGCTGCCGCACAACGTAAGGAGGCGAATATGGATGTACCCAGCAAGAGCAACAAAGCGTGGGTCGACATTGTGACCGGGAAGAAAACTTTTCAACTGAAGTTCCTGGCTGCCAAAATCCTGCTTGGTCGATTGACGCGGTCCGTCAAGGAAGATCCTTCGCCGGAGAACGTCAGCTCCAGCATTGATCAGATCTATGCCATTTTCGCCAATAACGTAAATATGCCCAGCGTTCAGGACGACCTGAAAACCATCTTCGGCTAGGAGGGCGTTATGCAACAGACCATTTCCACCGTCGCGGACATCAAGCAGAAGATCGAGGCCGGCCGCAAACTCCTCCTCGCCGGCGACGAAGAAGCCCTCCGTGCCTTGCCCAAAGGAGATTGGATCGCCGGAACCATCCCCTACTTCATCGCCGCCGACAAAGGCGGCATGGTCAGCCGGGAGATGATCTGCGCCACGGACATCACCGACTACACCGCCGGCATCGAAATCGCCGTGTATGACGCCAACGGCCTGGCCCGCATCTACACCGAAGGCCCCAAGCACGGGTTCAGCTTCATCATCCTGCCGGCGGCCAGCAAGACGCACCTGTCCTTTGCCTTAAACGCCCCCAACTACAAAGACTTCGGCGTCCGCCCGCTGATCGGCTGGGTGGCCGGCGTCCACTTGAGCGACCTTGGCAAGAAAACCCCCAAGGTGGTCAACGGCCAGACCGGCGAAGTCCTTGAAGACGCCGCCCTGGTGCTCCAGGCCCAGCTGCCCCCGGGCAAGGTCGCCGAAATCGGCATCATCAACCTGTTCGAGCAGGGCGACGGCGACATCCTGAGCTTCGGCTCCGACGGCTTTTCCGCCAAGGACGTCCTGGTCAACGGCGAGAAACGCAATTTCGCCGCCTATATCATGAAAAACAAGCTGGACACCAAGCTGCCGCTGGTGGCCGACTACTACGGGGCCATGGTCAACATCAGCTTCCAGGACGTTGACGAAGTGGAAGGCCAGGTCAAATTCTACGCCCCGGTCTTCACCGGCATCCGCTACAAGCACGCCCGGCCGGTTGCGGACTACGTCAAGGTCTTCAACGACCGCCTGGGCCGTGAAGGGGCCATCGACTCCTCGCGCGTGGCCTTCTCCTGCAACTGCATCCTCAACTACCTGTATTCCGAGCTGGAAGGCAAAAAGACCGATCCCTTCGTCGGACCGGTCACCTTTGGCGAAATCGCCTACCAGCTGCTGAACCAGACCCTGGTGTATCTCGAAATCATGGACGTTTAGGGGGGGAAGGCGCAGGGGACGCAGCAAGCTTCTTGCACCAGGGCCGGCCGGCCGCCCGCCGGAAGGGCGGACCGGCGTAACCGCGACGTCGGGGCCGCGCCCTGGACCCAGCGACAGTCCTCGAAGAAGGGGAGGTCGGTTTCCCGGTTGCACGACCGGAAGGCCGGCCTCCCCGTTTTTTGTTCCCACGCGCGCTGAAATCGCCGCACCCGTTTTTGCCGGCGGGGCGTCCTCGAAAGGCGCTGCGGCCTTTGGCAGTAGCGCCTCGCCGTGTTGACGCGTTCTCCACTGCCCACGGCCGCTGTTCTTGGCGGATGCCGGCCGTTGGCGGAGGCGGCCTTCCCCGCTTGGGCTCAACGCGTCCGGGATCAGCCCCCGGCCCGCAGGGCCGCCGCGATCTCCGGCACGCTTTGGCGCGGCGCGGCCATGGCGGCGTCCAGGCGCGCCAAGAACGCCTCGGACGGCCGGGCATGGCTGCCCCGCACCACCGACAGCTCGGGATAGGCTTCCCGGATCACGCTTTCATAGCGCGCCAGAAACGGACAGCCGTCCACCATGCAGGTGGCGAAGTGGATGGCCTTGGCCCCGGACGCGGCCAAGGCGCCCACCCGGCGCAGGATCTTTTCATGGCTGCGCTTGCCGGCGCAGCCGGCGCAACTGATGACCCCCGCCACCCGAACCCCGTCCGGGTACTCGACGGACGAAAACGGCGCATGGCCTTCGCCAGCTGCCTGCAAGCAGCCGAACATGCTGCAGCCCACGTCCTGGGTCGTGTTGGAACAGGTCAAAATGCCGATGTCGGTCATGGTTTTCTCCTGGTTTGCCGGTCAAAGTAGACCGGTCGTCTAGTTTGCGGTTCGAAAAAAAACGCTCGCGCGTTTTCGCTTCGTCGTGTGTTGCACCCGACAGCTCAGCCCCCCCTGGGCGGTGTTGGGGGCTTTGGTCGCCAGCCAGACCAGGACGGCCAGGGGCTCTCCTGGCGTCACGGTCCGCGTATCCCCGCCGACGGGCCTCGCGTCGTGACCGAGTCGAAGACTGGCCCCAACCGGCCTGCGTGTCCTTCGACCTTCCCAGCGACGCGCCGCCGCCAGACTTCTCCCCTTTAAGGGGCGGTTTGCCCAACGCCAGACGAGGCCCCGAAAAGCAGGCGTGCGGCAAACGTCTCAAAGGTCGCCAGCGGGCCGTCGTCGCGGGCCGCCTTCATGCGCATGAGCGCCCCTTGCCAGGCTCCGGCCAAAAAGCCGGCCGCCTCGGCCGCGTCAAGGCTCGCCTCGATCTCCCCAGACGCCTGCCCGGCCTCGATTAACCGCGTCAAAAACCGCGTCAGCCCCTCCAGGGACACGGCCAGCCGCTGGCCCAACACTTCCGACTGGCCGGCCAGCTCCAGCACCAGGTTGCCGATGGGACAGCCGCGCCGAAAACCGCCTTCGGCCTGGGATTCCCGGTAGCGGGCCACAAAAAGCGCCAGCCGCTCCCGGCAGGTCAAGCCCTCGGCGGCCAGGGCCGGCCGGCCGATCTCCCGGAGCATGGCCTCGTAGTGCTCGATGACCGCCAGGGCAAAGGCTTCCTTGCTCGGGAAATAGTGGTAGAATGACCCCTTGGGCGCGCCGGCCGCGTCCAGGATCTCCTTGAGGCCCGTTGCGGCATACCCCTGACCATGCATGATGGCCGCCCCGACCCGGATGATGCGCTCCCGCGCGGTCTCGTTCATGAAGAGACGACTAGACCGGTCGGTCTAGTCGGTCAAGCAAAAAAAACCGGCCTCAGCCGTTGCCGCGTTCCTCGCCCAAAGCCTTGATCTTGCCCAGCAGGTGGTTTTCCAGTTCGCGTCGGTCTTTTCGCAGCCGCACCAGTTCGGACTCCAGCACCCGCATCTTGTCGGCCAGGGCGGCGTTTTCGGCCCGGGCCTCGGCCAGCTCGCCCTGGATGGCCGCCGCCGTGGTTTCGGGCAGGGCGGCCGGCCCGCCGGACAGCCCCCGCCCAAGCTGTTCGGCCAGGGTCCGGGCGATCTCCGCGCCAATGGCCGAGGCCATGGCCAGCATGGTCTGGGCGTCCACGCCCCCGCCCGTCCCGCCGCCGACCGTCATCGTCTGGGGCGCGGCCGGGCCTTTCGCCTCGCCGCTGCCTACGTTGACCGGGTAGCGCCGGGCAAGCTCGCTCCGCACGTCGCCGGCCGACAGCCCCTGGGCCAGCAGGGCCCCGATGTCGCGAAAAATTGCCACCGCCTCGGCCCGGTAGCGCTTGCCGCGCCCGGTCCCGAAGCTTGGCAGCACGTCGTCGAAACGATTTTTCCAATAGTGCAGGGTCGATTCCGGCATATCCAGAATCTTGGCCATGGTGGCGATGGAATACAGGCGGTTGTCGGCCACGTCGGCCTCCCGGAAAAACGTCGTGCCCAAGCCTTGAACCGCCGCCCCCCGCCCTGTCAAGTCGCTTCCCGCCCGGCCGGAAAACCGCCGCAAAGCGCCGCGCAATCGTCAAGCAAGCGCCCGGAAACGCCACATCGCCGCCACATCGGCCGGCCAGGATGCCCCAACATGCACCGTGGGCCGAAAACCGGCCGACAGGAGAGGTGACGCCATGACCACCACCAGCCACCGCGACATCTTCGACCTCACGCCACACGTCAGGGGCGCGTTTGCCCGCCGGGCCGCCAACTTCCTGCGGCCGGCGTTTTTCAAGCTTCTTGGCCTGGACAAGCTCGAAGCCATCCATGGCCGGCTGCCCGTCCAGGCCGACGCCGCCGGCTACATCGACTCCTTGCTCACCGAGTTGGGCGTGTCCATCCGGGTAAGCCCCGAGGAACTGGAGCGCATCCCCAAAACCGGGCCGGTGGTCGTGGTCGCCAACCACCCCTTCGGCTGCCTGGAAGGGCTGGTGCTGGCCAAGATGCTCCTGGCCGTGCGGCCCGACGCCAAGATCATGGCCAATTTCCTGCTCTCGCGCCTGCCCCAGGTGCGCGAGCTGTTCGTGTTCGTCGATCCCTTCGGCGGAGCCGACGCCACCACCCGCAACGTGCGTCCGCTCAAGGAATGCCTGTCCGTGCTGCGCGGCGGCGGGCTGCTCGGCATGTTCCCGGCCGGGGCCGTGGCCCATCCCCGCCTGATAAACGGCCGTCTGGACGTGGCCGACCCGCAGTGGAATCCCTCGGTGGCGCGGCTGGTGCGCAAGACCGGGGCCACGGTGGTGCCCATCCGCTTCTCCGGCAAAAACAGCCTCCTGTTCCAGACCTTAGGCCTCGTCCACCCGATGCTTCGCACGCTCATGCTCCCCCGCGAGCTGGCCAACAAGCAGGGGGCCACCGTCGAAGCCCGCATCGGTTCGCCCGTGCCGGCCGACCGTCTGGAGCGCCTGGCCAGCCGCAACGCCGACCCCGACGCCTGCATCACCCGCCATCTGCGCCTGCGCGTGGCCTTGCTGCGCGACCGGCCGCACAAGCCCCGCCTGCTGCCGCCGCTGTTTCCGCCCCGGACCGGCGGCCGGCAGGACGCCCTCATCCCGGCCGTGAACCCGGAACTTTTGGCTGACGAGATCGGCCGGCTGCCCGAGAGCGCCGTCCTGCACCGCAGCGGCGAATTCGCCGTCATCGAAGCCAGGGCCGAGGCCATTCCCCTGGCCCTGCGAGAGATCGGGCGGCTGCGGGAATACACCTTCCGCCGGGTGGGCGAGGGCACGGGCAAGGCCTGCGACCTCGACGAGTTCGATCCCCACTACCGCCACCTGTTCCTCTGGAACATCGAGAAAAAGGAAATCGCCGGAGCCTACCGCATCGGCCGCACCGACGAACTGCTGGCCGCCAAGGGCAAGCATGGCCTGTACACCAGCACGCTGTTTGTGCTCAAAACCAAGTTCTTCGCCAACATCGACCCGGCCCTGGAGATGGGGCGGTCGTTTGTGCGGCCGGAATACCAGAAAAGCTACGCCCCGCTGCTGCTGCTCTGGAAGGGTCTGGCCCAGATGGTCGTGCGCGAGCCGCGCTACCGCATCCTTTTCGGCCCGGTCAGCATCACCAGCGAATACAAGCACGCCTCGCGCCGGCTCATGGCCGGTTATCTGGAAGGCCACGTCTCCCACCCGGTCCTGGCCCGCCACGTCAAACCCAAGACGCCGCTTCGCGGCCAGACCTGGCTGGCACGGGCGGCCAAGACCCTGGTGGCCGACCTCGACGACCTGCTGACGCTCATTGACGACATCGAAGCCGACCGCAAGGGCATTCCAGTGCTGCTGCGCCAATACCTCAAGCTTGGCGGCAAGCTGTTGGCCTTCAACGTGGACAAGGCCTTTGGCGACTGCCTCGACGGCCTTATCGTGGTGGATCTGCTCCAGGCCGAGCGCCGTCAGCTCGAACGCTACATGGGCAAGGAGGGGCTTGCCGCTTTCGTGGCTCACCACGAACAGGCCGCCCAGGCCGAAGCGGCCACGCTGGAGCGCTGCGCCTAACCCACGCCATTCTTCTCCAACAACGCGAACGGGGCGGATTTTGGCGCGAGGCTTTGATCGCGCCAAAATCCGCCCCTTTCGCTGGCGAGGTGGGAGCTGGAATTTCCGGGTTGCCGTCCGGGCGGCTTCCGCCTGGGCGGCAACCCGAAAATTCCAGCTCCCGTCTTTTCTCATGCCGTACCACCTTACGCCGCCCACCGCCCCGCCCACCCGACCCAAAACCAGACCGGGGGTCCGGGGGCCTAAGGCCCCCGGCGGGTTCGGGCAGCGCCCGATTCGTCTTTCTCTCCTTCCTTATCTCCCTCTCCCTGCTCCATGCTCCCCCTTACGGCGTCGTCGTGATGCGCCCGTCCAGTTCCAGCTTCACCGGGTCGTGGCGGCGCAGCCAGTCAGCCACGATGTCGGCCACGGGCGTGCCGTCCTGTTCCACGTCGCGGCCGGCCTTGGCAAAAAGCGTGTAGCCGTCGCCGCCCCGGTAGAGGAAATCGGCCATGGCGACGCGGTAGTCGGCTTCGGGTTTTAGCGGCGTGAACCGACCGGCGGCGTCGGCGGCCTCGACGCGGCTGACGCGTGAGCCGGCGGGCTTGGCCGGATCGTAGGCGTAGCGCAGCCCGGCGACTTGCAGGAACCGGCCGGTGCCGTCGGTGAGGCCGACGTTGCCCACGCCATGCTCCAGGGCGGCCTTGATGTCGGCTCCGGTGAGCGTGACGACGGTGAGGGTGTTGGGGAAGGGGAAGGCGGTCAGCACGTCGCCCAGGGTGATGTTGCCCGGGGCCAGGCCGGCTCGGATGCCGCCGCCGTTGGCGACGGCCAGGGTGGCGTTGTAGCGGCGGCCGGCGGCCAGGAGCGCTTCGGCCATGAGGTCGCCGGCGGCGCATTCCTCCTGGCGGCACATGGCCGCGCCCAGGGGCTTGTCCGTATGGCCGACCACGGTTTCGCGGAAGGCGGCCAGGGGCTTGGCGTAGCGTTCGACCTCGGCCCGGGTGGCCGAGTCCTCGGGCACGGCCCCGTCGAGGCGGATGGGGTTGCCGCCGTAGGCGGCGACGCGGCCGGCGACGTCGAAGGTGGCGCGCAGATCGCCCAGGTAGCGGCCCCAGTAGCCGGCGGTGACGATGAGGGTCTTGCCGCCGCCGGGGTGTTCCACCACGTACGGGCTGGGGCCGACAGCTTCGGAAACGCCGTTGGCCAGCAGCACATGACTGTGGCCGCCGACGATGACGTCGAGGTCCGGGACTTTTTCGGCCAGCTTCTTGTCGCCGCTTAAGCCCGCGTGGCTGAGCGCAATGAGGATGTCCACGCCCTGGCCGCGCAGCTTGGCCGCGACTTTTTTGACGGCCTCCCCGGGCGCGGAAAAGCTGACGCCCGGGCCTGGGCTGGACATTTGCGGCGTCTTGACCTGGGCCACGCCGATGATTCCCACCTTCCTGCCGTCTATTTCCCGAACGATGTACGGCACAACCAGACCATGCAGCGCCGAGGAGGCTTCGGCTTCGAAATTTGCCGCTGTCATCGGGAACTTGAGCGCCCGAATAAAATTCGCCAAAGTGGCTTGCCCATCGTCGAATTCATGATTGCCCAGGGTGGTGGCGTCGTAGCCCAGGCGGTTCATGAAAAAGGCCAGGGCCTCGCCCTTGTATTTGGTGAAAAACAGCGTTCCCTGGAACTGGTCCCCGGCGTCGAGGAGCAGGATGTTGCCGCCCTTGGCCCGCTCCCGGCCGATGGCCGTGGCCAGCCGGGCCACGCCGCCCTGGCATTTGCCGGCCGCGTCCTTTTCCTGGTCGCAAAACGCGCCGAAGTCGTCAAAGGCGGCCAGGTGGGCGTGGATGTCGTTGGTGTGGAGGATGGTGAGCTGCAAATCGTTCCCGGCCAGGGCCGGCAGGGCGGACAGGAGCAGCAGGCCAAGGGCATAGATAACCTGTTTGCATCGCGGCATTTTTCGAACCTCCGAAGGTTGTTCGGCACGAGAGGGAATCAAACCGAAGAAACCACTTGACAAGCAAGGCCAAATCGAATTTTTAACTCGACATCAGGAGAAATCAAGAATGATCGACGAAATCGACCGCCGGATTCTGATGATCCTTCAGGACAACGCCCGTACTTCCAACGCCGACATTGCCCGGGCCGTGTCCATGGCCCCGTCGGCGGTTTTGGAGCGCGTGCGCAAGCTTGAGCGCAAGGGCGTCATCACCGGCTACGAGGCCCGCATCGATCCGTCCAAGGTCGACCTGGACCTGACCGCCTTCACCTTCGTCAAGACCGACGAGCCCGTGGGGGCCATCGACACCGGCCAGCAGCTCGCCGCCGTGCCGGGCGTCCAGGAAGTCCACTATGTGGCCGGCACGGCCGCCTACCTCATCAAGGTACGCGCCCCGGACACCAGGTCGCTGGCCGACCTGCTCAAGGTCATCGGCCGGCTCTCCACCGTGCGCGACACCAATACCACGGTGGTGCTGCAAACCGTCAAGGAAACCGGCGCGCTCCCCCTGGGATCGCTGCCCCAGCCCGGAGAGGAATGATGCAACACTCGCTCGACGACGCCATCCGCCAGCGCGGCAAAGCCTTCTTCGCCAGCATCCGCGGCGAATCGCCCTCGATTTTCAACAAGGGCTTCTGGACCGGCAAGGTCATGGACTGGGCCATGCAGAACGAGGCCTTCAAGGTCCAGCTGTTCCGGTTCGTGGACGTTTTGCCCTACCTCACCACCTCCGACAACCTGTCGCGCCACATCGAGGAATATTTCTCGGGCGGCGACGCCGGGGAGATTCCGTCGGTGCTCAAGTGGGGCGCGGAAAAGTCGGGCATGTTCGGGGGCGTGGCGGCCAAGCTCATGGGCAAGGCCATCCGTTCCAACATCGAAGGCATGGCGCGGCAGTTCATCGTCGGCGAGAAAACCAAAGAAGCGGTGAAAAACATCGCCAAGATCCGCAAGGACGGCTTTGCCTTCACCGTGGATCTGCTGGGCGAGGCCACGGTCTCCGAGGAAGAATCCGACGCCTACCGCAACGGCTATCTGGAAGTCCTGGACGCCATCGCCGCCGAGCAGGGTTCCTGGAAGGCCTTTGGCGGAGCCGGCGACGGCCTGGACTGGGGCAGCGCACCGCGCGTCAACGCCTCCATCAAGCCCTCGGCCCTGTTTTCCCAGGCCAAGCCCATGGACTTCGAAGGCTCCGTGGAAGGCATCCTGGCCCGGATGCGGCCCATCTACCGCAAGATCAAAGCCCTGGGCGGGGCGCTGTGCATCGACATGGAACAGCTCAAGTACAAGGACATCACCATTGAGCTGTTCAAGCGTCTGCGCAGCGAGCCGGAGTTTAGGGACTACCCCTACCTCTCCATCGTGCTCCAGGCCTATCTGCGCGACACCGGACACGACCTGAACCAACTCATCGAATGGGGCCGGGCCCAGGGCCTGCCCTTTGGCATCCGGCTGGTCAAGGGCGCGTACTGGGACTACGAAACCGTGGTGGCCAAGCAGATGGGCTGGCCGGTGCCGGTCTGGACCAAAAAGCCCGAGTCGGACATCGCCTACGAAAAGCTCTCCCGCACCATCCTGGAAAACAGCGACCTCATCTATTTCCAGTGCGCCTCCCACAACATCCGCACCATCGCCTGCGTCATGGAGACGGCGTCCGAACTGGGCGTTGCCGACAACCGCTACGAGTTCCAGGCGCTCTACGGCATGGCCGAACCGGTGCGCAAAGGCCTGCTCAAGGTGGCCGGCCGGGTGCGCCTCTACTGCCCCTACGGCGAACTGCTGCCGGGCATGGCCTATCTGGTGCGCCGGCTGCTGGAAAATACCGCCAACGAATCCTTCCTGCGCCTGAGCTTCGCCGACGGCGAGGCCGAAGACGTGCTGTTGGAGAATCCCGAAAAGACCCTGGAGCGCGAGATCGCCCAGAAGCCGGCCCGGGAGGCGGCCGCGCCAGCCGCCATCGACGGGCTGACCGCGTTTCGTGGCGAACCCCTGGCCGATTTCACCATCGCCGACATGCGCGCCGCCTTCCCGGCCGCCATCGCCGCCGTCCACGCCCAGGCCGGCCGGGTGATTCCGCTCTCCATCGGCGGCAAGACCATCGAGACCGCCGACCGCATCCCCACCGTCAACCCGGCCAATCCCGACGAGGTGCTGGCCAATGTCTGCCAGGCCGGCATTGCCGAAGTGGACGCGGCCATCGCCGCCGCCAAGGCCGCCTTCGGTCCCTGGCGCGACAAGACCCCGCGCGAACGGGCCGATGTTCTGCTGAAAGCCGCCGCCATCGCCCGCCGCGAGATCGTGGCCCTGTCCGCCGTGCAGGTGCTGGAAGTCGGCAAGCAGTGGGATCAAGCCTACAACGACGTGGGCGAGGCCATCGACTTCCTGGAATACTACGCCCGCGAGGCCGTGCGCATCGGCACGCCGCGCCGCATGGGCCGCGAGCCGGGCGAGAAGAACCACCTCTTCTACGAAGGCAAGGGCGTGGCCGCCGTCATCGCGCCCTGGAACTTCCCCCTGGCCATTTCGCTCGGCATGGCTTCGGCCGCTATCGTCACCGGCAACACGGTGGTCTTCAAACCCTCCAGCCTGGCTTCGCTTATCGGCCACGGCCTGGTCGACATCTTCAAGGAAGCCGGCCTGCCGGACGGCGTCTTCAACTTCTGCCCCGGCCGCGGCTCGGTCATGGGCGATTATCTGGTCGAGCATCCGGCCATTTCCACCATCGCCTTCACCGGCTCCATGGACGTGGGCCTGCGCATCATCGAAAAGGCGGCCAAGGTGCATCCCGGCCAGGACTACTGCAAGCGGGTCATCGCCGAGATGGGCGGCAAGAACGCCATCATCGTGGACGACGACGCCGACCTCGACGAAGCGGTGCTGGGCGTGGCCTACTCGGCCTTCGGGTTCCAGGGCCAGAAGTGCTCGGCCTGCTCGCGGGTCATCGTGGTCGATTCCATCTACGAGCGCTTCACGGCGCGGCTCAAGGAAGCCTGCGAGAGCATGAAGATCGGGCCGGCCGAAGACCCGACCAACGCCATGGGACCGGTGGTCGACGCCTCCCAGCAGGCCAAGGTGCGCGAATACGCCGCACTCGCCCGCCAGGAAGGCAAGATACTGGTCGAGCGTGGCCTGGACGCCAAGGGCTATTTCGCGCCCATGGTGGTGGTCGAAGGCATCCGCCCCGAGCACCGTCTGGCCCAGGAAGAGATCTTCGGGCCGGTGCTGTCGGTCATGCGGGCATCGAGCTTCGACGAAGCCATCGCCTGGGCCATGTCCACCCGCTACGCGCTCACCGGCGCGGTCTACAGCCGCAGCCCCCGCCACCTGGAAAAGGCGCGCAAGGAATTCCGCGTGGGCAACCTCTATCTCAACCGCAACAGCGTCGGGGCCATGGTGGCGCGCCAGCCCTTTGGCGGCTCCAAGATGTCGGGCGTAGGTTCCAAGGCCGGCGGCCCGGACTACCTGCTCCAGTTCGTCGACCCCCGCGTGGTGACGGAAAACACCATCCGTCGCGGCTTCACGCCCATCGACGAGGACGACGAGTGGGTTGATTAGGCTGTAGATAGTGTAGAGAAGAGAGAAGCAAGAGAAGAGACAAGCGAAGCGATGAGAGCCGGGGGCGGGGGACCGCTCCCGGCTTTTTGCCTATGCAGCGGACAGAACTCTTGACGGTACGGCAAAATGCCGTATCTGTGTTTCATGAAACCCGCAACGCCTACCGCCCGGTTGGAAGCCCGGCTCCCGCACGAAGTGCATGCCATGCTCAAGCGAGCCGCCGAACTGCAAGGGCGGACCTTGACGGATTTTGTTGTGGCGGCCGCCAGCGAAGCCGCAAGAAAGACCATTGAAGACATGGAGATCATACGACTTTCCGTTGAAGACCAAATCCGGGTGGCCGAAGCGATACTCAACCCGCCCGAGCCGGCCCCCGCCCTTGTCCGGGCCTTTGAACGCCACCGTCGCATGGTCGCGCCGGAAGAATGATCCGCGTTCTCCCCCTTGATTCAGCCCTTGACCGCGCAGCGTTCACCTGCGGCGTCCCGGCCCTGGACCAGTATTTCCACATCCAGGCGACCCAGGACGCCAAACGGCTTATAGCCCGATGCTTCGTCGCCCTGCGTGAGGACAGGCTCCTCGGCTACTACACACTCTCCAGCGCCAGCGTTCCCTTCAGTGACGTGCCCCCATCCCTGAGCCGACGCCTGCCGCGTTATCCGGCCTTGCCGGCCATACGAATCGGCCGTCTGGCGGTGGACATCCGCCATCAAGGCCAAGGCCTCGGCGGCGTCCTGCTCGCCGACGCCATACAGCGGGCGCTTCGCGCCGAAGCGCCAGGCTTCTCCATCGTGGTGGACGCCAAGGACGCCCAGGCGGCGGCATTCTATAGGCACCACGGATTCCTGGAGCTGCCCAGCCGCCCCCTTTGCCTGCTCCTGCCCTTGGGGACGATCCGAAAACTTCCTTAGCTTTTGGGCTGTCATCGGAAACAAGCCGGGGGCGGACTTCCCTCCCGGCTTCTCCCTCATTGACTTTCGCGGGGACCACGGCGCAATTCTGCACTTATGAAACACCTCGCCGCCGCCGTCGCCCTGTCCTGTCTCGCGCTTTTGGCCGCCTGCTCCCTTGGCGGGCCTTCGGACGCCGAGGTGGAGCTGGCTTTCCGCTCCGCCATCCAGCGCAACGACATCCTCGGCCTGCTCAGCAACACCATGACCATCGAGCGTTTCGTGGTCGACAAGAAAGAGCGCAAGGCCGATGGCGTCTACGAAGCCACGGTCACCATCGTGTCCTCGGCCGCCCTGGGGCCGCTGTCCGTGGGCGGGGCACGACAGACGACCCTGCGCCTCAAAAAGATCGACGATCGGTGGGTGGTCTTGCAGTAAGGGCAGCCGGCGTAGCCATGGGCCGGTCCTTGACCCGAGGAGGCTATGGCCGAAGCGGCCTACCTGAGAACAGCCTCAGCCCCGGGAGCCAAGACAACATTAACGACGCTCAACGGGACGATTCCGAGGATTTGTCTTTCAACACCCTTGACGCATATCCAATTTGTATATACAAATAAGACATGAAAATCGAGTACGACCCCAACAAGCGCGACGCGACGTTGAAAACGCGGGGGTTGGACTTCGAGGACATACGGCACATATTGGACGGCGAGACGCTACTTGTGCAACAGGATACGCGCTGTCCCTACCCCGAAGCGCGCTTTAACGCTCTGGGGATGCTGCAAAAACAATTAGTACATTTCACCTTCTGCCTGCGCGGCGAGGCTATACGCATAATATCCATGCGCCCAGCCAATCGCAAGGAGAGGATCTCTTATGAAAAAGAAAGCGCAAATCGTTAGCAAGGACCTTGACTCGTTAGCCAGCGAGCCGGTCAAGTCCGACTTGGAACGGGCAAGCCGTTTTACCGATGCAGAAATTGAGGCCATGGCTCGGGAAGATGGCACTGAGGAATTCGATTTTGCAAAAGCAAAGTTTGCCAACATCGATGATATTGCGGCGCTCATGAAGCAGAAACAGCCCAAACAGGCCATCAGCATTCGCCTCGATGCCGAAGTCTTGAATTGGTACAGAAGTCACGGCAAAGGCTACCAGACGCTCATAGGCGAATTGCTCACGGCATACATGCAAAGCCAGGTAGGGAACCCACCCAAGGCCAAGAAGACCTCGCCGACCAAGGCCCAAGCCGTGCATGCCCGTAAAAGCCGCATAACCAAGGCTGCTTGCTCAAAGTAAATCACAAAGGCCCCGGTCCCTCGCCGGGGTCTTGTTCCTCGGCCGTTGCTCCAATCCTGGCTCACCCCCGCCCCCGCTGCACCCCCAGCCCCGCCAAAATAAGCCCCAGCCCGACCACCGTGGACGGCAAAATCGCCTCGCCCACGAAGAAGTGGATCAAGAGCAGCGACAGAAACGGCGACAGAAATATCAGGTTCGCCACCTTGGCGGCGTTCTCGGCGCATTTAAGCGCCGTGAGCCAGGTCACGAAGGCCAGCCCCATCTCGAACACGCCCACATAGGCCGCGCCGGCGTAGCCTTGCCAGTCGGCCGGCGGCAGGCCCGGCCCCAGGACCATGGCCAGCCCGCAAAGCGGCAGGGCGCACAGGAAATTGGCCAAAAGCCCGGCCACGGGGTCGCGGTCGTCCTTGGCTCCCCAGATCCAATACAGCGCCCAGATGATCGTCGAGGCCAGGGCCAGCCCCACGCCCAGGGGGCTGGCGAAGCGCATCCCGAGGATGTCGCCGTGGGTGGAGATGACCACCACGCCGGAATAGCTCACCAAAATAGCGAGCAGATCGCGGCGGCGCAGCTTCTGGCCGAGCATGGGCACGGCCAGAAGCGAGAGCGTCACGGCCCAGGTGTAGTTGAGCGGCTGGGCCTCCTGGGCCGGCAAGAGGTCGTAGGCGGCGAAGAGAATCGCATAGTAGCAAAAGGGATTGAGCGCGCCGAGAAAGGCCGAGCGCCGCCACTGGGCCGGGGTGAAGGCGGCCAGCCGCGACCAGCCGCCGGTGGCGGCCAGCGCCACGGCCAGGGTCAGGCACGAGGCCAGGCTGGCCAGGAAAAGCAGCTGCAGCGGCGCGAGATGTGCCAGCGACAGCTTGAAGGCCGAGGCCACGGTGGACCACATGGCCACGGTGGCCAAGCCGTAGCGGGTGGCCCTTTTTTGATCCTGCATCCAAAACCCCCGGGTTTCCGATGGCCTACCTGCTTCCCGCAAAAAAACCAAGGCGGTTTCCGATTCGGCTAGTTGACAATCCCGCGCAAATCCGTATTCTGACGTCTTGGCATGACATCGGCCCCTGGGCTCCGTTCCCGCGACGCGGTCTCGCTGCAAACCCGTCGCCCCCACCCGGAACGCTTAACGCCCCCCGATGGCCAAAGGCCCCGATCTTCCGATCCTGACGCGGCCCGCAGCTTCCGTTTCTCGCATCGCCCGATCGCCCCCGCGCGCGAAACCGTTTGTTGCGCGGACTCACTTCTGCCAAAGGATATCCTTTTGAGCTTCGACTCTTTTTGCCTGCATGATTCCCTGATCGCCAACATCAAGCGCGCCGGATACGAAACCCCCACGCCCATCCAGGCCGAGGCCGTGCCCCATGTCATGGAAGGCCGCGACCTCATGGGCCTGGCCCAGACCGGCACCGGCAAGACCGCCGCCTTCCTGTTGCCGATCCTGCATCGCCTCATCACCAACCCGGCCCGCACCCGGTCGCCCCGTACGCTCATCCTGGCCCCCACCCGCGAGCTGGCCGAACAGATTTTCCGCTCCACCCTGGACTTCATGCGCGGCACCCGCCTGCGCGCCACGGTCATCTACGGCGGCGTGGGCATGTTCCCCCAAGTGCGCGCCCTGCGCCAGGGCGTGGACGTCATCGTGGCCTGCCCGGGCCGGCTGCTGGATCATTTGAACCAGGGTAACGTCCGTTTCGACGGCCTGGAGACGCTGGTCCTCGACGAAGCCGACCACATGTTCGACATGGGCTTTTTGCCGGACATCAAGCGCATCCTGGCCGCCCTGCCGGCCAAGCGCCAGACGCTGCTGTTCTCGGCCACCATGCCCCCGGCCATCTCCGGTCTGGCCGGCGAGACGCTCACCGACCCGGTCACCGTGCGCATCGGCCATCTGGCCCCGCTGTCCACCGTGGAGCACGCCATCTACCCGGTCTCCCATAACCAGAAGGCCCCCCTGCTGCTGCACCTGCTCGGCGAAGCCGGCAAGGAATCGGTGATCGTTTTCACCCGCACCAAGCACCGGGCCAAGAATCTGGCCCTGCAGCTGTGCCGCTCCGGCCACAAGGCCACCTGCCTGCAGGGCAACCTGTCCCAGCGCCAGCGCCAGATCGCCATGGACGGCTTCCGCCGCGGCTCCTTCCAGGTGCTGGTGGCCACGGACATCGCCGCCCGGGGCATCGACGTCTCCCAGGTCGCCCACGTGGTCAACTTCGACATCCCGGACACCGCCGAGGCCTACACCCACCGCATCGGCCGCACCGGCCGGGCCGAACGCGACGGCCAGGCCCACACCTTCGTCACCGGCGAAGACATGGGCATGGTCCGGGCCATCGAGTCCCACATGAAAAAGCCCCTGCCCCGCCGCAACGTCGAAGGCTTCGAGCCCGAGCCCGGCGAATTCCGCCGCTCCGCTCCGGCCCCGCGCAATGCTGCCCGGCCCCGCCAGGGCTACGGCGCGCCCCGCCAGGGCGGCTACGGTGACCGTCAGCGCCAGGGCGACCGCCCCTACGGCGACCGTCCCCGCGGCCCCCGGCCCGAAGGCGCGCGCGCCGACAGCGCCCGCGACGACCGTCCCCGCTCCGACCGGCCGCGCAGCGACCGCCCGGCGGCCGACCGTCCCCGGTCCGACCGCCCGCGCACCGAGCGCCAGCCCTCCGACGAGCGCCGCTCCACCTTCGGCCTTGGCGGCGCCGACAACCGCTCGGGCAACCAGCGCCCCCGCCGCGCCTACAACGACGGCGCTTCCGCCGCCTAGGGCCGCATAAACACGCATTGACAAGCCGCTCCGGTTCGCCGGGGCGGCTTTTTTGTTGGTGGTAGACAAAGGACGCGGTCATACGGCACACCCGAAAACCCCGGGCGTGCGCCTCCCGCCCCACAAGGACCGCCATGAGCAGCCACAAGCAATACCGCCTCAATCTCGACCGCATCGAAGCCTCGCTGCGCGAGGTGCAGGCCAATTTCGACCGCATCAGCGAAAAGCTCCTCATGCGCCGCGAGCCGCTTACCGACCAGATCATCGCCAATCTGCTCGAAGGCTACGCCTACGTGGACCAGCTGTTGGAAGACGGGGTGGAAGTCTTCTCGCCCTCGGGCCTCGACCATATCCTGGAGCTCAACCACATCGTGCTGTGCGGCGTAAACGACAGCCTGCGCCTGGAATACGGCTCCCATCTGCTGGAAACGCGCCGTCGCTTCGCCAACGGCATCGGGGCCATCGCCGATTATTGCGAGGCCAAGCGCCACAAGGCCGCCCCGCGCCGGGCAGCCGGGGTTTACGTGCTCTCGGTCAGCCAGCCCCAGCTGTTTTTGGAAGGCAACCACCGCACCGGCGCCTTGGTTGCCAGCTACATCCTCGTGCAAGAGGGCCTGCCGCCCTTTGTCCTTACCCCCAAAAACGCCGTGGCCTACTTCAACCCTTCCACCCTCATCAAATGGCGCGACAAGCACAAGTTCCTGGACCGCCAGTATTACCTGAAAAAATACCGCCGGGTGCTCCAGGACTTCTTCGAGGAGACCCTGGACAAGCGCTTCCGCCGCTCCCTGCGCCTGGACAAGGACGTAACGGCCAAGGACTGACCAGGGTGCAAACGCCCCCAACGCCCTGCCGGGACATGGCAAAGCGTCATGGAGCACTGGCGTGAACCTCCGACCTGGGGTACCATGCCGCCATGCAGACGCCATCCGCTGAACCGGTTCTGGAACTGACCGACGTGCGCAAAGCCTACGGCGACTTCGAGGCCGTGCGCGGGGTGAGCTTTGCCGTGTCCCGGGGCGAATGCTTCGGACTTTTAGGCCCCAACGGCGCAGGCAAGACCACCACCATCCGCATGATCTACGGTTTCTCGCCCCGGTCCTCCGGCGAGATCCGGCTGTTCGGCCAGGACATCGCCACGGCCTTTCGCCGCATCAAATCCCGCCTGGGCGTCTGCCAGCAGGGCAACACCCTGGACCCGGATTTGAGCGTGCTCGAAAACCTCCTCGTCTTTGCCGGCTATTTCGGCATCCCCCGGGCCGAGGCCAAGGCCCGGGCCGAGGAACTGCTGGCCTTTTTCGCCCTGGAAGGCAAAAAACGCTTCCAGTACGAGGAACTCTCCGGCGGCATGGCCCGCCGGCTCATGCTCGCCCGGGCCATCGTCAACCGGCCGGAACTGCTCATCCTCGACGAACCCACCACCGGCCTTGATCCACAGTCGCGCAACACCCTCTGGGACCGGCTGCTGGACCTCAAGCGCCAGGGCATGACGATCCTGCTCACCACCCACGCCATGGAAGAGGCCGAGCGGTTTTGCGACCGGCTGTGCATCATCGATCACGGCCGGGTGGTCACCGAAGGCGACCCGACCGGGCTGGTGGCCGCCCATGCCGGACGCCACGCCCTGGAAGTGGAATCCCCGGAACCGGCCATGGCCGACCATCTCGCCGCCGCCGGGGCGCGCTTTGACCGCTCGGGCCGCCGGCTCATTGTCTACGGCGACGACAAGGCGGCGCTTTTGGCCCTTCGCGAGCGCTTTTGCGCCGAGTCGGGCTTTCTGCGGCCGGCCACCCTGGAAGACGTTTTCCTGCGCGCAACCGGCCGGGAGCTTCGCGAATGAACGCCGATCCCCGCTTTACCTGGCTTTTTTGGACCGTGTGGCGGCGCAACCTGCTGGTCTACCGCCGCATCTGGACGGTCAACTTCCTGCCGCCCATGCTGGAGCCGGTCTTTTACCTGCTGGCCTTCGGCCTGGGGTTTTCCGGGCTGGTGCGAGAGGTCCACTGGAACGGACAGACCCTGTCCTACACCGAGTTCTTCGCCCCCTCCATGCTGGCGGCCACCGTCATGTGGCAGGCCTTTCTGGAGACCTCCTACGCCTCGTTCGTGCGCATGTTCTACCAGAAAACCTACGACGCCCTGCTGGCCACGCCGCTGACCGTCGAAGAAATCATCATCGCCGAGATCGTCTGGGGCGCGACCCGGGCAGTCATCGCCGCCGTGCTCATGCTCGTGGTCATCGCGCTTCTCGGCTACGTCCCAAGCCTGCACGCCCTGGCCATCCTGCCCATCGCCTTCCTCGGCGGGCTGGCCTTCGGAGCCATGGGCATGGCCACCACCAGCGTCACCTCGTCCATCGACATGTTCAACCTGCCGATCTTCCTGGTCATCACGCCCATGTTCCTGTTTTCCGGCACGTTTTTCCCCTTGACCGGCCTGCCGGCCTGGGCTTCGGGCCTGGCCCAGGGCCTGCCGCTCTACTATCTGGCCGAACTCACCCGTTCGGCCTGCCTGGGGCTGCTCGACGCCTCTTCCCTCTGGCACCTGCTGGCCCTGGCCGCCTGCGCCGCCATCTTCATTCCCCTGTCCCTGGCCGGCATGCGGCGGCGGCTGGTAAAGTAGGCTACTGGAGGCTGGAAGATGCCTTGCCGCCTGGAAACCGCGCAAACAGTGCCCTTCCCCATGCTCCGACCACCGACGGCTCGCGGTCGTCCCGAAACCGTCTTGCCCGTGAGGCAGAAACCCGTTGACAATGTCACTTGTCGGTGACTATCAAGCAGCCATGAACGCTCCAGCCCGCAAAACCTCCGCCGCCACGGCCAAGGACCGGGAAGCCACCAAGCGCCGGCTCATCGAAGCCGTGGGCCGGGTGCTGGCCCGGCAGGGCTTCCAGGCCGTGGGCGTCAACACCGTGGCCCGGGAGGCCGGGGTGGATAAGGTGCTCATCTACCGCTACTTCGACGGGTTGCCCGGGTTGGTGGCGGCCTTTGCCCGGGAGGGCGGCTTCTGGCCCGACCTCGACGAGCTGTGCGGCGGCGACCGCCAGGCCTTTTTGGCCCTGCCCTTTGCCCAGCGAATGTCCCTGGCCGTGCGCAACTACCTGCGGGCCGTGCGCTCCCGGCCGCTGACCCGGGAAATCCTGGCCTGGCGGTTTCTGGAGAGAAACGAGCTCACCGACGCCCTGGACACGGCCCGGGCCGAAGCCGGCGCGGCCATCCTGGCCCTGGCCGGCGAGGGCGTGCAGCGGCCGGACATCGATCTGCCAGCCTTGCACGTGCTGATCGGCGCGGCCATCAACCACTTGGCCGTGCGCCAAGACCGCGAACCGATCTTCGCCGGTCTGCCCCTGGACGACCCCGCCACCTGGGAACGCGTTGAAGCCATGCTCGACCGCATGGTGCTCGCCGTGCTGGGATGAAGGGGAGGCCTCCGGCGGCCGGGGGCCTGAGGCCCCCGGACCCCCCATATGGGAAATGTGTTCAAGGGGACGACGCGAGTGAGTCTTTTGGTCGGTCGGTTGGGAAGATAGCGCGCCGCTGTTCTTGACGGAAACGACGGTTGTTTAGGCCACCTACGGCAATGCGGCCGGCGCAGCCGGCCAAAGCCGCCGCAGCGGCCAGCGGGCGCAGCCTGCGCCCTTTTTGGGGGAATTAATGTCACCGCAAGGTGACAAAATCCGCGCCAGACCCGGCCAGCCCGGATCCGGCCGGCAAGGAGAAGGGCCATGACGGACGAACTGACGCGGGAAAACGTGACGCCGACCGGGCAGCGCGGGCAGGTATTTGGGCCGTGGTTGTTGGGGCTGGGGCTGCTCTTGGCCGCCTTGCTGCTGGCCGTTCTGGGCGAGGCCAGGGCCGCCGACGAAGCCGGCACGGGGCTTGCGCGCGATCTGGAAGACATGAACGCGGCCAAAAACGAGCAAGGGAAGATTCGCATCGAGGCCGGCGGCGGCTGGACCGCGCCGCAAACCGTGTCCAAGGCGCGGTTTTCCATGGCCCGGGAAGAGGCGCGAGCCTATTACGAAACCGACCTTCTGGCCCTGGATATGGGTTTCGAGACCGGCCAGTACGACTTCACCCGGACCGGGCGGTTGCCCTTTGGCGGGCGCGCCCCGTTTAAAAACCTCTCCCGCTTCGAGGGCGGGCTGGCCGTCCAGGGCGGCCTGTGGTCCGACGTGTCGGGATTTCTGGGGTTGCGGGGCGATCTCGGCTACGAAGACTCCCCCGACCTACGAGGGCTTGGCGGCACGGCCATGGCCGGTCTGGTCGTGCCCATGGGGCGAAGCTGGCTGCTGACCCTGGGCGGCGGCGCGTCGCTCACGCCGGTGGATGTCCAGCCCGTGCCCATAGTTGCCCTGCGCTACGAAGCCCCTGCCGACACCGGCATCATCGTGAACCTGGGCCTGCCGCGCACCGAGGCGAGCTGGCGGGGCGGCTCCTGGTGGACCCTGCGCCTGACCGGGGAACTCGACGGCGCCCACTACCACCTGGCCGACGACAATCCGGCCGCGCCCCAGGGCACGGCGGCGTTTTTCGCTCCCCGGGCCGGGCTTTTCGTGGACCTCACGCCCATGGCGGGCCTGAAGGCCAGCCTGGGCGCGCATTACGCCCTGCCCGGGACCATGACGTTTTACCGGGAGAGCGGTTCCCAGCTCAAGCGCTACGACACGGGCGGCGCGCCCGGCGCGTCCCTGCGCCTGGGCTGGTCGTTCTAGCGAACGCCTCCACGTCGAAAACCCTTTGACTTTTCTTCATTCGGGAGGTCTGGGGGCCTCAGGCCCCCAGCCGCCGGAGGCCTCCCCCTCCCCCATTCCTTCCCCACCTGCCCCCCTCACGCGGCATTGACTTCCCGGCGGCAAAACGGGAACAAGGGCACGGACGCGAGCGTTTTGCCGCGCCGTGTAGATGTTGCCAGGGAGATCGATTTTTTATGGATGCCGTGAGTTTCGCCGTCCTGCGCCGGGCCGTGGATTGTCTGGCCCTTGCCGAGGACACAGGCCGCAGCCTGGACGCCGTGCTGGCCGGGTTGTTGGCTGTTTTGGCCGAGACGCCGGCCTTGACCCATGCCGCCGTGGTGCTGCTCGACGCCGACGAACGGCCGGCCATACGGGCCAGCCTGGGGTCGCCGGACATGGGACTTATCCTGTCGGCGACGCTGGAGCGCGGCCAGGACGCGGCCCGGGCGCGGGTGCTGCGGCGCGGCGCGGCGGCGGTTGCGGCTGACAAGAGCGGCGAGGTGGCGGTGGCCCGTGACGAGGCGGCCATGCTGGCCGCGCCGGTGGTGGTGGGCGGCGTGGGCGCGGGCGTTTTTTTTGCCGACGCGCTCCTTGGCGGCCAGGCCTCCCTGGCCGACGAACTGCGCGCGGCGGAGCTTATCGCCGGGCTTATCAGCCGGCTGGCGGACATGGCCGGAGTGGCCGTGTCGCGCGGAACGGCCCTCACCCGGGAACTGACGTTTTTGCGCTCCAAGGTGTCGCTGCGCTACCGCCATGTGTTTTCCGACGGCCAAAGCCCGGTGATGCGGCAGTTGCGCGCCGAGGCCGACCGGGCGGCCCTGTCCGACGCGCCGCTGGCCCTGGTCGGCGAGGACGGCTCGGGCCGGGCGGTGCTGGCCCGGCTCATCCATGAGCTTTCGCCCCGGGCGGTGCACCCGTTTACGGTGTTCGCGGCCGGGGAGGAATCCGACCCGGCCAAAGCCGGCCGCCGGCTTTTCGGCGGCGCGCGGGGCTATGCCGGGGGCAGCGGCCCGGGGCTTCTGGAAGAGGCCGAGGGCGGCATGGTGCTCATCGAGGACGCCCACCGTCTGCCTCCCGAGCTGGCCCAGCGTCTGGCGGCCTACCTGGCCGCCGGGACATACACCCGCCTGGGCGGCGGCCGGGAGCGCCGAGGCACGGCGCGGCTGGCCTTCCAGGCCCCAAGCGAACAGGCGCTGTCCCCGGCACTGACTGCCGTGGCCACCCTGGCCGCCATCCGCGTGCCGAGCCTGCGGGAGCGGCCCGAGGACATTCCCGCGCTGCTGGACCATCTCTTTTCGGTGGAAGCCGCGCGCGGCGGCCGGCGCATGACGCTCACGTCCAAGGCGCTGCGGGCACTGGAGACCTACGACTGGCCGGGCAACATCCGCGAGATGGAGCTGATGGCCTCGCGGCTGGCCGTGACCGCCCCGGAAGAGCGCATCGACATCGCCGACATCCCGCCCGAGGTGCTGGCCGAGGGCGAACGCCCGCCGGTTCTGCCCGAAGACGCGGCCGAACTGCGCGACATGGAGCGCCAGCAGGTCTTAAACGCCCTGGAGCGCCACGGCTGGGTGCAGTCGCGGGCCGCCCGGGAGCTGGGGCTGACCCTGCGCCAGATCGGCTATCGCATCCGCAAATACGGCCTGGCCCGCGAGGGCGAGGAAGACGTCTGATCGGAGACCGGCCATGCCCCAGGGACTCAGAGACTTTATCGACATCGCCTTCAAACTGGCCGTGCTGGCCGCCTTGGCCTGCTTCCTGTTCTTCTACGGCGAGGGGCGAAACGTCGGGCGTTTCCAATATATCGCCAACGGTGAGCAGGAATACGTCATGGATACGGCCACGGGCGTGATCTACCAAAACGGCTTTTCCATGAACCACGTCACGGGCAAGGAAACCCTGCCGCCGGGCGGGGGCAAGGGGCGCTAGCCATTTGTGCTAAAAATAATACAAGTTATTTTTAGCAGTTAGCATTGCCCGACCCAACGGCCCATGGTAAAAGGCCCTCCAATCGGCGAGCGCGGCGGCTCGCCCCAAGGAGCAGCCATGACCACCCGCGAGGACGTGTTCACTTTCTACCTGGGCTTTGACGACACCGACACCAAGACGTCGCCCAAGGGCACCGGCCGCACCATCCGCGATTTCTGCGACACCCTGCCCGAAACCTACCGGCTGCGCGCCGTGCTGCGCCACCAACTGCCCAAACGGCCGGAAATCCCCTTCACCAGCAACAACAGCTCGGCCTGCGCCGTCATCGAAACCGACGATGCGTCCCTGGGCCGGATTCTTTTCGACCGCGCCGCCGCCTATCTGACCGAATGCGCCCCGGAGGGCAGCGATCCGGGTGTGTGCCTGGCCGAACGCCGGGCCGTATCCGACGCCCTGGTCGGCTTCGCCCTGGCCTGCAACGGCGGCGTCATGCGCCAGGACCAGGCCATGGCCGCCGCCTCGGGGGTGTTCCTGGCCGGCCTTGGCGGCACCAATGACGGCATCATCGGCGCGGCCGCCGCCATCGGCCTCACTCGCCACGGCTGGTGCGGCCGGTTCATCGAACTGGGCGACATGCGCTCCCTGCCAAACACCGTGACCGTGGGCGACCTGCTGGCGCGCGGCATCCAGGTGGCCAGCGTGGACCGCGACCCCCTCACGCCGCTGCCCGGCCATACCGTGGCCACCGGCGGCTGGCTGCGGCCCTCGCTCATGGCCGGCCAGGCCGTGCTGCAAGTGCGCGCCGACGGCGACGGCCGCTGGGTCGCCGCCCTGGCCAAACGCCGGGACAAGGCGGCTTAAGGGAAGGAAAACAGCACGACCAGAGCGGGCTCTGCCCGCGCCCGCCGGGGGGCTGAGCCCCCGGACCCCTCGGCGGGAAGAGGCCTTACCGTTTTTTGTAGCGCTCCACGAAAGCCAGCAGGCTGGCGGCGTGGCGCTCCATGTAGCCCACCCAGGCGTCCAAAACCTCCCGCCCCTCGTCCGTGATCGCGTACACCCGCTTGGCCGGACCAGACCCGGACGCGTCCCACTGGGACGCCACCAACCCCTCGTCCTCCATCTGGCGCAAGTGCCGGTAAATCATCCCCGGCGGCGCGTCGCCCTTCAAAAATCCATACTCGCCAATCTGTTGCAACAGCTCATAGCCGTGCGACCGGCCGTCCAGCAACGCCATCAGGATCGACGGCTGCATGTAGCGGTCCTGTTTACCCGGCCCCGCTTTTTCCGACATGGCTTCACACCCCTTGACATATATACGTCAAGCACATAGGTTAATCTTAACATCAACCGAGGGCGCGTGCCCCCAGGAGGACGCCATGGCCAAGATCTTTGCCCGCGAACGCCGCAAAATCGAAAAAGGCGAGAAAAAGCCCCGCTTCCGCGTAGTCGCCGCCCAGGGCGACATCAAGTTTTTCGCCGAACATATCCGCAAGCGTGAACTCGAAGCCATTGCCAAGGAAATCGGCGCAGAAGTGGTCTACCTGCCCACCGACCCCGCCGGCGTCGGCGGCGAGAAGGTGGAAGAGTAGAGAAAGAATAGAAGACAAGAGAAGAGAAGAGGAAGATGCCTCCGGCGGCCGGGGGGATAATCCCCCCCGGACCCCCTTGATTTGGGGGGCGTTTTGGCGGCGAGGGAAGCCCTCGCCGCCAAAACGCCCCCCAAGCCAATGGGAGCCAGGAGAGAGCCTTTCATCGGCAAGCCATCCTGTCGCTCTTTCTCTATCCATTCGGCCCCGTCTTCGGGGCCGAGAGCCCGGGTGGGGTCGGGATTTTGGCTGGGAATAACGGCGCTTTTGCGCCGAGATTCCCAGCCAAAATCCCGACCCCATCTTCGCGCGCAGCGCCACGGCGCAGCCTGCCCGCCGCCGTCCGCCCTTCCACCCGCCTGCCGCCCAGGCCAGGGGTCCGGGGGGCTGAGCCCCCCGGCGGGTGCGGGCAGAGCCCGCTCTTCGTCTTCTCTTCTCTACTCGTCTTTATAAACGATGGTACCGACGTGTTCGCCGTTGAGGGCCGCGAGGATGTGCTCAGGATGGCGCAGGGCGTCGATGACCTGGAATTGTTTGATGACCTTGCTGTGTTTGAGGAAGCGCAGCACGGGCCGTTCCACGATGAGGTCGTCGAGGTTGAGCGCGGTCAGTTCGCTGACGGAGATGCGGCCGTAGAATTCGAGTTTTTCGCGGTCTTTGGCCTTTTTGGGATCGTCGCTGTAGAGGCCCTTTTCGTCTTTGAGGTAAATGAGCGATTTCGCGCCGATATTTTCGGCCAGAAGGAACGCGCCGGAGTCGGTGCGGTGCGGCGGGATCATGCCTTCCTCGGCCGGGTGTTCGAAGAAGCCGTAGGGCGGGATGCCCGGGGTGATGGGCAGGTAGCCGAGCTGGCAGAACATGGTGAGCTGTTCGAGGTGGTCGCCGTGGCCGATGCGCACGCCGCCGTGCTTGGCCAGGAGCACGGAGAGGATTTCGGCGTTCTGGGAGGCCACCTTGTCGCCGAGCTTGGACAGCACGCCCGTGGGCATGCCGAGTTCCAGGCCGATGTTGTAGATGTGGCGCGCCCGGGTGCCGCCGCCGGTCATGAGGATGATCTTGTGCTGTTCCTTGGCCTTGAGCAGTTCGTCGAGGATTGGCAGCAGGGCCTTGGCTCCCCGGTCCATGATGGACTGGCCGCCGATTTTGAGCACGTTCACGTCGGGGTGCATACGGAAGACTTCGCGCTGGCCCTGGGTGGCCAAAAGCGCCCGGCTGACCAGGGATTCGCCCATGAGCGGCGAGTCGATATGCAGGCGGCCGCCTTCGGCCTGTTCACGGATGAGTTTGCTCATTGCGCCCTCTCTCTTCGATTTGTTTGAATATAGGACAATTGTCGGTATATCCTTGGAGAGCATAGCGCGCAAGAGGCAACGTCGGCAGGAGCAAACCGTGACACCCGCCGCCGCGCTCGATAAGGGGGAAGACGCCTTGGCATTTAACTTTGCCCACCGGCTTGGCAAACGTCACTGACACGTATATTATAAAACCGGTGTGAGTTAAATTCAGGAGGCTCCCGTGTACTTCCCGACCGCCGGAATCGAGACCGCGCTCTGGCTTCCTCCCGTCGTCGCCTTTGCCATCTCCTTTTTCACCTCCATGGGAGGCGTATCCGGGGCCTTTCTCCTGCTGCCCTTTCAAATGTCGTTTTTGGGTTATACCCACCCGTCCGTCAGCGCCACCAACCAACTTTTCAATATCGTGGCCATCCCCAGCGGCGTTTACCGCTATGTGAAAGAGGGGCGCATGGTCTGGCCGCTAACCTGGATGGTTATCGTCGGCACGCTGCCTGGGGTGCTTATCGGCGCGGTGGTGCGCGTGACCTGGTTGCCCGACCCGCGCGACTTCAAGCTGTTTGTGGGTCTGGTCATGCTCTATATCGGCACGCGGATGGTCAAAAGCTTGTTTTTCTCCAGCGCCGACAAGGGCGCGGCGGCGGCCAACGAAAAGAAGTTCCAGGCCCAGGCCGTGGCCCGACGCCAAGGACGCCAGGACGCCGACGGCCCCGCCTCCTCTGTCCGCGTGTTGTCTTTCACCGCAAAGCAGCTATCTTACTCGTTTTACGAAGAAACTTATACAGTCTCGACCATGGGCGTCTTCAGCCTCTGCTTCATCGTGGGCATCGTGGGAGGAATTTACGGCATTGGCGGCGGCTCCATCGTGGCCCCTTTCTTCATCTCCTTCTGGAAGTTGCCCGTTTATACCGTAGCCGGAGCAGCCCTTATGGGCACGTTTGTCACCTCTGTCGCCGGCGTCGCTTTCTATCAAATACTGGCGTTCTCTTATCCGACAATGTCGGTTGCCCCGGACTGGATGCTGGGCTTGCTTTTCGGCCTTGGCGGCATGGGCGGGATGTATCTGGGCGCTCGCTGCCAAAAGTTCGTTCCCTCGAAATACATCAAGCTCTTTCTCGTGGCCGTGCTCTTGTACACGGGCATCAAGTACACGGTCGACTTTCTGCGCTAACCGGCATTTCACCCGGGCAAACGGCCGGGATTTCAGGCCATGCCCGAGCGGAATAGACAGGAGGCCAGCGGAGGACCAACAAATCCGCCTTGTGGATGCGACGGCCCCCACGGTGTGCCTGAAGCGTCAGCCGCCCAGGGCCATGGCGTAGAGCCGGGCCAGCATGTTCGGCGGCAGAGCGTTTTGCCACAGGCCCAAGGCGTTGGCCGCGATATAGACCAGGGCGAAGACGCCGGCCGAGCCGGCGGCCGTCAGCCACCAGGGCGCGGGCAGGCCGGCGAAGGCAAAGCGCACGGCCGAGGTCCGGCGCGGGCAGGCAACCACGCAGGAGCCGCAGCCCGAGCAGGTCATGGGGCGCGGACCGGCCGTTATGGGCAGATCCACCGGACAGGCGGCGCGGCAGCGGCCGCAGCCGGTGCAGCCATCGGCGTCGCGAGTGAGCGTCGTGGGGCCAAGACGGGCGAGCAGCCCGAGCAGCGCGCCGTAGGGGCACAGCCAACGGCAAAACGAGCCGCGATAGACGAGCCCGAGCAGGGCCAGGACGGTCAGGACCACGACGGCGGTGAGGCTGGGGTGGGCGAAAAACAGCAGCATCCGGGCATCGGCCGTGATGTTGTAGGGCGAGCGCAGGAAGGCTTCGATGCCGGCCAAGTCCATGCCGAAGAACGTGGTGAAGAGGAAAAAGGCCAGCAGCAGGTATTTGGGCAGGCCCAGGACGGCGTCCAGGCGCGGGGACAGGCTTCGGGCCAGGCCCAGGCGCTGGCCCAGACGGCCCAGGCGCGCGGCCAGGAAGCCGACGGGGCAGACATGGCCGCAAAAGCCTTTGCGAAAGACCAGCCCCATGGCCAGGGCGGCCAGAAGAATCCACAACCCGGCCGGATGCACCGGATCAAAAGAGCCGGTGGCCAGCAGCCGGCGCAGCCCAAGCAGGGCGCTTATGGGCAAAAAGCCTTCCACGCCGGCCGGGCGGGCCACCGTGCCGGCCTGGCCGGCGGTCACGGACAGACAGAAGCGGGCGAACTCCACCCCGATATAGACCGTTGCCAAGAAGAAAAACCACTGCGGCAGGCGCAGCAGCGCCTTGGGCGAAATACGGTACGACATGGGTGAGACCTTGGTTGGCTGACGGTGCGGCAGGAAAGAATAGGTTTGGCGGCGGGCGGTCCTGGGTTTTCAAAAAATACGACGGTATTTTTGAGAAGAGCTCCCGGCTTTCACCTGTTGGCAGGAAACGGCATGGATTTCTCGCCAGGGGCGACACGAGCCTGCGCCGGGGCAAGCTCGGGCGGGGCGTCAAGCCGACGCGGCCCCCGGCAGGATGCCGCGCAGGGTGGTCCAGAGGTCCTCGGCGGTGAAGGGCTTGGTGAGGTAGGCGCTGACACTGGCGGCGTCGGCCTCGGCCACGTTCTGGGCCATGGCCTCGGCCGTGACCATGACAAAGGGCAGGTGGGCCAGGGCGGCGTCCTGCCGGACCTGGCGCAACAGATCGATGCCCTTCATGCGCGGCATGTTCCAGTCGGAGATGACGCAGTCCACCGGCTCGACGGCCAGCACTTCCAGGGCGTGCTTGCCGTCGTGGGCTTCCAGCACTTCGGTTCCGTCACAACCGAGCATCTTGCGCAGCACCCCGCGCATGACCTTGGAGTCGTCAACGACGAGAATACGAAGCGTCTTATTCATGCTTTCGCCCCAACCGGTACAGGATCAGCAACAAAACAGCACCGACCAATGTTGGTTGTTTTGCCCGAAAAGGCAAGCCAAACCCACACTGCAACAGCAAAAAACCGCCCTGTCGCGTCGATGCGCGCGACCGATCCTATCCGTGCCGGACGCGGGCCGGGGCAGCCTTATCCGGCCGCCGCCACGGAAACCTTGCATTTTTTGAGATACATGCAGGGGTTGTAGGAGAGTTTGGCCTTGCGCAATCCCTCGTCGCCCAGATCCTGCTCCCGGTTGACCAGGGCGTAGGGCGTTCCGGCATCGGCCAGAAACATTTGATTGATGGCCTGATACACGCCCTTGAAGCCCGGCCGGCCTTTTTCGAAGTGGATCACCAGCATTTCCGGGGTCAGCGCTTCGGCCACGGTATAAGCGATCATCTCGCCGTCCACCCGGATGGCCCCGCCCATAAGGCCCGGGAAACGGTCCCAGCTCTGGAGCACCCGCACGATTGCTTGATTTTCAGCCAAAAGCGCCCCGGAATCCTCGGGATCACGCCAGGCGAACCACTGACGCTGCAGTTCCAGGGTCTCTTCCACGCAATCCGGGGTCAGCGGCTTGTATTCGTAGTCGTAGGTCCGCTGAAACTGGCTGAGCAGATTTTTCTTCTTGTGGAACTTGTTGCCGCGAAGCTCCACCAGTTCGGGCACGCTGTAGACGTAGTCGTCGTGGTCCCGGGCCTCCTGGGTGGTCACCCGGTCGGGCATGGCGTCGGAGAGGATGCCGCACAACATCTCGGGCACCCGGATGAAGTCCAGCCCCTGGGCCAGACACGGGCAGGCGCTCCAATCGACGTTGGTCCACGGCCCCACCGGCGCCCAAAAGACTTCATAGGGCTTAGTCTGCAAGATCCAGACATGGCTTTCGCCAAACCGCCAGGACAGGCCGTATTCCTCGGCCCAGCCCCAGAGGTTGCCGAAGCTGTAGTCCGAAACCTTCTCGGGGCACTTTGCCAGGCGCTCCAGGTATTCGTCGCGCCGCTCCAGGGAAATGGCCTCAAAACCTTCTCGCATCGTTACTTCCTCGTCTTGCCGCCGCCCATGCCGAAACGCGTCCAATCCGCGTAGCGGTACACCCCCAGGCAGGCCAGCGACTGCACGGCCTGGGACACGAACATGGAAATCCACACCCCCTCGGCCCGGCCAAGGAGGCTATGCCCCAATAAAAACGCCAAGGGCAACCGCACAAGCCAGACGGAACCGCCGGTGACGAACATGGTTAAAAGCGTCGCCCCGGCCCCGGTCATGGCCCCGATGAGAATAAGACCGGCCACGGTAAAGGGAATGGCCGCGACGTTGTATCGCAAATACGAAACCGCCTGGGCCGCCGCCTCGGGGTCCGGGGAGACAAACGCGGCCGCCGCCGGCAGAAACGGCCACAGGCAAAGCCCCATGAGGCTGATGGCGGCCACGCCCGCCCAGGCGATGCGGTAGCCCACCCGCCGGGCCTCGTCGGGCCGGCCGGCTCCGATCAAATTGCCGACCAGGATGGAGGCCGTGAAATTAAAGGCCATGGGCGGCAAAAAGAGTATCGATTCCAGCCGCATCCCGGCCGACATGCCGGCCAGGGCGGCCACGCTGCCCGTGGGCAGCGAGCCGACCACGGAAAAAAGGAGCAAATAGCCGGTGTGCCACACGATCTGCATGAGCCCCGACGGCCAGGCGACCCGCAGCAGATAGCGGCTGGCGCAGCGCGCCCAGCGCCAGCAGGGGAACTGGTCGCGCCGCAGCATGCCGACGTGGATGAGCGCGGCCAGGTTGAAGGCCATGCCGGCCGTGACCGAAATAAACGTGCTCCAGGCCACGCCGGCATAGCCGAAGTCCGGCAGGCCGAAGCGTCCCAGGCCAAAGCCGAAATCACCCAGGGTATTGAGCACGGCGGCCAGGCCCCAGGCAAAAAGCGGCGTCATGACCAGCCGACGCGCCCGGAACAGGGCGTTGGCGATGATGAAAAACGACTGGATGGGCAGCAGCAGCAACAACACGGTCAGGAAATAGCGGGCCGTGTCCCAGATGGGGGCCGGCATCTGGAGCAAGCCGAGAAAGGCGTCACGAAAGACCAGCCCCAGGGCCATGACGGCCACCGAGGCGGCCACCCCGGCCAGCAGGCACAGCCAGACATAGCGCCCGGCCCTGGCCAGACGCCCCGCGCCCTCGGACTGGCTGACGGCGGCCACGGCTCCGTTGGCCACGGCGGCGGCAACAACCTGGAAAAAAAACATGGCCTGGGCCAAAACGCCCACCGCCGCCTGGGTTTCCCGGTCGATGCGCCCGCCCACGTAGACGTCGACGAAACCGATGCAAAACGTCAAAAACATCATGAGGATCTGCGGCCAGGCCAGGGACCAGATGGTCCCAAAGCCGACACCGGCGGCCAGCAGTCCGCTTTTTTTCTCCATGCAACCTCCGCCGTCGCGCACAAGGCGTCTGGCGATACGGGAGCCGGCCTTCGCGGTCAACTCCCCCTTGGCAACAGCGGCCGGCTAAGGATAAGACAGCTTTGACATAACGCCAGAGCGGACTCGTGAGGAAAGCGGATGCACACGATCAAGGCCGTGCAGCGGCTGCATTTATGGCTCGAAACCGGAGACGGCATGCTGCTTGGGCTGGGCCGGATTCAACTTCTCGAACTTGTGGAGGAACTGGGGTCGCTCAACAAGGCGGCCTCGGCCATGGGCATGTCCTACCGCGCCGCCTGGGGCCGCATGAAGCAGACGGAAACCGTCATCGGCGAACCGCTGGTGGAGCGTTCGGGCCCCAAAAAAGGCTTTCGCTTGACCCCCCTTGGCCATGACTTGGTGCAGCTTTTTCGCGTCTGGCACAAGGATGTGGAAGCCTTTGCCGTGGCCCGGGCCAAGGAGCTTTTCCCCTGGCCAACCGAACCGTACAACGAAGAACACCCCAAAGCCCCCTCTTCTTCCTGAGGCCTGCCGGTGCTTTTTAGCCTGCGTATCGCGCTGAAGTCCCTGGCGACCCACAAGATGCGCACGGTCCTGGCCATGCTCGGGGTCTTTCTCGGTGCGTTCGCGCTCACGGGCGTGCTGCACGTGACCCTGGCCATGGAGCGTAAGGCCGTCATCGAGACGGAAAAGCTCGGGCCCAACCTGCTGATGGCCATGACCGGCAACATCCGTTTCCGCCGGGGCGACATCCGGCCCGACGCCGGCAACACCAACTTGAAGCTCCCCGACGCCGTGGCCCTGCTGCGCGGGCTGCCCTCGGCCGTGGACGGCGTGCCGTTTCTCAGCTTCCCCATGCCCATCCGGGCCGGCGACAAAAAGGTCATGTGCCAGCTCGTGGCCACCTGGCCGGCCTATCCGTCCATACGCGGCGCCACGCCCCAGTACGGCCGCTTTTTCGACCAAGCCGAGGAAGACGACAAGGAGCTGGTCTGCGCCCTGGGGCCGGCCATCGCCCGGCGGCTTTTCGGCACGGCCGAGGCGGCCGTGGGCCAGTCGGTCTTCATCTTCCGGGCCCGGCTCACCGTTGTCGGTGTCATGGAGGAAAAAGGCTCGGACGTGTCCGGGGCCAACCAGGACGAACAGATTTTCGTGCCGCTTTCCACCTTCATGCGGCGCATGTCCAACAAGACCTACATCCACGGGGTGTACGTGCGCCTGGCCGACGGGGCGGATTTCGACGCTGCCCGGGAAGCCGCCGTGCACATCCTGCGCAAGCGCCACGACATCAAGACCGACAAGGGGCAGCCCGACGATTTCAAGGTGTTGACCGCCAAGGACACCATGGAGGTCAAGCAGCAGGCGCTCGACTTGGTGCAGACCCTGGGGTTCATCAGCTCGTCGCTGTCCTTTGGCATCGGCGGCCTGGGCATCCTCTCCATCATGATCCTGCTCGTGCGGGCCAGGCGTCTGGAGATCGGCATCCGGCGGGCGGTGGGAGCGCGTAAAAAAGACATCGTGCGCCAGTTTCTCATCGAATCCGGCATGATGGCCTCGGCCGGCGGCGCGGCAGGGACGGTGGTGGCCCTTGGCGTGCTGGCCGTGGTCTACCGGGTGGGGGATTTCCCGAGCGTCTACCATCCGGCGCTGATCGGCGGCACGCTTATCGGCTCGGCGGCCCTGGGCATCCTGGCCGGGGCCTATCCGGCCTGGCAGGCCTCCAACGTCGAGGTGCTGGCGGTGCTGCGGGACGAATGATGGCTGGGAGGGACAAATCTTCTGGACAAAACAAAGGACATGAATAATTTTATAAGTACGATTTCATTACTTTTAAGCTGGACAAAATCATGCCCACGACAGCCCAGGAAATCCACAAGGTCCTGACGTTCAAGTCCGGCAATTTCGTCTTCTCCCGCCGCTTCGATCAAGACAACATCGCTACCGAACTCAAGGTCTTCCACGCCTGCTACGACATCATCGCCTCATTGCCGACACCGCCGCATCTGGCGGCGTTTCTCGACGCCGACCTGATCCGCAAGTCCATCTTCAGCACGGCGGCGCTGGAAGGCAATCCCCTGGACGAAAAGGCTGTGGGCGCTTTGCTGGAAAAAGAAGGTTCGACAACGGCCGCCAACGATTTCGAGCGGGAAATCCTCAATCTCAAGGCTACCCACGACAAGTTCATCCTCGCTACCAATAAAGCCAAGAATGCCAAACCCTTTCTGCTCAGCGAGGGTATTATCAAGGCAGTCCACGCCGCCATCACTATCGGCGTCAACGACGCGTCCATCTCACCGGGACTGTATCGCAACACGCCCGTGCAAGTCGGCAACCCGGAACATGGCGGCACCTATGTGCCCCCGAAAATTCTGGAAGACATCAAGACGCTCATGGCGGCGTTCGTGGATTGGATAAACGGCGAGGCGCTCTTGCTGACCGATCCGGTCATTCGGGCGGCCCTGGCGCATTACCATCTGGCGAAAATCCATCCCTTCCGGGACGGCAATGGGCGCACGGCCCGCATGATCGAGGCCATGATCCTGGCGGCGGCCGGCTATCGGCATATACCGAGCATACTTTGGAACGCCTATTACCGCGACATCCACGACTATTACATCGCGTTCTCGAAATCGGAACACAGCACGGACGACAGCGTGCAGCCGTTCCTGGATTTCTATTGCCGTTCCCTGCGCGCCGGCCTGGAAGAACTCCGGGAGCGCCTCGTGGCGGGGGTCAAACCGCTGCTCTATCGCGACTATGTCGCGTATCTCAAGAACCAGACCCGAGAGATTTCCCCGCGCCAGCATCAGCTCATCGAACTGCTCCTGGCCGCCGGCGACACGGCGTTTGACAGCCACGATCTCAGGCAGACAAGTCCGTTTACGCTGCTCTATCGACAGGTCAGCGACAAAACGATCCGGCGCGACATCAAGAATCTGGAACGCCTCGGGCTGATCTGTAAAACGGGCACCCGCTACCGGCTCATCGACGACGCCCGTTAGTGTCGCATCCGCGAAAAGCGCTTAGGGCTTTTCCCAGGCAAAGAATTTAACACACCAATTTTCTTAAAAAATCACGCATCCCTGAAACGCGAGTCGTGACCGGTCGCCAATCGCCCTACCGCTGCGTCACAAACCCCATTTCGCGCTCGGCGATGGCCGCCCAGTCGAAGACGGCGGCGCGGGCCCGGGCCTGCGCCACGGCGGCCTCGCGGCGGGCCGGGTCAGCCAGCAGGGACAACACCTCGGCGGCAAACGACGCCTCGTCCTCCAGGGCCGTCTTGATCATGCCGGTGGGGAAAATCTCTCGATAAATCGGCAGATCGTAGGCCACCACCGGCAGACCGCTGGCCATGGCCTCCACGGCCACCTGGCCGAAGCTCTCGTAGTGGCTGGGCATGAGGAACACGCCGGCGGCCTTTAACAGCCGCACCTTGTCCTCACCCTGACGAAACCCGAGCAAATCGACCTGGCCGGTCAGCCCGGCCGCCGCGATCTCCTGCTTGAGCTTGCCAAACCACCAATCGCTGCCGCCGCCGATGACCCCAAGGCGGCTGCCGGGACGCTTCTCGCACACCCGCTTCCAGATGCGCACCAGATCGAAAAGCCCCTTTTGGGGATGCAGCCGGCCCAGGAAAATGCCGTCATAGCGCGGCGTGTCGGCCGCCGCGTCCACGCCGTCGAAAAAGCCGGCGTCCACGCCCATGGTCACCACATGCACCGTGGCCGGGTCCGCGCCCATGGCGATCAGCGAATCCTTGTCCAGGGAATTGAGCACGAGCATGGTCGCGCCATTTTTTCGTGCCAACCAGACGCTCAACCACTGGGCGCAGTAATAGAGCACCCCGCGCACCGACGGCAGCTTCCACTTGCCGCCAAAGACGTTCTCGTAGCCCTTAAAGGGGTTGGGGGCGATGAGAAACACGCACACGACGAGCCTGGCCGCCGGATTGCGCCAACGGCACAAGAGCGCCGGCAGCAAGTCGAACAAGAAGTCCGACGGCGCGTAAACCGCGTCCACGCCTTTGGGATACCGCGCCAGCGGACAGGTCAGCATCCGCCACAAATACACGGCCAGCACGTTCCACAGCCGGTCGGATTCGCTGGTAAAAGGCTCCCAATGCACGCGCCAGGAAGCGCGCACGCCCTGGGACTCCAGCACGCCGATCTCCCGGCGCGGCAACAACAGCTCCAGCTTCACGCCGGCCGCCAGCCACCGCTTGGCGATCTCGGCGAACCTGACCTCGCTGCCGTCCCGATTCTTCGTGTTCACCCGCCCCATCGCCGGCACGAATATACGCATATGCTTGTCCTTATGAGGAAAGAATGAAGAGGAATCGGGGGAGGAAACCCCTTTTTGAAAAAAGGGGTTTCCTCCCCCGAGCCCCCTCCTTCCCCAAAAACTTCTCTATGGGGGATGCCCAGGTTCCGGGCATCCCTATCCTGTCAGCAAAAATGCTATCCCTACGGCCCCGCTTTGGGGGCCGTGGCGTGGTAGGGGCCGGAATCGGGTCCGGCGAGCCTGCCGCGCCAGCGGCGGCATCGCCGGGCGCGATTCCGGCCCCTTCTTCGGCGTCCGCCGACACCTCCCGGCCCCCCTGTCGGCTCGCCCGCCCGCCGCAGACAATCAGGGGGTCCGGGGGGATTATCCCCCCGGCGGGTCCAGGGCAGCGCCCTGGCAGGTGCAGGACAGCGTCCTGCCGGGTCCAGGGCAGCGCCCTGGCAGGGTCTGGGACAGCGTCCCAGCGGGTGCAGGACAGCGCCCTGCCGGGTCCAGGGCAGCGCCCTGGACCCGGTTATTCGCCGAGCGTCTTTTCGTAGACGGCTTCGAGGCGCGCGGCCACGGCGGGCCAGTTGAGTTCTTCGGCGATGAGGCGTCTGGCGTTTTCACGTTTGCGCTGCCGGCCGGCCTCGTCGGTGAGGGCGGTGACGATGGCCCGGCCGAAGGCGGCGGCGTTGCCCACGGGCGCGGTGTAACCGCAGTCGCGGGACTCCATGATGCGTTTGATTTCGCCCACGGCGTTGGAGACCACGGGCACGCCCGAGGCGAGATAGTCGCCGAAGCGGATGGGGAAGCGGGCCTTTTCGATGGGGTCGTCGTCCATGGGCAGAAGCAGCGCGTCGGCGGCGGCCAGATAGCGCGGCACGTCGGTGGGCGGCTTTTCGCCGATCTTGACGATGTCCGGGGCGAAGCGCTCCTCATAGGGCTTCATGCGGGCCTTGAAGTCGTCGGAGATGTGCATCTTGCCGAGGAACAGAAGCTTGAGGCCCGGCAGGGTCTCGCGGGCGGCGGTGTAGGCGTCGAGCAGCGCAAAAAGCGATTCGGTGTAGGTGTGGCCCATGGAGAGCAGCACTTTGTCGTCCGGGGCCAGCCCCAGGGCGGCCCGAGCCTCGTGCTTGGGCGGCATGTCCAGGCGGATGGTTGGGCAGTTGGGGATATAGTGGATCTTGTCGGCTGGCAGGCCGGCGTCGCGGAATTTGCCGATGAGGATGTCGCTGGCGGCGGTGGCCTGGTCGGCGATGCGCGGCAACTGGTCCTCGGTGAAGTTGTAGAGCAGCCGCACCGGGCCGGGGTGCTGGTCAATAAAGCCGCCTTTCCACATGTCGTCGTGGTCCAGCACGATCTTGACCTGGGGCTTGAGGATGCTGGTCACCAGCGTGGGGAAGCTGATGGGATGCAGCGGAAAGGCGAAGCTGTGCAGAATGTCCATGGGCGTGCGCAGACATTCGTGGGTGTTGAGCAACATCCGCAGGGTATGGCCGGTGTGGTAGGTGGCCAGGTTGACGCGCGGCAGGAAGCGGATGCGCAAGCCGCCTTCCTTGCGTTCGGTGGTGCGCAGGGTGGCCTCGCGGGAGGCGCACACCAAGGTCACGTTGTGGCCGCGATCAGCCAGATGCCGCCCCAGGTGGTAGCAGCGGAAGTAGGTGCCGTAGCGCTCGGGATTGTGATTGAGGAAGAGTATGTTCATTAGAGATTCGTTTTGACGAAGAGTTTTTCGGGGAGCGCGCGCACCAGGGCCATGATGGGCCGCCAGAACCACGGGGTATAGAGGACGTCGCCCTTGCCGTGAAGGGCTTTGCGGATGTCGCCGGCCACGCGTTCGGGCGAGGCGGTAAGGCGCGCGGGGGTGGGCGCGGCGGCGGTCATGCGGGTCTTGGTCCAGCCGGGGATGACGGTGACGACGCGCACGCCTGTGCCGGCCAGGCGGTGGCGCAGGCCGGAAAGCAGCGTGGTCAGCCCGGCCTTGGCCGCGCCGTAGAGGTAGTTGCTCTTGCGGCCGCGCTCGCCGGCCGGGGAGGTCAGGCCGACGATGGTGCCGTGGCCGCGCTTGGCGAAGCGGTCGGCGGCGATTTCGAGGACGGAGGCGGCGGCGGTGAAGTTGGTGTCGATGACCGCGCGGGCGGCGGCGAAATCGCGCTGGCCGGACTGCTGGTCGCCGAGCAGCCCGAAGGCCAGGACCAGGACGTCGGGCATGGGGTCCAGGGAATCGAAAAAGGCGGCGTGGCCGGCGAAATCCAGGGCGTCGAAATGGCGCACGCTGACGTCCGTGTCGCAATCCTTGGCCAGATCCACGGCGGCGACATTGAGCCGATCCTGGTCGCGGGAGGCCAGCACCAGGGAGGCGTGGTCCTGCGCGGCCAGCTGGCGGGCCAGGGCCAGGGCGATGTCGGAATTGGCGCCGAGAATGGCAACGTGGGGCGGCGTGCCGTCCGGGGTCAAAGCGCGCGGGCGCTTGGGCGGCATGAGGGTGTTTTTGAGCAGCCGCAGGCCGAAGCGGGCGTAGTTGGCGATGATTTTGGGGTTGCCGCCGGCCTGGACGAGCTTGCGGGTGATGTAGGACGGGCGCAGGTGGAAATCGAGGAGCGTTTTTTTGCGGAAGGCCTCGATTTCTTCCATGGAGAGCGTGCTCGTGCCGACGGTTGGGGCGTTGAAATAGTCCTTGCCCAGGACCGAGCCGGGCAAAAGCCCCTCTTCGCGGGCGATTTCATTGAGCCGGGTGCCGTAATAGGGAATGGCGATGTGGAGTTCCAGGAAATCGTTGTCCAGCTCGAAGATGTGCTGACGCGTGGCTTCGAGGTGTTCCCTGGTTTCCCAGGGCAGGCCGATGAGGAAGAAGCCGAAGGTGAGCAGCCCCGCTTCCTTGGCCCATTTGGTGGCCTGAAGGTTGTCGTTGGTTGTTGTGTTCTTGTGGATGCGCGACAGCGTTTCCGGGCTGCCCGACTCGTAGCCAAAGGCCACCAGCCAGCAACCGGCCTTTTTCATGAGGACCAGCGTGTCCTTGTCCAGGGGCTTGACCTTGGAGTTGGCCACCCAGCGGATCTTGCCGGCCAGGGGGGAAGCAAGGATGGCCTGGCACACGGCCTGGGTCCAGGTCGGGTCAAAGGTGAAGGTGTCGGACTTGAAGAAGAAGTCGCGGATGCCGTGGTTGGCGTAGCAGTCGGTGAGTTCGGCCAGAATGTTTTCCGGCGAGCGCAGGCGCAGCTTTTTGCCGGAAATCTTCGGGGTCATGCAGAAGATGCAGGCTGAGGGGCAGCCGCGCGAGGTGGCGATGGTGGCCTGGGGTTCGCCGGTGTCGGGGCGCACGTAGAGGGCGTTTTTGATCAGGCTACGGTCGGGAAACGGCAGGCTGTCGAGGTCGGTCTCCCAGGAGGCGAAGTCGGTCTTGGTCCAGACGCCGTCCTTTTTAAAGAGGATGCCGCGAATGGCCGGCACGCCGGCCGGAGCGTCGAAATGGGCCTTGGCGAGCTTGCCGACGATGAAGTCGGATTCCAGGCCGATCAGGTAGGTGACGTCGGCCAGATCGAGCTGGGCCAGGAGCGCCTCGTCGGGGTCAAAGAAGATCGCACCCTTGAGCATGACCAGAAGGTCGGGCTTTTTGGCCTTCAGCTGCCGCACCAGGGTCAGATCGTTGAAAATGGTAGAGTTGGTGATGCTGACGAAGATGCCGTCCGGGGCCTCGCGGTCGAAATCGGCCAGCAGATCGGCCGGGGCGCAGCGCTCGGTCTGGTAGTCGCGCAGGAAAACGGCAAACCCTTCCTGCTTGAGGGTGGCGGCGGCGTAGCCCAGGTCGTTGGGCGCGCGCATGGACGTGGCCGTGGACTGCTCCACGTTGCCCTGGGAACGGTCCTCGCCGCGCTGGTAAAACCGCCCCGGCGGATAGAACAGCATGATTTTCTTCATGGATTCCGGACACGCTCCACATAGAGGATAAGGTAAAAGCTGACGATCCACAGCCCCAGGGAGGCCTGGATGAAGCCGTCGCGCAACAGCACCAGGGTCGGTGAACCGCTTTTGCACTCGACCAGGGTAATCTGCAAGTAGCGCAGGACGCCGAGGATGACGAAAATGGCGGTCAGGTACAGCTTGTCCGAGCCATGCTTGGCGATGACCTCGGGGGAAAGCGTGTAGAGGATGTAGCTCACGATGACAACCGCCGCCATGATGATCATGGAGGCCGAGACGAACTCCAGGTTGTAGCCGTCGAGCGACCGCCGCGTTTTCTCGCAGCCGGCGGCCGACAGCAGCAGGTCGTCGCGGCGCTTGGCAAAGCCGAGAAACAGCGCCAGCAGGAACGTCATGAGCACGATCCAATGGCTGGGGGTCACGGCCGTGACCACGCCGCCGGCGAACACCCGCAGCACAAAGCCCACGGCAATGCAGGCCAGATCAATGAGCGCCTTGTGCTTGAGGGCAAAGCTGTAGAGGGCGTTAATGACGAGATAGCCGGCCAGGATGGCGGCAAAGCCGCCCGACCCCAGAACGAGGGTCAGACCGGCCGCGCCGGCCAGAAGCACGCCGGCGAACCGCAGGCCCTGCCCCGGGGTCAGCGCGCCCGAGGCCAGGGGGCGGTTGCGCTTGGTGGGATGGGCCCGGTCTTCCTCGACGTCTTTTAAGTCATTGACGACATAGACGGCGCTGGCGGCCAGACAGAACGCGGCAAAGGCCAGGCAGGCGCTCCACAGCGCCGCCGGGTCGGTGAGCTTCCAGCCAAAAAACAGCGGCAGGAAGACAAAGGCGTTTTTGACGTACTGGTGCGGCCGGGCCAGCTTCAGGTAGGCGGCGGTCCGCGACGTGGTTTTCGGCATAGCGCTCCAACCGGCCTCGCCGGGAGGCCGGACCATAGCCGGGATCGCCCCGGGCTTCAATCGGCCCGGGGGTGCTTTCGCCGGCCGGGCAGCAGGTCCGGCACGAAAAGAGCCAGGGTCATTAGCGTCAGCACGATCCAGCCGGCGTTCATGACGGGCACGAGCCTGGCCATGATGGCCTCGTCACGATAAAGCAGCTCGGCCGGGCCGGACGCGCCGGACGGCAGATTGTAGACATTGATAAATCCCAGACCTTTAAGCGGGGTCAACGACTTGCCTCCGATCGCCAGCCCCCAGCCGGGGTGAAAAGCTTCGGAGAAAACCAGAAAGCCGCCGCCAGCCGGCAAGGTCAGGTCGTAGCGGCCAGCGTTTTGGCGCTTGTAGGCAATGTCCGCGCCGGCAACCGGGCCGCCTGTCTCGCCCAGGGTCAGCTCCACGGCGTCGCAGGCCACGGTGGCCGGCCCGTCAAGGGCCAAACGGACCAAGCCGTCGGCTCCGGGCCGCGCCGTCCCGGTCGGGACGTCATTGCGGCCGTCCTTGGTCAGGACCACCGAACGGCCGTCCGGCAGTTTGACCGTGTCCCCGGCCTTGCCCACCAGCCGCAAGGTGGCGGCGTAGTCCCCGGCCACGGGCACGGCCACGGCCAGGGTGGCCGGCAGCCGGGCCGCCGCGCCAAAGGACAGCACGGCCCGGCCGGGAACGGGGGTGTCGGCCACCAGCCGCATGGGCTGGTTGGGGGAATTGACCTGGGAAGACAGCTGGGCCTGGCGCATGGCGAAGCGGATGGTGACGGTGGTGGCCGGCCCCTTGATCTCGGAAACCATGCGGCGCTTGTAGACGTCCTCCCAGCGGTCGTCACGGCTCCCCTCCACCCGGTACAGGAGCTTGGACGGGCCGCCGTCCACGGAGGCCGAGGCCGCCACGTAGGACGTCTGGACCTTGTCGCCGAAAAGGCGCGGATAGCTTTCCAGCGTCAGCCCCGCAACCGGCTCGGGGAAGCGCACGGTATAGACCACCTCGCCCGGAGCGTCGCCTTCCACGGCCACCACCCCGGCCCCGCGCGGGTCGGCGAGATCGAGACGGGCGTTTTCGCTGGTCACGGTCACGTCCGCGCCCTGGGCCAAAAGCGGCACGAAAAGCTTGGGGGCCATGGGCGAGACCGGCGCTTCGGTTGCTTCCTCGGCCTCGGCCACCACCCGGACCTTGCCGCCGGCCAGGGCGGCCAGTTGGCCCCGGGCGTCAGCGTAAGCTTCCTCGGGCACGGCAAGGAGCCCCGAGACGATGACGCCCCGGCCGGGAATTTCCACGGCCAGCTCATGGGGCGGTCCCGGCTCGAAAGTGGCCGTGCCGCAGTCGATCCAGTCGATGCCGCGCCCCAGGGGGCCGGCGGCCAGCTCGGCCACGGGCGCGCCGTCGAGGCTCACCTTGGCCGTGCCGGCAAAGCTCTCGGCCCCGGCCCGCAGGAACAGGTGTAGGGTCCCGTGGCCGATCAGCGCAAACCGGGCCACGCCCGGACCTTCGCTTATGCGGGCGGCCTTTTCCAGCACCGAGCCGCCATGACGAGGATCGTCAAGCTGGCGGGGGGCCAACGGCCCGAACGCGCCTTCCAGGGTGGCTGACGCCGCTCCCTGGTAGGCGTCGGCCGGCAGGAACGGCAGCAGCAGTTCGGGCGTGGCCCCGCCGGCCACGGTCAGGCCGCCAAAACCCGGTCCCAGCGTTTTGAGTTCGGCCTCGGTGACGTCGGCCCCGAAGAACAGCGCCTCGTCGGCCCACTGGGGCCGGCTGGCGTTGGCCAGGGACAACAGCAGCGGAAAACCGCCGGCGGCCAGACGCGCCCCCTGGGTCAGGCGCAGGCGCGGCAGGAAGTCGGTGTTGCGAAGCACGGCTTCAGGCGGCGCGGCCAGGTCGGGATCGACCACCAGATCGCGCTGGGCGGCGATGAAGGGGCCAATCAAATCGCCGGGATCGAACAGCGTTTCCGGCCCGCGCTTGGTGGTCGGCATCCAGCCAAACGAGCCATAGGACAGATAGGGGTTGGTCTGGTTGTAGACGACCCGTTTGACGGCGGCCAGCCCCAGCAGCCGGCCAAAGGCGTCGGTGACCGGCCAGGGCCGGTGCAAAAGCCCAAGCAGGTACATGCTGTAGGGTTCACCGATGTAGGTGGGGCCGATGATGCCGTCCTTGCCGAGCAGGGCGAAATTGCGGGTCAGCCCGTTGTTCGGCGGTTCGGGCACGTCGCCGGTGGGACCGGCGATGGTGGGCCAGACCGTCACCCGGTAGTCGTCGGGGTCATTGGTGAAATATTTCGAGAGGGTGCCCTCGGCCGGGGACAGCGGCTGGGGCATCATGGCCATGGTCTGGGAGGTGGCGTTCTGAGGCCGGGTCAACTGGCCGGTCCAGTAGGGGTGCAGGTAGACGACCAGGACGGCGGCCCCAAAGGCCAGGGTCGTGGCCCGGTTGAGGCGGCTGCCCTTGCTCCATTCCAAAAGCCGGGCCAACCCCAGGCCGGCCAGCAGGGCCAAGCCGAAATAATAGACCGGCAGCCAGCGGGCCGGCCGGGCCATCTGGAAAAACAGGATCGGCACGCGGTTTAAAAACTTCTCGTAAAACACCGCGCCGGCGAGCGTCTTGTTGCCGGCCAGACAGATAAAGCCCATGAGCAGGCACAAGGCGGCGAAATATTTGATGCCTCTGTTCGGCACGCGGCCAAAGCCGCCGAGAATCGCCAGCCCGAGCAAGGCCAGGGCCGCGGCCACCCACTCGGGGTTGTCTTTGAGCGTTACCGGATAGGCGTATTCCGTGCCCATGCCATAATTGTCGGTGTGGCCGAGCATGGCTTGGCGAAGCGGCGCGGAATAGCGGCGATAAATGCCCTGGTAATGGTCGTTGATCTCTTCCTTGGTCTGGTGATGCTTGAAATCGGCGGCGTGGATGATGGAGCTGGCCGCCGGAACCAGCCAGTGCAGATGGAGAAAGAGCGCCACGCCGCCGGCCAGGGCAAAGGCCAGGGCCGGACGCCAGCTTCGCCGGGCGACGGTCTGGCCGAGGGTGAAAAGTGCGGTGAACGAGCCATAAAACACGATGCCAAAGGGTGAGGCCGAGCAGGCCAAGGCCCCAAGCAGACCGGCTGTCAGCGTACAGGCGAGAAACCGGCGCGCGGACGGATCGGCCGCCGCCCGAAAGAGCAAGGCCAGCACCCAAGGGACGATGGCCAGGGCAAAACCGCTCTCTTCCACATGGCCGGCCACGGCCATGGAAAACTGGCGCGGATTGAAGGCAAAGACCATGGCGGCCAAGACCGTGGGCCACAGCCCCAGGCCCAAGAGGCGACACAGCACGGCCACGCCGCCGGCCCCGGCCACGGCATAGACCGGGCCTTCCCAGCGCACGATAAAGGGGCCGCCCAGGTATGACCCGGCGTCGCGGGTGACGAGGTCGAACCAGCGGGTGATGCCGGAAAACGCGCCCGGCGCGCCCATGTCGTACTTGGAGGCCCAGGCGTGCTTGGAGATGTCGGCGACTTGGCGCATCTCCTCGGCGTAGGGCGTCGGCACCCGGTCCCAGTTCTGGTAGACATGCCCCGGCGTCCAAAGGATGCCGCGCCAGGAGAGCAGCGCGAAGGCCGCGACGATGGCGAGGGGGATGAGATAGAGGAAGACCAGGGCTCTGCCCTGGACCCGCCGGGGGGGATCATCCCCCCCGGACCCCCTGGATGGGGGGAGGGGCTGGTTCGTATTACATTTTGTCATGCGAATCGTTGTTCAGATCGAAATCTTTTTCTCCACCCTGCCGCCGCCCCCCTTAAACTTTTCCCCATATGGGGGGTCTGGGGGCCTCAGGCCCCCAGCCGCCGGAGGCATCTTCCCTCTTCTCTCTTCCCATCTTCCCCTCACTCCCTCACGCGCCCCTAAAATCCTTCCTCCAGCATCGGGTTCACCAGGCAGGGCGACACCGTAGCCAGATCGGCGGGCGGCAGGGAGGATGGGGCCAGGCGCGTCTTGCGGCCGGCGATGGCCAGTCGGCCGGCGGCCAGCCAGGCCACGGCCTGGGGGTAGATGCGGTGTTCAAGGGTCAGGATGCGCGCGGCGAGGCTTTCGCCGTCATCGTCTGGGCCGGCCGGCACGGCGGCCTGGATGACGATGGGGCCGCTGTCCATTTCCTCGTCCACGAAATGCACGGTGGCTCCGGCGATGGTGACGCCGTAGGAGGCGGCGGCGGCCTGGACGCGCAGGCCGGGGAAGCTTGGCAGCAGCGCCGGGTGGATGTTGAGGATGCGGTTTCGGAAAGCAGCGATAAAGGGCGCGGCGAGCAGGCGCAGGTAGCCGGCCAGGATCACGGCCTGGGCCCCGGAGTCCTGGACGGCGGCCAGCAGCGCCGCGTCGTAGGCGGCCCGGTCCGGGTAGTCGTCCTGGGGCAGGGCGATGGCCGGGATGCCGTGGGCGCGGGCGCGCGAAAGCGCCCGCGCCTGGGGTTTGTTGGACACGACGGCGACGATGCGTGCCGCGATCTTGCCTTCCTCGATACGGTCGATGATGGCTTGCAGGTTGGACCCGCCGCCGGACGCGAGGACGGCAAGGGGGAGCGTCACGCGCCGCGCCTCGCGTCGTCGATGACAGCCTGGGCCAGGGCCGGCACGGTGTAGGCGGCGGCGTTGACGTCCGGCGTGAACCCGTATTCGGCCAAGGTGGCGGCCGTGATGGGGCCGATGCAGGCGGTCTTGACGGCCGAGGCCTTGAGCACCTCGGGCGGAATCTGGGCGAAGAAGTTCTTCACCGTCGAGGACGAGGTGAAGGTGACGTAGTGGATCTCGCCGTTTTTCACGGCCTGGATGATCTCGGCCGGGTCCTGGTCCACGGGCCGGGTGTCGTAGACCGGCAGCACGGTGACCGTGCAGCCGGCTTCGGCCAGCTTTTCGGGCAGCACGTCCCGGGCTTCGCGGGCGCGGGGGATGAGCACCTTCTTGCCGGCCACGTCCTGGGCGAGCAGTCCCTCGACCACGGATTCGGCCACGAAGCGCTCGGGGATGAAATCGGCCCGAAGCCCCCGTTCGGCGAGCTTTTTGGCCGTGGCCGGCCCGATGGCGGCGATGCGGATGCCGGCGAAGGCCCGGGCGTCCAGGCCCTTGGCGTCAATGCGCTCGAAAAAGCAGTCCACGCCGTTGGCCGAGGTGAAGACGACCCAGTCGTTGTCGTAGAGGCTGTCGATGGCCGCGTCGACCGGAGCGACGTCGGTCAGCGGCGCGATCTCGATGGCCGGGAACTCGTAGCAGCAAGCCCCTTCGGCCCCCAGCAGGCGGGTCAAATCACTGGCCTGCTCGCGGCTGCGGGTGACGACCACGCCCTTGCCGAGAAGGGCGCGCTTTTCGTACCAGGCCAGCTTGTCGTGGAGCGTGGCCACGCCGCCGACGACAAACAGCGACGGCGGGGCGAAGCCGTGTTTCTGGGCTTCCTCGGGCATGGTGGCCACGGTGGCCACCAGGCTGCGATGACGGCAGGTGGTGCCCCAGCGCACCAGGGCGGCCGGGGTGTCGCCGGGCATCCCGGCCTTCATGAGATTTTCGGTGATATGGGGCAGGTTTTTCACGCCCATGAAAAAGACCAGGGTGGAGCCGGACTTGGCGAAAGCTTCCCAATTGAGCGAGCTTTCGGTCTTGGTCGGGTCCTCGTGGCCGGTAATAAACGACACCGACGAGGTAAACGAGCGGTGGGTGATGGGGATGCCGGCATAAGCCGGCGCGGCCACGGCCGAGGTGACGCCGGGCACGACCTCGAAGTCGCAACCGGCGGCGATGAGCTCCTCGGCTTCCTCGCCGCCCCGGCCAAAGACAAAGGGATCGCCGCCTTTGAGGCGGGCCACCACCTTGCCGGACTTGGCCATGTCCACCAGCAGGTCGTTGATCTTGTCCTGGGGCAGGGTGTGGTCGCCGCCCTTCTTGCCGACGTAATAGATTTCCGCGTCCTTGCGGCAGAAATCCAGGAAGGCCTTGTTGGCCAGATAGTCGTAGACCACGACATCGGCCGTTTCGAGGAGTTCCTTGGCGCGAAGGGTCAAAAGGCCCGGATCGCCCGGACCGGCTCCGATGAGATAGACTTTGGACATGCACCCGCCTTTGGTGGTTGGCAGTATCATTTCAGCCCTGGGGCCTGCCGGGAAGCGGCCGGCCTTACAAGCGACGCCGCGCCCCGGACTCCCTGGCCTTGCATTTTGACGAACCGCGTCCGCCCATCAGGCGGACGGCGCGCTCCAGGCCGCTTGTCTCCCATGAAACGGATCGGGCATGTGCCGCCTTGGCAAGGCACCACGCCGTTTCGCTGGCAACAAGCGAAAACCATTCTATTTTTTAAAAAATACTCTCGTATTTTTTAAAGGTCGCGCGACTACGGTTTGGCGTGCCAGATCGGCGCACCGCCGCCCAGGCACTGGTCGATCTCCAGATCGACCACGCAGGGATCGGCCAGCCGGTTTTCCGGCGACACGAGCATGGCGGCCCGGCCCTGGTCCGGCACCATGCCGTTGTTGAACAGGTAATTGACGGTCACGACCTTCATGCCGTCGGGCAGGGGCGCAACCGAGGCCACCTTGACCTCGTACAGCCCCAAATTGCTGGTCTTGGCCCAGGCGGTATTGAACAGGTGCAGATATTTGGCTTCGCCGCCGCCGGTATCGCGGTTGCAGCCGACCAGGGCGACGGCCAGCGCCGCCAGGGCCAGAGCGGCCCGGAGTGTCCTTGGCATGTGCGTTTCCTTGCTGAAAAGTTCTCGGCGCTTTTTTTCACGGATCGGCCAAAACGGCAACCCCGGCCGCCTTTGACTTCGGGCCGGTCTCGTAGCACAAGGAAGCCCGATTCCAAAGGAGGTTGGCCGTGGCGAGGACCGTTTGGGCGCGCCTGTTTGTTTTTGCCTGCTGTTTCGCTTTATTAGCCACGTCGGCGGCCGCCCAGGAAGACTTTCGGGCCGTGCTCGGCAACGAAGCCGGGATATTCCCGGGGGCGGAATTCAAGCGCGTGATCCGCTTTCCCAAGGCAGCCACGGTCATCTTCGAAACCGGGGCCAGCCCGGCCGAGGTCAGCGCCTTTTACGCCAAGGATGTGGCCTCGCGCGGCTGGAAGGTCGAAGTCAACGACGTCACCGACGGCGCGTCGTTTCTGCTGGCCGTGAAAAACGGCCGCCGCCTGACCGTGGAAGCCCAGCGCGGCCTGCCCGGCCGCACGGGCTTAAACGTCACGCTGTAGGACTCCCGCTTCCCGCCCTATGGACAACCCCGTCGCCCCGCCGGCCAAGCGCCGCCTGCTCAAACTGGCCGCCGCCCTGGCCGGAGCCTTGCTCATCCTGGCCCTGGCCCTGCCGCCCCTGGCCAAGCACATCATCGGCCCCGAGCGGCTACGGGAAATGGCCCAAAAGGCCCTCACCGACGCCCTGGGCCGGGACACCGTGCTGTCCGGCGACGTCTCCATCACCATGACTCCCTGGCTCGGCCTGTCCATGGGGCCGGTGGCCGTGGCCCAGGCCCCAGGCTTTGGCGACGGCCCCATGTTCGCCGCCCGCCAGGTGGAGATGACCATCCGCATGGCCCCGCTGTTGGCCAAGGTCATCTCGCCGGGCTCGGTGCGGGCCAGGGACGTGACCGTGCATCTGGCCCGGGCCGCCGACGGCCGGACCAACTGGGACGACCTGGCCGCGCCCCAGGACGCCCAGGCCGGCTCGGGCTGGACCGTCGTGCCCCAGCCCCGGGCCGTGCACCTGAACAACGTCGCCGTGCGCTACGACGACGCGGCCACGGGCAAGGTCCTGTCCGTCACCGGCGCGCGGCTGCGCACGGGCCTGGGCCAACCCTTCGATTTCGCGGCCAGCTTCGAGGCCATGGGCCTTGTGCCGGGCGGCGAGCTCCAGTGCCACCTCCAGGGCCGGGCTTCCTTCGATCCCGGCTCCGGCCGGCTGGGGCTGCACGGCGTGCGGGTGGAGACCGGGCTTGTCATCGACGCCCCCCTGGTCCCGGGGGGGGCCGTGCCGACCCGGGTGGTCTCGCGACTGACGCTCGACTACGACGCGGCCGCCGCCGCGCTCACCCTGTCCGACATCGACGCCCGGGCCGACGGGGCACGGCTCACCGGCATGGCCGGGGTCTCCGACCTGCCCGGTGCGCCGCGTCTGGCCGGCAAGCTGAAGCTGGACGCCGACCTGCTCGGCGGCTGGCGGGCCATTTTAGGGTTGGCCAAGCCCGGAAGCCCGGAAAGCCTGGTGGCCGCTCCGCAAGAGCCCCAAGCCCCGGCCACGTCTCCGGCCGCCCCATCCGCTCCGGCCGATGCCGCGCTGACCGCCCCCCTGCCCAATCGCCTCACGGCCGACCTGGCCCTGGCCGGGGACAAGGACGGCCTGCACCTGACCGATCTCACGGCCCGCCTGCCCCGGGGCACGGCGCACGGCTCGGCCCGGCTCATTCCCGGCGACCGGCCGGCCCTGTCCGGGCAGATCAAAGCCGAGGACGTCGATTTCGACGCCCTGGGCCTTGGCGGCGGGGGCGGCTGGCCCGTGCCCGGGCCGTGGATCTTCGGCCTTGATCTCGACGCGCAAGTCGCCTGCTCCCGCTGCGTCGTCGGCGGTCTGTCCTTGGCCGAAGCCGCAGCCACCCTGCGCGGCGCGCCCGGGCTCGTGCGCCTGGGGCCGGCCACGGCCGTGCTGCCCGGGGGGCAGGTGGCCAGCCTCGACGCCCGGCTTTCGCCCACCGGCGGCCCGGACGGCGGCCCGGGTTACGACATCCAGGCCGCCCTGGAACCCCTGGGCCTTGTCAGTCGCTTTTCCGGCCGCCTGGACGCCACGGGCGCGGCCGGTTCCTGGACCCTTTCCAGCCCCGACGCGGCCGCAGCAGCCAAGGCCCTGGGCCTGGGCAGCCTGCCGGCCGGGCCGGTTGCGGCCCGGGGCCAGCTCACGCTTTTGGCCGAGCCTTCGGGCAAATGGCAGCTTTCGGGCCTGGAGGCCAAGGCCGGGGGACTGGTTCTTCGCGGCCAGATCGGCCCGGCTCCGGGCGGCGGACCGGGCCTGGGCTTTGATCTCGCCGTGGACCACCTGGACCTCGACCGTCTGGCCGGCCTGGTCGGCCCAGCCGGGCAGCCGAACCAGTCGGGCCAGTCGGGACCAGCCGCCACCCTGCCCCGGGCCAAGGGCAAACTGCGCCTGGAGCAGGTTAGCGGGCGGGGCCTGGACCTCAAAAACGCCGTCCTCGACCTTTCCCTGGGCGAAAAAGGGATCACCGCCGCCGTGGAAACCGCCGAGGCCTGGGGCGGGCGGCTCTCCGGCTCCCTTGAGCGCCAGACCACCGGCCGCCTGACCGGGGCCTTGCAGCTGGCCGGAGCAGAAGCCGGCAAGCTGTTCCCCAAATCGGGCCTGACCGGACCCATCGCCGCCAAGCTCGGCCTGGAGGCAGCCGGCGGCCCCAAGGGCCGGCTTGGCGCGGTCAGCGCCGCTGTCGAGGCCGAAGCGCCCCGGCTGGCCCTGGGCCGGGCCGGCTCCCGCCAGACCCTGGCCGCGCCCAAAATCAGCCTGACCTTCAAAGGCGTGGATGGGGCCGAGGGCATCGAAGGCGAGGCCAACGCCACCCTGGCCGCCGCGTCCTTTGACGGTGGACCGGACGGCCCGAATCTGCGCGACCCGCGGGCGGCCCTGGCCGGCCCCCTGGCCCTGGACCGCGAGGGCCGGCTGCGCGAGGTGTTCCAGGGCAAGTTCGAGGCCTCGGCCCTGGCCCGGCTGTCCGGCGGCGGCGAGTTGCGGCTCACCCTTTCCGGACCGGTGGCGGCCGAGTCCGGCGGCGGCTTTTCCCTGGGCGAACTGTCCCTGGGCTTTGCCGGGGCCTCGGCCACGGCCAGGGTCTGGCGCAAGGGCGGCGAGGCCGCGCCGGTGCAGTGCAGCCTGGAGACGGGCACGTTTTCACCGCGCCAGGTGCTGCCGGCCCTGGGCTTTTCCCTGCCGGCCGAAGCGCCGGCCACGCTTTTGACCAAGGCTTCCTTGGCCGTGGCCGCAGCCGTGGACGACAAGGGCGTGGTCGTCTCGAAACTGGCCGCCAGCCTCGACGAAACCCATCTGACCGGCCACGGCAACTTCGAGCGGTTCGATCCGGCCCGGGGCAAGTGGGAGCTCACGGTGGACCGCCTCGATCTTGACGCCTACTCCCCGCACAAGCCGGCCGCCGGGCCGCCGCCCCTGGCCGAACGACGCCAGAAGATCGACTTCAAGGGCCTGCGCGAAGCCGCCTTGGACCTCAAGCTGCATTTCGGCTGGCTCAAAAAGGGCAACGTGACCTTCGACGCCGGCACGGCCTCGTTTAACGCCAAAAACGGACTTTTCACCTTTCGCCAGGAATCGCCGCGCTTCTATGCCGGCCGGCTGTTCGTGGAGGTGCGCGGCGACGCCCGGGACACGGCCCTTAAGACCGCCATCGAACTCAAACTCGAAGGCATCGAGATCGCCCGGTTCCTGCGCGACTGGGCCGAGGGCGACACCCTGGCCTCCGGGGCCTGCACCTTTGTGGTGGCCGCCCGCACCAGCGGGGCCACCGAAGAAGAGCTGCGCGGCAATCTGACCGGCACCGGCCATTTGCAGATCACGCGCGGCGAGATCAAGGTCCGCGACCCGGACAAGCTCGTGGACGGCAAGCCCCAGGAAGAACGCCTGCCCTTCGAGATGTTCTCCTCCAGCTGGAACGCCAAGGGCGGCGTGGCCCACAGCGACGATTTCCGCATCGAAAGCCCGCGCATGGTGGTGGCCGGCCGGGGCGAGTGCGATCTGCGCCACGAGACCATCGACCTCAACCTGATCGCCACCCTGCCCAGCGGCAGCCATGTGCCGGCCACCATCATCGGCCCCCTGGACGGTCCCAAAGTCACCATCGACCGCAGCCGCATCATCGGCGACGTGGTCTACCGGGTGCTCCAGGGCTTTTTCAGCATCCCCGGCCGAGCCGTCACCCGCATCCTCAACCTGCCCGGACGCTGACCCCATGCCGCCCGCGCCGCCAAAGTCCCCGGCCTACGTGGCCACCGCCCTTTCCGCCCCGGACGGCACGGTGGTCGACGTGCGCCTGGAGGCCGACGGCAAGGTCCGCCATCTGGCCGGCCGGGGCGGCGGCGCGGCCGAGGCCGCCCGGGCGCGGGCCGCCCTGACCGCGCCCGACGACCGGCCGCCGGTGGCCGTCCTTTTGGGCGCGGGCCTGGGACACGGCATCGCGGCCGCCCTGGAGGCCGGTTGCCCGGCCGTCTTTGTCCTCGACCGGCAGGCCGCCATCCAGGAAGCCGCCGGCGTGAGGGAGCGGTTCGCCGCCGAGACGAAGGTCGTTTTCCGGGACGACGCCGATCCCCTGGCCGCCGCCGGGGCGGCCGCCGACGCCGCCCGAGCGGCCGGGTTCGCCCGGCTGTGCCTCGTCGTCCACCCGGCCTATCCCCGCCTGGACCCGGACTGGCAGGCCGGCGTGGCGGCCGGCTGCGCCCGCTACGAAGCCCTGCGCCGGGAGATCGGCTACCAAAAGCTTGCCTCGCCCAAGCCGCGCGTGCTGCTCTTGTGGCGGCCCTATTTCCTCTACCGCGAGATCGAAACGGCGTTCGACCGCCTGGACATGCCCCACGAGCGCCTGGACATGGGCCGGGGCGAGCGCGGCGAGACCGCCGTGGTCGAGGGGCTGCTCGCCGCCGTGGCCCGGTTTCGGCCGGACTTCGCGCTCACCGTCAACCATCTGGGCCTGGACCGGGAAGGCCGGCTCACCGCCCTGCTGGCCGAGATCGGGCTGCCCCTGGCCTCCTGGTTCGTGGACAGCCCGCGCCTGGTGCTCCACGATTTCGCCGGGCTGGCCGGCCCCGGAGTCATGCTCTTTTCCTACGACGCCGACATGGCCCAGGCCATGGCCGGCCAGGGATTTGCCCACACCGCCTGGCTGCCCCTGGCCACGGACCCGGCCCGGTTTGCCCCGCGCGCCCCGGTGGCCGGCCATCCCTGGCGGGCGGCGGCGTCTTTTGTCGGGGCGTCCATGAACGGTCAAGCAGCCGAAACCCTGGCCCGGCTGTCCCCGGCCCTGGCCCGAGGCGTTAGGGCGGCGGCCGACGCCTTCGCCGCCTCGCCCGAGCGCGACGCCGGCCGTTTCCTGGCCGGGCATCCGGCCACGGCCGACCTTTATGCCGCCCTGGACGGCAGCGAGAAACGCCTGGAGGCCGAACTGGCCCTGACCTGGGAGGCCACCCGGCGCTACCGTCAGGACTGCGTGTCGCGCCTGCTGCCGCTTAGGCCGCTCATTGCCGGGGACCACGGCTGGGAAACGGTCTATCCGGGCTGCGGCACGGCCTGGAAGCGCTTGGCCCCCCTGGATTATTACGACGACCTGCCGCTTTTTTACTCCCAAAGCGACGTCAGCCTCAACGCCACCAGCCTGCAGATGAAGGGCGCGGTCAACCAGCGGGTGTTCGACGTGCCGGCGGCCGGCGGCTTTGTCCTCACCGACGCCCGTGAGCAGCTGGCGGCGCTGTTCACGCCCGGCCAGGAGGCGGCCGTCTACGCCGAACCCGGCGAGATCGAAGCCCTGGCCCGGCATTACTTGGTCCATCCGGCCGAGCGTGAGCGCCTAAGCCGGGCGGCCCGGGAACGCATCGCGGCCGAGCACACCTACGAGCACCGTCTGAAGGCGCTGGCCTTGGCCATGAAAAAGGCCTTCGGCGGCTAGCCGAAGGCCTTGATTTCACGAGATAAGTCGAAAGAACTCAGGGCGCCGGGATGGTCAGGGCCTTGCCCACGGCGATCTTGGTCGGATCGGCGATGCCGTTGGCCTCGGCCAGCCGCTTTTCGCTCAGGCCATGGCGCTTGGCGATGGAATACAAGGTGTCCCCGGGCTGGATAATGTAGGAACCCGGTCCGGCCGGCACGACCTTGGCCTTGCCCGAGGCCGGCGCGGCGGTCGGCGTCGCGGCCGGAGCCGGAGCCGCAGGGACCACGGCGGCCGAAGCCGGCGTCGGGGCGGGTTTGGCCGCGCCACCGGCCAGGGGACGGGCAGGCGTCGTGTCGGTCAGTTCGCGGCCGGCCGGCTCCATCTCCGGGGTCGGGGCCGGCGAAGCCTGGGCCGGCGGCACGGACACGCCCGGCGGCGGCGGCGGCAGGGTGTCGGTCGGGGTGCGCAACCGGCTGGAAAACCCGCCGGGCGCGTTGGTGCGGTCCAGCAGTTCGTTGTAGACCACCGCATAGCGGCCGTAGGCGTCCTGGTAGGCGACAAAGGCGGCGTCGGCCGGCTCGTGGCTCTGGCCGGCCTTTTGCCAGGCGGCGTGGGCGGCCGTGACCTGCTGCCAGGCAAGCGCCGCGTCCTTGCGCACCAGGTCGTCGGACACGTACTGCATATTGCGTTCAAGCCCGTCGTATTTGCCGCACCCGGCCGTCAGGCCAAGGGCCGCGCCCATAACGACGAGCAGCAGGAAAACAGTGGATGTTCCTCGAAGCATCTCGGGTCCTCATGCCCTGGCGGGTCCGTTTCCGGGCCAGGCCTTTTCATGTCGGGAAGCGAGCGTTACATGCCCTGTAACGCGCCTTTCGTCAAACCGCCAAACCTTGCCAGCACCGGACGCCATGATACACCGCCTCGCGCCCCATCCGCCCGCCGCCAGCCTGCGGCCCCATCTGCCGCTGTGGGCTTACGGCCTGGAAGGCGACTGGCTCCTGCGCCATCAGGCCGCCGGGTTGGCCGTCCTGGCCGCCGGCGCGCCCAAATTCTCGATCCTGTCCGCCAAGCTTGCCGCCTGGGGCTTTGAACGCGCCCCCCTGGACCCGGCCCTGGCCGCCGCCGCCCGCGAGGCCGGCCGGCCCCTGGACGACGCCCCGGCCCGCCGGGCGCTCACCCGGGAACTGGCCCGGCGGCTGGTCCGTCCGGCCAACGCCCAGGCCCTGACCCCCCTGGCCCAGGCCCCGGACCCCGGCCCGGCCCTGGCCTTTCTGGCTCCCGCCATGGACGATCCCCGGCATGGCCTCTACTGGCGCGGCAAAGCCTTTGCCCTGGCCCTGGTCCGTGGGCTGCCGGAGCTGGCCCGGCAGGCCGTGGCCCCGCTTCTGGCCGATCCCGCCTTGACGCCCCTTGGCGCGCGTCTGGCCCTGGAAGCCGCCCTGGCCTGGGACGGCCCGGCCGCCTGGCAGGCGACCCTTTCCCGCCTGGACCGGGATTGCTTCCCGCGCTACGCCGCCCTGGCCCAGGCCCATCTGCTGGCCGAGACCGGCCAGCGCGAGGCGGCGGCCGAGGCCCTGGCGACGCTGTGGCGCGAGGACAACTGGCATCCCGATCTCACGGCCCGGCTGGCCGCGCTCCTGGCCCCGCCGCCGGCCGCCGATCTCAACACCCTGCCCGGGACCCTCCACGTCTTCGTCTACACCTGGAACCGGGCCGCCCTGCTGCGCCCGACCCTGGAACGGCTGGCGGCAAGCCGGCTCGGGCCGGCCCGGGTCACGGTGCTGGACAACGGCGGAACCGATGACACGGCGGCCGTGTGCCGGGCCATGGCCGAGGGCTTCGCCCCGGGACGGTTTGCCTGCTTGACCCTGCCCATAAACGTCGGCGCGCCGGCCGCACGCAACTGGCTGGCCCGCACGGCCGGCCTGGGTCCCGACGATCTGGCCGCCTACCTCGACGACGACGCCCTGGTCGCGCCGGACTGGCTGGAGCAGCTCGCCGGGGCCTTGGCCGCCGATGCCGAGGCCGACGTGGCCGGCGCCCGGGTGGTGGCCGACGCGCCGGGCGCGGCCCGGGTCGCCCAGGCCGCCGACGTGAGGCTGCTCCCCCCGGACGAGGCCCATGCCGTGCGCCCGCTGGTCAATGCCGGCCCCGGGCCGGACCTCGGCCTCTTGGCCGTCGTGCGTCCCTGCGCCTCGGTTTCCGGCTGCTGCCATCTGCTGCGCGCCCGCGCCCTGGCCGGGCCGGCCGCCCCTTTCGACATCCGCTTCTCACCCAGTCAGTTCGACGATCTGGCCCGGGATCTGGCCGGCTTTACCGCTGGCCGCCGGGCCGTCTACGTCGGCACCGCCGCCGTGGCCCACCGCCAGCACGCCGGGCCGGGCCAGGCCAAAAGCGCCGCCGCCGTGGGCCAGCTCCTGGGCGCGCGCACCAAGCTCGACGGGCTTTTTTCCCGGCAGGCCATGGAGCAAGCCGCCGAACGCGACCTGGACCTGGCCTGGGCCTGCCTGGCCGAGGCCTTTGCCGCGGTGCACCAACGGCTTGCCGATTAATCGAGGAGATACTGCCGGGGATTGACCGGCGTGCCGCCGGCCCGGACTTCGTAGTGCAGGTGCGCGCCGGTGCTGCGGCCGGAGTTGCCGGACTGGGCGATCAACTGGCCGCGCTTGACCTCCTGGCCGACCTTGACGTCGAACTTCTTGAGGTGGGCGTAGACCGTCTCCAGCCCGTAATCATGGGCAATGATGACGATGAACCCGTAGCCGGCCATGGTCCCGGCCTCGACCACGCGCCCGGCCCCGGCGGCGTAGACCGGGCTGCCGGTGGGCACCTTGATGTCCACGCCGTTGTGGAAATCGCCGCCCCGGCCAAAAGGCGAACGCCTCGGGCCAAACCCGGAGGTGACATAACCCCGGGCCGGCCACAGGGTGGGTTTGGCCAAAAATTCCAGTTTGCGCTCGACCAGGCTACGGGCCAGCATCTGCTGGGCCGCCTCCTCCCGGGCCATGCGCCCGCTTAAGGCGTCCAGAAAATCGAACAGCCGCCGTCCCAGGGACTCGCCCATGGCCGCGTCCGGCATCCGGGGGGTCCGGGCCTCGCCCATGGTGCCGGGGTCGGCCGCCGGCTGGTCGAGCATGATCCCGAGCTTGGCGTTAAACGAGGCAATGCGCCCGGCCTCCTCCCCCAAAAGGCGCATCCGCTCGCGCAGGCGCATGGCCGCCGCCTTCTGGGCCACCAGCCGCCCCAAGGCGGCCTGACGCCGGGCGGCCAGGGTCTCGTAGCCGGCCTCGAACCGCCACAGCCAGGCCCCGGCCGAGGCCAGGGCCAAAAGAACCAGGGCCGGCGCGAGAAACATCCAGCGTCGATAGATGAACAACCGCCGGATGCCGCCCGGGCCGTGGAGGAATATTTCGAGTTCGCGTTCGAGCATGGGGCGGAGTCGGAAAACAACGAAAAGAGAAGATGCCTCCGGCGGCCGGGGGGCTAAGCCCCCCGGACCCCCTGAAAGGGGATGCAGAGGGACGGCAAGGACGGGGCGCGGCTAGCCAAAGAGCCAGGCGAACAGGTCGCTCCAGTCAAAAGAACCGGAATAGGCCTGACCGTTGACCGTGGCCGACCCGGACAGGCTGGTGGTGGGCTTGTCCAGGGAAAAGCTCCAGTCGAGCAAGGTGGAGGACAAGGACAAGCTGCCGGCGCTGTTGACGGTCACGGCATTGGGATCCAGGGAACCCGAGGTCGAACCGTAGGGAGTGGAAAAGCTCCACGAGGCGGCCATGACCGGGGCCGGAAGCAGGGACAAGGCCAGGATAAGGGCGCAAAGACGCATGACGACTCCTCCTTGCCGCCGGGCATTGCCGCGCCCGGGGCCGCTCCGGCGCACGCCGGCTCTTACTTTGGCTATAAGATGCCCTCAGCCGCTGTCAACCAAGGGCGGTTCGGGCGGATTTGATTTACAGGCTGCCGGGTCTCGTCTATTGTTCAAAGATCGCCGCCAACCTTTTGCCCCTTGCCGGGAGCCGCCATGGCCCAGTCCGATATTTTGCTCGAAGCCGGAACCAACGAACTCGAAATCATCGAATTTTTCATTGACGAAGGCCCCGAGCGCGGCGTCACCAACTACGGCGTCAACGTGGCCAAGGTGCTGGAAGTCATCGAATCGCCGGGCCTGGAACCGCTTCCCGGCGCGCCGCATCCCTGCTTCATGGGGGCCATTCCGCTGCGCGACATCGTGCTGCCGGTGCTGGATCTGGCCGTGTGGCTGGGGCTGCCCCGGGCGCGCCGTCCCCACGAGATCATTCTGGTCACCCGCTTCAACAGCCGCACCACCGGCTTTCTGGCCACCGGCGTCACCAACATCCACCGCTTCCACTGGCGCGACGTGGAACCGCCCCATCAGGCCATTTCCTCCCTGGGCGCCAACGCCGTCACGGGTCTGGTGCGCCACGAAGGCCGCTTCATCCTGCTTTTGGACCTTGAAAAGATCATCTTCGAGCTCGACGCCGGCCTGCCCCAGGATGACGACGCCCCGCCGCCCTCGGCAAAACGCCTGCGGGCCCTGGTGGCCGAGGATTCAGGCGTCATGCGCCACATGATCCGGGAACGCCTGGAAGCCGCCAATTTCGAGATCGTGCTGGCCGGCGACGGCCAACAGGCCCTGGGCCTGCTCCTGAACCCTGAGGGCGTGCGCCCGGACATCGTCATCTCGGACATCGAAATGCCGCGCCTGGACGGCTATACCCTGACCCGGCGCATCCGCGAGACCCCGGCCCTGGCCCGGCTGCCGGTCATCCTGTTCTCCTCGCTTATTACCGACGAGCTGCGCCACAAGGGGCTGTCGGTGGGGGCCGACGAACAGATCTCCAAGCCCCAGTTCGGCGACCTGGCCCGACTGGCCATGGATTTGATCGAAAAGCGCCGCACCCTGGCCGACTAGATTGCCTTCGCCGGCAAACCGGGGCACAGTCCTGCAAATATCCGAGCCAAGGCGGACCGTCGCATGAAGCTGCGCCCCGACATTCCAGACGCCCTGTACAAACGGTCGCTGTTCTCCTGGGTCTGGACCAGCAATTTAAAGCTCCAGGGCATCCTGCTCATCATCATCGTGGTCACCGTGGCCGTACGGGTGCTGCCCCTGGAGATGCAAAAAAAGATCATCAACCAGGCCATTTCGCTCAAGCGCCTGGACTTGCTCCTCATGTACTGCGGCTATTATCTGGCCTGCGTGGTGGCCGCCTCGGGGCTTAAGCTCGCCATAAACGCCCTGCAAAACTACATCGGCCAGCAGTCGCTCACCGACCTGCGCAAGCAGCTCTACGCCCACATCCTAAAGCTCCCCATGTCGTTTTTTCGCAAGGCCTCGCCCGGCATGGTGGTCTCATCGCTCATTGCCGAGGTGGCCAACACCGGCGAATTCGTGGGCCAGGCCATTGCCGTGCCCGTCACCAACGTGCTCACCCTCTTCGCTTTCGCCGGCTACCTCTTCTATTTGAATCCGCTTATGGCCGTCATCAGCATGGCGCTTTATCCCATCGCCATCCTGGTCATCCCGGCCCTGCAAAAGCGCGCCAACGCCGCCAACAAGCAACGCGTGGACACCGGCCGCCAGCTCTCGACGCTCATCAGCGAAACTGTTTCCGGCATCCACGAAGTCCACGCCAACGCCAGCTTCCGCCTGGAAAACAAACGCTTCGGGGCTATGGCCGACAAGCTCTTCAAGGTGCGCGTGGTCTGGAACCTGTATAAGTTCGCCATCAAGGTCTCCAACAACTTCTTCCAGAACCTCGGCCCCTTCGTGCTCTTTCTCGTGGGCGGCTATCTGGCCATCAACGGCCGCTTCGACCTGGGCGCGCTGGTGGCTTTTCTCTCGGCCAACGAGAAGCTCTACGATCCCTGGAAGGAGCTGATGGATTTCTACCAGACCTACCAGGACGCCTCGGTCAGCTACGACCGCATCATGGAATATTTCCAGGGGGACCCGGAGTTCATCGAGGAACCGGCCGATCCGCGCCCGCCCCTGGCCCTGGCCGGGGCGTTTTCGGCCAACAACCTGGTGATGGAAGTGCCGGGCGGCATCCAACTCTTAAAGGGCGTGTCCCTGGACATCGCGCCGGGCGAACTCACGGCCCTGGTCGGTTTTTCCGGCTCGGGCAAGTCCACCCTGGCCCTTTGCCTGTGCCAGAACCTCAAATACACCGGCGGCTCGGCCACCTTTGACGGCAACGACATCGACGCCCTGCCCAAGTCCGACATCGCCGACAACATGGGCGTGGTGTCCCAGCATCCCTTCATCTTTGAAGGCACCATCCGGGCCAACCTGCTCTATTCCATCAACGCCCGGCGCGAGGCCCACGGCGTCACGGGCGAGGACGGCCTGCCCACGGTGGACGAGATCATCGCCGTGGTGCAGCAGGTCGGGCTTTTCGCCGACATCCTGCGTTTTGGCCTCAATTCGGTCTTCAAGGAAGGCAAAAAGGAAAATCTCGTCAAGAAGGTGGTGCGGGTGCGCGAGGCCTACCATGCCGGCCACGCCGAGAGCCTGGCCGACTGGGTCGAGTTTTTCGATCCCACCCAATACCTCTACTACAGCAGCGTGGCCGAGAACATCGTCTTCGGCACGCCCAACCGGGACGATCTGGCCCCGGAGAATCTGCCGGCCAATCCGTTTTTCATCGGCTTCCTCCACGACGCGGGCCTGAAGATGCTGCTGGTCCAGACCGGGGCCGAGCTGGCCGCCCGCACCGTGGACATCTTGAAGGACGTGCCCTCCCCGGACGCCACCTTTTTCGAGCAATCGCCCATCACCGTGGACGAGTTCGAGACCTACCGCGATCTGGCCGGGCGGCTGGGCCGGGTGCGGCTGCACAAACTCTCTCCCGAGGACGAGCGGCTGCTCCTGACGCTTGCCCTGCGTTTCACCCCGGGCAAGCACACCATCGTCGGGCTGTCCCACATCCTGGAAGGCCTGCTGCTCCAGGGCCGGGCCATGTTCGCCGAGCGCGTGGCCTCGGACCTGCCGGGCGCGGTGACGTTCCTGCGCCGTGAGGACTATCTCTATTCCATGACCGTCATGGACAACATCCTGTTTGGCCGCCTCAAGACCACCAGCGCCAAGGTGGTGGACCAGATCCAGAAGACCATCGTCAGCCTGCTCATCGAAGAGGACATGCTGGAGCGGGTGCTGGAGATCGGCCTCGACTTCCAGGTCGGGTCCATGGGCGACCGCCTGTCCGGCGGCCAGCGCCAAAAGGTGGCCCTGGCCCGGGCGTTTCTCAAGGAACCGCCGGTGCTCATCCTCGACGAGGCCACGGCGGCCCTGGACAACGCCTCCCAGGCCCGCATCCAGAACCTGCTGGAAAACAAGTGGCGGGGGCGCTCCACGGTCATCGCCGTGGTGCACCGGCTGGACACCATCAAGAACTACGACAAGGTGGCGGTCATGAAGGCCGGCCGCATCGTCGAGGTCGGTTCCTACGCCGACCTCATGGACAAAAAGGGGATGCTCTATGAGCTCGTCTACGGAGCGGCCGCAAGGGCCTAACCTGTCGGCCTGCGGGTTCAACGACCATCTGGACCTGCTGCGGGAGTTGCCGATTTTTAACGGCGTGCCCTTGGACGTGGTGAAGGTGCTGGCCTACCTGTCCACGGCCGAAAGCTTTTCGGCCGGCGAATCGCTGTGCGACCAGGGCGAGGCGCTCGACCGATCATTTTACGTGCTGTGCGGCGAGGTGCACGTGCTGCGCCACGTCGAGGGCTGCGACGCGCCCATGCTGACGCGCGGCCCGGGCTTTTTCTTCGGGGGCCTGGGGCTTCTGGCCTCGGCCAAGGCCCTGTACACGGTGCGGGCGGCCGCGCCGACCCAGTGCCTGACCCTGTCCAAGGAGAAGTTCCTCAAGACCGCCGAGCGTTTCCCGGACATCCTGCCCAAAATCCTGCACAACGTGGTGGCCCACGTGTTCCGCTGGGAAGAGGCGTTTCTGACCGCCCACGCCGAGGAATGCGCCGGCCGGGGCAACGAGATGGGGCTGAGTCTGTTCTAGGCTTCGGTTAATCGCTGCATCATTTGAAGCGATTAGAGCGCGTAATCGCTTCAAAGGCCGGTCTGGCAGCGGATAAACGCCGCATGTCAGGCCGGTTTTTGCGTCAGGAACACCACGGAATTGTAGCGCAGAAAGCCGCCCTTTTCGCCGGCTTTCCAGGCTGCTTCGTAGAGGGCGTGGAGGTCGCCGTCGATGATGCCCGGCATCTCGGAGGGCTTGTAGAAGGCCACATGGCTGGCCACGATGGTGGGCTGGCCGCGCTCGGTCAGCAATTGCGGCAGGTCGTCGCCGAAATCCGTCACCACCAGCGACCCGCCCTGGCGCACCGGATCGCCGTGGTGCACCGGCGGCAGCACGTCCACCCGGCCTGACGCGCCAAAGCGCACCCGGGCGGTGGTGGGATGGCCCTCGTTTAAGGGCACGGTAAAGACATGGCGGCCGCCCGGGGCCAGCACCCGCCAGACTTCGGCGAAAGCCCGCCAGGGATCGGCCACGTGCTCGAACACGTCCTGGGTGACGACCAGATCGAAGGACGCGTCGGGAAAGCTCAGGCGCTCCAGGTCCTCGCAGCGCAGCCCCGACTGGTCGCAGGCCCCGGGCTGGGCCAGCTCGGGCACATATTCTGAACAGACGTAGCCCGGCAGGCAGCGCAAGCGGTCATGGAGCGGGCCGGCCGCCTGGGCCTCGAACACCCGCCAGTCCATCATGGCCGGCAGGGCCTCGGGCAGACGTCGGGCCGGCTCGCCGGCGGCCAACTGGGCCACCACCCGGGCCAGATCGCGGGTCCGGCGGCTGGCCCGGCAGGACGAGCAGCGCGTCTCGCGCAGGCTGAAACCGGGCTTGATCGGCGAAAAAACCGCCTTCTGACCGCAGACCGAGCACAGCCCGTCGGTCTCGAAGACGTTCCATTCCCGGCATTTCGCTTCCGCGTCCATGGCGTTTCTCCCTCGCGCCGGTTCAGCCGACGCGCTCCTTCACCTGCCGTCCTCGCTCAATCCTTTCCCCCGCTTGTGGCTCCCCCGCCCGCCACAGACAGCCAGGGGGTCCGGGGGGAAATCCCCCCGGCGGGTCCAGGGCAGCGCCCTGGCAGGGTCTGGGACAGCGTCCCAGCGGGTGCAGGGCAGCGCCCTGCCGGGTGCAGGGCGCTGCCCTGCTAGATGGCCGGGTCGAGAAGCAGGTTGTCGCGGTGCACGGCTTCTTCGTAGGCGGCTTCGCCGAGCACCTGGGCGATGCGCGTGCTCTTGAGGCCCATGATCTTGCGCAGATCACCGGAAGCGTAGTTGCACAGCCCCAGGGCCACGACTTCGCCGGACACCGCCGCCACCCGCACCATGGAGCCCACCGGGAACTCCCCGGCCACGTCCACGATGCCGGCCGGCAGCAGGCTTTTGCCCTTGTCCTTAAGCGCCCGCACCGCGCCGTCATCCACGGTGAGCGTGCCTTGGGGCTCGTGGTGGTAGGCCAGCCAGAACTTGCGCCGGGTGATGGGCTTGCAGCCCGAGACGATAAACGTGCCCACGCCCTCGTCGCCAAAGGCCTGGGCCAGCGCCCCGTCCTCGCGGCCGGCCAGGATCAGGGTCGGCACGCCGAGCTGGGCCACGCGCCGGGCCGAGAGCAGCTTGGAATACATGCCGCCGGTGCCCAGCGTGGTCTTGGCCCCGCACATGGCGTCGAGGTCGAGATCGGCGATGTTGTCGATGCATTCCATGGGCTTGGCGGCCGGATTCTCGTCCGGGTTCTCGGCGAACACGCCCCGGGCCGAGGTCAGGTTGACGAACAGGTCGGCCCCCACCGTGCCCACGAGCAGGCCGGCCAGGCAGTCGTTGTCGCCGTAGACCAGCTCGGAGATGGCCACCGAATCGTTTTCGTTGATGACCGGCACCGCGCCGAGATCAAAAAGCGTGGACAGGGTGTTGCGCAGATTGAGGTAGCGCTCGCGGTTGTCCAGGTCGTCGCGGGTTAAAAGCACCTGGGCGGCGATGCGGCCGTGGCGGGAAAATTCCTGGTCATAGGCGTGCATGATGCGGCTTTGGCCGATGGCCGAGGCGGCCTGCCGGTGGGGCAGAAACGACGGATCGTAGCGCTCGCCCAGCACGGCCCGGCCGGCGGCCACCGCGCCGCTGGAAACCAGCAGCACTTCGCGCCCCGAGGCCACCAGTTCGGCGATCTGCCGGGCCAGGGAGGCGATGACCAGGGAATCCACGCCGTCCGGGCCGGCCAGGACGGCGCTGCCGACCTTGATGACCACCCGGCGGGCCTGGGACATGACTTGCCGGCGCTTCTCGCGCCAGTCGCTCTGGGCCATGGGCCCTCCTTCTCGCTTGGCTGGCGGGGCTGCCCGCCGGGGAACGGCGACGCGACGCGTCGCCTTGTTGGTTACGACGTTTAGGCCTTTTCATCGGCAATGACGCCGCGGGCCAATTCGGCCTGGGCTTCGGTCCGCGCCCGGACAACTCCCTCAGGGCCGCTGGCCGGCCCGTGGCGGGCGGCAAAAGCGGCGTCGGCCGCGCCGGCGTCGGCGGCGGTCTCCTTGATCACCCGGTCAAGCCAGGGCTTGTACTCGGGGATCACGGGCAAAAGGGGCGGCAACGGCTTGGGCGTGTCGGCCATGGGGCGGCTCCCTGCCTTGGGGCGTTGCTCTCTTCTACAACCTCGCCCGCCCCCCGGCAAGGCGGGTCCGGGCCGCTTTTCAAACCGGGCCGGCGCTGCTAGAGCTTGGGCCGGGAGGATTTGTCGTGCGCATACGGATGTTGGAGCTTTTGACCGGCGCGGCCGAGGCTTCGGGCCTGGCCGTGGTCATCGACGTGTTTCGGGCCTGCACCGTGGCCTGCCACGCCCTGGGCGGCGGCGCGGCGCGCATTCTTCCCGTGGACAGCATCGAGGAAGCCCTGGCGCTAAAGGCTGCCCTTCCCGAGGCCATCCTGGCCGGGGAGCGGCAATGCATAAAGCCCGCCGGCTTTGACTGCGGCAACTCGCCCAGCGAACTGGACGCCTTGGACTTGACCGGGCGCACGGTCATCCACGCCACCAGCGCCGGCACGCGGGGCATTGTCGCGGCCATGGGCAGCGCGGACCGGGTCATCACCTGTTCGTTCGCCAACATGGGGGCCACGGCCCGGGCCATCGCGGCGGCAAACCCCGAGGTCGTCTCCATCGTGGCCATGGGCAAGGCCGGCCTGGCCCCGGCCCCGGAAGACAAGCTGTGCGGCATGTACCTGGCCAACCTGCTCCAGGACGTGCCCAACGCCTTTGCCGCCATCCCCAAATTTTTGCGCGGCACGGCCAGCGCCGAAATATTTTTTGGCGACACGGCCATCGTGCCCGAAGCCGACTTCGACCTGTGCCTGACCCTTGACGCCTTCGACTTTTTCATCGAAGCCGTGCGCGACGACGACGGCCGCCTCACGCTCACCCGTCGCGACGCGCCGCCCATACCGGACCAGCCCGACATGCCGGCCCAAGCCTAAGCCGCGGCGGTCGAAAAAGCAGTACGGTCGCCGTCACGGACCAGACCGGCACACAGGAGCACCCACGGCATGTTGCGCAAGGCGTCGATGCAGGAAGAGCAGTTTTTCGCGGTCTCGCCCATGATGATCTTCCCCCAGACCCTGGGGCGATTTCGGGTCTTCATCCGCCAGGCCGGCCGGTTCGTGCTCTACGCCGCCGAAAACGAACAATTCACCCCGCGCCACCGCCAAAAGCTCCACGACGCCGGCGTCACCGAAGTCTTCATCCGGGGCGAACAGCGCCCGGATTTCAACCACTATATTGAAAAGCACCTGCCGCAGATCCTCACCGACGAGAAAATCCCCGTGCCCGAGCGGGCCAAGGTACTCTACGGCACGGCCGAGTCCGTGGTGCGCGACGTGTTCGAAACCCGCCTGCCCAAGGGCCTGGGCAAGCGCGAATACTCCCGGGTCGTCAGCCTGGTGGAACGCGCCCTGGAATTTCTGGCCTCCAACGAATCCTTGCGGGCCATCGCCGCCCTGACCTCCCACGATTATTCGGTGCATACCCACAACGTGCAGGTCTTCGTCTATACCGCCGCCATGCTGCAAACCATGAAGGTTGACGAGTACACCATGGTCCAGGCCGGCATCGGCGCGCTGCTCCACGACATCGGCAAGACCCGGGTGCCCCATGAAATCCTGTCCAAACCCGGGCCGCTGACCCCGGACGAACGGCTGGTCATCAACACCCACCCCGTCAAGGGCGTGGCTCTGTGCCAGGAAGCCGGGCTGACCCCCACGGCCATGCAGGGCATCCTCCTGCACCACGAACGCGTGGACGGCTCGGGTTACCCGGGCGGCCTCACCGACACGCTTATCCCCGACCACGTCAAGGTGCTGACCGTGGCCGATGTCTACGACGCGCTCACCAGCAAACGGCCCTACGCCGAGGCCCTGCCGCCCTTCCAGGCGCTGCGCCTCATGCGCGAAGAGATGTCCAACCACTTCGACATGGACGCCTTCAAGCGTCTGGTGCTCATTTTAAGCGACGCCAAGATGGTGTAATGCCGACTACATTTCTCAAGACAACGCACAGTGTAAACCACACATTGAGCTATTTTTATATTTATACAACATAACTGGCGTTGTGTTGTATAACAGGCACAAGGAGACGGCATGGCCTTTTTTTCGCGCATCAAATTCGAGGCCGCCCCGGTCAAGGGCGTCGCCTGCCCGGACTGCGGCGGCGTCCTGGTCTTCGAACGCTCCTGCCTGGCCGTCATGCTGGCCTGCCGGGGCTGCGGCAAACGCCACGATCCGGCCCGCTTCGCCGCCCAGCTCGGCGACGACATGGACGAAGTGTACGCCAATGTGCCGATGGATAGAATGTAGTGATGTAGTTGAGATGGAAGACAAAGAGGGAAGAATGCCTCCGGCGGCCAAAGGGGCTGAGCCCCTTTGGAAACCCCGTATGGGGTGTTGGCGGCCGGTTGGTTTCAGGCGGGCGGAGAGCCCGGGAAGGAGCAAAAATGGCGACTGGCGTGTGGGACGGCCTCGACAAGGACCGGGTGGCCAAGGCCATGGTCACGGCCTTTTTGAGCGACGAATATTTGGAAGCCCTGGCGGCGGTCAACAACGCCGAGAATCCGGCCGAGCTAGCGGCGGCACGAACCCAGATCAAGGACCTCATGGTCCTGTGGCGCGAGGAAGCTCCGGAATACGCCTTCGTCATCGACGCGCTGTATATCTTCTCCGAGAAAATACAGCTGCAGCTGACCGGAGAGGCGGGCTAGCAAGCTCTTGACGCCCCCCGCCCCAGCCCCTATGGTGACCCTCCCAAAGGGGAGTAGCTGTTTCGGGCAGGGTCAACATCACTGCGGCACGTCAGCCGCCTGGCCCTGCCGTCGGTCCCTCGGAACCGATCGGCGAGACCTTTGGCATGCCTACGCGTGCCAAGGTCTTTTTTTTGGCCGCGTCAACACCGAGGAGATTCCATGAAAAAACTGCTTCCTCTCTACATTGCCGTGGCCGCCACCCTGCCAGGGCTGTTCTGCTTCCTCTTTTCCGTCCACCCCTCGCCGCCGGCCACCGCCGCCATCGCCGGCGCGGCCATCTTGGGCGCGTCGTTTCTGCTCCTATGGGCCTGCGACGTGGCCCAAAACGACATTCCCCAAGCCCTGGCCCTGGCCGTGGTCGCGCTCATCGCCGTTTTGCCCGAATACGCCGTGGACATGTACTTCACCTGGATGGCCGGCAAACACCCGGAATCCGACTATGCCCACTTCGCCATCGCCAACATGACCGGGGCCAACCGGCTCCTGATCGGCGTGGCCTGGACCCTGGTCGCCTTCCTGGTCTGGTGGCGCACCAAAAAACCCATCATCCTGGAGGGTGAGCGTCGCACCGAAGTCCTGTTCCTCGGTCTGGCCACGGCCTACGCCATCTCCATACCCCTGTCCGGGTCGCTGACCTGGGTGGACGGCGCGGTGCTTATTGGCCTCTACGTCGTCTACATCGCCATCGCCGCCCGGCGCGAATGCGAGGAACCCGAGCTTGAAGGCGTGGCCTGCGTCATCGGCGCGCTGCCCAAGGGCCTTCGCCGCCTTTCGACGCTCGGCCTGTTTCTTTTCGCCGCCGGCGTCATCGTGGCCAATGCCGAGGCCTTCAGCGAGGGCCTCGTCGCCACCGGCCGCATCTTCGGGGTCAACGAATTTTTGCTCGTCCAGTGGCTGGCCCCCATCGCCTCGGAAGCCCCGGAAGTCATCGTCTCGGTCATGTTCGCCCTGCGCGGCATGGGCGGGCTGGCCCTGGGGAGCCTTATTTCCTCCAAGCTCAACCAATGGACGCTCTTGGTCGGCATGATCCCCGGCGTCTACGGCGTGTCTTCGGGCAGCTTTGCCGTGCCCATTCCCCTGGACGGCGTGCAGATGCACGAGATCATGCTGACCGCCGCCCAGTCGCTTCTGGCCGTGGGCCTGCTCGCCGGCCTGCGCCTGGACATCCGGGGCGCGCTGCTGCTGTTTGGCCTGTTCCTCGGCCAGTTCCTGGCCCCGGCCGTGCCGGAGGCTTTCTGGAACCTCTTCCCGGGCCACCTCGACGGCAACGAGGTACACTTCCTCTTCACCTTCCTGTATATCGGGGTCTTCGCCCTCATGCTGCCACGCACCGGCCGCCACCTGCTGGCCCTTGTCCGCCCCGCGCGCCACAGCGCCTCTTGACGCCGGGCCGGCCCGGCCCTATGGAACCCGCCCGCCCCGGAGCAGCCCTCCGGGGCGGGAACCGCCGCCAGGAGGTCCGCCGCCATGGACCAGACGTTTGCCCTGCCCATCTACCTCGACCTGTTCGCCGTGTTCCTCATGGCCGCCACCGGGGCCATCGAGGCCATCCGCCGCGAGTTCGACCTCGTCGGCCTGCTCGGCCTGTCCTTTGCCACAGGCGTGGGCGGGGCGCTTATACGCGACGGCATCTTCCTCCAGGCCGGCGTGCCGGCCGTGGTGCGCAACCAGGACTATCTCTACGCCGTGGCCGGCGCTGCCCTGGCCTGCCTCATCTTCGGCCGCCGGGCCGTGTTGTCCGAGCGTTTCGTGGCCCTGGTGGATGCCGCCGCCCTGGGAGCCTACGCCGTGGTCGGCATGGAGAAATCCCTGGCCTTTGGCCTGGATTTCGCCCCGGCCGTGCTGGTCGGCACGGTCAACGCCTGCGGCGGCGGCATCCTGCGCGACGTGCTCATGCGCGAGGAGCCCATGGTGTTTCGCCCGGGCCAGTTCTACGGCCTGGCCGCCCTGCTGGGCTGTCTGACCTACCCCTTCCTGCGCCAGACCTTCGGCCTGCCGCCGCTGACCTCGGCCTTTGTCACCATCGCCTTTACCTTTCTTCTTCGTGTGCTGGCCATCACCCGCAACTGGCGCACCGTCCCCGTGCGCGACCATGGCCTGTTTCGCCGCCGCAATCCGCCTGTGGCTTGACGCCGCCTCCCCGGCCGCGTCTATAAAGGATGAGGGTCCGCAACCGGCGGCCCCATCCGCAAGCCAGGGGGAATGTCCGTGAAGCGACCCATCACCACGCTTTTGTGCGACGTCGGCGGCGTCATGCTCACCAACGGCTGGGACCGGCAGGCCCGGGCCGAGGCAGCCAAGCGCTTCGGCCTGGACGCCGCCGAAACCGACGAACGCCACCATCTCACCTTCGACGCCTACGAAGAGGGCAAGCTCTCCCTGGACGAGTATCTCGACCGCACGGTGTTTTACGCGCCGCGTTCCTTTGACAAGGCGACCTTCCGGGATTTCATGCTGTCGCGCAGCGCGCCCCTGTCCGACATGCTGGCCTATGTGCGCGGACTCAAGGCCCGGCACGGCATCCGCATCGTGGTCGTCAACAACGAGGGCCGCGAACTCAACGAGTACCGCATCCGGGCCTTCGGCCTGGGCTGTTTTGTCGACGCCTTCGTGTCCTCGTGCTTCGTGGGCATGCGCAAGCCCGACGCCGGCATTTTCCGCCTGGCCCTGGACGTGGCCCAATGCGACCCGGCTGACGCGGTCTACATCGACGACCGGGCGCTTTTCGTGGAAGTGGCCGCGACCCTGGGGGTTCGCGGCGTGGTCCACCGCGACGCCGCGTCCACGGCCCGAGAGCTGGAGGCTCTGGGCGGTTTCGCCGCCGTATGCCTCGGCAGCGATGGCTGAGGCGCGGCGGCTATTTTTCGGCATGGCCGCCGGCCGTTTGGTCGCTGACGCCCTCGGCGCGAGGTCACGCGTTATCGCCCCGGCCTGACCCGAAGACGGTCCATCAAGCCCATGCCGGTCCAGGCCGGCTCATCGCCCGGCCCGGCCGGGGCTTCCCAGGCCGTCCCAATTCCGGTACGAGGCGGGGGTAAATTGTCCGGCCACGCGCCGGCAGTCTCAAGGAGTCACGAACATGACCAAGATCGCCATTCCCTCCCGCGACGGGCAGGTGGACGAGCATTTCGGCCACTGCGGCTATTTCACGGTGCTGACCATCGGCCCGGACAAGAGCGTCGTCGCCGAGGAGACCTTTTCCCCGCCGGCCGAGTGCGGCTGCAAGTCCAATCTGGTCAACGACCTGCTCGCCATGGGCGTCACGGTGCTCATTGCCGGCAACATGGGCCAGGGCGCGGTCAACAAGCTGCGCCAGTCCGGCATGACCGTGGTGCGCGGCGCGTCCGGCCCGGTCCACGAAGCGGCGGCGGCGTTTCTCGCCGGCATGCTCAAGGACCGCGACGAACTGTGCACGGCCCACGGGCATACCTGTTTGCATTAGGCGGCTGGCCGAGAGGCTAGGCTGACACGCGACAAAGCCCGGGACCACGGCATGGTCCCGGGCTTTGCCGTTGTCCCGAGGCGGAACAACTGCGGCTGTAATTTTTTCCGCCTCCCCACGTCCGCCCGCCCATTCATAAAAGACAATAAAATAAACGCCATAGCGACCTCGCGCCGCCCGCCCAAACCGCCGCATCCGGTGCATAATCACCCCAACCCGCCAACATCGCGCCGTTTTTTGCCTCGATTGACTCTTTGGCCGCATCCTCGCATATATGCTGCGACGTTGGCGTTGGTCCGCCCCGCCCCAGGCGGCGGCGGGCAGCCGTAAGAGGGAATCCGGTGCAAGTCCGGAACTGCCCCGCAGCGGTAAGCGAAAACGAACCCCGCAACCAAGCACTGGGCAAGAGCCCGGGAAGCCGCGGGAACTAGGAAACCGGCCCACACCGGGCCGACGCGTTCGCAAGTCCGAACACCTGCCGACGCCCGCCGGACGCATCCGTCCGGCGCATGAACCAGGGAGCCTCGCGGGAGGGCTGCCCGGCCTGCCGTTTCGCGCCATGCGTTTTTCGGCCGCCGTCGCCCCTCCCCTGCCCGACGACAGTCCGCCCAGGGAGAAACGCATGTCCGAGCCGATGGAACACGGCAATTTGGCCCTTACCCCCACCTCCGACCGCCACGACGCCGTCGACGCCGCCGTCGACCAGCCCGTGGTGGCCGCCATCCCCTCGCGCATCCGCAAGCGCGACGGCCAGATCGTCACCTTTGACGCCGACAAGATCCTGTCCGCCATCCGTCGCGCCGGCGCCGCCACCGGCGAATTCGGCGAGGACGAGGCCTGGCTGCTGACCGCCCAGGTGGTCAAGGTCCTCTCCCACCGCTTCATCGGCCAGATCCCGGACATCGAACGCATCCAGGACATCGTCGAGCAGGCTTTCGTCTCGGCCAACCATTTCCGCACCCTTCGCGCCTACTCCGTCTACCGCGAACAGCGCGCCCGCCTTCGCGAAGACAAGAAGACCGTGGTGGACGTGGCCGCTTCCATCAACGAATATCTCGACCGCCAGGACTGGCGCGTGGCCGCCAACGCCAACCAGGGCTATTCCCTGGGCGGGCTTATCCTGAACGTCTCGGGCAAGGTCGTGGCCAACTACTGGCTCTCCCACGTCTACCCGCCCGAAGCCGGAGCGGCCCACCGCGACGGCGATCTCCATATCCACGATCTCGACATGCTGTCCGGCTACTGCGCCGGCTGGTCCCTGCGGATGCTTTTAAGCGAAGGCCTTAACGGCGTGCCCGGCAAGGTGGAAGCCAAGCCGCCCAAGCACCTCTCCAGCGCCGTGGGCCAGATCGTCAATTTCCTCGGCACGCTGCAAAACGAATGGGCCGGCGCCCAGGCCTTTTCCTCGTTCGACACCTACATGGCCCCGTTTATCCGCAAGGACAACCTGGGCTACGAAGAAGTGCGCCAGTGCATCCAGGAGTTGATCTATAACCTCAATGTCCCGTCGCGCTGGGGCACCCAGACGCCGTTTACCAACCTCACCTTCGACTGGACCTGCCCCGAGGATCTGGCCGGCGACCATCCGGTCATCGGCGGCGAGGAGATGGCCTTTACCTACGGCGAGCTCCAAACCGAAATGGACATGATCAACCGGGCCTACATCGAGGTCATGACCGCCGGCGACGCCAAGGGCCGCGTGTTCACCTTCCCCATCCCGACCTACAACATCACCAAGGATTTCCCCTGGGAATCGCCCAATGTGGACATCCTGTTCGAGATGACGGCCAAGTACGGGCTGCCCTACTTCCAAAACTTCCTCAATTCCGACCTCACCCCGGGCATGGTGCGCTCCATGTGCTGCCGGCTCCAGCTCGACCTGCGCGAGCTGCTCAAGCGCGGCAACGGCCTTTTCGGCAGCGCCGAGCAGACCGGGTCCGTCGGCGTGGTCACCATCAACTGCGCCCGCCTGGGCCACACCCATCGCGGCGACGAAGCCGGCCTTCTCGCCCGCCTCGACGCGCTGCTGGAAATTGCCCGCACCACCCTTGAGATCAAGCGCAAGGAGATCACCCGCCGCATGGACGCCGGGCTGTTCCCCTACACCAAGCGTTACCTGGGCTCGCTGCGCAACCACTTCTCCACCATTGGCGTCAACGGCATCAATGAAATGATCCGCAATTTCACGAACGATGCCGAGAATATCGCCACCGAGGCCGGCCACGCCATGGCCGTGCGCCTGCTCGACCACGTGCGCGCCCGCATGACCGAGTTCCAGGAGCAGACCGGCCACCTCTACAACCTCGAAGCCACCCCGGCCGAAGGCACCACCTACCGCTTCGCTCGCGAGGACAAGAAGCGCTACCCGCGCATCCTCCAGGCCGGCCCGGCGCAAAAGCCCTACTACACCAACTCCTCCCAGCTGCCCGTGGGCTTCACCGACGATCCCTTCGAAGCCCTTTCGCGCCAGGAAGAGCTCCAGCGCAAATACACCGGCGGCACGGTGCTCCACCTCTACCTCGGCGAACGCGTCACCAGCGCCGAGGCCTGCAAAAAGCTCGTCAAGCGGTCGCTGTCCGGCTTCGCCCTGCCCTACGTCACCGTGACGCCGACGTTTTCCATCTGCGACGTCCACGGCTACCTGACCGGCGAACACGAGACCTGCCCGACCTGCGCCGCCGAAGGCCGCACCCAGGCCTGCGAAATCTGGACCCGCGTCATGGGCTACTACCGGCCCAAGTCGGCGTTCAACGTCGGCAAGCAGGGCGAGTACGACGAGCGGGTGTGTTTTAAGGAACCGATGGATAACTAAAGAGAATATGCCTCCGGCGGCCGGGAGGGGGTCACCCCCTCCCGGACCCTCCCGATACGGGGGATCACAGGACGGCGCGGTCGTGGCGATGGGCCACGGCCGCGCCGTTGGCGTTGGGCGGCCTTGCGCGCCGCCGCCGAGAGGGCTAAGGGACGCGACATGAACGGTCTTATCATCGGCGGTGTCACGCCGCTCTCCACCCTCGACTTTCCCGACGCCCTGGCCGCGGTCATCTACTGCCAGGGCTGCCCCTGGGGCTGCCCCTACTGCCACAACGAACCGCTGCGCGAAATCACCGACGCCGTGGAGCACGACAGCGCCTCGGTGCTGGCCTGGCTCGAAGGCCGCAAGGGCCTGCTCGACGCCGTCGTCTTCTCCGGCGGCGAACCCACGCTCCAGGACGGGCTGCCCGAAATGCTGGCCGCCGTGCGCGCCATGGGCTTCCACACCGGCCTGCACACCACCGGCATGTTCCCCAAGGCGCTTTCCGCCGTGCTGCCCCTGTGCGACTGGGTGGGCCTGGACATCAAAGCCCCCCGCGCCGCCTACGACCGCATCGCCGGAGTAGCCGGCGGCGGCGAGGCCGCCTTTGCAAGCCTGGCCCTTATCCTCAAAAGCCGCGTGCCCTTCGAGACCCGCACCACCTGGCATCCCGGGCTATTGGCCGAAGACGAGTTGACCGCCCTGGCCGGAGAGCTGGCCGCCGCCGACGCCGGCCGCTGGGTCATCCAGGCCTTCCGCCCCGACGGCTGCGCCGACGCCGATCTGGCCGCCGCCGGACCGGCCGTGTTCCCCCCCGACCTCGTCGCCCGCCTCCAGGCCGCCGCGCCGCGTTTGATTATAACGACGAGAGTTTAGGAGAGGGGGATGCCTCCGGCGGCTGGGGGCCTGAGGCCCCCAGCCCCCCCACATAGGGAGGCGGATGATCGTATGGACAGTTTGTTTATTAGTTCCAGGGTGAGCATCCCCCTGGCGGAGATTGATTTTATCGCCGCCCGCAGCGGCGGTCCCGGCGGCCAGCACGTCAACACCACCAGCTCCAAGGTGACGCTGCTCTTTGACCTCGACGCTTCGCCAAGCCTCACCGACGCCGACAAGGCGCGTATCCGCGAGGCGCTTACCGGCCGCATCGCCAAGGACGGCGTGTTGCGCGTGGTCTCCCAGACCAGCCGCAGCCAGTTCGCCAACAAGGAAATCGCCCTGGAACGCTTCGCCGCGCTGCTGCGCGAGGCGCTGACCCCCCGGCCGCCGCGCCGCAAGACCCGGGCTACCCTGGCCTCGAAACTGCGCCGCCTGGACGACAAGAAACGCCAGGGCGAACGCAAACGCCAGCGCCGGGACTTTGGCGACTGATCTCTCCGCCGCAAAAACGGCCGGAAAACTTGCGCCGGCCGGCCTTGGCGACGCCGTAGGCTCGGCCCATGCTCCAGGCCGCCTCCGGCAGCGCGCCAGGACGCTTGTCCAGAACCGCAGCCGCGCCTTGACGCCCGGCCGCGCCCTGGGCTAGGGGAAGCCAGACTTCCGCCATGGCGGCAGCGCCGCCCAATGCCTGATCCGGAGCACCCCCGCATGTCCTCACTGGAACACAAGCGCCAGAAATCCTCTTTTTGGCTGTCCGCCAGCCGCGACCAGGCCCGGGACACCGGCATGGCCCTGACCCTGGTCGCGCTCATCGTCTTTTTCGTCACCCGGGAAATCCGCTATGTGACCATGGCCACGGCCATCCTGCTGCTGGACATGATCTGGCCTTCCTTTTTCAAACCCCTGGCCAAGGTCTGGTTCGGCCTGTCCCACGTGCTCGGCACGGTCATGTCCAAGGTGATCCTGACCCTGACGTTTTTTGTGGTGCTCACGCCCATGGGCCTGCTGCGTTCCCTGCTCGGCAAGGACCCCATGCAGGTACGCCAGTTCAAGCAGGGCACGGACTCCGTGTTCAGGGTCCGCGACCATACGTTTACGGCCGCCGACGTCGAACAGCCGTTTTAACCATCGGCCGAAGGCCGCTTTGACATCACTCCCGCGCCCCGCGCGGGTCCACCTGGAGGCGATATGGAATTTCTGCGTGAACTCTGGGGCTTTTTGCGTGTGCGCAAAAAATTCTGGCTGCTGCCCATCATCCTGGTGCTGCTGCTTTTTGGCGTGCTGGTGGTCCTGACCAGCGGCTCGGCCGTGGCCCCGTTCATCTATACGCTTTTCTAGAACCGACCCCGTGCCCACAACAGGGGCGTCAGGCTGCCCGCAAAACGCTCCAGGCGCTTTGCCATAACGCGACAATAGCCCCGGGAAGGGCCGCGCGCCGACGCACTCGGCCCTTCCCCGCGTCACTCCCATCCCCCTGGGCCGCCTGGCCGCCCCAGGGGACGCAACCCCGCCAGGACAGCACATGGCCGAATACATCCTGGGTTTATCCGCCTATTACCACGACTCCGCCGCGGCGCTGTTGCGCGACGGCGTGGTGGTCGCCGCCGCCCACGAAGAGCGGTTCACCCGCAAGAAGCACGACGCGGATTTTCCGCGCCAAGCCGCCGGCTACGTGCTGGCCGAGGCCGGCATCGAACTGGCCGACCTCTCGGCCGTGGCCTTTTACGACAAGCCCTATCTCAAGTTCGAGCGCCTGCTCGAAACCTACCACGGCTTTGCCCCAAGCGGCCTGCGCAGCTTTCTTTCGGCCATTCCGGTGTGGATCAAGGAAAAGCTGTTCATGAAAAGGATGCTGCGCGAGGAGCTGGCCAAGCTCGGTCCGGGCAAGCCGCGCATCCTTTTTCCCGAGCATCACCTCTCCCACGCCGCCTCGGCCTACTACCCCTCGCCCTTTGACGAGGCCGCCATCCTCACCATCGACGGCGTGGGCGAATGGTCCACCACCACCATCGGCGTCGGGCGCGGCAAGGACATCACCTTCCTGCGCGAACTCGACTTCCCCCATTCCGTGGGCCTGCTCTATTCCGCCTTCACCTACTACTGCGGCTTCAAGGTCAATTCCGGCGAATATAAGCTCATGGGCCTGGCCCCTTACGGCATCGAAGGCTCGGAGCGGGTCGAGGACTACAAGGCCAAGATTCTCGGCGAGCTGGTGGATCTGCGCGAGGACGGCTCCCTGCTCCTCAACATGGCCTATTTCAACTACGCCACCGGCCTGACCATGTGCCGCGACCGCAAGTGGGAGGCGCTTTTCGGCCTGCCTCGCCGGGCCGCCGAGACCGAACTCGGCCAGGAGCACATGGACATGGCCCTGGCCATCCAGCAGGTCACCGAAGAGGTGGTCCTGCGCCTGGCCAGAACCGCCCGCACGCTCACCGGCTGCGCCAACCTCGTCATGGCCGGCGGCGTGGCGCTCAACTGCGTGGCCAACGGCAAGCTGCTGCGCGAGAACATCTTCGACGACGTCTGGATTCAGCCGGCCGCCGGCGACGCCGGCGGAGCCCTCGGCGCGGCCCTGGCCGCCTGGCACATCCAGGGCGGCCACGAGCGCACGCCGCTGCCGGCCGGCTGCCGCGACCGCATGGAAGGCTCCTACCTCGGGCCGCGGTTCACCCGGGCCGACGCCCTACGCCTGGCCGCCCGCCGCGAAGCGCCCCACACGCTCTACGAGGATTTCGACGCCCTGTGCGTCCGGGTGGCCGACCTGCTGGCCGACGGCAAGGTCGTGGGCTGGTTCCAGGGCCGCATGGAATACGGCCCCCGGGCCCTTGGCGGCCGCTCCATCCTGGGCGATCCGCGCAATCCCGAAATGCAGAAAAAGCTCAACCTCAAGATCAAATACCGCGAAGGTTTCCGGCCCTTTGCCCCGTCGGTGCTGGCCGAGGCCGTGTCCGAATGCTTCATCCAGGACCGGCCCTCGCCCTACATGCTGCTGGTGGCCCCGATAGCGGAGAATCTGCGCCATCCCCTGCCTGACGGCTACTGGCAAAAGCCCATGTTCGACCGGCTCTACGTCAACCGCTCGACCCTGCCGGCCATCACCCACGTGGACTTCTCGGCCCGCATCCAGACCGTGCACAAGGACACCAACCCCCGCTACCACCGCCTCATCGAAACCTTCCGCGACCGCCACGGCTGCCCGGTGGTGGTCAACACCAGCTTCAACGTGCGCGGCGAACCCATCGTCTGCACCCCCGAGGACGCCTACCGCTGCTTTATGCGCACCGAAATGGACTACCTCGTGGTCGGCGACTGCCTGTTTGGCAAGGACGACCAGCCCGAATACGCCGAATCCGGCGACTGGCGCGGGGAATACGAGCTGGATTAAGGCGAGGACGAAGAGATAAAGAGGCCTCCGGCGGCCGGGGGGCTTAGCCCCCCGGACCCCTTGGCTGGACGCGGTCGGTCGGGTGGTGCCGCGTCGGCGGGCGGAAGAATAGGGCGGCTGGAATCAGGCTTGGTCTTGGGGCGGCTTCCGCCCCAAGACCAAGCCTGATTCCAGCCGCCAACTCGCCAAAAATGGCCCCGAAGCGGGGCCATTTTTTTTGGTTATGCCCCCCGTTGAAAGTTTTTGGGGAAGGAGGGGGCGCGGGGGAGGAAACCCCTTTTTGCAAAAAGGGGTTTCCTCCCCCGCATTCACGCGCCTACTTGCACAACCACAGGGCGGCGCGGTCGATGCCGCGCAGGATCTTGAGGCTGGTGGTGGCGAAGATGTGCTCCAGCGACGACGGCTTGTGGCTGGTGCGGCCGATGGCCACGGCGGCGTATTTGCCCTCGTTTGCCTCGGCAAGAATGGTGCGGGCCGGGTTGGCCGACGTCATCACCTTGATGGCAATGCGGCTGTCGTCCACGCCGTTAGCCTTGATCTCGGCCAGGGCGCGGCCGAAGATCTGTTCGGCGTCGATGCAGCGGTCGTCCGAGCAGACATGGAGCAGGGTGATGTTGTGGTCGGGTTCGTTGCGGACCATGAAGCCGGCGTGGTCGGCCACGCGCATGCACTCCTCGGAGCCGTCCACGCACACCAGCACGTTCTTGCGGCCTTTTTCCGGATTGCGGCAGATCCAGATGGGGAAGGTCAGCGATTCCCACAAAATGCGATGGGAGATGGAATCCGTGACCATCTCCTCGAACCAGGACAGGCCGCGCCGGCCGAGCACGGCCGCGTCGTAGAGCCCTTCCTCGGATTCGCGCACGATCTCCTTGACCGTGCCGAGCTTGCCGTTGGAAAATTTCACCGCCACCTGATCATCGCCAAATCCCATGGAGCGCAGCCATTCCTTGGCCTTGGCCATGGCCGGCACGCCGTGGACGGCCTTGTCGTGCTCGATGTGCACAATGGCCTCGGGATTGGCTTCGAGGTCGATGGGGTCAAGTCGCCAATCGGGCTTTCGCGGCACGACATAGAACAGCGTCAGCTTGAGTTCGCTGCGGTTGGTGAAGAAATGGTGCACGAAACGCAGGCTTTGCGACGTGTGGTACTCGTCGCTGACGGTCACCAGCAGATGTTTGTCCATGGCCTGCCCCCCTGGGCGGGATCGTGGGATACGGGTTGCGCCAAAACGGCCGGAGGCGTCCGCCGACGGTGACGAGGGCGAGCGGCTCATGGAATCCCGTCATGATTGCGGCGTGTTGCCTTCCCGTCCCGAAAGCCGTTTCCAGTGTTCCGGTTTGTGCAAAACACACGGGCGGTTATGATTTATGGCATAAAACATCTTGCGCCAGCTTGAAAAGGGGATATTCTACTCTTCGAGGTTGATTATCAACTTCAAGGAGAAGGCTGATGGATACGCTGATTGTTGTCGTGATCGTGGCCGTGGCGGCCTGGTACGTGGTGCGGAAGTTTTTCGGGAAAAAGGGCGGTTCGTGCGGTTGCGGCTGTTCCGGCGGCAACGGTTCCTGCGGCGGCGGGTCGGGGCCGGACAAGCCGTCGTGCTGCGAGCCGGGCAAACGGTTGTAGGTTGCGCCCGAGGATAGCCCCCTTTTTGACAGGGAAGGAGGCCTGAAGCGTTCGGCTCTTGCCTGATGCCGCCTCCTGATCGCCAATCCGAAGGCTGCCCCGGTGAGTCTGGCCTCTTGGCCGAGTCCGGGACAAAAGGCCCCTCTCTTCCCGTTTGGCCCGTTTCGGCGTGCCAGAGGCGCGGCGGTCCTCCCCGTCGTCTGTTACGGCCCGGCCTGAGGTTACGTCAGGCCGGGCCGCGCGTTTAGAAGCTCTCGAAATCGCTGTCCTGGCCCTTGTCGGCCAGTTCGATGCGCGCGCCCTGGGTGGCTTTCTTGCCCGGAGCCAGGGCAGGCTTGCCCCGGCCCGGCATGGCCCGGCGCGACGACGCGGGCGGAGCATGCCGGGGCAGGTCGATCTGGAAAAAGGCGATGGTGGCCCGGAGCTGTTCGGCCTGGCCGGAAAGCTCCTCGGCGGTGGAGGCCAGTTCCTCGGAGGCGCTGGCGTTTTGCTGCACGGTCTGGTCGAGCTGCTGCAAGGCTTTGTTGATCTGCACCACGCCGGAACTTTGCTCCTGGCTGGCGGCGCTGATTTCCTGGACCAGATCGGCGGTGCGTTGGATGTTGGGCACGAGCTGGGCTAAAAGGCCGTTGGCGGCCACGGCCACCTCGGTGCTGTCCTTGGCCAGATTGGTGATTTCCGAGGCGGCCTGCTGGCTGCGTTCGGCCAGCTTGCGCACCTCCGAGGCCACCACGGCGAAGCCGCGCCCATGCTCGCCGGCCCGGGCCGCTTCCACGGCGGCGTTTAAGGCGAGCAAGTCGGTTTGCCGGGCTATTTCCTCGATGATGTTGATCTTGCCGGCGATCTCCTTCATGGCGGCCATGGTCTGGGTCATGGCCTCGCCCGAGGCCTTGGCGTCCCGGGCGGCGGCGGCGGCGATGGCTTCGGTCTGCCGGGCGTTATCGGCGTTTTGCTGGATGCCGGCGCTCATTTCCTCCATGGACGAAGACGACTGTTCCACGGCGGCGGCCTGTTCGGTGGCCCCTTGGGAGATGGCCTCGGCCGAGGCCGAGAGTTCCTCGCTGCCGGCGGCCACGTTGTCGGCCCCGGCTTGGAGGTCCAGGGCGATGCCGGTCAGGGCGTCGATCATTTTGCCGAAGGCTTCAAGCAGGACGTCGTTCTCCGAACGCTTGGCCACGGCCACCCGCAGGTCGCCGTCGGCGATGCGGCCGGCCTGTTCGGCCACTTCCCGTTCCGAGGCGGCCAGTTTGGCCATGGAGATGAGCAGGCTGTCCTTGGGCCCGCGCGGGGAAAGATCAGCCGAGAGGTCGCCCCGGGCCATATGGCCGGCCTGTTCGGCCACTTGCCGTTCGGAGTCGGCCACCAGCCGCAGGGCATCGGCCAGCCGGCCCAGCTCGTCGCGCTGGCGCACCTCCAGGCTTTGTTCCAGATCGCCCTGGGCCAGGGCCTGGGCATAGGCGATGCCGGCGGCCAGGGGCTTGGTGATGCCCCGGGCGGTCAGCACGGAGACGATGAGCGCAAGCACGGTCCCCAGGGCGGTCAGGCCGATCAGCACGCGGGTGGCCATGGCGCGTTCGGCGTCAAAGGCCGCGTCGCCGGCCAGATTTTCCTTGGCCAGGGCTTCGGCGATGCCGGCCAAGGGCTTGAGGGTGGCCTCGCGCAGCTCGTCGGCCTGGTGGTCAAGCTCGCGCACTTCGGCTTCCAGGCTTTCAACAGATTCGTGCTTGACCTGGGCCTGTGCAATGGCTTCCAGTCGCGGCAGCATTTTTTTATCCAAAATATCAATATATTCTTTGTAGCTGTCCGAGAACTGGCTCGCAAGCTCCCGTTCCTCGGCCGTGTCGACCGAAGCCAGGACGGTTCGAATATCAGCCTTGCTTTGTTCCCGGACCCTAGTGAGATGCTTGTGAGTTTCAGCCAAATTGCGGTTGATCTGGGCATCGCCGATGACCGAGTAGAAATTGCTCACCCGCAGGGACACGTCCATGATGGCCTGGCTGTCTTTGGAGCGTCGCGCGCCCTCGTCCTGGATCACGCCCAGGTGTTCCATGGTCAGGGCTTGTTGCAGGGCCAGGGCGATGAAAATGGCGATGACCAGGGCAAAACCGCCGCCTAACTTGTAGCCCACTCTGACGTTTTTAAACATGCCGCCTCCTTTGCGCTGCTTACGGACCGGCTCTGGGAGCCATGAGCGTTTCGGGACAGAATCGAGTGAACAAGAAAAGAAACTGTTTCATAACTGCTATAAGAAACGTGCATCTTATCCAAGCCCTATCCGGTGATGACGGCGAGAATTTTGTGCTTCGTTCCGGTGCGAAAGCCACGGCCTGGCTGGGGCACAATCCGCCGTGGGGAAGCCGTGTTCCTGAAGCCCGCGGACAAACGGCGAAACCAGGGCGAAACCCACGGCAACAGGCGGTCTTTGGCGGGAAAGCCTGAGTCGCGGGCAAGGGGGATGGGGGGAAATCGTCCTGACGGCTGGTCGGGCCAGGTCGTTGGTCTGCAAAACGCCTTTTCCCGCAGGCGGGACCCAAGGCCCAGGCCTAGCAGGCGGTAAAAAACGCACACGCCGCCGGCCGGCCCGGGGCAGGGCCGGCGGCGCGCAGGCTCAGGCGTTGTGGCGGACCCAGGAGACGATGTCGGCGGCGCTTCGCGCTCCAGAGATCCGGGCTTTTTCGCGGCCGCCCTGGAACAGGGCCAGGGTCGGCACGCCCTGGATGCGCATCCGGGAAGCAATGGCCGTCTCGGCCTCGGTGTCGCACTTGGCCAGGATCACCCGGGGGTGGAGCATGGCCGCGGCCTGGTCGAAGGCCGGAGCCATGCCCCGGCAGGGGCCGCACCAGGGGGCCCAGAAATCCACCACCACCGGTAGATCGGACTTGGCCAGGAACACGTCGAAGTTGGCCGAAGTCAGGGTCACGGGATGGGGGGACAGGATGGGCGCGCGGCATTTGCCGCATACCGGCCCGCTGTCCAGGCGGCCGGTCTGCACCCGATTGACGGCCCGGCAGGCCGGGCACACGGCGTGGATGGCGTCGGCTTCAGACATGGCGTCCTCCGGCAGGGGCTTGGGTGTTGGCTTAAGCCCGCGTCCAACCAGACAAATAATGCGGCCGAAAGCGTTAGCAAGAGGCTCGGCGGCCTAATCGCTCATGGCGAAGTCCACGCGGATCTTGAACAGCCGGTCGGCGGGCAGATTGAGGATGGCCACGCCGGTTTGTTCGGTGATGGCGGCCAGGTCCTGGCGGATGGCTTCCCGGGAAGGGCCGATCATGGTGAACCAGATGTTGTAGCCATGGGCGCGCAGGTAGTTGTGGGTGACGCCGGGGTGTTCGTTGACGGCCTTGGTGAAGGCCTCGAACTTGTCCTCGGGCACGGCGGCGGCGCACAGGGTGGATTTGAAGCCGATTTTCGCCGACTGGAAGTTGGCCCCGATGCGGCGGATGATGCCCGAGGCCCGCAGGGCCCGCACCCGGGCCAGGGCTTCGGCTTCGGTCAGGCCCACCTGCTCGCCGATGGCGGCATAGGGGCGCGGGGCAATGGGGAATCCGGTCTGGATGAGGTCGAGAATGCGCTTGTCGGTGGCGTCCATGGTTACCGTACTTCGGTTTGCGGGGGCGCTTCGCGCTCCACCCGGTTGCGTCCGCCGTCCTTGGCCCGGTACAGGGCCGCGTCGGCGCGTTTGAGCAGATCCTCGGGGCTGTCGCCCGGCCGCCAGGCGGCCAGGCCGAAGCTGGCCGTCACCCGGCCGACCCCGGCAAAGGGTTCGTCGGCCACGGCCCGGCGCAGGCGCTCGGCCAGCTCGGCCGCGCCGGCCAGATCGATGCCCGGCGCGGCCACCACGAATTCCTCGCCGCCAAACCGGGCCAGCCGGTCCACCTGACGCAGGCTGGCCGTGAGACGCCGGGCCAGCTCCACCAGCACGGCGTCGCCGGCGTCGTGGCCGTGGCTATCGTTTATGTGCTTGAAGTGGTCGATGTCCAGCAGGGCCAGGGAGAACGGCGTGGCGTAGCGGGCGGCCCGGGCGGTCTCGGCCTCCAGGACGTCGCCGAGCTTGCGCCGGTTAAGGGTGCGGGTCAGGGGATCGCGGTTGGCCAGGTCGAGCAGTTCCCGGCGTTCCAGCTCCAGTTCGGTGACGTCGGCCAGCATGAGCAGGCATCGGCTGCGTCCGGGCAGGCGGCTGACGGCCGCCTGAAAGACGTGGGGCGCGGCGTCGGGCCGGTCGGGATGCACCAGATGCAGACGGTGGTCGCGGTCCAGGGCGTCGTCGGGCAGACGGCCGGCCCAGGCGGCCAGGCCTTCGGCCGGCGGCTCGGCCAGGAAACGTTCCAGGGGCGTCCCCTTGGCCTTGAATTCGCCAAGGCTCCCCACGCCGAGAAAGCGCAGGAAGGCCCGGTTGAGGCCAAGGAGTTCGCCGCCGGCGAAAATGGCCGAAAGATGGGGGATTTCGTCCAAAAGCCGCTTGGCCAGACGCCAGCCGTCCTCGGCGTGGCGGCGGGCAGCGATGTCGGCGGCGGCTTCGTCCAGGGCGGCCTCGGCCAGTCCCGGCGACAGCGGCAGGGGGAGCAGGCGCAGCCCGGGCAGGGCCACGGCGGCCAGGACCGCCGCGATGTCTCCGGGCGTGCCGGCCAGGAACACGGACGGAGGGCTCTCGCCGCCCACCAGGGAGGCCAAAAGCGGGGCCGTGGGGCCGTCTGGCAGCCGCGCGGACACCACGGCCAGATCGGGCCGGCCCAGGGCCAGGGCGGCTTTGGCCTCGGCCAGGGTCCGGGCCGTGACCAGGGCGGACCTGGGGCCAAGGGCCTCGGCCAAAAGCGCGGCCACGGCCGGATCGGCCTCGGCCACCAGGGCCGTGAGACGGCGGGAAGGAGCGCTTGGCGGACTGGGATGATGCGGCATGGGCCGGGCCTCCGTCATGAAACCATATGATGAATTACGCCCCTTGTCATCGCTGCGGGAATGGGACACAGTGGCATGGTCGGCAATGTCCGGCAAGGAGGCGAACCATGCGCGGTCATCGAGCCATTCTGGCGTTTGCCGCCCTGTGCTGTTGCCTGGCTCTCGGTTTGGCGGTCCGCGAGGCCGCGGCCCAACCGCCGCCGGTGGTGGTCTATCCCCCAGGCTACTATCCGCCCTATCCCGGCTATCCTCCCTATCCCCCTGCTCCCTATTATCCGTATCCGCCGCCGGCCGTCGTGCCGGGGCCGGGCATCGTCATCAATCCCTGGCCGTTTATCGTCGGTCCGGGACCGGGCTATGGCCCGCGTCCGGTGGGGCCGCCGCCGGTTCCTCTGCCCGGGCCGGGGTTTGGCCCCGGGCCGCGTCCCGGGCCGGGCATTGGTCCCATTGGCCCCATCGGCCCGGTGGGGCCGGGGCCGCGTCCCTTGGGGCCTGGCATGGGTCCGGGCATGGGGCCTGGACCGGGCCGGCCGGGCCGGTAGACGGCGCATTTCCGGGCGACGTCGCCCTGCCTTGGCCGCGAGGCGGGGCGATGGCCGGCCGGAGACGGGGCAAGAGCCGCCGGTTGGCGGCGAAACGGCGAGGGCACGGCGTCCGCGCCAGACAAGGAGTGTTCATGTTGCGTCTTATCCCGCTTCTTCTGGTCGGACTGCTCCTGGCCGGCTGCGCCGGCAAGGGAACCCAGCGCCCGGAACTGGCCGGCGCGCCCACGGTTTATGCCGATGTGGTCTCGCCGCCAAACCCCGTGCTCGTGGGCTGCTTCATGCGCTCGCGGCCTTCGGAATACACCCGGCCCAACAGCTACCGATATTGTCTGGTGGAGAAAAAGGGCAAGTGGGCCGTGTATTATGATTGGCGCGACGGCAAGTCCGGCGAGGAGCACAAGGGCTGGATGGCTTTCACCATCGAAGGGGATAAACTCATCAGCGGCACGGAACCGAGCAGTTATGTGGTCAAGGACGGCGCGGTCTGGCACAGCTACGGCGGCCGGGACACGTTGCACCGCATGTTGCCGGATTAACGCCCCGGCCGCCCGATTCGTCCAGCCTGGGCCGGCTTGCCGCGTGTTCCGAAGAGGAGGGTTTGATAAAGCCCGTGGGCCAGCCGCCACGCTCTCCTTTTCATGCCGAATCGACCGGCGAACCGTTGCGGCGTGTCGCGGGCGTGTCCCCGTTTCAGGATTTGCCTGGCGCTGAAAGCCCAAAAAACCTTTTCAGCATGTTCTATTTTTATTAATCTCAAGCAGTTTCCAGCCACGGCGTTGCAGGCGGCTGAACAGGCGTCGATGTTTGCAGGGGCGGCGCGGCGGCTACAGGCGGATGCGCGCGTGGCGCGGCGGCCAAGGTCGGGCTTGTGTGACGGCGACATGCAGCTTGGAGGAGAGACGTCATGGCGAACACCACAAAATTTTTCCAACGGGTCAGCGTCAAGCTGTCGATCAGCTACATTGTGCTGGTTGTCGCCCTGATCGCGGTGGGCTTTACCGGCTACTACGCAGCCAAGGTCATCAGCGGCAATCTGGAGACGCTTTTCACGCGGTTGTTGCCAAGCATCGACAAGCTTATCGAAGCGGACCGGGATCTGCATCAACTGCTCGTGGCCGAGCGCTCCATGCTCTTTACGGACACCAGCGACGAGCGCTTCAAGAAACTGCAGAAAGCCTACGCCGACAATCTCAAGCAGACCAAGGAGCGTTTCGGCGTATTCAAGTCCCTCATGACCACGCCCGAGGAAAAGCAGTTCGCCGCTGAGTTCGACCAGGCCCTGGCCAAGTGGGAGGCGACTTCCGCCAAGGTGGTCAAGGCCCGGCTGGCCGACACCGAGGCGTCCACGGCCGAGGCCATGGCCCTGTCCATGGGCCAGGCCGACGAGCAATTCGAATTCATGCGGGAGTTCATCAACAAACTGACCGAACTCAATTTGAATTACGCCGAGGTCCGCAACGCCGAATCCAAGGCGCTGTATGAAAAGACCGAGGTGATCATCGCCTCTCTTACCGGGGCCATGATCCTTTTCGCCGCCATCACCGGCCTGCTCATCACGCGGGGGCTGTTACGCCGTCTTGGCGGCGAGCCTGAGGAGATCGCGGCCATGGCCCGGCAGGTGGCCGTGGGCGACCTGTCCCTGACGTTTCATGACGGGGCGCACCCCCAGAGCATTTACGCGGCCATGCGGGCCATGGTGGCCTCCTCGGCCGAGGTGGCCCAGGCCGTGGCCAAGCTGGCCCAGGGCGACCTGGACGTGAACATCGCGCCGCGCTGCGAGGCCGACGGCCTCATGCGCTCCCTGGCCACGCTGATTGCCGCCGAGAAGGACATCGCCGATCTGGCCGGCAAGCTGGCCCTGGGCGACCTGGACGTGGCCGTGGCCAAACGTTCGGAAAACGACCGCCTGTTGGCCGCCATCGAGCGGCTGGTGGCCGCCGAAAAGGACATCGCCGCCATCATGGGCCGCTTAAGCAAGGGCGAGCTGGCCGTGGCCGTCACGCCGCGCGACCCGGCCGACCGGCTGCTCCATTCCCTACGCGGCATGATCACCCGGGTCAGCGCCGTCATCCGCGAGGTCCAGGACGGCTCGGTGAACGTGGCCTCAGGCAGCGAGCAGCTCTCGGCCTCGTCCTCGGCCCTGTCCCAAGGGTCCACCGAACAGGCCGCCGCCATTGAGGAATCCTCATCGGCCATGGAGCAGATGGCCTCCAGCATCGGCCAGACCGCCGACAACGCCAAACAGACCGAAGCCATCGCCGTCAAGGCCGCCCGGGACGCCAAGGCCTCGGGCGAGGCCGTGGTCCAGACCAAGTCCGCCATGAAGGCCATCACCGGCAAGATTTCCATCATCGAGGAGATCGCCCGGCAAACCGATCTGCTCGCCTTAAACGCCGCCGTGGAAGCGGCCCGGGCCGGCGAACATGGACGCGGCTTCGCCGTGGTGGCCTCGGAGGTGCGCAAGCTCGCCGAGCGCAGCCAGGCCGCCGCCGCCGAGATCACCAATCTGGCCGCCACCTCCACCGACATCGCCGAAACCGCCGGCCAACTGCTGGAAAAGCTCGTGCCCGACATCCAGCGCACGGCCGAGCTGGTCCAGGAAATAAACGCCGCCAGCCAGGAGCAAAGCCAGGGTGCCAGCCAGGTCAACCAGGCCCTGCAGCAGCTCGACCAGGTCATCCAGCAAAACGCCGCCGCCGCCGAGGAAATCGCCTCCACCTCGGAGGAACTCTCGGCCCAGGCCGCCCAGCTCCAGCAGACCAGCGCCTTTTTCCGGGTGGAGCGCGACGAGGACGAGGACAACCTCCGCCCGGCCGCCGCATCGGGCCGACGCGCCTTCATACCGCCGACCACGGCCGGCAAGGCCCTGCCGCGCCCGACCGGCGGCAAGACCGGCGGGTCGCTCATCAGTCTGGACGAGGAGGACCCGGCCGACAGCCGGTTCGAGCGCTACTAGGGGCCGGTTTCAGGGGGCTTCCGAGGCCTGATCATCGGGATAAACAACAAAGGGGCGGCTCACGGGAGCCGCCCCTTTGTTATGGCCAAGGGTCGGGCCACGCAGCGTCTCTCTGAATGCGATAAATCTGCCCGATCAAGAAGACCCCATGGAAAGTGACTTTCATCTTTCCTTTTTTCCGCAGTTGCCTTTATGCTGAAAAATGCTTTTTGAACCGTTGCATCATGGGGCATTCAATAAAGCACCTGTGCACGGTTATCTCGTGTTGAGGCCGTCCTGGCTTTGCTTGGCCTTGCGGGTTTGCGGGCGCAACTGACGGCGGGCCAATGCCGTCGGCGGCCAAGAGCAGGGTGTCCGCTCCCGGCCGCCGCCGTCCCTTCTTTTGATCGTTATGCCGGCGCGACGATGCCTGCCACGGCCTTGGCCAGGCCGTCTTTGCCCGAAACCGCCAGGGTCTGGTAGAGTTCCATCATGGTCGCCTGGGAAAACACGTAGTTGCGAAACGCGTTGAACCGGGACGACTTGTCGTCGGCGATGCCGTAGCGGTCCCGGGCCAGCTCGGCCAGGGCGGCGATGGACCATTTGCCGGCCGGCACGGACAGCACCCAGTCGTGGTCGCCCAGGTGGCAGACAAACCCTTCCATGCGCCGAGGCAGGGGCAACGTGTCGCCCGAAGGGGCGATAAGCCCGGCCTTGGCCGCATCGACTCCGGCCAGGACGGCCGCCGCCTTGAGCCAGGCCACAGGCTCGGCCTCGTCTTTTTCCGAGCCGGGGTGGTTGTGGGCGCAGGCCTGGGCCACCACGACCTCGGCGGGGATGCCGCGCACGATGGATTCGGCCACGCTTAGCACATGGTGTTCGCCCGTGCCGGCCAGGGACTGTTCGGGCCGCGACGCGCCGGCTTCGCTCCAGGCAAAGACCCAGGGCTTGTGCAGATCGTGGAGCATCTGGGAGACGACCACCGTGTCGCGGTCCAGGGCAAAGCCGTAGACGTCCTTGTAGGCGTCAAAAATCGCCAAGGTGATGCGCATGTTGACGGCCACGTGCACGGGCAGGCCGCCGGGATAGGCGTGGTGGCTCTGGTAGCCGCTGCCCGGGGCGCTGCGAAAGGGCTGGGGCGAGGCGGCCGGATCGGCCACGGGCGGCAGCAGGGTGTCGGCGGTCTGGCCCTTGAGCCAGCCCTTGGCGGCCAGCTCCTCGGCCACGGCGGCCCGGTGCTTGGGATCGGCCAGTCTGGCGGCCAGGGTCGGGGCGGGATTGTCGAGGACGGCCTCGACCTTGGCCCGCAGTTCCGGGTTGGCGATGGTTGCGGCCACGTCGCGCAGGTATTGCCAGGAGGCCCCCACCAGCGGCGAGGCGTCGGCCATCTCCAGCGGCGTCATGGCCGCGACGGCGGCAAGAGCCGCGGGGCCGGAAGCGGCGGCCCGAGCCAGGGTCGGAAAAGCGGCCCGGGCCACGGCCACGCCGCCGACGGCCAGACCAAGGCGCAAAAACGCCCGACGGTCAAATGACAGGTCCATGAGCATATCCCTCCAAGTTTTGCAGGGATATGGACCTGCCTCGTGTCCGGCCGGTAGACGCCGGACGACGATTGCGCGACAAGGAGGGCAACGGGTCCGAAACCGCCGGCCCTTAAGCTTGGGCCCAAGCGGCCGAAGGGATGGCAAGAGTCCAAACACCAGCCCGGGAGGGGCGCATGAAACGGCTTTTTCCCATCGTGCTCATGACAGCGCTGGCGCTGGCCGCCCTGCCCGGCCGGGCAGCGGCCTTTGACGAACAGTCCGTCATGATCTGCGCCTTCCGCCAGGCCCTGGCCATGCTCACCTGCAAAACGCCCGACAAGTACAGCTTCCTTGGCGTGCGCGACGGCGTCTTCGTGTTCAACAGCCACTTCGCCAAGGGCTTCGCCGACTTCTACGTGCAGCTAAACGGCGACCTGGCCATCTTTTCCAGCCGCGTCTGGCACGGCCGCATGCCCTCGGGGCGCATCGTCAAGGATTACGCCGCCGGCTGCGTCCAGGTCATCATCGACCCGCTGCCCTGCTCAAGCTTCCACACCGCCCGCTGCTGCGGCAGTCAGTAAGAAAAGAATGCCTCCAGCGGCCGGGGGCCTGAGGCCCCCGGACCCCCCGATGGAAGAAAAGGGTTAGGGCCTGGCCCCTCGTGTGGCGGCCCTTGAAAAATACGAGAGTATTTTTTAAGAAAAATCTATTATTTTAAGGCGTTGTTTAAGAAAAGCCCTCTGCGCGTTTCGTGAACGCGCCCCTAGGCCAGCCCGGCCATGGCCGCTGCTGTCTGGCTGGCGCTGCCGCCCTGGTCGTTGCCGGCCTGCTGCTTGGCCTTGTAATAGGCCGTCTGGGCTTCCAGCAGGGACAGGCGCAGCTCGGCCAGCTTGGCTTCCCGTTCCTCGCGGGGCGCGTCGTCCTCTTCCGTGGCCTTGATCTCCGCCTGAATCCGTTCGATCTGGGCCTTGAGCGCCTGCAAGGTCGCATCACTGTCGTCCTCGGCCTGCTTTTGGGCCTTGGCCGCCTCCGCACCGCCCTGGGCGACCCCGGCGTTGCTGGCCGTGGCGGCGTTGCTGGCCATGGCGGAAGCCTTGGCCAGGGCCTCGGCGGAAAAGGTCACGGTATCGCCCCGGGCGGCTGCAGATGCGTCGGTCCCGGCAGCTGAAGACCCGGACAGGCCGGAACCGCCGGCAGCGGCCGCCCCGGACAGGCCCGGGCTGGCGGCGTTGTCGAGCAGGGAAGGCAGAATGGTATCCATGGCAACCGACCCCCTTGTTTCAAGGTGTATCGGCGGCGCATAGGAAAACTTAATACGGCAAGGTGAAGCGACGGCCGGCCATGGCGCGCCAGCCAACCGCGAGCGTACGCTAGGTCGACGTTTCGCAGCGCGCGCTTTGGGGAAAACGGCTCCGAACGCCTCGCGTCAAACCCTTGGGGCGTAAGGGGCGCGGCCCCGGAGGGCGGCAAGGGCTTGGGCCGCCCGCCCGTTCAAAGCGGACAGCATCATTCGGGCCGGCCGCGGCAGGTTCACGCTCGGGCTTCGTTGCCCCGGCGGCCGGCCTGGGCGTCAGGCGGCCGCCCTCGGGAAACGCGACGGCCTTATGACGCGCCGCCGTAGGCCGTGGAAGCGGTGTTGCCGTTGCTGCTCGACGACGAGCTCGACTCGCTTTGCTCCTGCAGAGCCTGGGCGTACTGGGTCTGCAACTGGGCCAGCTCGTTTTGCAGCTGCATCTTCTTGGTGTCCTTTTCTTCCTCGGAAATGGCCTCGCTTTCGACCTTCTCGATTTCCTGCTGGAGCTGCTGGATCTGCTCCTTGAGGCTTTCCACCAGGTCGTCGGCGTCATCATCGTCGTCCTCTTCGTCGTCGGACGAACCGGAGGAGCCGGCCGAGCCGGCCTGCATGGCCCCGCCGCCGCCCTGGGCCGCGCCGGCGGACTGCGCCTGGCCGCCAGCGGCAGCGGTAGAAGCATCCTCGGTTTCGGTGGTCGCGGCCGCGCCCGTGCTGGCGGCGGTCCCGGCGTTGCTGGCGGTCTGGCCCGAGGCCAGGGCGGCGGCCAGGGACTTGGCCTCGTCGGAAATGGTCACGGTGTCGCCGCTGGCGGTAGTCGATGCGGTCGAAGCGCTGGCGCTCGTTTTCGTCGTGGCGGCAAGGCTCGATCCTGACGCTGTTTGCGTCGTATTGGCATAAAGAGTCAGGCTGGTATCTATGGCGGCCATGACAACCTCCTTGTGTATGCCCACTTATCGGACGCAAAATGCCCAGGTTTAGGCTGCATGGGCATTTATTATAAAATATATTTCAAGAAGAGATTGTATCTTTTGCAAAAGTTTTGCGTCTTCCAACAAGAAGTAATACAAATACACAAGAGCACTACGTCAACATAGCGCCCACATAACATTCGTCTTGCAGAATAAGGAGGATTGTCGCCGTGTCGTTCGGATGCCCCGGAAAGCGGCAGGCTCTTATAAGCTAAGACGCTGGCGCGGCGAAGCCGGTTACAACGACAACCGGTTTTCGAGGCGCGTCGAGGGCTCGCCACGCTGCGGCGGGCGGCGGCCGAACCAGTCGGCTGCGTCCAGGGTCGGGCAACGCGCCCCGGTTCGGCGGGAAGGTGGAGAAAGTAAACAGGCCCGACGCGTCGGCCCATGACCTGACAGGAGGCCACAGGCTCCGGGAGGCTGGGGAGACGGCAAGCAGGCCGCCGAGATCCAGAGCTTGTCCGCCTGGCCGCCAGGCGGCCTCTGGCGACAAGGAAAGGCGCGGGGCGTCTCGGCGTAGCGCGAGGCCTTGGCGCGGCAGGCGTCAGCAGCCCCGGCGCGGCGAACCCCGACAGCCGCAGCCAGGAGCCGGACAGCCTTTGAGGCCGGGGTCAGGCCGGGCCGCAGCCGCAGCCGCCGCCCAGGGCCGCGTGCAGCAGGGCCAGGGCCGCGTCCTTGTCCACCGGGCGCGAGAACATGAAGCCCTGGGCCTTGTCGCAGTCGGCGCTGCGCAGCTTGTCGAGCTGGTCCTGGTGCTCCACGCCCTCGGCGATGACGGTCAGCCCCAGGCTGCGGGCCAGGGCGATGATGGACTTGACGATCTCCTGGCTTTCGCCGTTGACGTCGTCGCCGCTGATGAACGACCGGTCGATCTTGAGGTGGTCGATGGGCAACTGGCGCAGGTAGGACAGGGAGGAATAGCCGGTGCCGAAGTCGTCGATGGCGATCTTGACGCCCAGGGCTTTGAGGCGGCTCAGCTCCCCGGCCGTGTGCTGGGCGTCGTGCATGAGCACGGATTCGGTGATTTCGAGCTTGAGGCAGGCCGGGTCCAGGCCGGTCGTCTCCAACACCCCGGCCACATGGTCCACCAAGCCCTCTTTCACGAACTGGCGGCAGGACACGTTGACGCTCACCGAGAGCTGTTCGGCCTCGGGCAGTTCCAACTGCCACTTGCGCAGCTGGCGGCAGGCCTCGGCGATGACGAACCGCCCGAGCGGCTGGATCAGGCCGGTTTCCTCGGCCAGGGGGATGAACTGCACCGGCGGCACCAGCCCCCGGTCGGGGTGGTCCCAGCGCACCAGGGCCTCGAAGCCCTCGATGCGCCCGGTCTGCACGTCCACGATGGGCTGGTAGTGCAGCAACAGCTCGCCGCGGTCCAGGGCGGCGCGCAGATCGGCCTCCAGGCTGATGGCGTCGAGGATCTCCTGGTGCATCCGCCGGTCGAAGATCATGGAGGGCCGGCCGGACTCCTTGGCCCGGTACATGGCGATGTCGGCGTCGCGCAAAATGTCCTCGGGCGACTGGTAGTCCCGGGTGCGCAGCACGATGCCGACGCTGGCCCCGGGAGTCACCGTCGTGCCGCACAACATGCAGGGCTTGCCAAGCGCCGCGCCGATGCGGTCCACCACGGCCATGACTTCCTTTTTCGACTTGAGCTCTTCAAGGATCACGGCGAATTCGTCTCCGCCAAGCCGGGCCACGGTGTCCATGGAGCGCACGCAGGCCATAAGCCGCCGCGACACCTCGACCAGGAGCTGGTCCCCGGCCTGGTGTCCCAGGGTGTCGTTTATGCCCTTGAACTTGTTGAGGTCGATCATGAGCACGGCGTACTGGTAGTCGCCGCGCCGCCGGGCGCGGGTCAGCGCCCGGTCCAGGCGGTCGGCGAAAAGGCTGCGGTTGGGCAGCCCGGTCAGGGCGTCGTGGAAGGCCTGGTGGGTGATCTGCTCCTCGAAGGCCTTGCGCTCGGAAATGTCCTGATAAATGTAGACGATGCCCTGGGGCTGGCCGCCGAATTCGATGGGGAAGCCGATCATGGAGACCGGGAGGAGGCGGCCGTCGCGGTGCTGGCGGAAGGTTTCGCGCACCATGGGCTTGCCGGACAGGATGGCCCCGCGCGTGCTCTCGCATTCCCCGAGCAGGTGCTTGGGCACGATGTAGGCGCGCATGCCGTAGCCCTTGATCTCGGCCGCCTTGAAGCCGAACAGGTCCTCGAAGGCGTGGTTGACGTCCACGATGTTGCGCCGCATGTCGATAAGCGCGATGGCCTGGGGCGAATTGGCGAAAAGCTGGTCGAAATAGGCGCGCTGGGCGGCGAGCTGCTCCTCGGCCCGCTTGCGGTCGGTGATGTCCACCACCGTGCCTTCGTAGTAGGCCACGGCCCCGTCGGCGTCGCGCACGACCCGGGCGTTTTCGGAAATCCAGATGACGCTGCCGTCTTTTTTGTGGATGGCCGACTCGAAGTTGCGGACCTGGTCGTGGGCCGAGAGCTCGCGCACGAAGTCGTCGCGGCGCTTGGGCTCGACATACAGCTGGTTTTTGATGTCCCGGAAGTGCTCGGTCATCTCGTCCACGGAATCAAAGCCGTAGATGCGGGCCAGGGTGCGGTTGACTTCCAGGTAGCGGCCGCCGGGGGTGGTCTGGAAGATGCCTTCCACGGCGTTTTCGAAAATCGCCCGGTATTTGCGTTCGGCCGCGTCGAGTTGTTCCTCGGCCCGGCGTCGCCCGGAGATGTCGCGGAAGATGACGCAGGACACGGGCTTGCCGTCCACCTGCCCCGCCGGAAACTGGCAGGGGCTGGCGTCCACGGTGGCCCCGTCGCCGGCCGTCCAGCGGGTGCGCCGGGAAAAGGCCGCGCCGCCAAGGCTCCAGTCGTTGCCGGCTGTTTCGCCGTCGTCCGCCGGCCGCACCACCTGGCGCAGGTCGCGGCCCACGACCTCGGCCGCGTCCAGGCCGAAAAGCGCCTCGAAGGAGGCGTTGACGGCCAGCACCAGGCCGCCGGCGTCGCGCACCAGGGCCGCGTTGGGGGAGCTCTCGAAGATGCGCCGGTAGACGTCTTCCGGAAGCGCGGCAGACGAATGTGTCATGACGACCGCCTTAGGCAAAAGTGACGGGCATGTAGCAAAAGCGGTTCCAAGGTGTCAATACTTCGGAATGCTTAATGATTCGCAGGGCAACGACCACAATGAGCCGACATTTTTGGCAACAATACGACATTTTTGCAGCCGAACCACGCCGCCGACGCCATTTGACCCTTTTCCCCTTTTTGCCTATTTTTCCGGTTTCTCGCGGCCACGCCGCCATCCAACGCAAACGAGGTTCCGCCATGACCGCACCCGACGCGGAAGTTCCGGCCAAGTCCGGCCCGGCTCCTGCCCGTGATTTCATTCGCCAGATCGTCGATGAGGACAACCGCGTCGGCAAATGGGGCGGCCGCGTCCACACCCGCTTCCCGCCCGAACCCAACGGCTACCTGCACATCGGCCACGCCAAGTCCATCTGCCTCAACTTCGGCCTGGCCAAGGAGTTCGGCGGGCTGTGCAACCTGCGCTTCGACGACACCAACCCGGCCAAGGAAGAGGTGGAATACGTCGACGCCATCAAGGAAGACGTGCGCTGGCTCGGCTTTTCCTGGGACGACCGGCTTTTTTACGCCTCGGACTACTTTGAAAAGCTCTACGCCTTTGCCGAACAGCTCATCGAAAAAGGCCTGGCCTACGTCGATGACCTGAGCCAGGAAGAGATCCGGGCCTACCGGGGGACGCTCACCGAACCCGGCAAGGACAGCCCCTACCGCGACCGCTCGCCCGAGGAAAACCTCGACCTGTTTAGGCGGATGCGGGCCGGCGAATTCCCGGACGGGGCCAAGGTGCTGCGGCTTAGGATCGACATGCAAAGCCCCAACGTGGTGTTGCGCGATCCGGTCATCTACCGCATCAAGCACGTCGAGCACCACCGTACGGGCAACGCCTGGTGCATCTACCCGATGTACGACTACACCCACTGCATTTCCGACGCCCTGGAAGGCATCACCCACTCCATCTGCTCCCTGGAGTTCGAGAACAACCGGCCGCTCTACGACTGGGTTCTCGACCGCCTGCCCGTGCCCGGCCATCCCCAGCAGATCGAGTTTGCCCGCTTGAACCTGTCCTACACGGTGCTGAGCAAGCGCAAGCTCATCCAGCTCGTCACCGAAAAAGTCGTCTCGGGCTGGGACGATCCGCGCCTGCCGACCCTAAGCGGCATCCGCCGCCGGGGCTACACCCCCGAGGCCATGCGCGATTTCTGCGAACGCATCGGCGTGTCCAAGGCCGACAGCCAGGTGGACATGGCCCTGCTCGAACACTGCCTGCGCGAGGACCTAAACGCCCGGGCCAAGCGCCTCATGGGCGTGCTGCGGCCGCTTAAGCTCGTTATTACGAATTATCCCGAAGGCCAGGTGGAAGACATCAACTTCCCCTACCATCCCGAGGACACGGCCATGGGCGCGCGCAAAGTGCCCTTCACCCGGGAACTCTACGTCGAGCGCGACGATTTCATGGAAGTGCCGGCCAAGAAGTGGTTCCGCCTCGCCCCGGGGGCCGAGGTGCGGCTGCGCCACGCCTACTACGTCACCTGCACCGAGGTCGTGAAAGACCCGGCCACGGGCGAGGTAGTCGAGCTGCATTGCGTCCACGATCCGGCCACCAAGGGCGGCTGGTCCAGCGACGGCCGCAAGGTCAAGGGCACCATCCACTGGGTGTCCGCTGCCCATGCCCTGCCGGCCGAAGTGCGCCTTTACGACCGCCTCTTCACCAAGGAGAACCCGACCGAGGGCAAGGGCGATTTCATGGATCACCTGAACCCCCACTCCCTGGAAGTGATCGAAAACGCGCTGATCGAACCGGCCCTGGCCGACATCCCCGTGGGCGAGAACGTCCAGTTCGAACGCCTGGGCTACTTCTGCGTGGACAAGGACTCGACGCCCCAAAAACGTGTCTTCAACCGCTCGGTGGCCCTTAAGGACTCCTGGGCCAAGGCCGCGCGGTAGCGGGAATACGGGAAGATGCCTCCGGCGGCTGGGGGCCTGAGGCCCCCAGGCCCCCCACCTGAAGACAAAGGGTAGAGGGGGCCGCCCGGCGGCGAGACGGTCGGCGAGATGGCCGGAAGCCGAAGCCGGAAACCCAAAAATTGTACGGCGCGCGTCCGCGGACGCGCGCCGTTTGTTTTGGGCAGGACAGAGGGAGTCAAGGAATTTGAACGCTGCTCAAAGAGGCGGCCCCAGCCGGTTGCCGCCGGCTGGGGCCGCGCAAAGCCGCAAGGGCTGGGCGTGCCGTTATTCAGACGCGCCAAATGAAAAAGGACTTCCGGGTCGCCATCCCTGAAGTCCTTTTTCTAAAATTCCGTTCTTGGAGGAAGGATGAAAATAATATAGCAACTGTCGTGCCAACACGCCGAGACGCTTCCGGCGAACTGCCATGGCCTTGAAATAACGTCCCATTCTCTTCGTTCCAGCCTCCTGCAACAACTGCCATGCCGCGCCAAGGGGGTACAGGATCTTGTACCCGGCCTGGTAAGCGGCGGCAGGTTGGTACAAAATTTTTCACGCCACCCCGGACAATGCGGCCCAACCCTTTGCAAAGCCTTGTGCTGCGGTGTATTTGTGCTGGGCAGTGGGCGATTTCGCCCGGCCGATCCACCCTTTTCCCAGGAGAAGACCCATGCGCTTGTTTCTCCTTGCCGGCCTTGGCCTGGCCCTGGCCGCCCTTGGCGCGGCCTGCACCCCCAAACCCGTCACCGATACGGAGTTCCGGGGATTTTGCTACACCTCCGGCGGCGGCCGCCATGCCTCCTGCGACTCCATTTCCCTGTGCAACGTTTTCGATTCCTCGGTCCTGTCCGTCAAGCACGCCTCGCGGGAGGACTGCTCCAAGGCCTGCGACGCCGTGGCCGACACCCTCACCGCCGACAACCAGTTCAACGGCTGCATGCCGGTGGTGGCCAGCGGCGCGAGCTGGTGCCGCCGCTACTGCCTGGGCAACTATCCCCAATGACCCCGAAAGGCGTCTTGACTGTTTGACGGGCGGCGATGCAGGACTGCATTTTATGCGAAAATGCAACGCCGCGTTGGCGCCATGGCTCTGCCGCAAGGGCTTTTCTCAAGGCTAATTGATTGAAAATAATGTATTTTTCTAAAAAAACCCAGGCACTGCTCTTGGCCGGCACGACCCATGCAAGGTTTTCGCCCGTTTTTTTCGGGAGGAAACCGCCATGTCCCTGGAAAGCGCCCAGGCCTTTGTGGCCAGACTGCGAGAGGATGCCCAGTTTCGTTGGTCTCTTGGCGAATGCCGCGATCAGTGGGAACGCCGCCGTTTCGTCGTGTTGCAGGGTTACCGCTTCAGCCCGGCCGAACTCGTCTGCGCCACAAGCCCCGCCGGCCGCGCTTCGCCCGAACGGGCAGCCATCATCGACCGGGTGCGCCGCCAGCACGGCGATGGCTCCTACGCCTTCATGTAGCCCCCTCGCCCGGAGGCCTGCCCCATGACGCGCGCCGTCCTGCGGCTGGGCCTCGTGTTGGCCGTGCTGGCCCTGGGCCAGCCGGCCTGGGCCAGGGAACCGGCTCCGCCCCTGCCGCGTCCGGCCCTGACCGAGGCCGAGCAGGCCTATCTGGCTGCTCGCCCGGAGCTGCGAGTGGGCGTCGGCCAAGGCCAGATACCCTTTCAGGACGTGGTCACCTCGCCCCAGGGGCATCCGCGCTATGTGGGGCTGGCCGCCGATTATCTCGAAACCCTCTCCGCCATGCTTGGCGTCGCCCTGGAGCCAAGCTTCGGCATCTCCTACGCCCGGGCCTTGGAACTGGCCCAGACCGGCGGCATCGACCTTTTTGCCTGCATCACCGACACGCCGGCCCGGCGGGCCTATCTGCACATGACCACCCCCTACGCCAGCCAGCCCTATGCCATGATCACCCGGGCCGGCTCGGACGCCGTGTGGAGCGTGCCCGATCTGGCCGGCCGGGTCGTGGCCGTATCCCCCTCGTTTGTCGCCTACGAGCGCCTGCAGCAGGAATACCCCGATCTGCGCGCCCGTTTCGAATTCAAGCGCAACGCCCCGGAAACCTTGCAGGCCGTGGCCGAGGGCCAGGCCGACGCCTGTTTCCTCAATGTCGTCGCCGCCACGAGCATCATCCGGGAATACGGCCTGACCAACCTGCGCATAACAGCCGTCATGGCCTGGCCGGACAACGCCTTGTGCATGGCCTCGCCCGACCCGGTCCTGGCCGGCATCATCCAAAAGGCCCTGGACGCCATCCCGGTGGACCGCAGGATCGCCCTGGCCGCCCGCTGGTATGACGCCGGATCCCTGCCGGCCAAAAGTTACGTCCGGCCGGTCCAGCTGTGGCTCGCCGCAGGCGCGGTCGCCCTGGTCGCCCTGTCCGTCTGGTGGTGGCGGCGGCTACGCCGGGAGGTTGCCCGCCGCGAGGCCACCGAACGCGATCTCTGCCGGCATCGGGAAACCCTGGAGGCCGTGCTCAACGCCACCACCGACGCCATTTTGGTCCTCGACGAAGCCTATCACGTGGTCATGGTCAACCGCACCGGAGCCGAGCGCTTCGGCCTGGCCGTGGAAGCCATGCTTGGCCAGGGCATCCTGGAGCTCACCGACGCGCCCGTGGCCGCCAGCCGACGCCAGCATTACCGCCAGGCCCAGGCCACCGGCCGTCCGGTGCGCTTTGCCGACAAGCGCGCCGGCCGCGTCTACGAAAACACCATCTATCCCATACCGGCCTTGGCCGGAGACCGGCCAAGGCTGGCCATCTACGCCCGCGACGTCACCGAGCAGATCGCCGCCGACCAGGCCGTGCGCCAAAGCCAGGAGCGCCTGGCCAACATCTTCCGCCTCTCCCCGGTGGTCGTCACCGTCACCACCCTGCCCGACGGCCGTCTCCTCGACGTCAACGAGGCGTTTAGCGCCTACTCGGGTTTTTCCCGGGAAGAGGTCATCGACCGCAGCCCGGCCGAACTGGGACTGTGGGTCCACCCCGGCGACCGCGACCGCATCTTCCGGGCCGTGGAACGCGACGGCCAGGTGCGCAACCTCGAGCTGTCCATGCGCATGCGCAACGGCCGGCTGACCACCTTCCTGCTGTCCTGCACGCCCATGGAAGCCTACGGCCGGCATTGCCTGCTCTCGGTCCTGGTGGACATCAGCGGTCGCAAGACCATGGAAGAGGCCCTGCGCCTGGCCAAGGAGTCGGCCGAAGCCGCCAACAAGGCCAAAAGCCGCTTCCTGTCCACCATGAGCCACGAAATCCGCACGCCCATGAACACCATCCTCGGCATGGTGGACGTGCTGCGCGGCACCGAGCTCTCCAGCCGGCAGCAGGAATTCCTGCGCACCCTGGAAGTGGCCGGCGAATCCCTCATGGCCCTGTTGACCGACATTCTGGAACTGTCGAAAATCGAATCCGGCGTGCTGGAACTGGCCGAAACGGCCTACGACCCCCTGGAGCTGGCCGGCCAGGTCGTGGCCCTGCTTTCGCCCCAGGCCCAGGCCAAGGGCCTTACGCTCCGCCTGGAGGCCGCCAAGGACGCCCCCAGGCAGGCCGTGGGCGATCCCGACCGTATCCGCCAGATCCTGATCAATCTCGTGGGCAACGCCATCAAGTTCACGGCCGCGGGCGAAGTGGCCCTCAAGCTGTCCCTGCTGCCGGCCCGGCTGTCCCGCGAGGAGCTGCTCTTTGCCGTGTCCGACACCGGCATCGGCATCCCGCCCGAGAAGCGCGAGGCTATTTTCAAGCCCTTCACCCAGGTGGATTCCTCCACCACCCGGGCCTACGGCGGCATCGGACTTGGCCTGGCCATCTGCGCGCTGCTGGTGGACGGCATGAACGGCCGGCTGTGGCTGGAATCCGAACCCGGCGCGGGCAGCATTTTTTATTGCGCCCTGCCGCGCGACGCCGGCATCGCCCGCCCGACGCCCGCCCCGGCCCCGGCCCCGGCCCGGGCCGTCCAGGCCCGGCCTCCCGCCGGCCGTCGGCTGCTCATCGTCGAGGACAGCGAACCCAACCGCCAGATCTACGAGGCCTTTCTCGAAGACCTGCCCCTGGCCGTCACCTATGCCCACACCGGAACCCAGGCCCTGGAACGCGTCGAACGCGGCATGTACGACGCCATAGTCATGGACATTCAGCTCCCGGACATCGACGGGCTGACCGTCATTCAGGAGATCCGCCGCCGCGAAGCCGCCGCCGGCCGGCCGCCTTGTCCCATCCTCGTGGTCACGGCCTTCGCCTTCCGCGAGGAAAGCGGCCGGGCCGCCGAAGCCGGCGCGTCGGACCTGCTCACCAAACCCATCCAAAAGAACGTCTTCCTGGCCGCGGTGGCCCGACTGCTGGGCGAAGGCTCCCTGGCAACAGCCGCGCCGTCCCAGGCATGGACAGCGTCCGACGATTCGGGCTACATTGGGCACTGATTCCCAAACTTCGCCAAGGAGACGCCGTATGGCCGCCCGCTCCTCTCACAACGACGCCATGGCCGCCGAACTACGTGAAATCATCCGCCACGCCGGCGCTTTGGTGGACGCCACCGCCGACGAAGCCGATGAACGGGTCCAAAAGGTCCGCGAGCTGCTGGAAAAACGCCTGGACGCCGCCAAAAGCAAGTACGCCGACCTTGATGACCTCCTGGACCGCAAGATCGAGGCCGCCGACCGTCTCGTCCACGACAAGCCCTACCATGCCGTGGGCGGCTCCTTTCTGTTGGGGCTGCTGCTGGGGTGGTTCATGAGCCGCAAGTAGTGGCCGACACCTTTGCCGCCTTGTCGGAGCTCCTGGCCGCCGCCGGCCGCATGGCCGGGCTGGCCCTGGACATCGTGGTCGACCGGCTGGAACTGCTGGGCCTGGAGGCCCGCGAGGCCAAGGTCCGGCTGGTCCAGCTGCTCCTGCTGGCGGTTGTCGGCGCGGCGCTGTTCCTGATGGGTCTGGCCCTGGCCGTGGTGGCCCTGTTTTTGGCCCTGCCGCCCCAGTGGAGGCTGTGGCTGGCCGCCGGCGGCGGGGCGCTGCTGCTGCTGCTTGGAGCCTGCGCCCTTCTCGTCCTGCGCCGCCGGCTGGCCCGGTTGCCTTTGGCCTTTTCTCAGTCCGTGGCCGAACTCAAAAAGGACCGGGCATGTTTCTAGACGGCAAGCTGCGCGAACTGGCCCGAGCGCGCCAGGACCTGGGCCTGCGCATCGAACTCTCCCGCCGCCTGGTGCGGCTGGAATCGGCCATGGCCCGCGACGGTCTGCGCCGGGGCTTTGGCGATGTGCGGCTGGGCATTGGCCTGGCCAGATGGTTTTTCTCCCGCCTCGCCGGACGCTGAGCTGACGCCCGGGGCGGCAAGGAGCGGCATGTGCGACTGTTTTCCAGCCTGTCGATCCGCAGCGGCCTGGTGCTGACCGCCCTGCTGGCCGTGCTGCCGGCCCTGGCCCTGCAACTGGTCACGGGGTTGGAGCATCGCCGCCATCTGGAAACCGAGGCCAAGGCCGAGGTCTCCCGGGCCGCCGCCGCCATGGCCGAAGTCCAGGAACGCATCACCGACAGCACACGCCTGCTGCTCACCGCCCTGGCCGCCATGCCTGAACTGCGCGCCAGGGACGCCGCCGCCTGTTCCGCCCTGTTCGCCACGCTCCTGGACAAAAATCCTCTCTATACCAATGTGCTGGCCGCAGACGCAAACGGCGACATGTTCGCCTCCGGCCTGCCGTTTGCCCTTCTCAACTTCAGTGACCGCAAATATTTTCGTGACGCCATGGCCACCCGCCAGTTCGTGGCCGGCGAATATGTCGTCAGCCGAACCACCGGCACGCCGTCCTTCCCCTTCGCCCTACCCATTCTCGACGAGACCGGACAGGCCGTCGGCGTGTTGATCGCCGCCGTCAAGCTCGATTCCTTCGACGCCGTCTTCGCCAGGTTGCACATGCCTGGCGCAGCCAACCTGGGGCTGGCCGACCGCAACGGCATCCGGCTCTTCTACCGGCCGGTCAATCCGGCCAACCCCGTGGGCAGCCCCATCCGGCCGGCAGTCTTCGACGCCATCCAGGCCGGCGGCGACGAGGGCCTGACCTTGCAGCCCGGCTCCGACGGCGTCCTGCGCTATTACGCCTTTCGCAAGCTGCGCCTGTCCCCGACCGCGCCGCCCTACATGAGCCTTGTCGTCGGGCTGCCCGAGAACGTTATCCTGGCCCCGGCCAACCGGGCGCTGGCCGAGAACCTCGGCCTGCTGGCCGCTGCCGCCGCCCTGGCCCTGGGCGTGGCCTGGGTTGTCGGCGGCCCCATCCTCGCCCGGCGGCTGGCGCGCATCGCCGACACCGCCGCCCGCATCGGCCAGGGCGACCGGCAAGCCCGCACCGGCGTTCCCCACGATGCCTCGGGCATCGGCACGGTCGCCGCCAGCCTCGACGCCATGGCCGACCAGCTCGCCGCCAGCGACGCCGAGCGCGACCGGGCGCTGGCCGCCCTGCGGGCCAGCCAACAACGTCTGGCCCATATCACCGCTTCCATGCCCGACTGGATCTGGGAGACCGACGCCAACGGGCGCTACGTCTATATGGGCGAAAAGGTGAAGGATGCCCTGGGCTATGAGCCGGCCTCGCTGATTGGGCGCAGCGTGTACGACGGCCTGGCTCCGGGCGAGGACGAAACCATGCGCCAGATCGTGGGCAAGGCCCTGGAAGCCTGTCTGCCCATCCGCGACCTCATCAACTGGCGCATCGCGGCCGACGGTTCGCGCCGCTGCCTCATGTGCAACGCCGTGCCCTGGCATGACGAGGACGGCACGTTTCGCGGCTACCGGGGCGTGTCCAAGGACGTCACCAAGTGGGTCGAAGCAGACCGGGCCGTGCGCGCCTCGTTGGCCGAAAAGGAAATCCTGCTCAAGGAAGTCCACCATAGGGTCAAAAACAACCTCCAGATCATCTCCAGCCTGCTCTATCTCCAGGCCGAGCAGGTGGACGATCCCGTGGCCCTGGAGAGCTTTCGCGTCAGCCGCAACCGCATCGCCTCCATGGCCCTGGTCCACGAGGAGATCTACCGCTCCGCCGATCTGGCCCGCATCCGCCTCGACAACTACATCCGGGATCTTTTGCCCAAAATTTTCGGTCAGGTCGGCCAGGGCGCGCCCGTTGCCGTGGACTGCCGCCTCGATGCGGTCACCGTGCCCATCGAACAGGCCGTGCCGGCCGGCCTTGTGGTCAACGAACTGCTCACCAACGCCCACAAGCACGCCTTTCGGGACAACGAGCAAGCCCGCCTCGACGTGACCCTGGCCGTGCGGGACGGGTTCGTGGAAATCGACGTGGCCGACAACGGTCCCGGCCTGGCCCCGGATTTCGCCGTGGAAAGCACCGGCACCCTGGGCATGCAGCTTGTGGGCAACCTCGCCCGCCAGCTCGGCGGCCAGGTCACGGCCCGAAACGACCACGGCGCGGTCTTCAGCCTCACCTTCCCGACTGCCGGCAGGACTTGACGCCGCCGGCCGCCGCCCCCAAACTGCCTCCATGCCTGAACGCCCCGAAGCCAAACAGCCCGCCTCGGGCGTTGCCGACGCCCGACCGTCCCGCGACCCTGCTCCCGATGTCCGGCCCGACGGCCGCCCAGGCCCGATCAGCGCCCCCCCCCGGCCCGACGCCTGCGCCGTGATCCTGGCCGCCGGCCTGTCCTCGCGCATGGCCGGGCCGCTCAAGCCCGTGCTCCCCCTGGCCGGCAAAACGCCGCTTTCCCGGCTGGCCGACACCTTTCGCCAGGCCGGCCTCACCGACATCCTCGTGGCCGGCGGCCATCGTCAGGCCGAGGTCGCGGCCGAGGCCGAGCGCCTGGGCCTGCGCTTCATCCATAATCCCTATTACGCGACCGGCATGTTCTCCACGGTCAAGGCCGCCCTGGCCGCCGTGCCCGAAAGCTGCCGCCGGCTCATCCTCACCCCGGCCGATATTCCGCTGTTCCGCCCGGCCACGGTGGCCCGGCTGCTGGCCCGGGCCGAGGCCCCGGACGCGCCCCCCGTGCTCTATCCGACCTTTGGCGGGGAGCGCGGCCATCCCCTCTGCCTCGACGCGGCGCTGTTGCCGGCCGTTTTGGCCTACGGCGGCGACGACGGCCTGCGCGCCGCCCTGGCCCCGTTTCCCCAGGTCGGGGTCGCCGTGCCCGACGAACTGGTCCTGGCCGACATGGACACCCCGGCCGACCACGCCCGACTGGACGCCCGGGCCGCACGGCTGGGCATCCCCACAGTGGCCGAGGCCGAGGCCCTTCTTGCCACCCAGGCCGTGCCGCCCCAGGGCTTGGCCCATGCCCGGGGCGTGGCCGCCGTGGCCCTGGGCCTGGCCAGGAGCCTCAATGATGCCGGCGCGGCCCTGGACCTTGAGCTTGTCGAAGCCGCCGCCCTGCTCCACGACGTGGCCAAGGGCCGGCCCCACCACGAACAGGCCGGCGGCGAACTGCTCTTTTCTCTCGGGTTCGATCAAGCCGCCGCCATCGTCGCCGCCCACCGCGACATCGAACTGTCCCCCCACCAGCCCGTCACCGAACGCGAGATCGTCTATCTGGCCGACAAGTTCGTCCACGGCCGCCAGCTTGTGCCCGTGGCCGTGCGTTTCGGCCAAAAGCTCGACCTGTTCGCCCACGACCCGCAGGCCCTGGCCGCCATCACCCGCCGCCGGCAAAACGCGCTGACGGTCCTGGCCCGGGTCGAGGCCGGTCTGTCCCGGCCGCTCCCCGACATCCTGGCCGACACGGGCCTGACCTGGGAGGTCCTTCCATGAGTACGCTCTATCTCATGCGCCACGGGGCCATCGTCCAAAGCCACCCCCGCCGGTTCGTCGGCCAGACCGACCATCCCCTCACCGACGAAGGCCGGGCCCAGGCCGCCCTGTGGCGCGATGCCCTGGCCGACGTGCCGTTCACCGCCGCCGTCTGCTCCGACCTCGCCCGCTGCCGCGAAACCGCCTCTATCGTCCTTGGCGGCCGCGACCTCATGGTGCGCCCCGAACCGCGCCTGCGCGAAATCGCCCTGGGCGCTTTCGAAGGCCTCACCGTGGACGAAGTGCGCGAGCGTTTCCCCGGAGCCTACGAACGCCGGGGCTGCGACATCGCCGGATTTACCCCCCAAGGCGGCGAAAGCTTCGCCGACGTCCAAAAACGGGCCGTGGCCGCACTGGCCGAGCTGGCCCCCCTGTGCGGCAACGTCCTGGTCGTGGCCCACGGCGGCGTCAACCGCACCATCCTGTGCCACGCCCTGGGCCTGGACCTGACGCGGCTGTTCCGCCTGGGCCAGGACTACTGTCGCCTCAACCTCCTCGACCTCTCCCCGGACTGCTGGCGCGTCGATGCCGTCAACCTCGCCCCGACGCTGCCGTGGAAGTTTTTGGGGCCTTGATGAAGAGGAAGATGCCTCCGGCGGCCAAAGGGGCTGAGCCCCTTTGGAAACCCCACCTGGGGAGGGGTGGAAGGGGACGAAGGAACGCGGGGCATGGGAGCAGCGACGCTGTATTTGTATTTCCCATGGCCTTGCTATGAAACGCCTCGCAGCAGGACGCGGCAATACATCGGCAAAACCAAAAACCGCCGTTGACAAGCGTTCCAGGCGATGCAATGCACTGGATCATGCGAAATTTGCTTGTCCTTTCCTGCGTCATGGCCGCCGTTCTGGTCGGGTGTTCCGGCGAAAAACCGCCCAGAAAGGCCGAAGGCCGCACGGTCGACGTGCCTGTTCGCGTCGCCGCCCGGGCCGACGCGGTGGAATGCCGCTCGTTTCCGGCCCAGGTGGAATCCGAACAAAGCGTCACCCTGTCCAGCAAGGCCACCGGCACCGTGGTGGCCGTCATGGCCGAGGAAGGCCAGAAGCTCACGGCCGGCGCGCCCATCCTGCGCCTGGACGAGCGCGAGCTGGCCGGCCAGGAACAGGCGCTTTTCGCCGAACGTGACCAGGCCCGGCGCGAAAAGGAAGCCCTGGCCGCACGGGCCGCCCTGGCCCGGACCACCATGGAGCGCATGGGCCGGCTGCTCGGCCAGAAGGCCGTGAGCCAGGAGGACTACGACAAGGCCCGGGCCGAGGCCGACGCCCTGGCCCGCCAGAGCGAGGCCGCCGGGGCCAAGGAACAAGCCGTGGCCTCCAGGCTTTCCGAACTGGCCGTGCTTCGCGGTTATGCCACGGTTACCGCCCCCTTCGAGGGCATCCTGGCCCGGCGCTACGTCGACAAGGGGGCCTTCGTGGCCGCCGGCGCGCCCCTGGCCCTGCTCGACGCCACCACCGGCCGTTTCGATCTGGCCGCCCAGGTGGACGAAACCTTGCTCCCGGCCCTGCGCCAGGGCCAGACCATCCTGGCCGCCGTGCCGGGGCTGGCCCCAAAACCGTTCCCCGTCACCGTGGCCGCCGTGGTCGGCCGCATCGACCCGGCCAGCCGGTCGTTCAAGATCAAGTGCGCCCTGCCCGAGGCCGTGCCCGACGCCGCCGGCCCGCCCCGGGCCGGCATGTTCGGCCGAGTCTACGTGCCGGCCCGCACCGCCCAAAAACTCCTGCTGCCGGCTTCCTGCCTGAGCCTTCGCGGCGACCTGCCCATGGCCGCCGTGGCCGGGCCGGACGGGACGCTAGGCCTGCGCGTGGTCAAGACCGGCGGCAGCTTCGCCGCCGTGGCCTTTGCCGGAGCCACCTATCTGACCGATTCCGAAGCCTTCGAGGGCCAGGCCGGCGACGACCGGTTCGTGGAGATCATAAGCGGTCTGGCCGACGGCGACCGGGTGGCCTGCCCGGCCGGGGCGACCCTGCGCGACGGCGACCGGCTGGCCTCCGGAGCCGGCCAGTGAGCGGGCAGGAACATCCGGGCCGCCACGGCGACTGGCTGCACCGGCTGACGGCCCATTTCGTCGATGCCAAGCTCGCGCCGTTGATCATCGTCGCCGCCCTGTGCGCCGGCGTCCTGGCCGTCTGGGCCACGCCCAGCGAAGAGGAACCGCAGATCGTCGTGCCCATGATCGACGTCCACGTGTCCATGCCCGGGGCCACGCCCAAGGAGATGGAGAACCGGGTCATCGCGCCCATGGAGCGCATTCTCTGGGAAATCCCGGGCGTGGAGTACCTCTATTCCACGGCCGGCGACGGCGAGGCGCTCACCGTCGTGCGTTTCAAGGTCGGCTCCGACGTGGAACGCAGCGTGGTTTCCGCCTATGCCCGGCTCTACCAGCACTTGGACTGGATTCCCCCGGGCTGCGAGCGGCCCATATTGAAGCCGCGCTCCATCGACGACGTGCCGGTGCTGGCCGTCACCTTCTGGGGCGGCCCCTACGACGGCCGCCAGCTGCGGGCCATGGCCAACGCCGTCAACGACGAGGTGCGCCGCATCCCGGGCGTGGGCGAAACGGTCGTGGCCGGCGGGCGCAAGCGGGCGGTCATGGTGGAGCCCGACCCCGACCGGCTGCGCGCCCGGGGTCTGGACATGGCCGATGTGCTGGACGCCCTGGGCCGGCAGAACACCGCCCGGGCCGTGGGCGAAACCTACGAGGCCGGCGCGGCCGTGGCCGTGCGGCTGGACAATTTCTTTCGCAGCCAAAAGGAACTGGAGCGGGCCGTGGTGGCCGTGCGCGACGGCCGGCCGGTCTATCTGGCCGATGTGGCCGCCGTGCGCGACGGAGCCGACGACCCGGACGACTACGTCTTTTTCGTGCCCGGCCCGGCCATGGAGACGGCTCCCGGCCGGGAAGCGCCCCGGCCCGGCGAGGCCCATCCGGCCGTGACGCTCTCCGTAGCCAAGCGCCTGGGCGAAAACGCCTCGCGCATCGCTGATGCGGCGCTATCACGCATCGAAGGCCTTCGCGGCTACGTGCTGCCGGCCGACCTGGAAACCACCGTCACCCGCAACCTCGGGGCCACGGCCCGGCACAAGGTGGACGAGCTGCTCGAACACCTTGTCCTGGCCGCCGTCACCGTGGGCGGGGTGGTGGCGCTGTTTCTCGGGCTTCGGGCCAGCCTGGTGGTCATGGTGGCCGTGCCCGTGACCCTGGCCGTCACGCTGGCCACCTACTGGCTCATGGGCTACACCCTCAACCGCGTGACGCTGTTTGCGCTGATATTCTGCATCGGCATCCTGGTCGATGACCCCATCGTGGACGTGGAAAACATCGTGCGCCGCCTGGGGCTGCCTGACGCCAAGGGGCGGCGGCTGTCCGACATCATTGTCGATGCCGTCAGCGAAGTGCGCGCGCCGCTCGTCCTGGCCACTTTCACGGTCATCGCCGCCATCGCGCCCATGGCCTACGTGGGCGGCCTCATGGGCCCCTACATGCGGCCCATGCCGATTGGCGCGTCGGTGGCCATGCTGCTGTCCATGGTGGTGGCCTTTCTCATCACCCCCTGGACGGCCAAGCGGACGCTTACGCCCGAGCCGGCCGCCCACGCCGAAATTCCCGATGACGTCGGCACGAGGCTGTATCTCTGGCTCATGGACCGGCTGCTGACCCGCCCGGTCTGGCGCTGGGGGTTTCTTGCCCTGGTCGGGGCGCTGTTTCTCGGGGCCTGCGCGCTGTTTCCGGCCAAGGCCGTGCTGGTCAAGATGCTGCCCTTTGACAACAAAAGCGAATTTTCCGTTGTCCTGGACATGCCGCGCGGCACGACCCTGGAGCGCACCGCCGCCGTGGCCCGGGAGTTGGCCGGGGCGGCGCTCACCCGGCCCGAAGCCACCGACGCCGTCATCTACGCCGGCACGGCCGCGCCCATGACCTTTAACGGCCTTATCCGGCACTACTACCTGCGAAGCGGCCAGAACGAAGCCGAGATCGCCGTGAACCTCCTGCCCAAGGGCGAGCGCAAGCTCCAAAGCCACGCCATCGCCAAGGCCGTGCGCGAGACGCTCACCCCCATCGCCGCCCGACACGGGGCGCGCATCAAGGTGGCCGAGGCCCCGCCCGGGCCGCCGGTGCTGCAGACGCTGGTGGCCGAACTCTACGGCCCAACCGACGCCTCGCGTCTGGCCCTGGCGACCCAGGTGCGCGACGTCATGCTGGCCACCCCCGACGTGGTGGACGTGGACTGGTACGTGGACGACCCGCGCCCCGAGCGCGTCATCCGCATCGAGCGCGACAAGGCCCTGGCCGCCGGCATCGACCCGGCCCGGGCCTTGGCTGACGTGGCCGCCGCCTTTGACGGCACGGTGGCCGGGCTGCTCCACGACGCCGCCGCCCGGGAGGACGCGCCCATCGTGGTGCGGCTGCCAGCCGCCTTCCGGCCCGACGCGGCCAGCCTTGAGGCCGTGGCCGTGGCCGGCGACGGCGGCAGGCTCGTGTCCCTGGCCCAGATCGCTTCCATTGAGACCGTCACCCAGCCCAGCCGGCTCTATCACAAAAATCTGCTGCCCGTGGTCTACGTCACAGCCGACGTGGCCGGGCGCGAGGAAAGCCCGATCTACGCCATCAACCGGATAAACGATTCCCTGGCTTCCCTGGGGGCGGCGGGCAAGGGGGCCTGGAACGCGGCCGGACAGCAGACCCTGCCCATCCTGTGGAACGGCACGCCCGACCAGACGTTTGATTTGAGCCTCAAATGGGACGGCGAATGGCAGATCACCTACGAAGTGTTCCGCGACATGGGCCTGGCCTTTGCCGTGGTCATGGGGCTTATTTATCTGCTGACCGTGGGCTGGTTCGGTTCCTACACCGTGCCCATCGCGATCATGGCCCCCATTCCGCTGTCGCTGATCGGCATCGTGCCGGCCCACGCCATGGCCGGGGCCTTTTTCACGGCCACGTCCATGATCGGGTTCATCGCCGGGGCGGGAATTGTTGTGCGCAACTCGATTATCCTGGTGGATTTTATCGAGATGCGCCGAGCCGAGGGCATTCCCCTGGCCAAGGCCGTGGAGGAGGCCGGGGCGGTGCGGTTTCGGCCCATGCTTTTGACGGCCGTCAGCGTGGTCGGCGGGGCCTTCGTGATCCTGTTCGACCCCATCTTCCAGGGGCTGGCCATTTCGCTTATGGCCGGCGAGGTGGCGGCCACCATATTCTCGCGCATGGTGGTGCCGGTGCTGTATTACCTCGACGCCCGGCGCGGCGAAGCCCGGACGACCGGCTGATTCCACCCACCAAACGACAAAGGCGGCCGGGCCCCCAGTTCCGGCCGCCTTCACATGCGCGCATCGCGCCCTTCATAAATAACACCGGCTCCCCCCTTTAACCCCTTCCCCATTCGGGGGGCCGGGGTGGCGGTCGGCCCCCGGCCGCCGGAGGCATTCATAATCTTCTTCCTCAAACCCCAATTTCCGCATCCGTTTTGGCAGCAACAACTCGGCCGCCTCGGCCTGGGGCAGCAGACCCACGGCGTCGAGGTGGGCGGCCAGGGAGCGGCCGGCGGCACGGGCTTCATCCATGAGCCGGGCCACGGTCTCGTAGCCCAGCGCCGGCACCAGCACCGTGGCCAGGGCCTGGCTTTTTTCCACCAGCTCCCGGCAGCGCGTCTCGTCGGCATCGATGCCGGCCACGCATTTGTCGGCGAAAAGAGTCGAGGCGTCGCGCAGCAGGCGGATGGATTCCAGAAGCTTATGGGCCAGAAGCGGCAGATATTGGTTGATTTCGAGCTGCCCCAGGCCGGCGACCAGGGTCACGGTCTGATGGTTGCCCATGACCGTCAGCGCCGCCTGGCCCACGCACTCCGGGATGACCGGATTGACCTTGCCGGGCATGATGGACGACCCGGCCTGCAAGGCCGGCAGGCGGATTTCGCCCAGGCCCGTATGCGGGCCGCTGGCCAGAAGCCGCAGGTCCGAGGCGATTTTCAGCAGATTGGCGGCAAACGCCGACAAGATGCCTGAAACCTCGACGAAACAGTCGGCGTTGGCCGTGGCGTCCACGAGGTTTTCCGCCCGCGACACCGGCAGCCCCGTCAGATGGCGCAGGTGTTCGGCCGCCTTGAAGATAAACGCGCGCGGCGCGCCCAGGCCCGTGCCCACGGCCGTGCCGCCAAGCGGCACCTGCTTGATGCGCTCGCGGCATTTGAAGATGCGCCACCGGTCCCGGGCCACGGCCTCGGCGAACGCGCCAAAGGTCATGCCAAGGGTCATGGGCACGGCGTCCATGAGTTCGGTGCGGCCCACCTTCACGATGTGGGCAAAGGCCGTTTCCTTGGCCTGCAAGGCGTCCTGCAGGCGCGAGGCGGCCGTCTCCAGGTCTTTGAGCAGCGTGAGCGCCGCCACCCGAAGCGCTGTCGGATACGTGTCGTTGGTGGACTGGTGCAGATTGACGTGCCCCAAGGGCGAGAGAAATTCGGAGTCGCCAGGCTGGCGGCCCATGAGCTGCAAGGCGCGGTTGGCCACGACCTCGTTGACGTTCATGTTGGTGGAGGTGCCGGCCCCGCCCTGCAAGGCATCGACAGGAAATTGCTCGGCATGCCGCCCGGCGGCGATTTCGCGGCAGGCGGCCACGATGGCCGCGGTTCGCGGCGCGTCGAGATGGCCGCCATCCTGATTGGCCAGGGCGCAGGCCGCCTTGACCCAGGCATAGGCGATGAGCAGCTCCGGGGCCACGACCTGGCCCGAAACCGGAAAATTGGCCACGGCCCGGGCCGTATGCACGCCGTAAAGGCTGCCCTCGGGGAGCGCCGTCGCTCCAAGGGCATCAGTGTCCTGTCGCATGGAGCACGCTCCCCGAAAGGCAACCAGTGCGGCAGGCCGATCCCCGGACCATCCGGTTGGCGACCCCCGCTGCGGCGGCTTGGGTAACACGAATCCTGTTAAAGATCATCCAGGGCTGGCGCTGCCCTGCACCCGCCGGGCGCTGCCCGGACCCGCCGGGCGCTGCCCGGACCCGCCGGGCGCTGCCCGGACCCGCACGGGCGCTGCCCGTGACCCGCACGGGCGCTGCCCGTGACCCGCACGGGCGCTGCCCGGACCCGCACGGGCGCTGCCCGTGACCCGCACGGGCGCTGCCCGTGACCCGCACGGGCGCTGCCCGTGACCCGCACGGGCGCTGCCCGTGACCCGCCGGGGGGATAATCCCCCCGGACCCCCTAGCCGTCTGTGGCGGGCGGGGGAGCCACAAGCGGGGCGGCGAGGTGCGGGCGCGGGAAGCTTGGAATACAAAGAACGAGTGGCGAGACGTGCCGCCTCGCCGGACTCCCTGGCGGTCCGCGGCGGACTCGCCGCCGCGGACCGGCTGGAACGCGGAACTGGCAGGTTCCGCCCGGCTCCCGCCAGGAAGCGAAATTTTTCCGAAGTCCCCGGCAGCCCGCGACGGCTGGAGGTGTTTGTTTACCGTCGCGGGCCAACCAGGGCAGCGGCAATCATCAAGGAACAATCACCCCCCTTTCGAGGGGGGCCGGGGGGATCATCCCCCCCGGCGGAGAGGTCTGGAGAGGCAGCGCCTCTCCAGTCTTCGTCTTTCTCTTTACTCCCCTACTACAGGCGCTGGCGCTTGAAGTAGTGGGTGTGCAGCAGGTGGTGCGACTTCTCGGACAGCGGCTTGCCCAGGAACTTTTCGTACAGCTCGATGATGTACGGGTTCTGGTGCGACTTGCGCAGCGGCTTGCCGGCGTCTTCGGCATAGAGCACCTTGGTGCGCAGCTTGAGCAGCTCGATGTCGCCGTGGTGGTAGGGCTGTCCGCCGCCGCCGATGCAGCCGCCCGGGCAGGCCATGACCTCGATGGCGTGGAAGGTTTCGCCTTCGCGTACCCGGTTAAGGAGCTTGCGGGCGTTGCCCAGGCCATGAGCGATGCCGATGCGCAGCTCGTGGGGGCCGACCTGGACCGTGGCCACCTTGACGCCGTCCATGCCGCGCACGTCCTCGAAGTCCACCTTCTGGAGGGTTTCGCCGGTGGCCAGCTCGTAGGCGGTGCGCAGGGCGGCCTCTATGACGCCGCCGGTGACGCCAAATATCGGGGCCGCGCCGGTGGACTCGCCCAGGGGCGCGTCGAAGTCTTCGTCAGGCAGGCTGGCGAAGTCGATGTTCATGCGCTTGATCAGCCGGGCCAGCTCACGGGTGGAGATGACGATGTCCACGTCCGGGTTGCCGTCCACGGAGAACTCCGGCCGGGCGCGTTCGTACTTCTTGGCCAGGCAGGGCATGACCGAGACCACGACCAGCTTGTCGCGGGGAATGCCCAGCATGTCGGCGTAGTAGGTCTTGGCGATGGCCCCGAACATCTGCTGGGGCGACTTGGCGGTCGAAGGCACGTCGAGCATGTCCTGGAAGTTGTGCTCGAAGAACTTGACCCAACCGGGGCAGCAGGAGGTCAGGATGGGCAGCTTGGCCGTCTGGTCGCCGTTTAAGTAACGGGTCAGGCGGTCGAGGAACTCCGAGCCTTCCTCCATGATGGTCAGGTCGGCGGCGAAGTCGGTGTCGAAGATGTGGTCAAAGCCCAGGCGGCGCAGGGCGGCGGCCATCTTGCCGGTGACCGAGGTACCCGGGGCGATGCCCAGGTCTTCGCCCAGGGCGGCGCGCACGGCCGGAGCGGTCTGGACGATGACCACCTTGTCCGGGTCGGCCAGGGCGTCGACGACGTCCCAGCTGTTGTCGTTTTCCACAAGCGCCCCGACGGGGCACACGGCCACGCACTGGCCGCAGTTGGTGCACACGGTGTCGGCCAGGTTCATCTCGAAGGCCGGGGCGACCACGGCGGTGAAGCCGCGGTTGACGCCCGACAGCACGCCGCAGGTCTGGACGTCGTTGCACATGGTCTCGCAGCGGCGGCACATGATGCACTTGTCCATGTCGCGGATGATGGAGGGCGAGACGTCCTTGCGGTAGTGGGACATTTCGCCGCCGTCATAGGGCGACTCGCGGATGCCGAACTTCTCGGCCAGGTCCTGCAGCTCGCATTCGCCGGATTTGGCGCACACCAGGCAGTCCTTGGGGTGGTCGGAGAGCAGCAGCTCCAGCACGGTCTTGCGGGCGTTAAGGACGCGCAGGGTGTTGGACTTGACCACCATGCCGTCGGTGGCCGGGGTGGCGCAGGCCGGGGCCAGGTTGCGCCGGCCCTCGACCTCCACCACGCAGATGCGGCAGGAGGCGGCCTTGTTGTTGACCTTGAGATCCTCAAGATTGAGGTAGCACAGGGTCGGGATGTCGATATCCAGTTTGCGGGCGGCGTCCAGGATGGTGCCGCCGGCCGGGATGGTGGTGGTCTTGCCGTCTATATGCACTGTCAGCATGGACATGTGGGGCCTCCTTGATCCTTACATCTTGATGATGGAGTCGAACTTGCACTTGTCGTAGCAGGCCCCGCACTTGATGCACTTGGAGGCGTCGATGACGTGGGGCTGCTTCTTCGTGCCGGAGATGCACTCCACCGGGCAGACCTTGGTGCACAGCGTACAGCCGGTGCACTTGGCCGGATTGATGGTGTAGGTCAGCATGGCCGTACAGACGTGGGCCGGACACTTCTTCTGGGTGACGTGGGCCTCGTATTCGTGCCCGAAGGTGTCCATGGTGGACAGGATCGGGTTGGGCATGGTCTGGCCCAGGCCGCACAGAGCGGTGTCCTTGATGCTGTCCGACAGCGACTTGAGCCGGGCCAGGTCGGCCTTGGTGCCGTGGCCCTTGGTGATCTTGTCGAGGATCTCGTAGAGGCGCTTGGAGCCGATGCGACACGGCGTGCACTTGCCGCAGGTCTCGTCCATGGTGAAGTCGAGGAAGAACTTGGCCACCGAGACCATGCAGTCGTCCTCGTCCATGACCACCATGCCGCCGGAGCCCATCATGGACTTGCGGGCAATAAGCGACTCGTAGTCAATGGCCACGTCGAGGTCCTTGTTGGCCAGGGCGCCGCCGGACGGGCCGCCGGTCTGGACGGCCTTGAACTCCTTGCCGTCCGGGCAGCCGCCGCCGATGTCGAAGATGACTTCGCGCAGGGTGGTGCCCATGGGCACTTCGATAAGGCCCACGTTGACGATCTTGCCGGCCAGGGCGAACACCTTGGTGCCCTTGGAGGTGGCGGTGCCGATCCCGGCGAACCAGTCCGCGCCCTTGATGATGATGGCCGGGACGTTGGCGAAGGTTTCGACGTTGTTGACGATGGTGGGCTTGGCCCAATACCCGGACTGGGCCGGGAAGGGCGGCTTGCTCACCGGTTCGCCGCGATGGCCTTCCATGGATTTGATCAGCGCGGTTTCTTCGCCGCACACGAAGGCGCCGGCCCCGTACTTGATCTCGATGTCGAAATCAAAGCCCGAACCGAAGATGTTCTTGCCTAAAAGCCCCATGGCCCGGGCGTCGTCGATGGCCTTGCGCAGGCGCTTGATGGCCAGGGGATACTCGGCCCGGATGTAGACCGCGCCCAGGGTGGCCCCGATGGCGTAGCCGCCAATGGCCATGGCCTCGACCACGGAATGGGGGTCGCCTTCCAGCACGGCGCGGTCCATGAAAGCGCCCGGGTCGCCTTCGTCGGCGTTGCACACGATGTATTTCTGGTCGGCCGCGTTGGACAGGGCGATGCCCCATTTGACGCCGGTGGGGAAGCCGCCGCCGCCGCGGCCGCGCAGGCCGGCGACTTTGATGATTTCCACGACTTCGGCCGGGGTCATGGTCAGGGCCTTGGCCAGGGCCTCGTAGCCGCGCACGGCAATGTAGTCGTCGAGGCTCTCGGGATCGATGAAACCGCAGTTGCGGGTGGCTATCCGAAGCTGCTTGATGTCGGTTGTGGCTGCCATGTCTGCGTCTCCTGGCGTCTTAAAGGACCACGCGTTCGTAGGTCACGGGAATGATGCCTTCCACCGGTTCGCCCTTCATGACGTACTCGGTGACGAGTTCGCGGGCCTTGGCCTCGTCCACGCCGCCAAAAACCACCGGGGCCTTGCCCGGCAGGGTGATCTCCACGGTGGGTTCGGCGTAGCAGAAGGTCATGCAGCCGGACTGCATGAATTCGACGTTGGCGATGCCGTTTAAGGCGACTTCGTCCTGCATGGCCTCCAGGGCGACCTTGCCGCCGGCGGCGATGGAGCAGGTGGCCAGGGAAACGTTGATGACGATCTTGCCGTTGCGCGCCTTTTGGCGGGCGAGGATGTCCTCGCGCCGGGCCCGCAGGGCGTCGAGACTGGCGATGGTGCTCATATGGGGCGCTCCTTGCGTGTGTGGGTGAGGATCGGGGCTAGAAGTCGGCCAGGATCTTTTTCACCTGTCCCGGAGTGACGTTGCCGTAGACCTTCTCGCCGACCATGACGATGGGGGCCAGGGCGCAGCCGCCGACGCAACGCAGGGTGTCGATGGAGAACTTGCCGTCCGGGGTGACGTCGCCGATGTCGATCTTGAGCTGTTCCTTGAAGGCGTGGACCACCTTGTCGGCCCCCTTCACGAAGCAGGCCGTGCCCATGCAGATGGAAATGGGATGCTTGCCCTTGGGCACCATGGTGAAGAAGGTGTAAAAGCTCACCACGCCGTAGACCTGGGCCAGGGGCACTTCCATGTGGTCGGCCACGAACTGCTGCACTTCGATGGGCAGATAGCCAAACACGCTCTGGGCCTTGTGCAGCACGGTGACGAGATGGCCCTCTTTCTGGGGCAGCGCGTCAATGAACTGGACGACTTCCCGGTAGAGCGGCTGGGGCAACACGGCGTGCTCCGGCATCCGGCATTCGCCAATCGCCTGACATGTTGAAGTTTGCATACGCGAGCACCTCTCCTTAACGGGTTTTGCGGGTCGAGTGCCTGTGGGCCTGCATGCGGCGCCGGGACGTCGGCCGGCAGCCGGGGCGGCCCCCTTGTGTTTCGTTGCCTTAATTTGTGATTATTTTCACAAATTAAGGGGGTTTGCGACAGCCGGCCATGCTCCTGGGGCGTCCCCCCGCGAAGGTCGGCTGCACGCGCAGTCGGCCTCTACTGAGCAAAAAGCAGGCCACTTTGGAAAACGATGAAATTTCAGTGTCTTGGGGAAAAACCCTGATCGAGTGGCTGCCGCAGGTGGGAAGCCTTGGGGGAACCGGAAGAGGAGGGAAAAGGAGACAGACGTTGTAAAAAATATCAAAAATCAAACAAACCAGACTGTTACGTCCGGAAAGACAAAGTGCGCTAGCCTTCGGCGAAAAATGGGTCAAAATGCCACCCCTGCACGCCTGCTGCTGGCCCACTCGACTTTGGGCCGCTCTTTGGGAGATTGGGACAAGCGTAGCACGTTTTAAAAGGGAGTGCACCCCCCTTTCCGCCGTGGCGGTCTGGATGGCCGGCCCGCGGGCAAGAAGGAGAGAGCCTTGCGGCGGCCCAAAGGGGCTAAGCCCCTTGGAAACCCCGTCGGGGAGAAAGGGTCAAGAAGCCGTGGGCGACGGCGGGGGCGGTCAGCCGAGGTCGCGGCCGGAGCAGGTTCCCGGGACGGCTGACGCGGCCGGGGTTTCCTCGGCCAGCATGTCGTCGGTCAGGCGCGTGAGGCGCTCGGCCTGGTCGGACAGACGGCTTACCGCCGCGTCGGCCGTGGCCATGGCCTCGGCCGTTTCTTGGGAGATGGCGCTGATCCCTTCCAGGGCCCGGCCGATCTCGTCGATGATGCCCGACTGCTCCTCGCAGGAGTCGGCAATGGCTTTCACCTGATGCGTGGCGTCGGCCACCAGCTCCACGATCCCGGAAAGCGCCTCGCCAGACCGGCCGGCCAGCTCCGAAGCCGCGCCAATGGCGGCCACGGCCTTTTGCACGCTGCCCACATGGTCCCTGGCCCCGGCCTGGATGCCGGTGACGGCCCGCTCCACGTCCTTGGTGGCGGTCATGGTCTTTTCGGCCAGCTTGCGCACCTCATCGGCCACCACGGCGAAGCCCCGCCCGGCGTCGCCGGCCCGGGCCGCTTCAATGGCGGCATTAAGGGCCAGCAGGTTGGTCTGGTCGGCGATGTCGGAAATGACCGTGATGATCGCCCCGATGCCCTCGGCCTCCCGCCCCAGGGCCAGGATGTCCCGGCGCAGGGTCTCGGCCAGGGCGCGCAGGCCCTCGATGCAGGCGGAGAGCTCCCGCACGGCCTCAGCCCCAAGGCCGGCCCGGTCCCGGGCCTGGCCCGAAACGGCGGCGGCCTTGCCGGCCGTGGCCACGGCCTCGGCGGCCACGCTCTGCATGACGCCGATGGCGGCGCAGGTCTCCTGGGCCGCGTCTTTCTGGGTGCGCGCGCCGGAATCGGCCCGGGCCACGGCCTCGGCCAAGGCCACCGAAGCTTCGCTTAAATGGTCCACCACGGCCTCCAGGGTCCGGGCCGCCGCCGTGGAGCCTTCGCGCCGGGCGCTGGCCGCCGCTTCCCGGGCGGCCTCGGCCTCGGCCAGGCAGACTCCGGCCCGGTCGGCCTGACAGGCGGCTTCCCGGGTCTTGTCGTCGGCCTCGGCGATCTTGGCTCGCAGATTGTCCACCAGGTCGCACAGGGATTCGCCAAGGACGGTGATCTCGTCGGCGGCGTTTCTGGACCGACGTCGGGCGTTGCGGTCGGCCACGGCCCGGCAGGCCTCCATGTCGCCACCGGCGATTTGCTGGCTCACCCCGGCCAGGAAGGCCAGGCGGTCGATGATGGCGCGCTTCATGAAAAAGAGCAGCCCGGCCACCAATCCGGCCAGTCCGGCCAGGGACAAAAAGCCCGTGCGCAGCTGGTTGTCGGCCAGGGCGGCCATGTCGGGGCTGACGTCGGCCACGGTGACCAGCGCCCCCAGGACGGCCCGGGAAGCGCCGTGGCAATGGTGGCACTCGGCGGCGTTGGTCACGGCCCGCACCGTGGCGTAGCCGGTGCGGCCGCCGGCCGTTTCCAGGCCGTCGCCGTCGCGGCCCTGCTCCAGGGCCGCCCGGAGCAGGCCGGCCAGGGCCGGGCCGGGCATGGCCTCGGTGAGCGGCCGGCGCAGGCTGGCGGCGTCGGTGGCGTAAGTGACCTGGCCTCGGAAGTCGGCCAGGGCCACGGACAGGCGCGAGCCGCCCGAGGCGATCTTGGCGAACTGGGCGGTGGTGGCGGCGTTGTCGCCCACGCGCATGGGTTCATCGACAATAAGCCGCACCAGTTCGGCCTCGGCCGCCCCGGCCTGGCGGATGCGCTCAAGCGCGGTCTGGCGCTGCCAAGCGGCGTTGGCCCAAAAAAGCCCGCCCAGCGCCAGGGCGGCGATGAGGCTGACCAGGGCCAGGGCCTTGACGCGAATGGAGCGAACGGGGCGGCGCATGGCGGTTCTCCGGCGCGCCGACTGGACGGGCGCGATTCATAAGGTGGCGGCGTCAGTGGGCTCCGGCCTGGAGCAGGGGCTTGTAGCCAAAGGAGCGCACTCGGGGATCGTCGTGGCAGGGGGCGCAGTCGGCCACGGTGAGCTTGCCCTTGATGGCGGCCGGGTCGCTGGTGGCGACATGCTCCGCGCCCGGGCCGTGGCAGACTTCACAGCCGGCGTCGGCCAGCTCCGGGGTGGCGGCAAAGTCGGTGAATCCCCCGGGTTTGCCGTAACCGGTGGTGTGGCAGCCGTAGCAGGAGGCCAGTTCCTCGGGCGTCAGCCCCTTGGCCATGAGCTTGACGCCCCGGGAGGAATGGGCCTTTTTGGAATACTGCCGGTAGCGTTCGTACTGGCCGGGATGGCAGCCGGCGCATACGGCCGAACCAACGTAGCGCGGGGCTTCGGCCCAAGCCGACGGCTCCCAGGCGGCGAGCAGCGCCAGGACGACCAGCATGGCCGGGAGGCGCGAACGCGACATTGCCCTTCCCATTACGGACTCCTTGCCTGAGCCAGGCGCAGGGCTGGGGCTTTTCGACCCGGAAAACGCCGGATCATGGCCCCGACCCGCTCGTGCCAAACGCCGCGCGTCGCCGGCAAACCGGCTGGCCCGGCCGCTAACCGCCGTCGCCCCAACCGAAACCGGTCACACGCCGTGAAAGTGCTTTCGTGACCTACAGCAAGTTGCATACCGGACAGGCGAGAGAAACGGCAGCCCAGGGAGACCAAGGCCGCCCGGGAAATGTTGCCTCAACCAATCGTTATTACTGGAACTTTTAGACGGGAAAAGACTGCGCCCGGCAGGAAGGCAACCAGGCCTCGGCCAGGGCTGGGACAGGATGCGCCAGGGGCGGCGCGTTTTTACTCAATCCCGGGCGGAGCAAGGCCCGGCCGGATCCGCAAAGCAGGCGTGATAAAGCACGTCAGCGGCCAGCATGTGCACCATGACCAGATCGTGGACGATGAAGCGGATGATGGCGTCGGCCGGGGAGACGCCCTCTTTGCACTCCCGGGCCAGAGCCAGCCCTTGTTGCAACAGGCGCTCGTGTTCGGCGGCGTGTTCGTCCAGGCCGGCAAAGCCGGCTTCGCGCAGCAGGCGTTCCTCGTCGCGGAAGTGCTCGGCGACATGGAAGAAGGCGTCGTCCACGGCGGCGGCCAGGGTTTCGCAGTCAGCAGCTTGGGTGGTCAGCAGCAGCAGCAGATCGTTGCCCTTAGCGATAAGCAGCTGGTGCTGGCGGTCGATGGCCGGGTTGCCGCTTTCAAAGGCTTCATCCCAAAAAAGGCGGACAATGCCTTTCTCCGGGCCGCCGCTTTGGGCCGGCGGGCCATCGCCCCCGGCTTCAACCCGGTTGCGGCCGTGGTCCTTGGCTTTATACAGCAGGGCATCGACCTGCCTGAAGAGGTCGCCGGGGTCGGCGTCGGGGGGACAGGCGGCGGTCAGGGCGCCGATGCTGACGGTGACCACGGCCGCGGCCGAGGAATGGGCGTGGGGGATGGCCAGGGCGGCCACGGCCTCGCGGATGGTTTCGGCCACGGCCCGGGCGCCCTGGGAGCTGGTGTCGGGCAGCAGGCAGATGAATTCTTCGCCGCCGTAGCGGGCGGCCAGGTCGCCCGGCCGGTGGAGACAGCCGGCCATGGCCCGGGCCACGGCGGCCAGGCAGGCGTCGCCCTGGGCGTGGCCGTAGGCGTCGTTGAACTTTTTGAAATGGTCGATGTCGAGCATGACCAGGGACAGGGGCGCGCCGGTGCGGGCATGGCGGGCGTATTCGCCGGCCAGGGCCTCATCGAAACGGCGGCGGTTGGCGATGCCGGTGAGCGGATCGGTGGCGCTTAAGGCTTCGAGCTTGCGGTTGGACTCGGCCAGGGCGATTTCCATGAGCTTTCGGGCGGTGATGTCCTCGTGGGCCACCACCACCCGGGACGGGCCGTCGCCGGGAAAAGGCGTGACCCGGCCCACGAACCAGCGCCGTTCGTGGGGGGCGTGGCAGGGATATTCCATGGCGAATTGTTGCAGTTCGCCGGCCAGAACCTTGCGGATGCCGTTGGCAAAGGAGTCGGCCTCGGGGGCGTTGCGGCAGGCGGCGTTGTCGCAGGCGCAGAGGTAGTTGGTCCCTTCGCTGACCAGTGCCGGGTCCAGGCCGTTTTGCCGGGCGAAGTCGCGCCAGGCCCTGTTGACCAGAAGGATGCCGCCGTCGGCGTCGATGAGCGCGATGTGGGCGGTGAGGCTGTCCAGGACCGATTGCAAGAACAGCTTGGAGGTCCGCACGCGTTCATGGCTTTTCCGGTTTTCGGCGGCGAGCTTCTGGTTGCCAAGAACGATGAGCCCGATGCTGCCGAGGGGGCCGGCCACCAGGAGAACGAGAAAGGTCAGGGTCATGGGCAGAGGGGGCGAAAGCTGCGGAAGTCCCAGGGGGGGCAGGGCGGGGACGGCGGCCAGGGCGGCCAGGGCCAGGCCGTTTGCCGTAAAAAGGGCGGCCACGGCGCGCGCGCCGACGGCGATGTCCGGGGTGTTGTACCGCAGCAGAGCCCGGCTGGAGGCGAAGCAGAGCAAGGCGTAGAGGACCGAGCCGCAGACGCGGCGGGCGACGATGTCGTCGTGGACGGTGGTGAAGGTCAGGGCGGCGGCGGCGGCCAGGCCGGCCAGGACCCAAAGGGGGCCGCGTCGCTCCCTGCGCCCAAGGAAGCGTAGGATGCCGACGTAGACAAGGAGTTGCCCGCCGATAAGGGACAGATTGTAGGCGACGACGGACGCGGTTTGGATGCTGGGGAAGTCGCGCAGGAAATTGACGACCAATCCGACGCAGCCCAGGGCGCTGGCCACGGTCCAGCACCCCGGCCCCGGCCGGGCCGGGTCGATGCGGTACTGGATGAAAAAAGCGACGAACTGCAGGAGATTGACAATCCCCAGGCAGATGGCCAGCGTGACGACGTCAATGCTCGAGATCATGGCGGCAACTCTCGGGTACGGCTTGGAGAGAGGTTGGCCGCTTGCGCAAGCGGCGGCGACGGTTGCCTCGGCCAGATGCCTTTACAGGGGTTCGCTCGCCTACATGATATTATATTCTCGGATCTTGCGATAGAGCGTCTTTCGAGAAATGCCCAACGCCGTGGCGGCCAGGGTCCGATTGTTGCCGAAGCAGGCCAGCACCTTGGCGATATGCTCCCGTTCGACGGCGTCAAGGGACAGAAAATCGCTTTCGCCCTCGGCCTTGACCGACAACTCCCGGGGCAAGGCGTTTTCGGTGATGACCCCGGCTTCGGACAGGATCACCCCGCGCTCGATGACGTTGCGCAGCTCGCGGATGTTGCCCGGCCAGTGGTAGTTGATGAGACACCCCATGGCCTTGTCCGAGACGCGATACGCCCCGCCGCCTTCGATGCGGCCGAGGAAATATTCCACCAAAAGCGGGATGTCTTCCTTGCGTTCGCGAAGGGGCGGCAGCTCGATGTTAAAGACGTTGATGCGGTGATACAGCGCCTCGTGGAACCGCCCGGCCTCCACTTCCTTGGCCAGGTTGCGGTTGGTGGCGAAGATAAGGCGGATGTCGGCCGTGCGCTCGTCCTTGTCGCCCACGCGGCGGTAGGTCTTGTTCTCGAGTGTGCGCAGCAGCGAGGCCTGGACCTCCAGGGGCAGCTCACCGATCTCGTCGAGAAACAGCGTGCCCTTGTTGGCGAAGGTCATAAGCCCTTCGCGGTTCTCGGTGGCCCCGGTGAACGACCCCTTGACGTAGCCGAAGAGTTCCGAGCGGGCCAGTTCCTTTTGCAGGGTGGCGCAGTTCTTGATGACGTAGGGTTTCTCGGCCCGTTTGCTGCGGGCCTGGATGGCCGTGGCCGCCACTTCCTTGCCGGCCCCGGATTCGCCGGTAATGAGCACGGGCACGTCGGTTGGGGCCACCTTGTCGATCAAAAACCGGATCTGCTTGACCGGGGCCGAGTTGCCGACGATCTGCTGGGGCTGGGCCTGTTTCTGGGCATGGCGCAGCTGGCGGTTTTCAAAACGCAGGCAGGCCCGCTGGTAGGCCCGCTCCACCACCAGTTCGAGTTCTTCGAGATTAAACGGTTTGGTGATGTAGTCGTAGGCCCCGAGCTTCATGGCCTCCACGGCGCTGTCGATGTTGCCGTGGCCGGTGATGATGATGACTTCGATGTCCGGGGAGTGCTGGCGCAGCTCCACAAGCACGTCGAGGCCGTCGGCGTCGGGCAGGCGCAGGTCGAGCACGGCCACTTCGTAGGTGTTGCGCCGCAGCGCCTCCCGGGCCTGGTGGGCGGTCTCGGCCGTGGACACCAGACGCGAGGGCGTGGACAACTCTTTTTTGAGCAGCTTGCCGATGGACGGTTCGTCGTCCACCACGAGTACGGAGTAAGGGCTGGTCACGTGGTCTTTTCCGGGTTGACGGGCAGGCTCACGGTGAAGATCGCCCCCTGGCCGGGGGTGCTCTTCAGGGTGATGTCGCCCTGGTGTTTTTTCACGATGGACATGCAGGTGGAAAGCCCGATGCCGATGCCCTTGCCGGAACGCTTGGTGGTGAAAAAGGGTTCGAAGAGCTTGTCCACGTTCTCCGGCGGCACGCCGCAGCCGGAATCTTCCACGGACAGGCACACCGCCCCCTTGGACGACTGGTAGGTGGTGATGACGATGCGGCCCGGTCCGGTGATGGCGTCCATGGCGTTGACGAGCAAATTGAGCATGACCTGCTTGATTTGATGTTCGTCGCCGTGGACCATGGGCAGGTTTTCGCTCAAATCCACCCGCACGGTGATTTTCGCCTGGTTGCGCTGCTTGAGGTGGCTGCGCAGGAGCTTGAGGGTGTCGTTGACCACGGCGTTTAAGCTCACGGCCGAGAAGCTGACGGTCTTTTGGCGACTAAACGTCAACAGCGTGGTGACGATGTCCTGACAACGCCGGCATTCGCGCAAGATGGTGGCGACATAGTCCTCCACATCCTCCATGACCCGGGGATCGACCTTTTCCTTGAGCGCCGGCAGGCGGCGGCGCAGGCCCTCGGCAAAGCCGAAGATGGCGGTGAGCGGATTGTTGACCTCATGGGCCACGCCCGTGGCCAGCATGCCGATGGTGGCCATCTTCTCGGCCTGGTAGAACTTGGCCTGGTATTCCTTTTCCCGGCTGACGTCGCGCTTGAAGACCAGGATGTGGCGTTCCGGGGCGTCGGGACGATTGATGGGCGAGGCCACCATCTCGAACTGGGCGTTTCGGCCGCCGATCTTGAAGATGGCCGTCTCGCGGCAGATGTCGCCGGCGGCAAACGAGGCGCTGGCCGGGCAGCCGGGGCAGGGCGCGTCCTCGCCGCGAAAGATCTGGTGGCAGAACATGCCCTCTGGCCGGGGCACGTCGGGGAAGGTCTGGCGAAAGACGTGGTTGACCGAGAGGATGCGCAGGTCACTTGTGAGCACCATCATGATGTCGGTGATGCCGTCGAGAATGGCGGCGATCTCCCGGCGTCGCTGGGCCGACTGGGCGTTGGCGTCCTTGAGCGCCTCGATGGTCTGGCGCAGCTCCTGGAAAAACCCCAGCTTGCTGTGCTCGATGCCGATGAGGTCTTCCAGGGAAGGCCCCTTCCCGGGCATCACCAAGCCTCCTGGCACACGCCAAGCAGCGATTCCCAGCTGACCGGGCGGGGATTGGTCAGGGTGCAGGCGTCGTTGACCGCCGCTTTGGCGATGGTTTCCAGGCAGTTGCTGTCGGGCAGGATGTCGCGCAGCCGCACGGGCACGCGCAGATCGGCGAAAAAGTGTTCCAGCCAGGCGATGCCGGCCTGGGCCAGATACTCGTTGGAACACATGCGCGGTCCGCACAGGATGCGGCCGATGTTGGCGAGCTTGTCCACGCTCACAGCCAAGTTGAAGCGCATGACCGGCGGCAAGAGGATCGGGTGGACCAGACCGTGGAGCACGTCGAACATGCCGCCCAGGCTGTGGGCCAGGGAGTGGCCGATGCCCAGGCCGGCGTTGGAAAAGGACATGCCGGCGCAGGTGGAGGCGATGCTTAAATTTTCCAGGGCCTCGATGGAGCGGCTCTCCAGGGCCGGGCGGATGTTGCGGGCGATGAGCCGGATGGCTTTTAAGGCCTGGTGCTCGGTGAAGGGCGAGGACAGAAGCGACAGATAGGATTCCACGGCATGGGCAAAGGCGTCCACGGCCGAGGAAATGATGAGTTCCTCGCTCTTGGTCAAGAGGACCAGCGGATCGATGATGGAGACGTTGGGCACCAGCGACCGGCTGATGATGGACATCTTCACCTGTCGGGCCACGTCGGTGATGATGCAAAACTGGGAGATGTCCGAGCTTGAGCCGGCGGTGGTGGGCAGGAAGATCATGGGCGGCAGGGGCCGCATGATGCGGTTGGCCCCTTCGTAGTCGCTGATGCTGCCGCCGTTGCCGACGATGGTGCCGATGCCCTTGGCCGCGTCCATGGGGCTGCCGCCGCCCACGGCGATGATGACGTCGGCCCGCTCGCGCACGTAGATGTCGGCCCCTTCGTGAATCTGGTGGTCGCGGGGGTTGGAGTTGACGGCATCGAAGTAGACCCACTCCAGGCCGTTGTCGCGCAGGATTTCCTGGATGCGGTCAACCCAGCCGGCCTTGGCCAGGCCGCTGTCGCTGACGAAGAGCACGCGGCGCGCGCCCACGCGTTTGGCGCAGGAAGCCAGATGGACGATGCTGCCCCGGCCGAAGATGATTTCGGGAATGGCGAACTTGCTGATCCGCATGAGGCTCCTTGGCGCGCGCCCGGGGGCGGCCGCGCGCGACGCGGGCCGAAACCGCCGGCCCGCCGCGCGGCCCTGGGCCGCATGCCGGCCGGCCGCGCCTGGGGAAGCCCTGGCGCTTTCAGGATATCGTTTTTGAAAGTAGCCCGCCGCCCGGCAAAAGGTCAAGCCGAGGGGAAGGCTACGGCATTGCGGGCGAATTTTGTCTCGCTCGCTGGGGCTGTGGAGCTTTTTGACCCAAGTGACCCAAGGAGTGTTTCGTTTTTGGGGTAGCTTCACAACTCGTTATAATATTTAAAGTAACATAGCGCACAGAGGCTTTTGGCCCATTTCGGGATCGCCCGCACGGTCACGATGGGACGCGGCACACACGCCGCGTTTTCCACATTCAAACATTAACACATTGTATTTCATTGATATTGTCGGCGTGGAGTGATACTTGCTAGTTTTAACACAAACGTGTCCGTCCAGTCCCTGCGTTTCGGTCAAGGCCGTATGCCGCCAAGGCTCTCCCGTGGGGTCGGCGGCGGGCGATGGGGCGACACGAAGCGTTTCGTTGCCGTGTGGCATGCAAGGCCGGTTGGGCCAAGAAAACACCATGGTTGGAGGGTATAATGCCAAAGTTCATTCGTATCGACATGGGCGCGAAAGCGGTGAAGATCGAGGAATGCCCCGAAAAGTACGCTGGCCTGGCCGGCCGCGGGCTGACCTCCATTTTCGTCGCCGATGAAGTGAAGCCGACCTGCCATCCGCTGGGCAAGAACAACAAGCTGATCTTCGCCCCCGGCTACCTGACCGGCACCAGCGCCGCCAACTCCGGCCGCCTGTCCTGCGGGGCCAAGAGCCCGCTCACCGGCGGCATCAAGGAAAGCAACACCGGCGGCACCTTCGCCCAGCGCATGTCCAAAATGGACATCAAGGCCCTGGTCTTTGAAGGCCTGCCCGAGGGCGACGGCTTTTACGTCGTCAAGGTCACCATGGACGGCGCGACCATTGAAGAGGCCCCGGCCGAAATCATCGGCATGGGCAACTACGAAGCCATCAAGGTGCTGCAAGCCAAGTACGGCCCCAAGGTCGGCGTGGCCATCATCGGACCGGCCGGCGAAATGCGCCTGACCGCCGCCAACATCTCGTTTGCCGATCCCCAGAGCAACATCCGCAGCGCCGGCCGGGGCGGCCTTGGCGCGGTCATGGGCGCGAAAAAGATCAAAGCCGTGGTCATCGACGACACCGGCGCGCCCGGCGTGACCATCGCCAATCCCGAGGCCTTCAAGGATGCGTCCAAGCGCTTCACCAACGCCCTGACCACCCACCCGGTCACCGGCCAGGCCCTGCCCAAGTACGGCACCAACATCCTCATCAACATCCTTAACGAAGCCGGCGGCCTGCCCACCAAGAACTTCCGCACCGGACGCAACGAGTGGGCCAACAACGTCGGCGGCGAAACCATGGCCGCCGTCATCGAGTCCCGCAAGGGCAAGACCACCCACGGCTGCCATGCCGGCTGCATCATCCGCTGCTCCCAGCACTACAACGACAAGGACGAGAAGTACCTGACCAGCGGTTTCGAGTATGAGACCATCTGGGCCCTTGGCGCCAACGCCTGCGTGGACGACCTCGACGCCATCGCCTACGCCGACCGCGAGTTCGACGATGTGGGCGTGGACTCCATCGAGACCGCCGTCACCGTGGGCGTGGCCATGGAAGCCGGCATCATCCCCTGGGGCGACGCCAAGGCCATGCTGAACCTCATCCTGGAAATCCGCAAAGGCACCCCCCTTGGCCGCATCCTGGGCAGCGGCGCCGGCGCGCTGGGCCAGATGTATGGCTTAAGCCGCGTGCCCACGGTGAAAAACCAGGCCATCCCGGCCTACGATCCGCGCGCCGTCAAGGGCGTTGGCCTGACCTACGCCACCACCCCCATGGGCGCCGACCACACCGCCGGCTACGCCGTGGCCACCAACATCCTCAAGGTCGGCGGCTTCGTCGATCCGCTGGGCAAGGAAGGCCAGGTCGAGCTGTCGCGCAACCTGCAGATCGCCACCGCCGCCGTGGACAGCACCGGCATGTGCCTGTTTATTGCCTTTGCCATCCTGGACATCGCCGACGGCTTCAACGCCCTGGTGGAGATGATCAACGCCCGCTACAACCTGTCGCTTACCGGCGACGACGTCGTGGCCCTGGGCAAGACCATCCTCAAGGCCGAACGCGGCTTCAACGAGCGCGCCGGCTTCACCAAGGCCCACGACCGGCTGCCGGAGTTCTTCGAGGAGCCCTGCGCCCCGCACAATGTGACCTGGGACTTCACCGACGAAGAGATCGACGAGGTCTTCAACTTCTAGGGCGTCGCCGCAAGGCTTCGCTGCTCCGCCCGGGAGGGACGGCCCCTGCCGTCCCTCCCGGGACCTGGACATCCCCTTGCCGCGTCGAGCCAAGGCCTCGCCAGGACAAGGGGATTTTTGTTATCCTCGCCAGAATTGCCTACGACCAAACCTGCCGTTGGAGGAACCGTCCATGGCGAAGTCCATTGAATTGCGTGGTTTTATGGAACTTTCCGAGCTATTCCGGGAACGGGGCTGGAACACGCCCCACGAGGTCGCTGTCCCGGACACGATGACCGGGCCGGAGTTGCTGGCCCTGCTTGACGTCGGGCGGGAGCGGGTCGAGGTGATTTTCGTCAACGGCAAGGCGACGAGCCCCGAGGCGGCGGTGGTCGCCGACGGCGACCGGGTCGCCCTGGCTCCGCCGGGCGTGCCCGGACCGTACCGCGTGCTGCTGGGTTTCAAGAAGATGGGCTGACGGGACGGGCCAGCGGCCGCGCGCCGCGTTCAACCGCTCCCGCTCCGCCGCCTGCCTGCCGGCCCGGTTTCGTCCGGCTCCGACTGTGGGCGCGCGGTGTTTGATCCTTCGCGGTGTTTGATCCTTCAAGGTGCTACGCCATTGCCGCTGCCGGCCGGCCCTTGGCCGCCGGGACAACGGGCGTGGCTCCCGGCCTGCGCATCGAAACGCCCCGGCCGACGACGGCTTTGGGTCAAAATGCGCCACGTTCTCCGCCTCGCCGCCGCTGACGACGGACAGCACGCCGGGCCGCAGCATCTCCCGCCCCGCCCGTTAAACTCGGCCTAGCCTGGGTTTGCGGCCGCCGCCCGGCCTTGGCGCGACGTGCGGCGTTATTTCCTACGCGATTGCTCCGCTTTTTGCATGGCCTAGACGGCAACCGCCCCTGCGGCCACGACCTCGGCGTAAACCGCGCCCAGGGCGGCCAGGAAGGCGGCCTGGACATCGGCCGGGGCCACGGTCCGGCCGCCGTAAGCCAGCTCGCGGGTGGCGCAGGCGTCGGCGGCCACGGTGACGGCGTAGCCCAGGTCAAAGGCCGCCCGGACCGTGGCGTCCACGCACATGTGGGTCATCATGCCGGCCACCGCCAGGCGCTTGGCGCCGCTGGCCTCAAGGGCCGCGCCCAGGCCGGTGTCGCGGAAGCTGTTGGGCCAGTGCTTGAGGATGACGGTCTCGCCGGGCAGCGGGGCCACACAGGCATGGATGTCGGCCCCGGGCGTGCCGGGCAGGAAAAACGTGGCCCCGGGATGGGCGGCCTCGTGGCGGATGTGGAAGACCGGCCGGCCGGCGGCCCGGAACCGGGCCAGCAGGGCGGCGGCGTTGCGGCCGGCGGCCTCGGGTTCGGCCAGGGCCATGGCCCCGCCCGGAAAATAGTCGTTTTGGATGTCGATTAGGACAAGGGCGCTTGTTTGCGCCGTTTGGGAGCTGGTCGGCATGGCCGCCTCCGGGGCTGGCCGGGCCTTGGCCCGGGTTTGCGGACGGGCCTTGACGCGCGTCCGGTTCCTTTGGCAAGTGGTATCATCGAATTGATCGGTTTAATCGACTATCGCCCCCAATCCAGGGGCCGGTCGCTTTATGGAGAACGAGCCCATGGCCGTCGTCAATAGCGTATGTTTGAGCCTCAAAAAAGGAGAACGCAAGACCGCCGTGCGCCAGGCGACCCTGGTCGCCGACCACGGCATCGACGGCGACGCCCATGCCGGCTCGCCCCGACAGGTGAGCCTTTTATCCCTGGATGCGCTCACCCGGATGCGCCAAAAGCTCGACTGGCTGGCCCCCGGGGATTTTGCCGAGAACCTCAACGTGGACGGCCTGGAAACCCTCGACATCGCCGTGGGGCGGCGCCTGCGGGTCGGCGCGGACGTGGTGCTGGAAGTCACGGCCATCGGCAAGGTCTGCCACGACGCTGGCTGCGCCATCAAAAAAGCGGCCGGAACCTGCGTCATGCCCCGGGAAGGCGTGTTCGCCAAGGTGCTCGTCGGCGGCGAAGTCACGGCCGGCGACGTAGTGGCGGTGGTGGAGGGGGAGTAGGAGACAAGAGGGAAGAGGCCTCCGGCGGCCAAAGGGGCTGAGCCCCTTTGGAAACCCCACATGGGGAGGGACGGGGGCGATTGGGCAACGTGAATTGCGCCCTCTGGGCGGCGAGGAGACAGACGTGGCCGTGACCCAGAAATGCCAATACGCCCTGCGCGCCCTGCTCGAACTGGCCCTGCGCGAGGGAACCGGGGCAGCCCCGGCCGGCGAGATCGCCGACCGCCAGGCCATCCCCAAACGCTTCCTGGAAGTGATCCTCAACCAGCTGCGCCAGGGCGGCTTCGTGGCCTCCCAACGCGGCAAGGAAGGCGGCTTCTACCTGGCCCGGCCGGCCTCGGAAGTGACCGTCGGCGCGGTGATCCGCTTCATGGACGGCCCCATCAGCCCGGTGGACTGCCACCGGGAGCGCCCGGGCCACGACTGCCCCCTGCAAGGGGGCTGCGTCTTTCGGGGACTCTGGGACGAGGCCCGCGACGCCCTGGAGCGGGTCTACGACACCCGCAGCCTGGCCGACCTCGTGGCCGAGGACCGGCGCATGCGCCGGGCGGCCAAGACCGCCGACTACGTCATCTGATAAACGTTCCCTACGGCCGAAACATGTCCGCCGCCCAGGCCAGGGCCTCGAAATAGGCGGCCGAGGCGTCGCTGGGGGCCACGCCGTAGGCGCGAAGCGCCGCCATGACCCTCTCGCCGCCGGCGTCGTAGCAGCCGGCCAGGGCCAGGCAGGGCGAACAGGAACTTGTCCCGCCAAGCAGCGCCGTCCGGGTGCCCTCGTCGATGGACAGCCCGGCCAGGGCCTGGACCATGGGCATCCCGAGCATGGCGTCGAGCAGCGACAACAACCCGGTCAGGCAGATGCTTTGGCCGTCGTGGCAGGTCGCGCGGCCCGGAATGCGGCGGCCGTCGGCCAAGGCCAGAAACCGGCCGCGCACGGCCGAGGCAAAGGCCAGCTCCCGGTCGCGGGCCGAGGCCCCAAGCGTGGCCAGCATGTTGACGGCCACCCAGCTGGACAGGGCGTTACGGCCCAGGCGCGTGACCGCGAAATCCACCGACTCGATGGGCTGGCCCCGGTAGAAACTGGCCGTGTTGACGTAGCGCAAAAGCTTGTAGGTCAGCGACACGTCCGAACCGATGATCTCGCGCACCCGGCGCACGTCGAGTTCGGGCTGGCTCACCTCGGCCAGCAGATTGAGCTTCACCGCCTGGTTGGGTTCGAGAATCTTGGCTGTGACGATCATGGGCCGGCTGTAGAAATAGCCCTGGGCCAGGGGCACGCCCCGGTTACGGCACCAGGCCACGTCGGCCTCGGTCTCCACCTTTTCGGCCAGCACGGTCTTGCCCAGGGCCAGACAGCGGTCCACCACGGCCCCAAGCCGGGCCGGATCGCCGGCCAGGGCCAGGAAATCCACCTTGATGTAGGTCGCGTAGGGCAAGAGCGGATCAAAGGCCGGGTCGCCCACGTAGTCGTCCAGGGCCAGCACGAAGCCGGCCTCATGGATGCCGCGCACCAGCTCCACAAAAGCCGCGTCGCAAGCCACATGCTCCAGGATCTCGATGACGAAGCGTCCCGGGTCCAGGAATTTATGGTGGCCGGATTCCAGGATTTCCTTGGAAAAGTTGATGAAGATCTTCTTTTGGGGGTCGATGTCCTGGGAGATGGCGTGGACGCCGTTGGCCAGCACGGCCAGGGTCGCCTCGGCGTCCGAGGGAAAGGCGGCCGCGTTGGAGCCGCCCACGGTGCGATAGAGCAGCTCATAGCCGAACACGTCGCCGTCGATGCGATAGATGGGGTGTCTGGCTACGGCGTAATTGGCGTCTGTATTGGAAGACATGCTGTTTGGAACGCGTCTGGCGTACTGCTGAAAAGTTGCTGATCAGGCGTTGTCCTGGCGGGGCAAAGCCTGGGCCTGAAAAAAATCCCTGCCTGCTGCCAAGGCAACAAGAAAAGGATCAGGCATCTTTTCTATACCTCGCCGGGGCAGGGCCTTCAAGCACGAAGGCGAAATCAGGCCAGTAGCGCGGCCAGATCGGCCGGCAGCTCGGCCCAGCCGCCGCTGCTTCCCGGGACCAGCCGGCCGAGATCGGCCCGGCCCAGCAGCCTGGCCGGGTTAATGGTCATGGCCTCAAGCACGGTCCGGCCCGGGAGGCCCGGATGGGCGGCCAAAAGCGCCCGGGCTTCGTTCCACAGGTCGAGGTCGTCGTTGGAAGCCAGGCTGTCCGTGCCAAGCGCGAGTCGCACGCCGGCCGCCGCCAGGGCCGGAGCGTCGGCGACGCCGACGCCGATGCGGGCGTTGCTGCGCGGACACAGGCAGGCCGTGGCCCCGGACCGGGCCAGGATGTCCGCATCGCCCGGGGCGAGGTGGACCACATGGACAGCCAGGGCGTCAGGCCCCAGCAGCCCCAGGGCCGCCGCCTCGGCCACGGGCGACCGGCCCGGGGCCTGCCAGTCCTTTGGCAGCAGCCGGCCGGCCAGCATGGCCGCGAATTCGCCCCGGCCGGTGGTGAAAAGCTCCATTTCGCCGGCATGTTCGGCCAGATGCAGGCCAAAGGGCGCGCCGTGCGCCCGGCAGGCGGCCCGCACCCGGCGCAGCAGCTCCGGGGCGGTGGAATACAGGGCATGGCCGCAGACGGTTGCCGTCACGCCGTCGCCGGCCGCTTCGACCAGCTGCGGCGGCAGGTCCAGGGAGAGGCCGGCCCGGCGGCCCAGGATCTCGCGGCACACGAGCCCGGACAGGCCGGCTTCCCGCAGGGCCCGGGCCACGGCCGGCCCGGCCCGGCCGGCCACGTCGATGACGGCGGCCGTGCCCGTCGCGGCCGCCTCGGCCACGGCGGCGGCCAGCACGTCCGGCGGCGCGGTGTCCCGGGCGGCGGCGAAAAGCCAGCCCGCCCAGGCGCAAAAGCCGGCCGGCGGCGGAGCCTGGCCGCGCAGATGGGAAAGTTCCAGATGGGCGTGAGCGTTGACGAGTCCCGGCACGAGAACGACGTCGCCGAGATCGTCCACGGGGCCGTGAAACCCGGCCAGCACCCGGCGGGCCGGGCCGACGTCCAGGATGCGCCGGCCGGCCAGGACCAGGGCGGGGTCATCCAGAGGCGCGGCCCCGGGAACCATGGTCAAGGCCCGGGCGGCCCGCACGGCGCGCAGAGTCGGAGGCGGGCGCAATATTAGCGTTGAAACACGACCAGGGAGGACTTGACGAAGGCCCGCAGCTTGTCCACCCGTTCGTTGAAGGCGGCCAGTTGCCGGGCGGCTGCGCCGGACTTGTTCTCCAGCGCGACATCGCCGCCGACGTAGGGCGTGTCCTTGATTTTCTGCAAGGCGTCCATGATGTTGTCCAGACGGTCGAAAAGGTAGTTCTTTTCGTCCTTGGTGAAACAGTAGGTCGTCTTATTGTAGATGTAGTAGAGGTCGCAGAGGTTGAGCGCCAGTCCCAGCGATTTCTCGATCCGGGCCTTGAGATCCTGATAGAAGACGAATTCGTCGGTATACGGACGTTTTTCGGTCAGCCCGTCCCGGTCTTCCTGTTCTTTGATCTGGATGGCCTGGACCACCGCCTCGTTGAAGTAGTTCATGAAGTAGTTGATGCTTTGGCGCATGTTGGGCGTTTCCGCCGCGGCCGGCGCGGCCAGGGCCAGACAGACGAGGCAGGCCAGGGGCGCAAAAAATCGCTTCATGGTTGTTCACCAGACGGTTTGAAGGTTGTCGGGGGGCGTGTCCCTTGTCCGGTTTGGCACGAGGGCGCGGCCAAGTCAAACAGCTTTCGCGGCAAGAAAAAAATCCTCGTCCCGGGTAAAGCGCACCAGCTCCCGGGGCAGCCCCAGTGCGGCGTAGGCCGGGGCCAGCTCGCCGGCGTGGCCAAAGAGCTGCCCGGCGAACCGGCGCGGCGCGCAAAGGCCGGCTGGCGCGCCGCCCAGGGCGGCCACTTCCTCCCGCACCAGGGCCAAAAGCGCCCTCCCCCTGGCCCGATCCCCCAGGGCCGGATGGCGCGGTCCGGCGATGATCGCCGCTTCCAGCTCCGGCTGCGGGGCCAGCCCCAGGCGGGCCACGGTCGCGCCGGCCCGCCACAAGGGAGGCAACGCCCGGGCCAGGGCATCGATGGTTTCTTCCAAGGCCCAGGGCGCGTACCGCCCCCCCTGGTAGAGGGCGGCCAGTTCCGTGCCCGCAACCACCAGACAGGGGTGGATGCGGACCAGGGACGGAGCCAGGGCGCAGGTTTCGGCCACGTCCCGGGCCAGGGCTGCCGGATCGTGGCCGGGCAGGCCGGGCAGGAGCTGCAGGCCCAGATCCAGGCCGGCTTGGCGAACGGCCCGGGCGGCCTGGCGCGAGGCCTTCGCGTCATGGCCCCGGCCCGAGGCGATAAGCACGGCGTCCTCAAAGGTCTGGGCCCCGATTTCGACCAGATCAAGCCCCAGGGAAGCCAGTTCGGCCAGAAGCCCGGGCGGGCAGGCGTCGGGCCGGGTGGAGCAGCGGATGCGCCCAATGAGTCCGGCCCGGCGAAACCGTAAGGCCGCTTCCAGAAAGCGCCTGGGCCAGGGTTCGGGCAGGGCCGTGAACACGCCACCGTAAAAAGCCAACTCATAGGGCCCGCGTCCGTCCCGGGCGGCCTGGGCAAGCCCCCCCTCCATGGCGGCCAGGGTTTCACCCAGGGAAACAGGCGGCGCGCCGGCCTGCACGGCCTGGGCGCAAAACACGCAACGTCCCGGACATCCTTGAAAACTGATGTAGACCGGCCACACCCGCGCATGCGCCCTTGGCGGCTCGGGATGCCGAAAAAACCGCCCCTGGGAGCTGGCCTCGGAAATGACATTTTGGCGAAGATGGCGAACGATATGCGTGGAGGCCATTATTTTTCTCCTAAGCCACTTGAAAAAATGCCTTTCCTTTTTTATAGATTGAACCAAGGCGATGGGCCGGCCCGTGGCCGGGCTGTTTCGCCTGGGCAGAGAGGGGATCATTCATGGATGCCGCCGACTGTATTTTTTGCAAAATCGTCAAGGGAGAGATCCCCTGCGCCAAGCTCTACGAAGACGAGCTGACGCTGGCTTTTCTCGACATCGCCCCGGTGGCCCCCGGCCATGCCCTGGTCATTCCCAAGGCCCATCACCCCGACCTGTTCGCGCTGCCGGCCGAACTGGGCGCGGCCCTGCTGGCCGCCCAGCAACGGGTGGGCCGGGCCGTCATGGCGGCCATGGGCGCAACCGGCCTCAATGTCCAGCAAAACAACGCCAAAAGCGCCGGCCAGATGGTGTTTCACGCCCACTATCATCTGATTCCGCGCCGGGAAGGCGACGGTCTGGCCTTATGGCCGGGCACGCCCTACCCCGACGCCGCCGCCGTGGCCGCCGTGGCCGAGGCGGTGCGCGCCGCCCTGGCCAAGTAGCGCCCGATTTCTCAACTTGTGCAATCCGCCGGCCGGGCCTGCCCGCCCGGCTCACCAAACGCAACGCGCCGGAGAACGTCATGAACGGGAAAACCCTCACCAAGGCCGACATCGTCGACTACATCTACGAAAAGACCGAGCGCAACCGGGCCGAGGTCAAGGTCCTGGTGGACCATCTCCTCGAACTCATGAAACAGTCCATCAAGCGGGACAACTCCCTGCTCGTCAGCGGCTTCGGCAAGTTCGAGTCCTACGACAAGAAGGCCCGCAAGGGACGCAATCCCCAGACCAACGCTTCCATCATGCTGCCGCCGCGCAAGGTGGTGGTGTTCCGCCTGTCCCGCAAGTTCCGGGCCGAGCTCAACCCCGACGAAGTGCTGTAGCCCCGGCCGGGGCCGGGCTGGCGACCGCTCCAGGCAGCCCGGAAATTTCGGTTGTCGGCCCGGGCGGCGGCCGCCCGGCCGGCGACCGACAATCCGTGGTCGACTTGGCGTCCGCCCCAGCGGTCCGTCATGGTCCGGCCTGAAGGCTTGCCCAATCCGCCCGACCTTTCTGCCTGGGCTTTTCCTCCATGGCGGCCAGCGACACATGCCGGCATGCGTCCGGCCCGAGCCGCGCCCATGCCGGAGATGCGGCGCGGCGACGCGCCTCCCATCGCACGAGGCATGGGCCACCGCGCAGGTGCCCGCAGCGGCACTGTCAACGCGCCGCCCGGCCGCGCTTCCGCACGGGGACTCCCGACGATACCGCCCGTCGTCGCCGCGACAACGGCGTTACTGCGCGATGATAAAAGCCCCGGCAAACCGCTCGCCCAGGCGCAGCCGCGCCTCGTCCGCCACCGCCGACGTCGGGAACGTCCCGGCGTGGACCAGATTGAGCGTCGCCCCATCGATCTCCCGGGTCTGGATGCGCGACCCGGCGTACCCGGCCGCCTGCAGCCGGGCATAGAGCCGTTCCGCGTTGCCCCGCAGGGCAAAAGCCCCCACTTGCACGTAAAACGGTCCCGGCAGCTCGCCGGCGGGGCCCGCCCCCGGCGCTTCGCCCTCCACCTCCACCCGCACCCTGGCCGTGCCCCGGGCATGGACCCCGAGTTCCCGCGCCCCGGCCTGGGACAAATCAATGATGCGCCCGGCCACGAACGGCCCCCGGTCGTTGACCCGAAGCGTCATGGAGCGGCCGTTCTCCAGATTGGTCACCCGCACCTTGGTGTGCATGGGCAACAGCTTGTGGGCGCAGGTGAGCTGGTATTGGTCGTAGACTTCGCCGTTGGAGGTGCGCTTGCCGTGAAAGCCCGGGCCGTACCACGAAGCAATGCCTTCCTCGCGGTAGCCCTTGGCCGAACGTAGCGGCACATAGGTGACGCCTTTTATGGTATACGGCCGCAGGGTGGCCGGTTCGCGGCCGGTGGGGCCGGGAACCGGAGCCTTGGACGCGCAGCCGGCCAGGAAAAGCGCCGCGGCCAGGGCGGCCAGAAGCCGAAAAGCCGCAGGCCCGGCACGTCGGAAGAGGCGCAACATGCCCCCAAGGTAGCCGGCGCGCCCGCCCCTGGCAACCATGGAGGAAGCGGAGGAGGCCTCCGGCGGCTGGGGGCCTGAGGCCCCCAGCCCCCCCTCCTGGAGAACGGGTTTAGGGGGTTGGGGCTGCTTCCGGTGAACTGGTCGGTCGTGCATAAGCGGAGGCAGGACAAGGCGGCAGCGCGCAGGGCTTTGAAGGATGTCGCCGGGGGCGCGTCCCCGGCGACTAGCCCTTGCGGCCTGGCCGCCGGTTTCGTAGGGTGGCCTAACGGGAGAGCGTATGCGCCTTCGCTGGAAATTCTTCTTGGTTCTGCTCGGGTTCGCCCTGGTCCCCATGCTGGTGCTCACCCACGCCAATCGGCGACATGTGGAGCGCCTGGGCCGGGCCATTGCCGCCGAGGGCAACGCCGTCATCAGCGAGGTGGTCAAAAATGAGCTGCGCCAGACCGCCGAAGACTTCTCCCTGGTCATCCGCCGCTCCAAAAGCGCCCTGGACTTCAGCCTGTCCATGACCGTCGCCGAGACCGAACGGCTGCTTTTCGCCCCGCCGTTGCCCCGTCAGGACCAGGGCGGGCACGAGACGCCGTCCGTGGGCTTCCATGTCCCCATGGGCGTACGCCCGGACACCGTTGCCCTGTCCCGGTTGGCCGGCCTGGCCCCCACGGCCGGCCTGCTGCGCCATGAACTCGACAACACCGTGCTTTTTGTAGCCGTCTCACTGGAAGACGGAAGCTCCGTCACCTTTCCCGCCCGGGAAGGCCTGCCACCCGACTACGACCCGCGCCAGCGCCCCTGGTACAAGGCGGCCAAGGCCGCCTTCGACCCCAAACGCCCAACCGCCCGCGAGGTGGTCTGGAACGATCCGGCCGTGGACCCGGCCACCGGCCGCCTGACGCTGACGCTGTCTCGGGCGGTCGTGGGGCCGGGCGGGCGATTTGTCGGCGTGGCCAGCCTGGACGTGCCTCTGGAGCGGGTGCTCCAGGAACAGGAGATCGCCTCCCAGTGGTCCCAGGCCATGCACGCCTATCTGGCCGCGCCGGTCCGCGATCCGGCCACGGGCAGGCGCGTCCTGTACGTCTGGGCCCGCCGGGATGACGGCGCCACGGCCCGGGACTGGAAAAGCGCCGTCAATTTCGAGCCCCTGACCTCGTCCGACGCCGCCGGCTTTGACGCCCTGCTGGCCGCCATGGAGCGTAACGCCTCGGGCACGGCCGAACTGCCCCTTGACGGCGTGCCGTCCTTTTGGGCCTACGCCCGCCTCATGCGCGGGGCTTCCCTGGTCATCGTGGTGCCAACCTCCATGCTTGATCCCATGGCCGAACAGAGCCGCCAGGAGATCCTCGCGGCCACGGACCAGATCGTGCGCCTGTCCGGCGCGGTCATGGCCGCCGCGCTTTTGGCCGTGGCCCTGGCCGCCTTTTTCAGCACCAAAGCCTTTGTCCGGCCCATGGTGCGCATGATCGAGGCCTGGAAGCGCCTGGGCGTGGGCGATTTTACCGTGCGCCTGGACGAGCGATTGAGTGACGAGCGCCAAGCCCTTGTTGACGCCTTCAACGAGACCGTGCCGGTCCTGGCCGACCATGTGCGGCTCCAGCGCTCCCTGGAGCTGGCCCAGGAGGTGCAACAAAACCTTCTGCCGGCCGCACCGCCGGACATTGACGGGCTGGACGTGGCCGGGGTGTCGATTTCCTGCGACGAGACCGGCGGGGATTACTTCGACTACCGTGTGGTGTCGCGCGGCGGCGCGGTCTGCCTGGACACGGCCGTGGGCGACGTCACCGGCCATGGGGTGCCCTCGGCCCTGCTCATGGCCACGGCCCGGGCGCTTTTGCTGGCCACCGAAGACTCCGAAACGCCGGCCGGCCGGGTGCGCCGGGCCAACAGGCTCCTGTGCCGCGACGTGGCCGATTCCGGCCGGTTCATGACGCTACTCGCCATGGAAATCCGGCCCGGGGAAGGCATCGCCCGCTACGTGCGGGCCGGCCACGACCCGGCCCTGTGCTACGATCCGGCCCGGGGCGTCTTCGAGGAATGGCCGGGCACGGGCATCCCTCTGGGCATCGACCCGGACTACGCCTACGCCGAATACGTCATGCCCTTTGCCGCGCCCGGGGCGGTGCTGGTCCTTGGCACCGACGGCATCTGGGAAGCGCGAAACGAGGCCGGCGACATGTACGGCAAGGCCCGGTTCCGGGAGGTGGTGGCTGGCGCTTCGAGGCTGTCCGCCGCCGGTATCGTGGCCGCCGTGCTGGATGATCTGGTGGAATTTCGCGGCTCCCGCCGCCAGGAAGACGACGTGACGCTGGTGGTGGTCAAGCGGCTGTAGCGTCGCGCGGCGGCGGGAAATCCGCTGTCTTTGGCGGGGCCGGCTACAGCCCCCGTTCCCTTCAGGCCTCGGCCTCGGGCCGGCCTTCCAGCAGGGTTACCACAATGGCCCGGCGCTTGCCGATCTTTTCCGCTGCCTTCCTGTCCGGCACGGCCACGTCAATGGTGCGGCGGTGGCGCTGGTGCATGGTGTCTTCGATGGTAAAAACGCCCAGGCCCTCGATGTGGACCTTGTCGCCGAAATTCCAACCGGATTTGAGCAGATCCCGGGACACGGCCACGATGCCGGGCCGGATGCGGGTGCCGATGGCGGTGCCGGATTTTTTGCCTTTGCCGCCGTTTTCCCGAGGATCGGGGGTGTAGGCGGTGACCGTGGCGGCGATGCGCTGTTTGTTGGAAAGGTTGCTGATGGAAATGTTTTTGTGGGTTGAGGCCTGCGCCGCTACGACGCTGACAAGCAAAGCAAAAACGACTGCAAAAACTCTCATGGATGCACGTCCTCCATGTAGTGTTTCGCGCTGCTTCCGGTGTGGGCAAAGACACCGGGCAGGCGTCCCGGGTGCATGATCCAGATGGCGGCGGACATGGATCAGGGGGAAGTTGGCGCTGTGAAGAATCCTCTCGGAGATGAAGCGAGCCGCGAGGATGATGCGGAGTGATTCTTTGGCCGTTGTGAGGGGCGCTTCCTAGTGAAGCCCGGGCGGGATGTCAACCCGAAACCGGCGGTTTCGGCCTGTCTGAAATTTATTTTATACTTTGATTTTTATCGTGATATATCAGTATCTTATCGCTTCATTTTAGCGTTTCCAATCCCTCTTCTGCTGGTTTTTTTTCATACCGCGCCAGTCGGCGATTGTTCAAAAAAATCAATGATTACAGCCTGTGGACAAAGACGGCCTGCCCTCTTGCGTCCGGGGCGGCGCAAGGCTACCTTGCGGGACGCGCCGAAGGTCGTTTCGAGCGGCGCGGCCAAGGAAAATCCATGACCATCACCCGCCTCGCCCCCGTGCTCATGGTCGACGACGTCGCCCGCACCGTCGCCTTTTACCGCGACGTCCTGGGCTTTGCCTTCCTGGCCGGCGTCATCGAGGCCGGCCGGGAGACCGTCGTCGATTGGCCGCCCCCCGGACCGCTGGTCTTCGCTATGATCGAAAGCGGCCAGGCCCGGCTCATGTTCGAGACGCGATCCTCCATGGCCGCCGATCTGCCGCGCTTCGCCGAAGCCAAACGCGGCGGCTCGCTGATCCTCTATCTCGAATGCGACGACCTCGACGCGCTTTACGAGCGCTTAAGCGAACACGCTCCATTTCTTAAAGCGCCCCATGCCACCTTTTACGGAACCCGCGAGTGCAGCATCGAGGACCCCAACGGTTACGTCCTCACCTTTGCCCAGCGCCTCGAAAAACCATCGCCAACCCCGGAGACTGCCCCATGACCCTGTCCGCCGACCTGTTCGCCAAGGCCCAGACGCTCATCCCCGGCGGCGTCAACAGCCCCGTGCGCGCCTGCCGCAGCGTGGGCTGCGATCCGCTGTTCATCGCTTCCGCCGCCGGCTCCAAGATGACCACCGTCGAAGGCCGGGAGATGCTCGACTACGTCATGTCCTGGGGTCCCATGCTCCTTGGCCATAAAGACCCCGACGTCACCGCCGCCATCCGAGCCGCCGTGGAAGCCGGCGTCAGCTACGGCGCGCCCTGCCCCGGCGAGGTCGCCCTGGCCGAGGCCGTGGTGGACGCCGTGCCCGGCATCGACATGGTGCGCATGGTCAACTCCGGCACCGAAGCCACCATGAGCGCCGTGCGCCTGGCCCGGGGCTACACCGGCAAATCCATGATCGTGAAGTTCGAGGGCTGCTACCACGGCCACTCCGACGCCTTCCTGGCCGCCGCCGGTTCGGGACTGGCCACCTTTTGCATCCCCGGCACCCCGGGCGTGCCCGCCGACACCGTGCGCCACACCCTGCTCGCCCCCTACAACGATCTGGACGCGGTCAAGGCCCTCTTCGAGACCCGGCCCGACATCGCCGCCGTCATCGTCGAACCCGTGGCCGGCAACATGGGGCTGGTGCTGCCCAAGCCCGGCTTCCTGGAAGGCCTGCGCGAACTGACCGCCGCCCACGGCGCGCTGCTCATTTTCGACGAAGTCATCACCGGCTTCCGCCTGGCCTACGGCGGCGCCCAGAGCGTGTTCGGCATCGACCCGGACCTCACCTGCCTGGGCAAGATCATCGGCGGCGGCCTGCCTGTTGGGGCTTACGGCGGCAAGCGCCACATCATGGAGCGCATCGCCCCCTGCGGCGACGTCTACCAGGCCGGCACCCTGTCCGGTAATCCCCTGGCCATGGCCGCCGGTCTGGCTACGCTCACCAAGCTCAAGGCATCCGATTACGACGCCCTGGCCCAGCGCACCAAGGCCCTGGCCGAGGAAATGGCCGCCATCCTGCGGGACAAGGGCGCGCCCGTGACGCTCACCCGCGTCGCGTCGCTTTTTACGCTCTTTTTCTGCGACGGCCCGGTCACCAACTTCGACGAGGCCAAAAAAGGCGACGCCGCGCGCTACGCCAGCTTCTATAACCAGATGCGCGAAGCCGGCGTCATCCTGGCCCCCTCGGCCTATGAATGCGCCTTCACCTCCTTCGCCCACTCCGAGGACGACTACGCCCGCACCCTCGACGCCGTGCGCGGCGTGAAGTTTTAAAAGCGGGGCGCTGCCCCGCGCCCCGCCAGGAGAGGCGCTGCCTCTCCTGGACCTCTCCGCCGGGGGGCTTAGCCCCCCGGACCCCCAAGTTGGGGGGCCGGTATGGGATTGAGCGCCCGAATGGGCGGCAGGCAGGTGCGCGGTGTTTCCCAAAAAACGAGACGAAAACGCGACGCCGGCCGGCCCGCCGCCGGCCCGGTTCGCCGCTTTTCAGCCCGACGCCCTGGAGATCGCGGCCACGCCCACGCCCGTGCGCTATCGGCTGACCCTCTATCTGCTCCTGGCCTTCTGTCTGGCCGCCCTGGCCTTTGCCTGCCTGGCCGAGGTGGACCGCATCGTCGTGGCTCCAGGCAAGCTCGTCTCGGCCCGCAAGAATCTCACTGTCGCGCCGCTGGAAACCGCCACCGTGCGCGAGGTCTACGTCTCGGCCGGCCAGCCGGTCACGCGCGGCGACGCGCTCATTGCCCTGGACCCGGCCTTTGCCGAGGCCGGGCTGGCCGAGCGCGACAAGGACCGGGCGGCGCTGGCCGCCAAGGTCTGGCGGCTGCGCTGCGAGGTTTCGGACCAGTGCGCCCAGCCGGCCGACGCGCCGTTGGTCGCGCCGCCGGCCGAGCTGGCCCTGGAGCGCGATGTCCTTACTGCCCGCCGTCGGGAATTCGCGGCCAAGGTCGATGCCCTGACCCAGCGCCAGCGGGAGCTGTCCGCCAAGCTCGCCACCAATGCCGCCGAAGCCGCCAAGCACAAGAAGCAGATCGCCCTGGCCAAGGACCTGGAGCGCATGTACGGCGACATCTACAACCAGGGGGCCAGCTCCAAGGTCGAGTACATGAAGGCCCAAAGCAGCCGCATCGAGGCCGAGGGGCAGCTGGCCAGGCTGCAAAACGAAGCCGGCGAACTGCGCGAGTCCCTGGCCCGGGCCGAGGCCGAAAAACGCGATTTCGTGGAGAACTGGAAAGCCGGCGCGGCCAAGGAGCTGGCCGACGCCTCGCGCGAGCTGTCCGGAGCCGAGGAGCGCCAAAAAAAGGCCGAGCGGCTGCGCGATCTGGTCGTGTTGCGCGCCCCGGAGTCCGGCACGGTGCTGGACGTGGCCGCCAAGTCGGCCGGGGCCGTGGCCCAGGCCGGGGAGACGCTGCTCACCATCGTGCCGGCCGGCGAGGAGCTGGTGGTGGAGGCCGAGGCGGCGGCCCAGGACATTGGACTCTTGCGCCCCGGCGACCCGGTGCGCGTCAAGTTAGAGGCCTTCCCCTACCAGCGCCACGGCGTGGCCGAGGCCATGCTCGCCACCATCAGCCCCGACGCCCTGGAGAAAACCACGCCCGAAGGCCAGCGTCTGTTCTACCGGGTGCGCGCGACGCTCGGCGCGGTGCGCCTGACCGCCGTCCCCCCGGACTTCCGCCTCATCCCCGGCCTGAGCCTCACCGCCGAAATCCGGGTGGGCAGCCGCCGCGTCATCACCTACCTGCTCTATCCGTTGCTCAAGACCTTTGACGAAAGCCTGCGCGAACCCTGACGCGCGGCCGTCAGGCCGAAAGCGCCCAGTCCGTGCCGTAGCGGCTATGCACCAGGGTGCTGCTTAAAAGCGGCAACGGCCCCGTCGGCAGCAGGATGGGCAGCTCGGTGCAGCACAACAGCGCGCACTGCGCGCCCCGGGCCTTGAGGCCATCCAGAATGGCGCTGAACTTCGTCCGGTCCTCGTCGGTGTAGACGTTGCGGCACATGCGCTCGAAAATGGCGGCGTTGATGTACTCCCGGTCGGGCTGGTCCGGGGTCAGCACCGTGACGCCGCCTTTCTCCCGGATGCGGTCGCGGTAAAAGGCCTCTTCCATGAGCGGCCGCGCCCCGAGCAGGGCCACGGCGGCGTAGCCGGCATCCTTGACCGCCGCGGCCACGGCGTCGCCGATGTGCAGGATGGGCACGCCAATCGCCTGGGCCACGGCGTCGTGGTAGCGATGGATGAGGTTGGAGCACAGCATGACGCCGTCCGCCCCGGCCCGTTCCAATTGCCGGGCCGCGCCGGCCAGGATGGCCTCGGCCCCGGGCCGGTCGTCGGCGCGCATGGCCTGTTCGAGTTCGGCGAAGTCGATGCTGGCCAGCACCAGCCTGGCCGAGTGCAGCCCGCCCAGGCGCGCGGCGACCTCCTCGTTGAGATAGCGGTAATATTCCACCGTCGAGGTCCAGCTCGTGCCGCCCAGCAGTCCAAGGGTCTTCATGGGGATTCCTCCGGAGACAAGGTTGCCCATGGTTTCGGGAAATCCGTGGCCCGGGTCAATGGACAGATTTTTGAACTGTGTCGGCGCGAAAACAGCACAGATGGTTCTTCCGCTTGGCGGCCGATGGCGGTAGGATGGCCGCAACCATACCGGATCACGGAGCAAATCCCATGAGCGAGGAAGTGTTCGCCGACGGCATATTAGGCGTCGGCTTTGGCAAAGGGGCCGTGCGCATCGATTTCTTCGCCCTGTCCGCTGAGACCACGGACGCCAAGGGCCAGCCGGCCAAGGAGCGCCGCCAGCGCATCGTCATGACCACCGAGGGCTTCGTTGAAGCCTACGCCATGCTGTCGGGCGTCATGGAAAAGTTGCAGGCCCAAGGCCTGGTGCGACGCCAAGGCCCGGGCGCGGCCGCCCCGGACAAAGCCGGCAAGGACCAGACGCCGGCCTCCGGCAGTCCCAGCCCGAATTTCTGAAATCGCTTCTGGCGACGCAACAGCGGCCGCCGGCCTGCCGATCAGACGTTGCATCCCTGCGCCTGGAGTTTGCGTCTGTTGAACGGGAACGTCTCGGGAGACGCGGCGCGTCTTGCCTGACGCGGCCTTGTGCGGTAGGCCAATGCGACAGGTGATATATGACCCACGAAACACCGTTGGATGATCTCATCGCCCGGGCCAAGGCTCGTGGCGCGGCCGCCCGGGGGATTTTGGACGAGCTTGGGCTTGTCGCGGCCTGGAGCCGCTACGGCCGTCCGGTACTGGTCGGGGCCGTGGCCAACAACCTGGGCCTGGACCCGGACATCGACCTGGAAGTGTATTGTCCGACGCTGTCGCCGGACCATGGTTTCGCGGTGCTGGCCCAGGCCGCCAGCAACCCGGCCGTCAAGGAAACCCTGTTCCAGAACCATCTGGACGGCCCGGACGGAGCCTATTACTGGCGTATCCGCTACGCCGCTTCCGACGGCGAAATCTGGAAAATCGACATGTGGTCCGCCGCCGTCGACTACGCCCTGCCTCGCGGCGAACATTTGGTTGGCCCGCTGGGTCGGGCGCTGACCCCGGAAATCCGCCGGGCCATCCTGGAACTCAAGGCTTGGCGCGCCCAGGCCGGCTTCGACTGCCTGTCCATCGACCTGTACCGGGCGGTGGTTTCAGGCGGCGTACGCGACGCCCAGGGGCTTATGGACTGGAAAGCGGCCAACGAAACCGGGCAGCTCAGCGATTGGCGGCCGCAACCAGGGTCTGCCGGCTAGGATTTTTCTGGACCACCGCCCGCGCCGCGCCTTATGCAGGACGGCAGGGACACGAAGCGCGGAGGGCAAACGGCGGCATGGAAGAACGCGAAATCACCATCTCCGAACGGGTGCTGGGTCTGGTGCGCCGGATGCCCGCCTTCGCCGACCTGTCCGACGGCCAGATCATTGCCCTTTTCGCCGATAAGGGGCTGCGCTACCGCGAGTACCGTCCCGGCGAGACCATCATTCGCGAGGGCGACCACGACAGCTGGGTCTACTACCTCATCTCGGGCCAGGCCCGGGTGCTGGCCCAGGAGGCGCAGGTTGCCCGGTTGGCCGATTACGGCGACATCTTCGGCGAGATGGGGCCGCTGCGGGGCCGTCCGCGCAACGCCTCGGTGGTGGCCGACTCGCCCGTGTCCTGCCTGGCCATTGATCTGTCCATCCTCGACCGACTGCCCCCGGACGAACGCCGGGCGGCCAGCCGGCTTTTCGAGGAGCTCATCACCGACGTGGTCCACGACCGTCTGTCCCGGGCCAACCTCGACGCCGCCGCCCTGCGCCGCGATCTGGCCATGGCCGCCTCGGCCCTGGCCGGCGTCAACGCCAGGGTGCGCGACCTGGAACGCCGCATCCTGGAACTGACCCGGGAAAACCAGGAACTGCGCCGCCAGTGCGGCCAGTAGCGGCCTGCTCCATGGTCCGGCCAGCCGGTCGCCAGTCCGCGCCCGGCCAGGGACGGAAAGCGCCTTGGCCCCGGTGCGGCGCAGTCCGTCAGACGGCAGCAGGAGAATGAGCCGGCCATGAGCGTTGTCCGCTTCAGCCCGGCCTGGCTCACCGAAGACAATTCCTACCGTGTGGCGGCCTGGGCCGAAGCCTGCTGTTTTCCCGAAACAGCAGACGATCTGGTTGCGGCTTTGCGGCAGTCCGTTGGAGTCCGGGTCGTGCTCCTCGGCCATGGCTGCAACGTCATACTCTCCCGGAATCATTACGACAGTTCCTTGCATTTTATCGCCACGTCGCGCCTGGAGCCGGCCCTTGCGGTTGCCGGAGAGCGCTTGCGGGCCGGGGCCGGGGCGCGGCTTCGCGACGTTTGTCGGCTGGCGGCCCGCTGCGGCCTGTCCGGGCTGGAGCGGCTGTGGGACATCCCCGGCAGCGTCGGCGGCGCGGCCCACATGAACGCCGGCGCCTATGGCGCGTCCTTCTATGACGTGGTGGAGTCGGTGGACGTCTATGCCCCGGGCACGGGGCAACGCGCGGTCCTGTCCCGGGAGCAGTGCCGGCCGGCCTACCGGATGACGGCCTTTCAGGGCACGGACACGGTGATCCTGGGCGTGGGCCTCAAACTGACGCCGGCCGATCCGGCCGCCGTTCTGGCCGAGATGGGGCGCATCGGGAAGCTGCGCCGCTCCAGGCTGCCCTACGACTTTCCCAGCGCCGGCAGCGTGTTTCGCCGCCCCGACGGCGGGCCGCCGGTGGGGCAGATCATGGAAGAGGCGGGACTCAAGGGCTTTCGGATCGGCGGCGCGCAAATATCCCCGCGCCACGCCGGCATCATCGTCAACGCCGGCGGCGCGACCGGAGCCGACATCCTGGCCGTCATCGAGGTCATGCGGCGCGCGGCCTGGCAGCGCTACGGCGTGGAGCTGGTTTTGGAGCAGGTGGTGGTGTGACACGGCGGCCGGCGCGCCCGCACAGTCGCTACTGATGGCCTTTGGCCAGCCGGGCTGGGGCTTTCTCCCCAGGCGGCGTCAACTCTCGCCGGCCGGCGGCCCGGCTGCCGCCATGGCTTCCCGGACCAGACGCAGCAGGCTGCCGCCCTGGTACAGACAGCCCCGAATGCCGGCCCGCCGGGCGGCTTCGAGGTCGGACGGCTTGTCGCCAATAAGCAGGCTGCGCCCCCGGTCCACGCTCCAGTCGTCCATGGCCGCCAGGAGCATCCCCGGCTGGGGCTTGCGGCAGGAGCACTCCACCGCCAGTTCGGCTTTGCAGCCGTCCACATGGTGCGGGCAGTAGTAATAGGCGTCGATATGCGCCCCGTGGCGGCCCAGCTCGCCCTGCATCCACCGGTGCAGGCGGGCGACGTCCTCGGGGCCGTAATAGCCCCGGGCGATGCCGGACTGGTTGGTGACGACAAAGGCCAGCCAGCCGGCGTCGTTGACGTGGCGGACGGCTTCCACGGCCTCGTCGGTCCAGACAAAGGCCTCGGGCGTGTGCACGTAGCCGGCGTCGTGATTGAGCACGCCGTCACGGTCAAAAAAGACAGCCGGCCGGATTATTATCGTCATGGTGATCCGTCCTGCCGCCTGTGCGGCCGTTTGGCCCGCCCGGCTCGTGTCGTGGAGGCGACGCGTGGAGGCGGCCGGCAAATAACTGCTACAGCGCGCCGCTGCGGTCAATGATCATCCGGGCAAAGGCGAAGCTGCCGGTGAAGGCCGGGGAAATGGCGTTGAGCACGTGCAGGGAGTTCCTGTCGCCTTCCAGGATGTAGTCCATTTCCAGGCGCTTGGCGGCGACGCTTACGAGCTGGGGCCGGATGCCCGCCTTGGCTGTGGGCACGAGATCGTCCAGTTCCAGCCCGGGAAAGAGGCGCTTGGCGCACTGGTGAAAAAAGCGTTTGGAATACTTGCGTATCTCCGTGTGGGCCAGGAGCCGGAAGTTGTTCTGACCGGCCAAATAGAGCCGGGCCAGGCGGCCGAGAATGGTCGTGGCCTCGCCCCATTTCGCGCCGGAGACCAACCCGTAGTTCTCACGGCCCAGGGCCGGGATGGCCGTTGGCCCCACATAGACCTCGCCGCTTAAGCCCCGCGTGAAATGCACGCCCAGAAACGGCATGGCCGGGTCGGGCACGGGGTAGATGTTGCCGCGCACCAAATGGTTTTTTTGGGGCGAGAGCTTCCAGTAAATGCCCTTGAAGGGGACGAGCGCGTATTGCCGGCCAAAGTTGCAAGCCTTGGCCAGCACGTCGGCGTAGGCCCCGCAGCAGTTGAAAAGAAACCCGCCCCGGATGGGGCCGCTGGTGGTTTGCAGCGCCCCGTCGGCGGCCGGGCCGAGGACGCGGCGCTGGAAGAAAAACCGCGCCCCGCGCTCGGCCAGCAAGCGGCGCAGGGTCTCCAGCACGGCCTTGGCGTCGATGACCGAGGTGTCCGGGCAGTGGATGGCGGCCACGGCGTGGGGCGGCGCGGCCGGCTCCAGTTCGAGCAAGGTTTGGTTGTCGATGCGCTCGGCCCGTATGGCGTTGTCGGCGGCGTTTTGGAGCAGCCGGTCCACGGCCGGCAGCTGGTCCGGCTCGGTGGCCACCAGCACCTTGCCGGTATTTCGCCAGGGGATGCCGTGGGCATCGGCAAAGTCCTTCATGGCCCTGCCGCCGACGGCGCAGACCTGGGCCTTTAAGGTGTCGCTGCCGTAGTACAGGCCGCAGTGCAGCACACCGCTGTTGCGGCCGCTGGCATGGCGTCCCGGGGCGTCTTCCTTTTCCACCACGGCCACCCGGGCGGAAGGCGCGCGGTTCAGGATTTCGTAGGCCGTGGTCAGGCCGACGATGCCGGCCCCGGCGATGATGAAGTCGAAGTGTTGCATAGCGGATTCCCGCGTTGCTGGGGCCGGTTACGGGCGTGAGGCCGTCCACTCCCCCCAGGCTTTGCGGGCCCGCTCGGGGTAGGCCATCTTGCGGTTGGCCTTTTTCATTTTCTCTTCCAGGGGCGGGGTCAGCCCGAAATTGACGTTGCTGGGCTGGAATTTCTTGGCTGGGGTGCGCAGGTGGCCCAGCAGCGCCCCCAGGGACGTGACCACCGGCGGCGGCGGCAGTTCCTCCCCGCGCGCCAGCCTCGCCCCGAGCTGAGTGCCCAGCCACAGGCCGCAGGCCGCCGACTCCACATAGCCCTCCACCCCGGTGATCTGGCCGGCCAAGTAGACGCCCGGCCGGGCGACAAGCTCCAGCCGCTCGCTTAACACCTTGGGCGCGTTGACAAAGGTGTTGCGGTGGATGCTGCCCAGGCGCGTGAACTCGGCGGCGTGCAGGGCCGGGATCATGCGAAACACCCGCTCCTGTTCGCCGTAGACCAGCTTGGTCTGGAACCCCACCAGATTCATGGTGGAGCGGGCCACGTTTTCCGGGCGCAGCTGCACCACGGCATAGGGCCAGCGGCCGGTGCGCGGATCGGTGAGGCCCACGGGCTTCATGGGGCCAAAGGTCAGGGTGCGCTCGCCGCGCTCGGCCATGGCCTCGATGGGCAGGCAGCCCTCGAAATGGATTTCCTTCTCGAATTCGCGGCTGGGGACCTTGCGGGCGGTCAAAAGGGCGTTCCAGAAAGCCAGGTATTCGTCTTTATCCATGGGGCAGTTGAGGTAGTCACCTTCGCCATCCTGCCAGCGCGAGGCCCAGAAGGCCTTGTCCATGTCCACGGATTCGGTGGTCACGATGGGGGCAATGGCGTCGTAGAAATAGAGCCCCTCGCCGCCGATGGTCTCAAGCAGGCTGGCAGCCATCCGGTCCGAGGCCAGGGGGCCGGCCGCCACCACGATGGCCTCGAAACCGGCCAGGGCCGGGTCGGAAAGGCCCATGATCTCGCGGCGCACAAGCGTCACCAGCGGCTCGGCCTCGATGCGGGCGGTCATGTTTTCGCTGAAGCGGTCGCGGTCCACGGCCAGGGCCTTGCCGGCCGGCACGGCGGTTTCCCGGGCGGCGGCGATGACCGCGCTGCCCAGCTCGGCCATCTCGACCTTGAGCAGGCCCACGGCCGTCACCGGCTCGTCGGAGCGCAGGGAGTTGGAGCACACGAGTTCGGCCAGCCCGGGGATCAGGTGGGCCGGAGAATACAGCGCCGGCTTGCACTCGAAAATCGTCGAAGCGACGCCGGCCCGGGCCAGGGCCAAGGCGCATTCGCACCCGGCCAACCCCCCGCCAATAATACCAATAGCCATGACTATATTACTCCCTTCTTAACATATGGGGGGTCCGGGGGCCTCAGGCCCCCGGCCGCCGGAGGCATCTTCCTCCCCGTCAACGTACCTGCGGCGTCCCGCCGCCCGCCGCCACATGCCGATTCTGGCTGTTCCAGAGGTCGCGGTAGACGGCGCAGCGTTTGAGCAGTTCGGCGTGGGGCGCGAAATCCACGGCCCGGCCGGCGTCGAGGACGAGGATGGCGTCGGCACCGGCCAGCATGGACAGGCGGTGGCTGATGACGATGGTGGTGCGCTGCCGGCCGATGCGGGCCATGTTGTCCTGGACGATGGCTTCGGACTCGGCGTCCAGGGCGCTGGTGGCCTCGTCGAGGATGAGGATGCGCGGATTGGCCAGAAGCGCCCGGGCGATGGCCAGACGCTGGCGCTGGCCGCCGGACAGGTTGGAGCCGTTTTCCTCAAGGGGCGTGTCGTAGCCGCGCGGCAGCCGCCGGATGAATTCCTCGGCACCGGCCAGTCTGGCCGCCCAGACGACTTCCTCCAGGGCGGCCGTGGGCCGGGCCATGGCGATGTTGTCGCGCACCGTGCCGGTAAAAAGGAAGCTTTCCTGCAGGACCACGCCGATCTGGCGGCGCACGTGGGCGAGGTCCAGTTCGCGCAGGTCGTGGCCGTCCAGGCGCAGGCTTCCGTCCGTGGGCAGGTACAGTCCCTGGAGCAGCCGGGCCAGGGTCGATTTGCCCGAGCCGCTGCGCCCGGCCACGCCGATCATGGCTCCGGCGGCGAACCGGGCCGACACGCCGGACAGGGCGGCCGGCGCCTCGGCGGCTTGGCCGTAGCGGAAGGTGACGTGATCCAGGACCACCTCGCCAACCAGCGTCGGGCGCAGGCCTTCGCCCGAGCCGGCCCGCTCGGGCGGCTCGTTCATGATGGCGGCCAGCATGTCCACGGCCAAGGCCTTTTCCTGATATTCCTGGAGCAGCGAAACGAACTGCACAAGCGGCTGGGTGACGCGGCCGGCCAGCATCTGGAAGGCAATAAGCGCCCCCACGGACAGGCTGCCGTCGAAGACCAGCGACACGCCGATCCAGGGGATGCACAGGATCATGACCTTTTCCAGGAACCCGACCCCGGCCGTGGCCGCGTTGCCGATCTTGCCCACGCCAAAGCGCATGGCCACGGCCCGGGCGGCGGCGTCTTCCCAGCCGCGCCGCCGGGCCGGCTCCAGGGACAGGGCCTTGACCGTCTCCATGCCCCGGATGGTCTCGACCAGATAGGACTGGCGCTCGCCCTCGGCGGCGTAGAGGGCGGCCAGACGTTTGCGGAAAAAGGGTATGATGACGGCCAAAAGCAGCCCGAGGGCGAGGCTCAGGGCCAGCACCAGGAAGGTGAGCGGCACGCTGTAGAGGAAAAGGACCGGGATGAAGACCACCAGGGCCGCGCCGTCCAACAGCGTGAAAAAGAGCTTGCCGCTGAGAAATTCGCGAATCTTGTCGGCCTGCTGCATGTGCTGGATGAGCACGCCCACCCGGCTGTGGCCGAAAAACCGCAGGGGCAGGGCGGTCAGGCGGGCAAAGGTGCGGGCGGCCACCCGCACGTCGATGCGGGCGGCGGCGTGGAGCAGCACGATGCCGCGCAGATAGGAAAAGCCGGCCTCGAAGGCCAGGGCGGCCAGCATCCCGAAGCTTAAGACCTGCAGGGTGGCCAGCCCCTTGTGGGTGAGCACCTTGTCGATGACGATCTGGAAATAGATCGGCATGGCCAGGGCCAGGGCGTAGAGCATGAAGGCGGCAATGGCCGCGTCGGTGAATTCCTTGCGGCAGCGCAGGATTTCCGGGACGAACCAGGCCAGGCCAAAGGGCTGGTTTTCATCGGTGAGGCGGCGCTGGCGTTTGAGCAGCAGCGTTTGCCCGTCCCAACGCTGGGCCAGATCGGCCACGGGCAGGGGGTCGCGGCTGGGCGGCAACCTAGTCGGGTCCACCACGTCCAGGACATCCCGGCCGTCTACCTGGCGGCAGCCGGCGGCGACCAGGGCCGCGCCGCCCTGCAGAAAAAGGATCACCGGGTAGGCCCCGGCCAGAAGCGGCAGCTCGGCCGGGGCCAGGCGGCGCAGCTCGGCTTTCAGGCCCGAGGCGGCGGCCAGGGCGCAAAGCTCGGTTGGCGTGGGTTCGGCGGCGGCGAAACCGTGCTGGGCGGCCAGGGTTTCATGGGCCAGGGGCAGGCCGTGGTGGCGGCCTACAAGGGCCAGGGCGCGCAGCCCGGCCCGGGCCAGGGTCGGGATGGCGACGACGGTGACGCCGCCGTGGCTTTTCTCGAAACTTTCGCAGTCAACTTCGAAGGAGCCTGGGGTCTGGGCCAAGGGGTCGGCCACGCGCGCGACGAGGCCCTCTGGCGTGTCGCGCACGCCCAGCACCACCACGCTGTTGCCGTTGGAAAGCACGCACAGGAGCGGAAACCGGCCCAGGGCGGCCATGGCCGGGACGTCCAAGTGCTCGACGCGGGCGGTAAGCCCAGCGCCGGAAGCCAGGGCGAGCAAGGCGTCGAGGTCCGGTTCGGCCTGGCCGAGACCGAGGCGGTCGGCGGCGGCGGCCGGGTCGAAGGGCAGGCCGTAGGCGTCGGCCACGGCCTTGAGGCAGGTCAGCGCTGTCTGCATGGACTCTCGTTGCCCTGAGGCGGCTGGCGATCGGTTTGAATCGGCATCCGGTTTAGGGCAAATGCCGACTGGCGGCAACAAGGCCGCCGCGCCCTTGCCCTTTCCCCTTGGCGAGCGTAGACAATGGCTATCATCAACCCTTCCAGGGAGCACAAGTCGTATGAACGTGCTGATTGTCTACTACTCGCTCTATGGGCATGTGGCGGCCATGGCCCAGGCCGTGGCCGAAGGCGTGCATCAGGTTCCGGGCATGACCGCGACCCTGCGCCGGGTTCCCGAGACCCTTTCCGAGGAGGTCATCGGGAAAATGGGCGCGACCGAGGCCCAAAAGGCCCTGTCCCATGTGCCGGCCTGTACGCTGGAGGAGCTGGAGGACGCCGACGCCATCGTCTTTGGCACGCCCACCCGCTTTGGCAACATGTGCGGCCAGATGCGCCAGTTCCTGGACGCCACCGGCCAGATCTGGATGCGCGGGGGCCTGGTCGGCAAGCCTGGCGGCGTTTTTTGCTCCACGGCCACCCAGCACGGCGGCCAGGAGACGACGCTGATGTCGTTTATCCAGACCCTGCTCCACCAGGGCATGATCGTGGTCGGCCTGCCGTATTCCTTCGCTGGCCAGATGCGCCTGGACGAGGTGACGGGCGGTTCGCCGTACGGCGCGACCACCATCGCCGGCGGCGACGGCTCGCGCATGCCCAGCGAAAACGAACTTGACGCGGCCCGTTTCCAGGGGCGGCACATCGCCGACGTGACTCGCCGGCTGCGCGCTTAGGGCCACGCCCGAACAAGCCGCGCCCCCGTCGTGTCGTGAAAAAAGGCACGAGCTTCTTTTTTGACGCCTTCGCAGACCTTTACACGGCCGATAAAAAGCGTCACAGAGGGTTATGGCCTCTGCAAACTCGTGCCTTTCCGGAGACGACGTGAGCGCCTCGCACCAAAAAATCGCCTGCCGCGGCGAGGCCCCGGTGGAAAACGGCCTGAACGGCCGTCCGCCCCGCCTGCTCATCGTCGAAGACGAGCGCGTGGTGGCCCTGGACCTCAAAAACATCCTGCGCCGCCTGGGCTACACCCTGGCCGGGGTCACGGCTTCCGGGGTCGAGGCTGTGGAACTGTGCGAGTCGCTTGGCCCGGATCTCGTGCTCATGGACATCTTTCTCAGCGGGGAAATGGACGGCGTCCAGGCCGCCTGCGTCATCCAGACCGAGTGCGGCATCCCCGTCATTTATCTCACTTCCCATACCGACCAGGTGACTTTGCAACGGGCCAAGCGCACCGCGCCTTACGGCTACGTGCTCAAGCCCGTGGACGAAAACTGGCTGCGCACGGCCGTGGAAGTGGCGCTTTTCAAGCACCACACCGAGCAGGAACTGCGGCGCAGCGAAAAGCGCTACCGTGAGCTTTTCAGCGCCATGTTAAATGCCTTTTTGCTGCTGCGCCATTGTCCCGGGAGCAGCCAGGGCCAGGACGATTTCGAGATCCTCGGGGCCAACCCGGCCTTTGAGCGGGCCACCTCGCTTGTCTGCGACGAGATCGTCGGCCAGACCCTGCGCCAGACCCTGCCCGGCATCGAACCCTTCTGGATCGACACCCTGGCCGCCGTGGCCGCCACCGGCCGGCCGGTGCGCTTCGAGAACTACCTGTCCGACCTCAACATGTATTTCCTGGCCCAGGCCTACAGCCCCCAACCCGGACAGGTGGCCGTGGCCCTGGAAGACGTCACCGAACACAAGCGTGGCGAGGAACGGCTGCGCTACCGCACCTTCCACGATGCCTTAACCGGCCTGCCCAACCGGGCGCTGTGCCTGGACCGCATCGCCCGGGCCATTGAACGGGCCAAGCGCCGCTCCAACTATATTTACGCCCTGCTCTTTCTGGACCTCGACCGGTTCAAGCTCGTCAACGACAGCCTGGGCCATCTGGCCGGCGACGGGCTGCTGCGCCGGGTGGCCGACCGGCTGCGCCGGGAAGTGCGCCAGCTCGACACCGTGGCCCGGGTGGGCGGGGACGAGTTTGTGGTCTTGCTCGAGGAAATCGCCTCGCCGGGCGACGCCCTGCGCATCGTCAAGGCCGTGCGTGAACGTTTGCGCGTGCCCTTTGTGGTGGAAGGCCGGCAGATCTACGTCACGGCCAGCCTGGGCGTGGTGCTCGGGCCGGCCGACTACGAACGTCCCGAGGAGCTGCTGCAAAACGCGGCCATTGCCATGAACGCGGCCCGGTCGGCCGGCTGCGGCCGGGTGCGGGTGTTCGAGTGGTCCATGCGCGAGCGGGCCGAGCGGGTCATGGATCTGGAGACCAACCTGCGCGAAGGCTTGGCGCGCGACGAATTCGTGCTGCACTACCAGCCCATCCTGGACCTGGCCACCAAACGTCTTCGCGGGGTGGAGGCCCTGGTGCGCTGGCGTCGGCCGGACGGGGAGCTTGTCGCGCCTGGGGAGTTCATTCCGGCCGCCGAGCAAAGCGGGCTGATTATTCCCCTGGGCGCGGCGGTCCTGACCGAGGCCTGCCGGGCGTTGGCCCGCTGGCGGGCCGGCAGCCTGGGAGACCAGCCGTTTTTCATGGCCGTCAACCTCTCGGCCCGGCAGTTCACCCAGCCCGATCTGGTCAAGCAGGTGGTCACGGCGTTGCGCCGGGAGGGCATGGACCCGGCCGACCTCAAGCTCGAAATCACCGAAAGCGTGCTCATGGAGCACCCGGAATCGGCCATGCTCAAACTCCGGGGGCTGCGGGAACTGGGCGTGTCCATCGGCATCGACGACTTCGGCACCGGTTATTCGTCCCTGTCCTACCTCCAGCGCTTTCCCATCGACACCCTCAAGGTGGACCGGGCCTTTGTCTCGGGCATGGAAGAGCAGGGCAACCGGGTCATTGTGCGCTCGGTGGTGAGCCTGGCCCACAACCTGGGCTACGACGTGGTGGCCGAGGGCATTGAGACGGCGGCCCAGCTGGACGACCTGTCGCAACTTAGCTGCGACATGGGCCAGGGGTTTCTTTTTGCCCGGCCCATGGAGGAGCCGGGCCTCGTGGCGCTGCTTGGCCGGCAGGCCCCGCCCGCCTTGACTTGACGGGACGATTGGGCAAGGATTTGACAATGGCGCGGCTTTCGCGCCGACAGGAGACACGGCATGTTCGTAGCCGACCTCATGACCAGCCAGTTGCGCTGCCTCAAGGAAACCGACAGCCTGGCCGACGCCGTGGCGGCCATGCAGGAACTGTTTGTCCGCCATATCCCGGTGCTGGACGCCGACGGCCGTCTGGCCGGGCTGGTCACCCAGCGCGACGTGCTGGCCCTGGAGCATAGGAAAGATCCGGGCGCGCCGCTGCGCGACATCATGCGCACCGACGTCGCCACCGTGACCCCGGACACGCCGCTGCGCACGGCGGCCGAGACCATGATTTTCCATAAGTACGGCTGCCTGCCCGTGGTCGCCGCGGGCAATCTCGTCGGCATCATCACGGAAACCGATTTTTTGAAGCTCGCCATTTTTCCCATCGCGCCCCGGCGCGAGGAATAGGCGACCACAAGGACACCGCCCATGTTCCTGCCCCGCGCCCTGGTCCTGTGTCTGGCCCTGACCGTTTTCGCCGCCGCTCCGGCCCGGGGGGCCGGCCAGTCCCTCAGCCTTGGGGCGTACAAGGAGTTGCGCAACGACTACGTCAAGGTCACGGACATCAAGGAACGGGAGCGCACCGAGGAACGCTACATGGACGCCGGCGGCAAGGTGACCCTGCAAAAGGTTCCCTACAAGGAAGTGCTGGTCACGGCCGAACTGTCCCAGAAGCCGCCCAGCAACATGGACACCATGTTCGGCGGCGAGTCCAACCAGCCGTTTTTGCGCATCTGCATGACTCCCTTCGACAGCGCCGGCAAGGCCCTGGACGATACCTGCCAGGCCTTTAAGTTTCAAAGCTTTGTGCGCGGCAATATCGGCACCACCACGTTCCGTCTGGAGCCGGGAACCGCCCGCTACGAATTTCGCATGGTCCAGCCCCAGGGCGACAAGGGCTCGGCCATCAAGCTCTGGGTACCCACGAAGTAGTCCTTCTTCGTTGTATTCCGCCAGTTGCGTTCCGTGGAAAGACGATGGTATTTTCCACGAAAACCGTATTGATTTTATTCCGAAAAGAAATTCGCGGCGCAACGCCCGTTGCGTCACATGACTGCAACGGCAATGGTTGCGTATCGTAACCGCCTTGCGTATCGTCCAACCACTGGAAATAGCGGTGGACGAAGTCGGTCGCGCCCGCGCGTCCGGCCAAGGGGGCCTCATGACGCAACCCCGCATCCTCATCGTTGACAAGGACCAGGCCTCGGCCAACGCCCTGGCCCGCCTGCTTGGCGAGCACGGCTACGAGGCCGTTGGCCCGGCGGCTTCCTGCCGCGAGGCCCTGGAGACCGTGGACCGGCTTCGGCCGGACATCGCCGTGCTGGAGCTGCTGTTGACCGGCGCTTGCGACGGCCTGGACGCGGCCGAGCTGTTGCGCGAAGGCCATGGCATCCCGGTCATCCTGCTGGCTCCGGGCGGTGAACCCGGCCTCGCCGCGCGCCTCAAGAAGTCCCCGCCGTGCTGCTGCCTGCCCCTGCCCATCGACAGCCAGGCGCTCATCGTGGCCATTGAGAGCAGTCTGGCCCGAAAGCGGGCCGAAGAGGCGCTGCACCAAAGCGAAGCGCGCTCCCGGGTAATTTTCGCCGCCTCCCCTACGCCCCTTTGCCTGGTGGACGGCCGCAATCTCATCGCCGACGTCAATCCGGCCGCCACCCGCCTGTTCGGTCACTGCGCCGAGGCCTTGCGGGGCCAGCCGGCCCAGGATTTTTTCGCCGCCCGCGACGCGGCCGCGCTGCTTTCCGTCATCGACGCCGCGGCCAACGGCGAGGCCGGCCATGTGCGCTTAAGCGGCCTGCGGCCTGAAGGCGGAGTGTTCCCGGCGGCCGTGGCCGCCTCGCCCCTGCCCGAGGCGGCCGGGGTCGGCCAGGTGCTCCTTGAAGTGCGGCCCTGCCAGATCCAGGGGGCGCGGCCCGACGTGCCGGAAATCGATCTGGGCCTTTCGGCCGAGGGCTTTTGCGTCATCGACGCCGAGGACCGGCTGCGGTTTTTAAACGCCAGCGCCGCCCGCATGTTCGGGTTGCCGGGGCTGCCCGAACCGGGCACGCCGCTGTCGGACGCGCTGCCTCAGGAGCTGGCCGCCTCCTTGGTCCGGGACGCCTCCCGGGTCATCGCCTGGAACGAGCCGGTGAAAAAGGAAACCACCTTCACCATCGGCGGTCAGGACAAGACCCTGCTCGTGTCGCTTTTTCCCATGGGCCTGGACGAATCCCGGCGGCTGGCCGGCGGCATCGTCACGGACATCACCGACCGCAAGCAGCTCGAAAGCCAGCTGGCCCACATGGCCTTCCACGATCCCCTGACGGGCCTGCCCAACCGCAGCCTGTGCCTGGACCGCATCCGCCAGGCCCTGGAGCGCTCGAAACGGCGCGACAACTACCAGTACGCCGTCATTTTCCTCGACCTCGACCGCTTCAAGATCGTCAACGACAGTCTGGGCCACCATGTGGGCGACCGGCTGCTGGAAAGCGTGGCCCGGCGGCTTCGCGACTGCGTGCGCAGCCTGGACACCGTGGCCCGGCTTGGCGGCGACGAGTTCGTGGTGGTCCTGGAAGAGACCGGCTCGTACCGGGAGGTGGTGCGCATCGTCAAACGCATCCGCGACGCCATGAGCGAGGTGTTCCCGCTGTCCGACCACGACGTCCACGTCTCGGCCTCCATGGGCATCGTGGTCAGCCCGGCCATCTACGAAAAGCCCGAGGAGCTGCTGCGAAACGCCAACATCGCCCTGCACCGGGCCAAGGACGAGGGGCGAAACCGCTTCAAGGTCTTCAACACCCGGATGCTCGAAGACGCCATCCGGCTCATGGACCTGGAAAGCGATCTGCGCACGGCGCTTAAGCGCGGCGAGTTCTATCTCGACTACCAGCCCATCCTGGCCCTGCGCGACCGGCGGGTGACGGGGTTCGAGGCCTTGGTACGCTGGCGGCGGCCGGGCAAGGGCATCGCGCCGCCTGGGGAATTTATCCCGGTATGCGAGGACACGGGGCTCATCGTGCCCCTTGGGCTGTGGGTCTTGACCGAAGCCTGCCGCACCATGGCCTCCTGGCAGGACCGTTTTCCCGAGACGGCCGGCATGTCCATGAGCGTGAACCTCTCGGCCAAGCAGCTGTCCCAGCCGAGCCTGGTCGAGGATGTGGAGCGCATCCTGCGCGACACGGGCATGGACCCCAGGGCGCTCAAGCTCGAAATCACCGAAACGGTGATCATGGACAACCCGGAAGTGTCCATCCTGCGCCTAAAGCGCCTCAAGGCCCTGGGCGTACGCCTCTCCGTCGACGATTTCGGCACGGGCTATTCGTCCCTGTCCTATTTGCAGCGCTTCCCCATCGACACCCTGAAGGTGGACCGGGCCTTTGTCAGCGACCTGGACACCAGCGAAAACCGCAAGATCGTGGGCGCGGTGGTGGCCTTGGCCCACAGCCTGGGCCTGGACGTGGTGGCCGAGGGCGTGGAGCTGGAGACCCAGTCCGATGTGCTGACGGGCTTTGCCTGCGAGGCCGGCCAGGGGTTTTTGTTTTCGCGGCCGGTGTGCCGGGAAGACGTGGAACGGATGTTCGGCAAGGGGGAGGGGGGGTAGGCGGCGCGACAGCGCCAACACAACAATCAGGCGGGCGGCCCCTCTCGGAGCCGCCCGCCTTTGTCTTTCAACGCTAGTCCGCCGCCGGCCTATTCGGCCATGAGCTTGCGGATGCGGTCCTTGAGTTCCCGCAGCCGGGCCAGCTTTTCGCTCAGCGCGTCCTGCTTCTCCCGCTCCTTGGCCACCACCTCGGCCGGGGCGCGGGACACGAAGTCCTCGTTGCCGAGCTTTTTTTCCACCACGGTCAGTTCCTTGACCGTCTTCACTTCTTCCTTGGACAGGCGCAGGAACTCCACGTCGAAGTCCACCGCGCCAGAGAGCGGCACGAAAAGGGCGCACGAGCCGCAGGCGGCCGAAGCCGAGGCCTTGGGCGCGGCCACGTCCGGGCCGGCCTCGAAGCGTTCGAGCTTAGCCAAAAAGCTGATCATGGCCGCGTTGGCCGTCAGCGAGGCGGCCTGGGCGGCGTCCTCGGCATGGACCAGGGCGGTCAGTTTCACACCCGGGTTGATGTTGAGCTCGGCCCGGATGTTGCGCACCCCGACGACCACGGCCCGCAGCAGCTCCATGGACGCCTCGGCCTCGTCGCTGATGAGTTCGGTGCGCAGCGGCGGATAGGGAACCTTGGCCAGGTTGGGTTCGGCCATGCCCGGCAGCTTGCTCCAGATCTCCTGGGTGACGAATGGCACGATGGGATGCATAAGGGTGAGCGTCTCGGACAACACGGTTAAAAGCACGCGCTTGGCCGCGCCCTTCTTGAACTCGTCCTCGCCGCCCAGGTCCACCTTGGCCATTTCCAGGTACCAGTCGCAGAATTCGCGCCAGAAAAAGCCGTACAGCTCCTGGGCCGCCTCGTTGAACTGGTAGCCCTCGATAGCCCGGGACACCGTGCCCTTGAGGCGCTCCAGGCGCGAGAGGATCATGGCGTGGCACAACCCGGCCTTGGCCGCCTGGGACAGCTCCATCTCCGGCGCGCCGTCGGCCACGTGCATGAGCGCAAACCGGGCCGCGTTCCACAGCTTGTTGATGAAGTGGCGGTAGCCTTCGATGCGCTCCTCGGCCAGCTTGATGTCGCGGCCCATGGCGGCGAAGGCGGCCAGGGTGAAGCGCAGGGCGTCGGTGCCGTAGCGTTCCATCATGGCCAGGGGATCGATGCCGTTGCCCAGCGACTTGCTCATCTTGCGGCCCTCGGCGTCGCGCACCAGGGCGTGGATGTAGACGTGCCTGAACGGCACCTCGTCCATGAAGTGCAGGCCCATCATCATCATGCGGGCCACCCAGAAAAAGAGGATGTCGAAAGCGGTGCTGAGCACCGAGGTGGGATAGAACGTGGCCAGTTCTTTGGTCTGGTCCGGCCAGCCCATGGTGGTAAACGGCCACAGGGCCGAGGAAAACCAGGTGTCCAGGACGTCGGGGTCTTGGGTGAGGCGCGAGCCGCCGCAGGCCGGGCAGGACGTCGGCGTCTCGCGGGAAACAATAAGTTCGCCGCAGGAATCGCAGGTCCAGGCCGGGATGCGATGTCCCCACCAGATCTGGCGCGACACGCACCAGTCGCGGATGTTGTCGAGCCAGTCGTAATAGGTCTTGGTCCACTGGTCGGGCAGGATGACGGTGCGGCCGTCTTCCACGGCCTTGCGGGCCACCTTGGCCAGGGGGGCGGTTTTGACGAACCACTGCTTGGACACGAAGGGCTCGATGACCGTGCGGCAACGGTAGCATTCGCCCACGTTGTGCTCGTAGTCGCGGATGTCGTCGAGCAGCGTCAGTTCCTTCAAATCCTCGACCACGGCCTTGCGGGCGGCCAGCCGGTCCAGGCCCCGGTACTTCTCGGGGGCGTTTTCGTTGATGCGCCCGGCCGCGTCCTGGACGGCGATGACCTCCAGGTCGTGTTTGCGGCCAAGCTCAAAGTCGTTCATGTCGTGGGCCGGGGTGACCTTGAGGCAGCCCGTGCCGAATTCGCGCTCGACGTAGGCGTCGGCGATGATCGGGATACGCCGGCCCACCAGGGGCAGGATGGCGAACTTGCCGACCACGTCCTTGTAGCGCTCGTCCTCGGGATGCACGGCCACGGCGGTGTCGCCAAGGAGCGTCTCGGGGCGGGTGGTGGCCACGGTGACGAACGTATCCGTGCCTTCCACGGGATAGCGGATGTGGTAGAGCTTGCCGATGTGCGGGGCGTACTCCACTTCCAGATCGGCCAGGGCGGTGTGGCAGCGTGGGCACCAGTTGATGATGTAATCGCCCTGGTAAATGAGCCCGTCTTCGTAAAGGCGCACGAAGACTTCGCGCACGGCCTTGGACAGGCCCTCGTCCATGGTGAAGCGTTCCCGGCTCCAGTCCACGGACGCGCCCAGACGGCTTATCTGGTTGAGGATCTTGCCGCCGTACTCCTCGCGCCATTTCCAGACGCGCTCAATGAACGCCTCGCGGCCGAGCTCCTCGCGAGAGGTTCCGGCGGCGGCGAGCGACCGTTCCACCACGTTTTGCGTGGCGATGCCGGCATGGTCCGTGCCCGGCACCCACAGCACCTTGCGGCCGAGCTGGCGGTGATAGCGGCACAGAATGTCCTGGATGGTGATGTTGAGGGCATGGCCCATGTGCAGGGCGCCGGTGACGTTGGGCGGCGGGATGACGATGGAATAGGGTTCGCCCGGGCCGTCGGGGTCCGGGGTGAAGGTCTTTTCGTCCTGCCAGTAGGCGATCCATTTCGCCTCGACGTCGGCCGGCTCATATCCCTTGGAAAGGGCCTCGCTGGTCATATGCGCTCCTTGAAATAGCTGCGGCGCAATGCGCCGCCAAGCGGCCCTGGATACAAAAGTTCGGCCGCAATGTCACGAGCCGGCGGCAGGGCCGGCCGGCCGGAGCGCGCACCGCTCCCGGCCAAGCCGTCGCACCTTGGCGGCATGGCTGACGATAGGCCCCAATACTGCGCCCCCCCTTGAAATACAAGGCGCTTCTTGCCGGCGGCCGGTCGAGGTTGTAGGACAGGGCCATGACCGCGCCATTCGCTGTGTTGTGGGACCATGCCCATGTGTGGGGGCTGCTTTTGTGCCGGGGGCTGGCCGCCCTGGGCGCGCCGTGCCGCCCCGTGACCTGCGCCGCGGTGGCCGGCGGCGCACTGGCCGCCCATCCGCCCAAGGCGCTACTGGTGCCGGGCGGATTCTCCCGGCCCAAGTTCGCGGCCCTGGGGCCGGCCGGACAGCGGGCCGTGCGCGACTATGTGGCCGGCGGGGGCAATTATTTCGGCGTGTGCGGCGGCTGCGGCCTGGCCCTTTCCCATGACGCCGGCCTGGGCCTTTGCGATTGGACGCGCCGGCCCTTCGCCGACCGGCTGGAGCATCTGGCCAGCGGCCATGTGCGCCTTCGCGGCGACGCCGCCTCGCCCTATCTGCCGGCGGAGCTGCCCGAGGATTTCCAGGCCCCGGTCTGGTGGCCGGCCGGCTTCGTGCCGCCGCCGGGCGCGGGCGGCGGGGACGGCACGGCGGTGGTGGCCGCCTATGCCGGTCCGGGCGAGGATTTCATGCTGGCCGACATCGCCCTGGGGGCCATGCCCGGGGCGTTGCTCGGGGCCTGTCAGGCGCGTTTCGGCCTGACGCTTGCCCCGGCCTTTCTGGACGGCGGGGCCTGCGTCATCGCCGGGGCCTATGGCCGGGGGCGCTACGTGCTGTCCCATGCCCATCTGGAGACGCCGGATTCGCCCCAGGCCAACGCCTGGCTGGCTCATCTGCTGGGGCTTTTCGATCCGGGCGGGGAAATCGCCGGGCGGCTGGTGCCGGCCTGGCATCCGGCTAAGGAGACGCGGCGCTTTGACGACGCCCATCTGGAGGCGGCCCGGCGCGACATCGAATCGGTGATCGCGGCCGGTATCGAGGCGCGGCTGCTCATGCGCCGCAGCGACTGGCTGCTGGGCTGGCGGCCGGGGATGCCGGGGTTTTCGCTGTCCAACCTCTCGGCCCTGCTGGCCGGGGCCTCGGCCCTGCCGCCGACGGAGGCGGCCGTGGCCTACTGGCGGCAGGCCGGGCCGGATTTCGCCCAGCGGGCGGCGGCCTTTGCCCGGCGCTTGGAGGTCTTTTTTCCGGCCCAGCGGCTGGAGATCACCTTGTCCCTGGTGGAGCGCCAGGCCGGGGCCGATCCGGGTCTGGCGGCCGAGCGGCGGGAGCTGTTCGGGGCCTCGCCCGGCGGCGGCGGCTTGTGCGGCGAGCTGGCCGCGACCCTCGACGCCCTGCTGCTGCGCCTACTCTCCTGATCCGCCGCTCCCCCTTTGCTCCTTCCCCCATTTCGGGGGTCCGGGGGGCGGTCGGCCGCCGGAGACCCTCTTTCTCTCCTCAACGCTCACCTATGGAAACCAGGATACTGGGCCGCGTACTGTTCTTCGAAAAAACGGCGCATGGGCCTTTCGTTACCCGTAGCATAATACTCCAACACCATGATATTGTAGTCCAGGACGTGCTTAGACGGGACGCTGAAAGGCAAAAGGCCGTTTGTCAGGAACAAGCCGTTCATCATGAGAAAACCGGTTCGCTTGTTGCCGTCGTAAAAGTACTGATTACGCGCCATGTCCAGGGCCGCGACGCCGCCTTGTTCGAAGGGATCTTCCAGGGCGCTGATTCTTTCGCACAAGGCCTGGAAACGGGCGTCAAGGGTTTCGTGGTCCGGGGGCAGGTAGTCAGCCCCTTTGATCCATACTTGCCCTTGGCGAAACCTCCCGATTTCCAGGGCCTCGTCCTTGGCGACGATGGCCTGGAGCGCGCAGGCCGTGGCCTTGGAAAACACAAAGCTGTTTGTTTCCACCAAGACAATGAGCTGCTTCCAGGCCAGGGCCTGTTGCTTGAGCTTGTCTTCGTCTTCGATCTTATGGCCGCCGACCGTAATGCCCTGCAGGTAGGTCTGCACTTCCGGCAGGGTGAACGGCATGCCTTCCAGGGTTTGGAAGTCATAGACCAGCCCGGCCAGATTTTTCTTGGCGATGAAGAGGGCTTTTTCGATTTTTGTGCGATCCGTAGGCATGGTTCCTCACTGCTGCGCCGCCCCCCTTGGACCTTCCCCCCTTTTGGGTGTCCGGGGCCTCAGGCCCCGGCCGCCGGAGGCTTCTTGCTCTTCCCTGCTCTATCTTCTCTCCGCCCCCCGCCGGCTTAAGACCAGGGCCAGGGCGGTGGTGAGCTTGACCACTTCGACGTTGTTTTTGCGCACAAGCCCGGCCAGGCGTTTGGCCAGGGCGGCGAGCACCTTGACGCCCAGGGCCGGATGGGCCTGGAGGCATGCAAAAAAGGCGTCGCGGTCGATGCGCAAAAAGCGGCAGTCGGTGAGGCAGGTGACGGTGGCCGAACGGATGTCGCGATCCAGCAGCGCCATTTCCCCGAAAAAGGGGCTTTGGGCGTCGGAGAGCTCCACCAGGGTTTTCTCGGCGGCAGCGCCGTCCAGGCCCGGGGCGACGATGCCCTTAAGCAGCATGGCCTTGGTGACGCGCACCCGGCCGGAGGTGAGCAAAAACATCTCGTCTCCGGGCTGTCCTTCGACGATGACCGCCTGGCCGGCGGCCAGGGACAAGGGCGTGAACGCGGGCACGAGCCGGTCGCGTTCGTCGTCGGCGAGGTCGGCGAACAGGGCGGCTTTTTTCAGGGCCTCGCCGTTCACGGCTGTTCTCCGTCGCCGGCCGGAGCATGGGCCTTGGCCGGCGGGGCCTGGGTTTCCAGGAGTATCAGGCCGTCGAAATCGGCCAGATCCAGGCCGTCGCCGGGATTGACGGCCACGGCCGGCCCCTGGCGGCCCAGGCGGCCTTCCTGGCCGTAGGCGGCAAACATTTCCAGGATGAACTGGTCCAGGGCCGAGTCGGCGTCCAGGAGTTCCTTGATGGTGATGTCGCGGCGCAGGCGGAAGACGGCCACGGGCAGGCCGTCGCCGGCGGCCAGGGCCTGGCCGACCAGGGCCGACCAGCGCAGGGCTTTTTCGTCGTGGCTCATGGCCCGGGCGCGCATGGCCCGATGGCCGGACGTGCCGAGCAGGCGTTCGAGAAAATGCCACAGAGCCGGGTGCTCGCCCATGGTTTCCAGGGCGCGTTCGGTGAGGTCGCCGCGCACCAGGGTCACGTCCACGCCGGCCCGGGCCAGATGCTTGCGGTTGGTTTCGAGCAGGGCCTCGGCGTAGAGCTGGACCTTGGGGGCCAGGCTCCGAAAGGTCAGCGCGGTGAGCAGCGTTTGCTGGTCGGCCTCTTCCGGCGACAGCCCGTCCTGGGACAGGATGTAGGCGGCCCGGGCGGCGGCCGGGGCGGCCCGGGCCACGACGCTCTCCTGGGCCGGGTTGCCCCGGCAAAAAGTCAGGCGTTCCTCCAGGCCCAGGTCGGCGGCCAGTTCGGCAAAAGCTTCGGGGGTGAGCTGGGCGACCAGAGCCACGGCCGGGCCGCGCGTGGGCGGCGCAGCGGCGGCCAGGGCTTTGATCAGCCCCGGAGCATGGGCGTTGCAGCCCAGCACGATGCTGTGTCCGGCGGTTTTCACGGGCAGTAACCCCAGGCGTTTGCGGTTGCGGCGCTCAATAAGGGCCGAGGCCAGGTTGCCGGTCAGGGCGGCCATGATGCCGATGCCCGCGCCCATGATGCCCATGCCGATGAGCCGGCCCGGCACGGTGGCGGGCACGATGTCGCCGTAACCCACGGTGGACAGGGTGGTCATGGCCCACCACAGGGCATCGAACAGGGTCCGGCCGGGGATGTCGCGCAGTTCGACGAAATAAAACCCCAGACTGGCCAACAGCAGAATAGCGGCCACCAGGGCCGTGGCCGTGGCCAGGGTGGAGGCGAACAGATGGCGCAGGAAGGCGGTGGGGGCGTTCACGGGCGGTGGGCCGTCACGGCGAGGGGCCTTGGCCCCCGCGCCGTGTTTGCGAGCCGTTGCGGATCAGTTAATGCCGATGTCCTTGGCCACATCCAGAACCTTCTTGCCGGGTTTTTTGGCGCAGGCTTCCATGAGAGAACCGGAGAACGCTTCGAGATTCTTCCAATTGAGCACGGCGTCTCCGGACACGCCGCTCAAGTAGCCGTCGATCCACATGAGGATGATGCCGGCCGATTCCTCGTCGCCGGCGGCGATCTCGGCGATGAATTCCTTGCAGGTGACGGCCCCGAAGTCGATATTCTGGGGTTGTTGCTGTTTCTTGGCCAAGGCCGGGGTCGCGGCCGCCAGACACAGGGCCAAGGCAAGGACGCAGGCGGGAATGGTGCGCATGGAGCCTCCGATGGTTGGGATAACAGCATGGGCGCGCCAAACGGGCCGGGCCGATGCCGCCTGGACGGCGACCAGCCTAGCGCAAGTGCCGCCGCCCCGCCAGAGGCAACGGCGTTTGCGCCCATGCGCCATTGCCGACCGCCTGGGCGCGCCGACCGACAGAGAACCCCCTTAACCCTTTTCCCCATGTGGGGGGTCCGGGGGCCTCAGGCCCCCGGCCGCCGGAGGCAAAAAAACGACCTAGAAGAGATTATACTGCCGAATCTTGCGATAGAGGGTCTTGCGGCAGATGCCCAGGGCCTCGGCTGCCAGGGACCGGTTGTTGTCGTAGAAGTTGAGCACCTTGGCGATGTGCTCCTTCTCTTTGGCCTCAAGGGTGAGGATCTCTTCCTCGGCCCGGGCCGGCTCCAGGAACTCGCGCGGCAGGGCGTGTTCGGTGATGAGGCTGTTTTCCGACAGGATGATGGAGCGCTCCATGACGTTGCGCAGTTCGCGCACGTTGCCCGGCCAGTCGTAGCTGGTCAGACACTTCATGGCCCGGTCGGAGATGCGGAACGGGGCCTGGCCGGCGGTGAGGCGGGAGAGGAAAAATTCCACCAGAAGCGGGATGTCCTCGCGGCGCTCGCGCAGGGACGGCATCTCGATGTTGAAGACGTTGATGCGGTGAAACAGCGCTTCGTGGAAGCGGCCCTCGGCCACTTCCTTGACCAGCTCCCGGTTGGTGGCGAACACCAGCCGGATGTCCACCCGGCGTTCTTCCTTTTCGCCCACCCGGCGGTAAGTCTTGTTTTCCAGCACGCGCAGCAGCGCCGCCTGGACCTCAATGGGCAGCTCGCCGATCTCGTCGAGAAACAGCGTCCCCTTGTTGGCAAAGGCCATGAAGCCTTCGCTGTTCTCCACCGCGCCGGTAAACGAGCCGCGCAGGTGTCCAAAGAGTTCGCTTCGGGCCAACTCCTTTTGCAGTGTGGCGCAGTTCTTGATGAAAAAGGGCTTGTCGGGGCGCTTGGACAGGGTCTGGATGAGGTGGGCGGCCACCTCCTTGCCGGCCCCGGATTCGCCGGTAATCAGCACCGGCACTTCGGTGGGGGCGACTTTCTCGATGAGGTAGCGCACCTGCTTGATGGCCGGAGAATTGCCGACCAGCTGCACCGGCGGGGTCTGGCCCTGGAAGTGGCGCAGCCGGCGGTTTTCGCGGCGCAGATAGGTGCGCTGGTAGGCGCGTTCGATGAGCAGTTCCAGCTCGGCTAGGTTGAAGGGCTTGGTGACGTAGTCAAAGGCCCCGAGCTTCATGGCCTCCACGGCGGTGTCGATGGCCCCGTGGCCGGTGATGAGGATGGTTTCGAGATCCTCCTGGCGCTGGCGCAGCTCGACCATGAGGTCGAGGCCGTTGGCGTCGGGCAGGCGGATGTCGAGGACGGCCACCTCGTATTCGTTCTTGGCCAGGAGTTCCCGGGCTTCCCGGGCCGAGGCGGCCACATGGACGGCCCGGGCCGGGGTGGTCAGTTCCTTGAGCAGGAGCTTGCCGATGGAAGGTTCGTCGTCGACCACAAGGACGCTGTAGGCGCTATTCACTGGGATGCCCGCTGTCGAGGGGAAGTTTCACGGTAAAGTGCGTGCCGATGCCCACTTCGCTGGCCACCTCGATGACCCCGTGGTGTTCGCGCACGATGCTGTAGCAAGTGGAAAGTCCGATGCCCAGGCCTTGGCCCACGGGCTTGGTGGTGAAAAATGGATTGAAAAGCTTGTCCATGTTGTCCGGCGGGATGCCCCGACCGGTGTCCTCCACCGAGAGGTTCACGGTGTTGTCGTTCTCGGGATGGGTGGTGACGGTGATCTCGCCTTCGCCCTCGATGGCGTCCATGGAATTGACCAGGATGTTGAGAAGCACCTGCTTGAGCTGGGCCTCGTCGCCGGCCACCGTGGGCAAACCCTGGTGCAGGTTGACGGTGAGGCGCAGGCCGGCGGCGGCCCGGTCCTCCAGCCGGCTGCGCAGGATGCTCAACGTGTCGGTGACGACTTCGTTTAAGCACACCGGCGAGAAGGCCAGGGTGTGGGGCCGGGAAAAGGACAGCATGGAGCGCACGATGTCGCGGCAGCGGCGGCATTCCATGAGGATGGTTTCGGTGTATTCGGCCACGTCGACGTAGAGGTCGTCGTCCACGGCCGCGCGGATGGCCGGCAGCCGGCGGCGGATGCCCTCGGCCAGGCCGTAGACGGCGGTGAGGGGATTGTTGATCTCATGGGCCACGCCGGCGGCCAACATGCCGATGGTGGCCATTTTTTCGGCCTGATAATACTTGGCCTGGTATTCGTTTTCCAGGGTGACGTCGCGCTTGAAGATGAGGATGCGCGATTCCGGGCTGTCGGGATTGTGGATGGGCGAGGCCACCATCTCAAAGCGGCGGCTGAGGCCGTGGATCTTGAACGTGCCCATGCACCGGCACACGGCGTTGGAGCGAAAGGAGCGATGGGCCGGGCATTCCGGGCAGGGCGAGGCCGAGGCCCGGAACAGCTTGTAGCAGTGCTGGCCCTCGGGGCGCGGCACGTCGAAAAGTTCGTGGAAGACGTGGTTGACGGAGATGATGCGCAGGTCCTTGGTGAGCACCATCATGACGTCGGTGATGCCGTCGAGGATGGCGGCGATCTCCTGGCGGCGCAGCTCCGATTCCTGGTGGGCGTCCTGGAGTTCTTCGACCTTCTGGCGCAGCTCCTGATAGAACCCGAGCTTGCTGTGCTCAATGCCGATGAGGTCTTCCAGGCTTGGCGGATGGGGCAGGACGTCGGCGGCCAGGGGTTCCATGGAGCGTCTGGGCAGGGGGGTGCGCAAGCGCGATGGCGTCATGAAGGATTCCCGCCCGTCGCGGAGCACGTCCAGGGTCAGCCGCCGCAGCGGCAAGGTGCGCGCCGGACCGGGCACAAGCCGGTCCAATCGTAGACGCTGGGGAGCCTTTTGCGATGCGTCCCAGGATTTTTCATCCTCACCGGCGGCCGCGGACATCATGCCGTTCCATGGGGTCTGGCGTTACGACAGCAGCAGACAGGCCGGCTCCTCGCCCCTGGCGGCGGGCCGGGAGACGATGAGCCGGTCGGGACCGGCGGACTCTATGGCGGCAATGGCCCCAAGGCCCAGAAAATCCTGCAGCGCGGCCACGGCCCGGACCCGGAAGGCGGCCATGGGCTGGCGCGACAACCCGGACAAGCGGCGAAGGGCGGTGAAATCCAGCCGCAGGGCGGCCGGGCCGTAGGACAGGAAACCGGCCAGCCAGCGGGCAAAGCCGTCAGCCAGGGGGGCACGGGCGGCGAGGAGGCGCTCCATGCGTTCCGGGTCGCCGCAGGCGGCCAGCATGCGCGGGCCGACGTCCACGGCGCACAGCCCGGCCCGGCGGTCGCACAGGACGGCGTCGAGCAGGCGCAGCTGCAGGGCGTAGCCGCCGCCGGCTTCTTCCACGTTGAGGCGGCAGGCGGCCAGACGCCACAGCGAGCGTTCCAGGCGGCGGACGTCGAAACGCCGGGCCTTGGGCCGGATCAGCCGGGCCAGATCGCGCAGGGGAAAACGGGCCGAACCGCGCATGGGGCTGCGCAGGGCCAGCAGCAGGCAGCCGAGAAAGGCGTCGAGGTCGTCCTGGTCCAGGGCCTCGCCGGAGACAACGATGGCCGCGCCGGGCCAGCAGGCGGCCACCGGGACGTTATGCCGGGACTGGCGGGGCGAACCCGTGCGGGCGGCGAACAGATCGGAAGCGAGCACAAGGCCAAGCAATCGGGCGGACAGTCCCTGCTCCAGGGCTTCGGCGGCCCGGGTGCCAGGGGCGCTGTCCAGGGGGCTGGCCAGAGGCATGGCGTCAAAGCCGAACACATCGTGGTACATGATCGTCCTCCCCCCGGCTGGCGTTTGGGCCGGCGACGCGGCAATCACCTGCCGCCGGCCCCAAACGCGCGGTTTCGGGACGCCCGGCCCAAGCCGGCCGTCCCGTCTCGGACGGTTAGGCGCTGCGGCGAAGGGTGGCCAGCATCTTGGTCAACTGGCGCAGGTGGCCGCGCTCTTCGTCCAGACACTGCTTGACGATGCCGGACTCAGCCGGCGGCAGCAGGTCCATCATCTCGCGGAAGTAGAGGATGGTGTCTTTTTCGAAGCGGGCGGCCAGCTCAATGGCGGCAATGGCGTCGGAAGCGTTGGCCAGATCCTTTTCGGGGGCTCCGCCGCAGAAAAGCGCGTGGGAGTCGAGCAGGGCCTGGACATAGTCCATGTACTCTTCCTCATCGCTGCCGGCCGGCACCTCGATCTTGGCGATGCGCCCGGCCATGGCCTCGAAAATGGCCTGATGGCGGGCTTCCTCGCCGGCAAAGAACTCCAGGAAGCTTTTGACGTCGGGATTCGTGGCGGCAGCCGCCGCCTTGCTGTAAACGTTGCGGCCCCGGCGCTCGATCTCGATGGCCGTGCCGACAATGTCGCTGGCGCTGAAAAAACGAGCCATGTCGCGTCTCCTTTTGAAGAGGCCTCCGGCGGCCGGGGGGGGATCATCCCCCCCGGTCCCCCCGGAATGGGAGCGTGTCGGCTCCCGTCTTTGTCTTCGTGCGTGGACTCTTACAGTTCGTTGGGGAGCTGTTTGAGCTGGGCGTAGGTGTACACCGGGCCGTCCACGCAGACGTAGCTGGTGCCGATGTTGCAACGGCCGCAGATGCCGATGCCGCACTTCATGCGCTTTTCCAGCGTGGTCACGATCTGTTCATCGGCAAAGCCCAGCTTTTTGAGAGCTTCCAGGGTGAACTTGATCATGATGGGCGGGCCGCAGGTGATGGCCACGCAGTTGTCGGCCGCCGGGGCCATTTCCAGCAGTACGTTGGGGATAAGGCCCACCTTGTGCTGCCAGCCCTCGGCCTCGCGGTCGATGGTCAGCGTGGTTTCGATGTCGCTGCGTCCGGTCCACTCGGGCAGTTCGGCGGAAAAGGCCATGTCCAGGGGCGAACGCGCGCCGTAGAGCAGGCGGATCTTGCCGAAGTCGGCCCGGTTGTCGAGCATGTAGAGGAACAGCGTGCGCAGCGGGGCCATGCCGATGCCGCCGCCGACGAACACGATGTCCTTGCCCTTCATGTCGGCCACGGGGAAGGAATTCCCCAGGGGCGCGCGCACGCCGATCTTGTCGCCGGCCGTGAGCGTATGCAGCTTGGCCGTCACTTCGCCGGCCCGCATGACCGAGAACTGGAGGTAGTCCATGCGGGTGGGGGGCGAGTTGATGACGAAGGTCGATTCGCCGATGCCCGGGGCGGACAGCTGGCCCACCTGCCCCGGCTCGAAGGTGAAGGCCTTCATCTTGGCTTCGTCGTCGAAACGCACCCGGAAGGTCATGATGTTGTGGGTCTCCTGGACGGTCTCCAGGATGGTGGCCACTTCCGGCAGATAGGGATTGAATGGATCGGTCATGGGTAAACCTCTAGCCCTTGGCCTTGGCCACGGCGTTTTGCACGATCTCGCGGATGTCCACCGAGACCGGGCAGCTTTTCACGCAGCGCCCGCAGCCGCAGCAGGCGATAAGCCCGTCGTGCAGGGTCGGGTAGTAGCTGAACTTGTGGCCGACGCGGTTTTTGAGGCGATGGGCCTTGGTCGGACGCGGGTTGTGGCCCGAGGCTTCCAGGGTGAACTGGAAGTGCATGCAGGCGTCCCAGGAGCGCATCCGCCGGCCGGCCGTGCCCGTGCCTTCGTCGGTGATGGAGAAGCAGTAGCAGGTGGGGCACAGGTAGGTGCAGGCCCCGCAGCTCACGCACTTGTCGGACTGGTCGCGCCAGAACTCCATGTCGTCGAAGAGCGCCAAAAGCGCCGCCGGCGAGGAGGCGATGTCCGGGGCTTCGCCCAGGGCGTCGCGGCTGGCCTTTTTCACGGCCTCGGCCTCGGCGGCCTTGGCCGCGCCGTCGGCCAGGGCCGGGTTGTCCAGGAACTTCGCGCCCTTCTCGCTTACGGCCTCGACGGTGTAGCCGCCTTCGACCGGGGTTAAGAGCACATCCGAGCCGGCCGCGTCGGCCGGGCCGGAGCCGACCCAGTGGCAAAAGCAGGTGTTCTCCACCGTGGCGCAGGCCATGGTCACGAACACCGTGGCTTCACGGGCGGCGATGTAATACGGGTCCGGGAACTTCTTGCCCATGTAGACGCGGTCGAAGATGAGAAATCCGCGCGCGCCGCAGGGCTTGGAGCCGAAGACCACCGTGGGCTGGGCTTCGGTCTTGGGATCAAGTTTGAGGGTCGGGGCGTGGTCCTCGCCTTCCTTGCCGTAGGCGTAGCTGAAAAGCTCCTGGCTGGCCGGGAAGACCGCGCCCTTGGGCGGGGCCGTGGCGTCGGAACCGAAGACCGGAGCGCGGGCCGGGTCGTATTGCCGGAACACCACGCTGCCGCCTTCCTCGACGGGGACGAGCACCCGGCTTTGGGCGGCCAGGGCCTTGAGCCACTCGGGGAGTTTCTCCCGGGGGATGTATTTGACGGCGGCCATTACCAGCTTCGCTCCTTGATGTTGTCTTCCTCGAGCTTAAACTGCAAAAGCGGCGGGATCGCGGCAACGTCAACACCGGCCTGGTAGTTGAACAGGTCGTGGATGGTGCGGTTGAGGTGCTTCTTGAGCGCCAGAACCGGGATATCCATGGGGCAGGCCCGCTGGCATTCGCCGCATTCCGTGCACCGGCCGGCCAGGTGCATGGCGTGGACCACCTGGAACATCAGCTTTTCCGTCACCGAGTCTTCCTGGCTCAGCCAGTGAGGCTCGCGGCTCTGGGCGATGCAGTGGTCGCGGCACACGCACATGGGGCAGGCGTTGCGGCAGGCGTAGCAGCGGATGCAGCGGTCCATGTGGTAGCGCCAGAAAGCCATGCGCTCGGGCACGCTCATGGCGTCCAGGGCGGCCAGGTCGGCGTCGGCGGCCGGCGCGGCCTGGACCTGGGGAGCCGGGTCGCCCACAAAGGCGTCGGCCAGCACGGCGTTGGGGAACTGGCAGCGCAGGCACTTGTCGGCGGCCACCTCGGCCATGGGCATGGACACGGCCTTGCCGGCGGCGGTGACGGTGACGGTCTTGCCGTCCACGGCCACCTTTTCGGCGTTGCCGGCGTTTAATCCGGCGGCAGCCAGCTTGGCCCGCACCTTGGCGATGTCCACCACGCCGTCGCAGCCGGCGGAGAAGATCACGACGTTGTCGCGGTCAATGAGTTTTTCCTGGAGCAGTTCGACCACCGAGCGGGAGTCGCAGCCCTTGACCACCACGCCGACCTTCTTGCCGGCAAAGCTCGGCAGGTAGACGGCCGGATTGTGGACGTTGAGCGCCCCCCACTCCAGCTTGTCCACGTCGGCCTCGCCGCGGATGAACAGCGGCGTGTTGTGCAGGGCGTCGTAGCCTTTCTGCCAACCGATGACGCATTCAAGGCCGGGCAAAGCCTCCTTGATGCGGGTTTTAAGAGCGTCAAGCCGCGACACGGTTGCCTCCTTGGATGGCCGAAGCGACCTTGGCCAACAGTTCCGGGGACACGTTCTCGTGGCGCGTCGCCGGTCCCAGGGCGTGAATCTGTTCGGTAAAGACCGTCACCACCTTCTGCCAGCGCTGGCCTTCCGAGGCCGAGACCCAGGTGTAGTCGAACCGGGCCGGGTCGATGCCCAGGATAGGCAGGAAGCGCTTGAGGACTTCCAGACGCCGGCGGGCGTAGAAGTTGCCCTCGGCGTAGTGGCAGTCGCGCGGGTGGCAGCCGGAGACGAGGACGCCGTCGGCGCCGTTAATGAGCGTTTTGGCGATGAACAGGGGATCAATGCGCCCGGAGCAGGGCACGCGGATGATCCGCAGGTCCGTGGGCTGATTGAACCGCCCAACGCCTGCCGTGTCCGCGCCGCCGTAGGAGCACCAGTTGCACAGGAATCCGACGATCCGCAGTTCCTTGCCGGTCAGGACTGGCATAAGGCGTTGACCTCCGCGAGGATTTGGTTGTCCGTGAAGTGCGACAGCTGGATGGCCCCCTGGGGGCAGGTGGAGGTGCAGATGCCGCAGCCCTGGCAGACGGTCTCGATGACCTCGGCCTTTTTCTGGCCCCGGAATTCGACTTCCTTGATGGCCTTGAACGGGCAGGTCATGATGCACTTGCCGCAGCCCACGCAGCGCTTGATGTCCACGCGGCTGATCTGCGGATCGCTTTCCAGCATGTCCTTGGAGAACAGGGCCAAAACCTTGGCGGCGGCGGCGCTGCCCTGGCCCACGGACTGGGGAATGTCCTTGGGACCCTGGCAGGAACCGGCCAGATAGACGCCGGCGGTGTTGGTCTCCACGGGCTTGAGCTTGGGATGGCTTTCCATGAAAAAGCCGTACTTGTCGTAGGAGATGCGCAGCTTCTCGGCCAGCTGGGGCGCGCCCTTGGCGGCTTCGGCGCCGGCGGCCAGGACGACCAGGTCGGCTTCGATCTCGACCTGGGTGCCGGCCAGGGTGTCGGCCCCGCGCACGATCATCTTGTCGCCCTTGGGGTAGACCATGGCCACGCGGCCCCGGATGTAGCGCGCGCCATACTCTTCCATGGCCCGGCGGGTGAACTCGTCGTACATTTTGCCGGGAGAGCGGATGTCCATGTAGAAGACGTAGGACTGGGAATCCGGGATATGGTCCTTGGTCAGGATGGTCTGCTTGGCCGTGTACATGCAGCAGAAGCCCGAGCAGTACGGCCGGTCCAGGGACTTGTCGCGCGAACCCACGCACTGGATGAAGACGACGTTTTTGGGTTCCTTGCCGTCCGAGGGCCGCTTGATGTGGCCGCCGGTGGGGCCGGAGGCCGACAGCAGGCGTTCGTACTGCAGGCCGGTGATGACGTCGGGGTAGCGCCCGCCGCCGTACTCGGTCACCTTGGAGATGTCGAAGAGGTCGTAGCCGGTGGCGGCCACGATGGCGCCGACGTCCTCGGTGACGATCTCATCGGTCATGTCGTAGCGGATGGCCTTGGTCGGGCAGACCTTGGCGCACACGCCGCACTTGCCCTTGACGAACTGGCGGCAGGTGGTGGGGTCGATGACCGCTTTTTTCGGGATGGCCTGGGGAAAGGGAATGTTGATGGAGGTGCAGGGACCGATCTTTTCGTTGAAGGCGTCCGGGTTTTTCTTGCTCGGACACTTCTCCATGCAGGCCCCGCAGCCGGTGCACAGTTCCCAATCGACGTAGGTGGCGCGTTTTTTGACCTGCACCTGGAAGTTGCCCACGTAGCCGCCGATGGAATCGACTTCGGCGTAGGCGTGGAGCGTGATGTTGGGGTGCTGGGCCACGTCGACCATCTTGGGGCCCAGGATGCAGCTCGAACAGTCGACCGTGGGGAAGGTCTTGTCGAGCTTGGCCATCTTGCCGCCGATGGAGGATTCGCGCTCGACCAGCACGACCTCAAGGCCGCCGTCGGCGCAGTCCAGGGCCGCCTGGATGCCGGCCACGCCGCCGCCGATGACCATGACGCGCTTGTTGACCGAGAACTTGCTGGGGATCAGCGGCGCGTCGCGGCGCAGCTTTTCCACGGCGATGCGCACCAGATCCACGGACTTGTTGGTATTGGCCTCGCGGTCCCGGCCGATCCAGGAGACGTGCTCGCGGATGTTGGCCATTTCGAACATGAAGCGGTTAAGCCCCGCCCGTTCGACGGCCTTGCGGAAGGTGGGCTCGTGCATGCGCGGGGTGCAGGAAGCCACCACCACGCCGGTAAGGTTTTTGTCTTTGATGGCCTGGATGATGCCGTCCTGGCCGGGTTCCGAGCAGGCGTACATGGTGTCCGTGGCGTAGACGACCTCGGGAAAATCCAGGGACGCCTTGGCCACGGTCGCGGTGTCCACCGTGCCTTCGATGTTGCTGCCGCAGTGGCAGACGAAAACGCCGATTCGCATTGCCTATGCTCCCTCGCTGTTAGTCCGCGACCGCAAGGGCCTTGGAAAGGACGGGCCTGGGGTCCACGCAGAGCTTGCCAAACCCGATGTCCTCGTCCGCGATGTTCAGGGCCACGGCCATGAGCTGGGTGAAGTAAGGGACCGGCATCCGGTAGTTGGTGCCGCCGGCGCGGTTGATCTGGCCCTGGCGCAGATCCAGGTTCATCTGGCACAAGGGGCAGGCCACGGCGACCATGTCCGCGCCGACGCTTTGGGCGACGTCCAGGAGCTTGCCGGAGAGTTTGGCCACCACGTCGGGCCGGGGGATGCCGTAGGAGGCCCCGCAGCACTCGACCTTGAGCGGAAAGGGCACGACCTCGGCCCCCATGGCCGCCAGGATGTTGTCCATGGCCATGGGGTTTTCGCAGTCGTCAAAGGCCATGAGCTCGGGCGGCCGGTTCATGATGCAGCCGTAGTAGCAGGCCACCTTGAGGCCTTTAAGCGGCGTGCGGACGGCCGATTTCACGGCGTCCAGCCCGACCATCTCGGTGAGGGCCTGGAGCACGGACACGGCATTGACGCCGCCGGCGTAGGGGTCGTCCAGGAGCTTGTCGACCTTGGCCTTAAAGGGCGCGGCCTCGCAGCGGTGGTTGGCCGTGCGCAGGTTGGTCAGGCAGCTCGGGCAGGGCGTGGCCGCGGCCTTAAGCCCCATGTCGGACACGAGCTGCAGGTTGCGGGCGGCCAGGGCGGCGGAGAGCACATGGTCCTTGGTGTGGGCCGGAGACGAGCCGCAACAGCTCCAGTCCGGGATGTCCACCAGGGACAGTCCCAGGGCGGCGCACACCGCCCGGGTGGAGGTGTCGTACTCTTTGGACGTGCCCAGGCCCGAACAGCCCGGGTAGTAGGCGATGGCTTCGCTCATGAGTTGGACTCCCTCTCGAAACGCTCGAAAATCCGGGCCACGTGCTCCTTGCCCTGAATGTCGTGGGGCGTGAAGCCGAGCTTGCCCTTGGGCAGGATCTTGGGGCCGAGGTCCATGTCGGTCCAGAACCGGCCGGTCTTGGCGACGTAGTTGATGAGCAGCCCGAGTTCGAAAACCCGGCCGTGGGCGCGCACGGAATCCAGGAAGCTGTCCCAGAACGTCTTGACCTGCGGCACGGCGGCCAGGCCCTCGCGGCGGGCCATGTGGCGCAGCACGTCCATGACGCAGGCGACGTCGATCATGTTGGGGCAGCGGGTGGTGCAGGATTCGCAGGTGGCGCACAGCCAGATGGACTTGCTGGAAAGCACGGTCTTTTTCTGGCCGGCCTGGACGAGGCGCATGATCTGGCTGACGGGGATGTCGTAGGCAAAGGTGTACGGACAGCCGGCCGTGCAGTTCCCGCACTGGTAGCACAGGCTGACGTTCTGACCGGACTCCTCCTCCACCCTGTGAACGAAATCCTCGTCATAATCGCGGGTGAGATTGATGATGTTCATTCGATCCTATCCGGTTGACGTGAAAGGTGACGACACTATCGCTAGCGGAGCGCCCAGACGCCCAGACCCCCCCGGCGGGCACGACGACCGCAGTCCGGGGTGGATAGCACGGCGGTCAGGTGTTTGCCACCCCGGACCGGGCGTCGAGCCTGGAGGAAAAAACCGATTGTAGTCGCGTGGTTATGCCAAAGCTCCAGATTTTTGGCATAGTGACCTTGTGCCGTTTTGGTACAAAGTCGGAAAATTTCGGCCGTCATGGGCCGCATTTTCGGTCCGTTCGGACGCATTTTCGGCCTGAGAATGCGTCCGCAAGAAGGCATGGCCGGGTCGCTGCCACGGCCGTGGGCCATGCCGGATTGCCGTTATCATCGTTTGCCGCGTGACGTGCCGCCCGGGAAAATCCCCGGGGCCGCTCGTCAAGAGGGGGGCCCGAAGGCCCCCCTTTCGCATCCCGCGTTCCTGATTGTTACAGGGCGGCGGTGTAGATGTCGGTCACGTCCTTGTCGGTCGGGCAGCGGGGGTTGGTGAACCCGCAGGCGTCCTTCTGGGCGTTGCCGGTCATGGTCGGGATGTCGGAGGCCTTGACGTCCTTGCCGTACTTCTTGCCAAGCTCGATGAGGCCGGCCGGGATGCCGACGTCGGCGGACAGCTGACGGATGGCCTTGAGCGCCAGTTCGGCGGCGTCGCGGGTGGACAGGCCGGCGGTGTTTTCGCCCATGATCTCGGCCATGGCGGCGAACTTCTCGGCCTTGGCGATCAGGTTGAACTTCTCGACGTGGGGCAGCAGGATGGCGTTGCATTCGCCGTGCGGCAGGTCATAGAAGCCGCCCAGCTGGTGGGCCATGGCGTGGACATGACCCAGGGAGGCGTTGTTGAACGCCATGCCGGCCAGGTACTGGGCAAAGCACATGCCTTCGCGGGCTTCGATGTCCTGTCCGTTGGCCACGGCCTTGCGCAGGTACTTGAAGATCAGCTTGAAGGCTTCGACGGCGCAGGCGTCGGTCATCGGGTTGGCGATGGTGGACACGTAGGCTTCCACGGCGTGGGTGAGCGCGTCCATGCCGGTGGCGGCGGTCAGCGCCGGGGGCATGCCGACCATGAGGACCGGGTCGTCGATGGCGATGTGCGGGGTGACGCGCCAGTCAACGATGGCCATCTTCACGTGGCGGGACAGGTCGGTGATGATGCAGAAGCGGGTCATCTCCGAAGCGGTGCCGGCCGTGGTGTTGACGGCCAGGTAGGGCATGAAGGACTTGGAGGATTTGTCCACGCCTTCGAAGTCATGGATCTTGCCGCCGTTGGAGACGCAAAGGCCAATGCCCTTGCCGCAGTCGTGGGAGGAGCCGCCGCCCAGGGTGATGAGGCTGTCGCAGCCTTCCTTCTTGTAGACTTCCACGCCCTTGTGGACGTTTTCGTCGGTGGGGTTGGGGATGGTCTCGTCGTACACATGGTACTTCATCCCGGCGGCGTCGAGGAGATCGGTGATCTGCTTGCAGATGCCGACCTTGACCACGCCCTTATCGGTGACGATCAGCGGTTTCGATCCGCCCAGAGCCTTGATCTTTTCGGGGATCTGTTTGGAAGCGCCGATGCCGATGAGGGTCACGCTGGGAATGAAGAAACCGTAAACTTGCTCGCGAACAGCCATGGTGCCAACCTCACTGTGGTTAAGGTTATGGTTTTGCGAACGGACCCCAAACCTGATTTCCGTTTGGCGTATGCGTAAACGTTGCCCCTTCTAAAGCAATTCCCGGGCCAACTTCGCCGTCCATGTATTTCAAGCAGTTAAAACGTCAGACCTTTTTACCCCGGGGGCAGTCTGGCCGCAGAAAGTCCCATGTCGCCCGCCCGCATTGGCCCCTGTGTCGCTGAAGCAGACGGAAATCAATTAAAAACAGCATGTTGCCCACAGCTGGACAAGTTGCCCCATGCTTCGGGCCGTGTTGGGTAAAAAGGGGACACCTGCTTGTCATGGGGCGAGTTGTCCCAAGAGCGGGCATCGCGGGTACATAAATGCCGCGTAATTCTGGTCGCTTGGAAAATGCGCCCTATTTTTGGGCGGGCAGGACAAAAGGAAACGCCCGCCAGCAGGCCAGCGAACAGAAGAACACGCGACGCGATGGACAGCGTGCCTGGCGGGAGGAGCTGGCCGAACCTCGCCAAGGCTAAAGGGACAGCGGAGAAGACTTGACCGCGACTCCTCATGTTGGCTATTTTGCCAAAAAGCAAACTTAAGCGGCCAATGGCCGCCAGAGGGGAGATCTCATGCAGCCTGCGTCATCCTGCGCCTGCGGCGCAAAACCGCGTTTCGTGTTTGCCTGTTCCGGGGCAGCCGACGTCGGGGCCGTGGCCGACCTGGCCGCCCGCCGGCTTTCCGCCGACGGCACGGCGGCCATGTTCTGCCTGGCCGGTATTGGCGGGCGCGTGCCCGGCATCCTCAAATCCGTGGAGACGGCCTCGGCCATCGCGGCCATTGACGGCTGCCCGCTGGACTGCGCCAAAAAGACCCTGGAGCAGGCCGGCTTCACCGGATTCGGCCATGTGCGGCTGACCGACCTGGGCCTGGAGAAGGGTCATACCCCGGCCACGGACGAGCATGTCGCCCAGGCCGCCCGGGCCGCCGCCGCCCTGTTTGCCGGGGAGAGGCCGTGAGGCGCCCTCTGGCCGCCCTGCTGCTGGGTCTGGCGCTTTGGCCGGCCGTTCCGGCCCGGTCCGGGGAAGTCCCGGCCGTGCCGGCCCCGGGCATGGTCACCATGGTCGATCTCGGGGCCAAGGCCTGCGTGCCCTGCAAGATGATGCAGCCCGTGCTGGCCTCGGTGGAAGCCAGGTACGCAGGCCGGGCGGCCATCATCTTCATTGATGTCTGGGAAAACCGCGACGAGCCGCGCAAGTACGGGCTACGGGTCATCCCCACCCAGATTTTCTACGACAAGACGGGCAAGGAAGTGTCGCGCCACGAGGGATTTCTCGACGAAAAGCCCATGGCCGACATCCTGGACCGTCTTCTGGCCGAGTAGGGAGCCGGCGTGCTGGACCAGACGTTGTTGGCGGTCCACGGCTGGATGGCCGGCCAGGATGTCCTGGCCGGGCTGGGGGCTTTTGCCTGGGGCCTGGCCAGCGTGCTTTTAAGTCCCTGCCATCTGGCCTCCATTCCGCTTATCGTGGGCTATGTGGCCGGCCAGGGGCGGCTGGTGGAGGGGCGGGCCGCCGTGGGCTACGCCGCCTTGTTCTCTCTGGGGCTTTTTGGCTCCATCGCCGCCGTGGGCGCGGCCTGCGCGCTCCTTGGGCGGATGCTCGGGGATGTGGGCGGCTGGCTTCCGGCAGCGGTCGGCGCGCTGCTGGTCATCGTGTCCCTGGACATGCTCGGGCTGCTGCCGGCCCGCAGCGGCGGCGGCGGGCTGGCCCGGCTGCGCCTGCGCGGCCTGTCCGGGGCGTTCCTGCTCGGCCTGGCCTACGGCGTCCTGTCCGGGGCCTGCACATTCGGCTTTTTGGCCCCGGTGCTGGGCGTGGTCACGCTGTCGGGCGAGGTGGGTTGGGGCCTGGCCCTGACGGCCCTATTCGCCCTGGGGCACTGCCTGCCCATCCTGGCGGCCGGTTCCTTTGCCGGGGCGACCGGCCGCTGGCTGGAACGAGCCGGCCGGGGCCGTTCCCTGGCCCTGTTGCGGCGCGGGGCCGGGGCGCTGGTGGGCTTGGCCGGCCTGTATTTTCTGCTTTCGCCGCTTTTGGCGGGGCCTTGAGCCTTGCGCTCGGGAGTATTGCAGAGCATATAAGCAGGAAAAGCGAGGACGCCATGGAACGGGAAAACGCCATTGCCGGTCGGTTGTCGTTTCTGGACCGCTATCTGACGCTGTGGATTTTTCTGGCCATGTTCCTCGGCGTGGGCCTGGGCTGGCTGGCCCCGGGGGTGCGCCAGGTGGTGGGCTTATTTCAGGTCGGGACCACCAACATCCCCATCGCCCTGGGCCTTATCTTGATGATGTACCCGCCCCTGGCCCGGGTGCGCTATGAGGAAATGGGGCGGGTGTTCAAGGACTTCCGGGTGCTGGGTCTGTCCCTGGCCCAGAACTGGGTCATTGGCCCGATCTTCATGTTCCTGCTGGCCGTGGTCTTTTTGCCTGACAAGCCCGACTACATGGCCGGGCTGATCCTCATCGGCCTGGCCCGATGCATCGCCATGGTCATCGTCTGGAACGATCTGGCTGGCGGCGACCGGGAGTATTGCGCCGGGCTGGTGGCGTTTAATGCCGTGTTCCAGGTGCTGTTTTTTTCGGTCTATGCCTGGTTTTTTCTGAGCGTGCTGCCGCCGCTGCTGGGGCTTTCCGGGAGCGCGGTGACCGTGGGCATGGGCCAGATCGCCGAGAGCGTGTTTATTTACCTGGGCATCCCCTTCATCGCCGGGGTGATTTCCCGGTTCGCCGGGCTGCGGCTACGAGGCCGGGAGTGGTACGAGACGCGCTTTGTGCCGCGCATCGCGCCCATGACGCTGGTGGCCCTACTGTTCACCATTCTGGTCATGTTTTCGCTCAAGGGCGAGTTCATTGTGGCCCTGCCCCTGGACGTGGTCCGGGTGGCCGTGCCGCTGTGCCTGTATTTCGTGGCCATGTTCCTGGCCTCGTTCTGGCTGTCCTGGCGGGCCGGGGCCAACTACGAGCAATCGGCCACCTTGTCGTTCACCGCCTCCTCCAACAATTTCGAGCTGGCCATTGCCGTGGCCGTGGCGGTTTTCGGGCTGGATTCGGGCCAGGCGTTCGCGGCGGTCATCGGGCCGCTGGTGGAGGTGCCGGCGCTTATCGCCCTGGTCGGCGTGGCCCTGCGGCTGCGGCGGCGCTGGTTTCCCCATGCCGTGGCCACGCCTGCCGGGGTGTGCCATGTGGCGTGCCCGCCGCGTCCGTAACGGAAATGCCACGGCGACGGGCTATGCCGGGGCATTCGGTTGACAAGGAGGATTTCATGCGTGTGCTTTTCATCTGCGTGCACAACAGCGCCCGCAGCCAGATGGCGGAGGCTTTTTTGCGGCAAATGGCCGGCGACGGCGTGACTGTGGAAAGCGCCGGCCTTGACCCCACGGTGATCAACCCGCTGGTGGTCGCCGTCATGGCTGAAGAGGGCCTTGACCTGTCCGACAAAAAGACCCGCAAGGTCTTTGATCTGTTCCGCGACGGCAAGCTTTACGACGCCGTCATCACCGTGTGCGAGGAGTCCCTGGAAGGCCAGTGCCCGGTGTTTCCGGGCGTGGCCCGGCGGCTGCATCTGCCTTTCCCGGACCCGGCCGCCGTCACCGGGACCGAGGAAGAGCGCCTAGAGGCGGTGCGGGGCATCCGCGACGCCATCAAGGAGCGCATGGCCGTCCTGGCCCGGGAGCTGGCCGACGAGGCCGGCCGCCCCTTGGGCGACCGGGCCTAGCCGAGCGTCTTTCACGCGCGCCGGCCGAAACATCGGCTGCGCCAGCAACCCTATAAACCCTTTTCCCATTGCAGGGGTCCGGGGGGATCATCCCCCCGGCCGCCGGAGGCATCTTTGAAAAATATCCTCTTCCTGTGCACCGGCAATTCCTGTCGCAGCCAGATGGCCGAGGGCTTTGCCCGGGCGCTGCGCGGCGACGTGCTGGCCGCCTATTCGGCCGGAGTGGAGAAACACGGCATGAATCCCCGGGCCGTGGCCGTCATGGCCGAGGCCGGGGTGGACATTTCGGGACAGTCCTCCAAGCTTGTGTCCGAGCTGCCCGACGTGGCCTTTGACTACGTGGTGACGTTGTGCGGTTCGGCCCATGACCTGTGCCCGTTTTTTCCGGGGCCGGTCAAAAAGGTCCATGTCGGTTTTGAGGACCCCCCGGCCTTGGCCGCCGGCGCGGCCAGCGAGGAGGAGGCGCTTGGCCATTACCGCCGGGTGCGCGACGCCATCCGGGAGTTCGTGGCCGGGCTGCCGGAAAGCCTTGACAAATAGTTGTCGCTAAAAATGCTACAGGCTATATAGTATAGACAGGATAGATGGCACGGCAGGCTGTTGCGATGTGGCTGCCGGACCATAACGCCACGTCGCCGTGGAGCCGTGAGGTCGGCGGCTCCTCTGGCGCGCTAGTGCCGATGGGGCCGATTTGACCCTGTAGAGCCCGGCCTGGTCGCCGGGCTTTGTTGTGTGCGGGCATGGTCGTTTGCATCGCAACAACGCTTGCGAAGCGTGGACATCTTTGTGTCGGCATGGCATATAGGGAAGACTGGGCTGTTGCGTTCCCCGCAGCCCCGAACCCCTGCCGCAGGAGGGAACGCCATGCGCCTGTCGCTTCGCGCCAAATTCTTTACGCCCACCCTTCTTATTGTCGTCATCGGCATGGCCGCTCTGGTTCTGGTCAATGATCGCGCCGTCAAAACAGCCTTCACCCAGGTCGAGGGCCAGGCCATGGCCCTGCTCGGCCAGTCCCTGACCAAGGATGTGACCGGCAGACTGGCGGCCAACCTCAAGCTGTTGTCGAGCTTCGCCAAGACTCCGGCCTTGATCCGGGCCGCCCAGGGACAGGGCGCCGAGGCGGCTTCCGAGGTGTTGTCGAACTTTGTCAAGGGGTTGGACGGCGTGGACTACGCCAACGTCTTCGACGCCTCGGGCCTGTGCCTGGCGTCCACCAACCCGGCGGCCGTGGGCAAGGTCAACGTGGCCGACCGCGACTACTTCGCCGCCGTCATGAACGCGGGCAAGACCGACGTGGTGTCCAAGGCCCTGGTCAGCCGCACCACGGGCAAGGCCGCCGTGGTCCTGGCCCAGCCCATCCGCGACGCCGCCGGCAAGCTCGTCGGCCTGGTCAACGCCGGCATGGACCTGGAGTCGCTGACCGCCGACCTGACGTCGCTTAAGGTCGGGGAGACGGGCTACGCCTTCATCCTGGACGCCCAGGGCATGGCCCTGGCCCATCCGGACAAGAAGCAACTTATGAAGGACGACCTGGGCCGATCCGAGGCCGGCAAGCGGGTCCTTGGCGTGGCTGGCAGCGCCGTGCTCGAATACGAGGACGCCTCGGGCCGGCATCTCGTGGCCGTAACCCGGGACGCCAGGACCGGCTGGTTCGTGGCCGTGGAAGCGCCGGTGGCCGAATTCGGGGCCTACGCCGACGCGGCCACCCGGCAAAACGCCATTATCGCGCTCATTGTCACTGCGGCCATCCTGGCGGCCATCCTGCTGCTCTTGCGCGTGACCGTGCTTGGCAAGCTGCGCCAGTGCGTGGATTTCGCCGCCGCCGTGGCCCAGGGCGATCGGGACCGGCGCATCGCCATCACGTCCGGCGACGAACTGCAGACCCTGGGCGAAGCCTTGAGTTCCATGGGGGCCAGCATCAAGGCCAATCTGGCCGAGGCCCAAGCCAAGAGCCGGGAGGCCGAGGCCCAGGCCGCCCAGGTGGCCAAAGCCCTGGAAGACGTCAAGACCGCCCAGGCCAAGGCGGAAGAAGCCAAGACCCAGGGATTGCTTCTGGCCGCCGACCAGCTCCAGGGCGTCATGGAGGCCCTGGACGGCGTGGCGGCGGAGCTTTCCCGAGAGATTTCCGCCGTGGCCGCTTCGGTGGAGGAGCAGGAACGGCGCACGGCCGAGACGGCCACGGCCATGGAAGAAATGAACGCCACCGTGCTCGAGGTGGCCAAAAACGCGGCCGAGGCCTCGACCAAGGCCGACGCCGCCCGGTCTCAGGCCATGGACGGCCGGGCCGTGGTGGAACGGTCCATCGCCGCCATCGGCCGGGTGGACGCGGCCTCGCGCCAGGTCAAGGCCGGCATGGACGAACTCGGGGCCAAGGCGCAAGCCATCGGGGCCATCATGAACGTCATCTCCGACATCGCCGACCAGACCAATCTGCTGGCGCTCAACGCCGCCATCGAGGCGGCCAGGGCCGGAGACGCCGGCCGGGGCTTCGCCGTGGTGGCCGACGAGGTGCGCAAGCTGGCCGAAAAGACCATGACCGCCACCAAGGAAGTGGGAGCGTCCATCGGGGCCATCCAGGCCGGCGCCCGGGACAGCATGGCCAAGGTGGACGAGTCGACCGCCGCCGTGGCCCACGCCACGGAGCTGACCAGCGAATCCGAGGCGGCCCTGGCCCGCATCGTGGCCCTGGTGGACGAGACGTCCTCCCAGGTCCAGGGCATCGCCACGGCGGCCGAGGAGCAGTCGGCCACCAGCGAAGAGATCAGCCGGGCCGAGGAGGCGGTCAGCCGCCTGTCCTCGGAGATCGCCCAGGGCATGCGCGAGTCGGCCGGGGTGGTGTCGAGCGTGGGCCAGCAGGTGGAAGCCCTGGAGCAGCTCGTGGCCACGTTCCGCAGCAACAGCTAGGGTCGTGGCCCTCGCCCTCCCTTGAAACGACAAGGCCCCGCCGCCGCGGGGCCTTTATTTTTGGAATAATATTCCTAAAATGCCGGGCCAGGCATCAGTCCAATTCCCGGGCGGTCCAGACGCAACGGCCGATGATCTCGAAGTCGTCGGCGTCGGACACGAGCAGCACGTTGGCGTCGGCGTCCGAGGCGATGCCGAGGCGGCCCCCGGCGTCTACCAGGCGCTTGATGTACATCTGGCCGTTGTAGCGCAGGTAGTAGACTTTGTTTTTGACGAACTGGCGGCGTCCCTCGTCAATGAGCACCACCGAGCCGTCGGCGATGGTGGGTTCCATGCTGTCGCCAAAAGCCCGGATGACGGTCATGTACTCGGGGTTGCCCTTGGAGCGGATCCAGTCGGTGCGGAAGCTTAGATAGCTCAGGGTGCGGTCGCCGGTTTCGGTGGACCCCCCGCCCATGGAGGCCGTGGCCTCGCGCAGGGGCACCTCGGTGTAGGCCGACTGGCGGTCCTCCCGGGCGTGCAGGTCACGCAGCATGGCGCGCAGCGTCTCGCCGCCGCGCCCCGCCGCCTCGCTCCCGCCGTAGGCCGGCTCGCGCACCTGGCAGCGTCGGCTCACCCCCTCCTCGGCCAGGTAGGGAGCGGCGTCCAGGCGTTGGCGTCCAAAGGCCAGCATATCTTCGTAGGACAACCCGAAAAAGGCGGCCAGCCGCCGCCGCAGGGCCGGCTTGGGGGCCTGCTTGCCGGCCAGGATCTTGCTCACGTAGCCCTGACTGGCCCCGGCGAAGGCGGCCAGCTCGCCCTGGCTGGCTTCCTGGGCGGCGGCCAGCTCCACCAGCGCCTTCCAGAAAAAATGATCCTCCTCGGTCCGAAACCCGGACTCCGGGGAGGCGGCGGCAGGACAGGCGTCGCGCATCATGGCCGGATTGTGCCCCAGTCGGGGAGGCAATGTCCATTCCTTTTTTGGAATATTATTCTTGACTAATATTCCTAATAGGAATAATTTTGACTTCAGGCAAGGTCGCAGTTCCACCCAAAGACCATGGAGACGGTTGCATGCGTGAAGCCGAGTTGGAGGCCACATTGGCGCAAAGCCTGGGAGCCGAGGCGGCCCGGGCCGCCCTGGACGCCCTGATCGCCGCCTGGGGCGGTTGTCGGCTGGACATTCCCAACGGGACCGCGTCCCGCAAACGCCGGCGTGACGCCGAGATCCGGCGACGGCACCGCGACGGCGCGGACCTTTTCGCCCTGCGCGACCAGTACGGACTGTCCGACCGCCATTTGCGGCGCATCCTGTACCCGGCCCCCGCGCCCGAACGTTGCCTGCGGGCAGGAGGGGGGGTGTCCTGACCTCGCCCTCCTGAAATCCCTGGCGTCATGGGATGCTGCCTGCTTTCCGCCCACCCGGCCGGCTCGTCCGGAGAGGCGGGAAAGCCTGCGGGAACGGTCCCGCCCAAGCCGCCGGCTCCGGGAGCCGGCGGCTTGTATTGTGCGCGGTGGGCGAGCTTGCATGAGGCGGGACAGGGCTTTTGACGGCCTGTCCGCGACGGCCGAGGCTGTTTCCAAAGAGCCGGGCGCGGGCCGGCCCCGGCCGGTCACAGGATGGGCGAGAACAGGCGGCTGACCATGACGCCGGTTTTGAAAACCACCGAGCGGTCGACGTAGTCGTCGGCCGTGGCCCGCAGGCAGTGCTGGAAATCTTCCAGCAGCATGGCTTCCACGTCGGCGATGAAGCCCTTGTGGGCTACGGCCAGGGTCAGTTCGAAATTGAGGCGAAACGACCGGTTGTCGCAGTTGGCCGTGCCCACGCTGGCCATGACGTCGTCCACCAGGATGACCTTCTGGTGCAAAAAGCCGTTCTGGTAGCGGTAGAACTTGACGCCCAGGGTTTCGAGATCGGCCAGATAGGAAAACGAGGCCAGGTAAACCATGTGGTGGTCGGCCTTGTGGGGCAGCATCACCCGCACGTCCACGCCGCGCAGCACGGCCAGCTGCAGGGCCGAGATGATCTCACGGTCGGGCACGAAATAGGGCGAGACGATCCACAGGCGTTTTTGGGCGGCGGAAATGGCCTGAAAGAAAAAGAGGTCGCAGGATTCGATGTCGTCGGCCGGACCGGTGGGCAAGACCAGCACCGGCATGTCGCCGCCCGGAGCCGGGGCCAGCTCCCAGCGCAGGGCCGGGGTCTGCCTCGTGGCCCAGTACCAGTCCTCCAGGAAAGACAGCTGCACCAAGGCCACAGCCGGGCCGTCCAGGCGCACGTGGGTGTCGCGCCAGTGGCCCAGGCGCGGGCTTTTGCCCAGGTATTCATCCCCCACGTTGTGGCCGCCGACAAAGGCCGCCACGCCGTCGGTGACCACGATCTTGCGGTGGTTGCGAAAATTGAGCTGGAGCCGGTTGCGCCAGCCCAGGGTGGTGTTAAAGGGCGAGGCCTGGACGCCGGCGTTTTTGAGTTCGTCCAGATACGCGGCGCTTAAGGAATGGCTGCCGATCTCGTCATACAGGAGATAGACGGCCAGCCCCGCCCGGGCCTTGGCAATGAGCCGTTTTTGCAGTTCTCGGCCGATGTCGTCGTCGCGGATGATGAAAAACTGCACCAGGACATAGTGTTCGGCCGCCTCGATGGCGGCGAAGATGGCCTCGAAGGTGGCCTGGCCGTCAATAAGGAGTCTCACGTGGTTGCCGGCGGTAAAGGGCAGCTCGGCCAGGCGCTCCAGCACCGGAAACAGCCCGGGCAGACCCGGGGCATGGGGATCGGGGAAGGCCTGCACGGCGTGGAGCTTGGGGGCCATGGCGTCCACGGCCTTGTCGCCGGTCCGGCGCGAGGCGACATAGCCCTGAAAACGGTTGCGTCCGAAAATCCAGTAGAGCGGCACGGCCAGATACGGAAAGGTGATCATGGCCATGACCCAGGCCATGGCTCCCTGGGACGAGCGGGCCGTGAAAAGCGCCCGGGCGGCGGACGCCGCGCCGATCAAGTGGCAACTTAAGAGGATGAGAAACAGCACCGGACCTCCCCGGCCGGCGGTCCTTGGGAACACGTCCTCGCGTCCCGGGCTTGACCGGCCTTTGCCTCTTTCTATACGCAGCCAAGAGTCCCGGCAAGAAAGGCCGGCATCCCCACAGCCCAAACGGAGAACTCCATGTCCGAACATGCCTTCGACGTGTCCCTTAACGCCCCGGTTTTCGCCGAAGACGCCAAGGTCGGGCGCGTGGCCAACGTCGTGGTCGATCCCGCCCACGGCCGGGCCACGTTTCTCGTGGTGCGCGAAGACGCCCTGCCCAACACCCTGCGCCTGGTCTCCGAAAAGCACCTCGCCGCCGCCGGCCCGGACGGCGTGCGCCTGTCCTGCCCGCCGGCCAAGTTCGCGGCCATGCGGGAATACGTGCTGACCGAGTACTATTCGCCCGAATACTTCCTCCACATGGCCGAAAAAGAGCATTGCAAGCTGCCCATGGCCCCGTCGAGCTGGACCGTGGAACGTCCGGCCACCCCGGCCGGTTCCGTGGCCCTGGCCGGCCACGAGGCCGTCGAGGCCACCGACGGCAAGGTCGGCAAGCTCGACGGCGTGCACCTGGAAGCCCATACCGGCCGCGTCATCTACCTCATCTTACGCCAGGGACACCTCTGGGGCGCGCGCGAGGTGGCCATCCCGGCCGGGCTGGTGGCCGGCTACGCGGACGGCGTCATCACGCTGTCCGTGGACAAGGCGGCCATCGCCGCGTTGCCGGCGCTGTAAGCAAGGGCATCAGGCGGAAGCGGCCTTGCGTTCTCCCTGGGTGTTTGCCAGGAAGAGCCAGGGCGCGGCAAATCCGCGGCCCTTCCCCCCGGCCTTGTGCCGCAGCCGGGAGAAGCCGGCGTTTTTTTCCTGAATCCAAACGGTTGCTTCTGCGGCAGGGGCTTGCCTGCCGCCGCATGGATTCGCAGAGGTGGAGATGGAACGGGAAAAGCCCTGGGCGGCGACGGGACTGGAAGAGGTCGGGCTGGCCGGGCGCGTGGCCCGGTCGGATCGGCTGTTTTTCCACGCCGCGCTCTATGCCAATTTCGCCCGGGACCGGGCCATGGCCGAAGCCCTGGAGACGGCGCTATGCCGGCCCGGGTTCGAGCGCCTGGAAGTGGTGTCCCTGGACCCCGTGGCCCGGCCGCCCTACTGGGACGAATTCCGACTGGTCCTGCGCCAGGACATGACCGCCGCCGCCATGCAGCGGGAATTTTCCGTGTCCGCCGCCTTCCTCGACGCCCTGGCCTCGCGTCATCCCCACACGGTGCGGCTCTACGTGACCACCGCCCTGCCCCTGGCCCCGATCCTGCTTTTGGACGACGTGGTGATCGCCGGCCACTACGCTCATTCTCCGGCGCCCGCGCCGCTGGGGCATTGGCTGGTGATCCCGGCCGACGTGGCGGGCCTTATGGAACTGGCCGAGGAAGGAGCGCGGCCCGAATCCCTGGACCCGGCCGACGTCGGGGCCTACCGGCTGATCGGCGACTGCCTGGCCGCCCGCCTGGCCTCGCGACGGCTGGCCTAGCAACGGACCCACGAAAAGCGAATAAGGCGTTTCTCAGGCAACTCGCTCCAACAAGAAATTATCTTAAAAAATACTCTCGTATTTTTCAGGGGATGCGGGCCTAGCGGCACACCCCTACAACAATACGCGCGTATTGTAGAAGTGACGCCGTATGCAACAGGCTGAAATCGCCAAGCTGCTGGCCGGGGCCGACGATCCAGGACTTTTTTCCGCCGCCGCCGCCCTGACCAGGGAAAATTTCGGCGACGAGGTCTATCTGCGCGGGGTGGTGGAATTTTCCAACCACTGCCGCAACAACTGCCGCTACTGCGGCCTGCGCGTCGCCAACACGGCCGTGCACCGCTACCGCCTGTCCGTCGAGGACGTCATCGCCTGCGCCGGCCTGGCCCGGGAGCTGTCCATCGGCACCATCGTCATCCAGTCCGGCGACGATTTCCACTACACCCGCCACGACATCGCCCGCATCGTGGTCGAAGCCAAGGCCCGGGCCGACGTGGCCGTCACCTTGTCCCTGGGCGACCGGGCCGATGACGAGTTGCTGTTCTGGCGCGAGCATGGGGCCGACCGGTATCTGCTCAAGGTGGAGACTTTCGACGAAGCGCTGTATGCCCAAAGCCGGCCGGGCCTGACCCTGGCCGACCGGCTGGCGCGTCTGGAAACCCTGCGCCGGGCCGGCTACGAGGTCGGCTCGGGCGTCATCACCGACCTGCCCGGCATGACGCCGGAGATTCTCGCCAACGATCTGGTCCGGCTGGCCGAACTGGACCTGGACATGATCGCCGTGGGGCCTTTCGTGCCCCATCCGGCCACGCCCTACGGCGACGCCCCGGCCGGTTCGATCCTCGCCGCCTTTCGGGCCATGGCCGTGCTGCGCCTGCTTTCCCCCCTGGCCAACATCCCCTCGACCTCGGCCTTAAATGCCCTGCGCGACGGCGCGCGGGAGCAGGGGCTGACCCTTGGGGCCAACGTCGTCATGCCCTCGCTGACCCCGGAAACCGTCAGCCCGGATTACGCCATCTATCCCGGCAAGAACGCCTTTCGCGCCGACGCCCGCTCCCGGGTCGAGGCGGCGCGGGAGGCCATCCGCCGGGTGGGCAGGATGCCCTCCACCGCCGTGGGCGGTTCCAAAAGGAGACGCCATGTCTGAAACCGCCGCTGAAAAAGCCCCGCGCGGGGTGCGTCTGGTCATCACCTTTGTCGGGCGAAGAAACGCCGGCAAGTCGTCGCTCATTAACGCCGTCACCGGCCAGGACGTGGCCATCGTGTCCGATTTCGCCGGCACCACCACCGATCCCGTGGCCAAGCCCTACGAGCTGTTGCCGCTGGGGCCGGTGACGCTCTACGACACGGCGGGGCTGGACGACGAGGGCGAGCTTGGGGCGCTGCGCATCGCGGCCACGCGCAAGGTCTTGTGGCGCACGGACATCGCCGTGGCGGTGGTGGACGCGGCCGAAGGCCTGGGCGACCCTGAGCGCAAAATTATCGAAGACGTGCGGCGGCTGGAGATTCCGTTCCTGGTGGTTTTCAACAAGACCGACCTGGCCGCGCCGTCGCCGGCCGATCTGCAGTGGTGCCGCGAGCAGGGCATCGCGGTGGTTAGGGCCAGCGCCGCCGACGGAACCGGGGCCACCGCCGTCAAGGAGGCCATCATGGCCCTGGCCCCGGCTGAGAGTCTGCGCGAGCCGGTCTTGTGCGGCGATCTCTTCGCCCCGGGCGAGACGGTGGTCTGTGTTGTGCCCATCGATCTGGCCGCGCCCAAGGGCCGGCTGATCCTGCCTCAGGTGCAGGTGCTGCGCGAGGTCCTCGATGGCGACGGTATCGCCGTCACGGTCAAGGACCGGGAGCTGGAGGCGGCGCTGGCCAACCTGCGCCAGCCGCCGGCCGTGGTCATCACCGACTCCCAGGTGATCCTCAAGGTGTCGGGGGATGTGCCCGATGACGTGCCGCTGACCACCTTTTCCACGCTTTTTGCCCGCTACAAGGGCGATTTGACCACCCTGGCCGCCGGGGCGGCGGCCATCGACAACCTGCGCGACGGCGACGTGGTGCTCATGGCCGAGGCCTGCTCCCATCATGTCCAGTCCGACGACATCGGCCGGGTGAAGATTCCGCGCTGGATCTCCCAGTACACCGGCCGCGACCTGACCTTTGAAATGCACGCCGGGCACGACTTCCCGGACGATCTGGAGCGTTACGCCCTGGTGGTGCATTGCGGCTCGTGCATGTTCGGACGCATGGAGATGCTGCGGCGCATCCGCGAATGCACGCGACGGGGCGTGCCGGTAACCAACTACGGCGTGGCCATCTCCAAGGTGCAGGGCGTGCTGGACCGGGTGCTGGCGCCGGTCATGCGGTAGCCACCCACCCCTACACCGGAAACGTCAAGGTAAACGTCGCGCCGCCCTGGTTCTCGGCCACAAGCGCGCCGTGCAACTGCCGGGTCAGGTTGATCACGAGCTGCATCCCGAGCGTCTGGCAGGCCTCCACGGCAAACCCTTCGGGCAAGCCCCGCCCGCCGTCCGCCACCATGACCCGGAAGCCCTCCGGCGTCCGGGACAGACACACCCGCACCTCGCCGGCCTCGCCCGGGCCGTAGGCGTGTTTGATGGCGTTGGTGAGCAGTTCGTTGAGCAACAGCCCCAGCGGCGCGGCCTTCTCAATGGACAGGTGCGACGGCTCCAGACACAGCAAAAACCGCACCCCGCCCCGGCCGCCGATGGACGATTCCAGCTGATGCGTCAGCCGCGACACGTAGTCGGACAGTTCAATGCGGCCGAAATCGCCGGTACGGTACAGCCCCTCGTGGACCAGGGCCATGGAAGTCACCCTGGCCCGGCTCTCCAGAAGCGCCTCCCGGGCCTCGGCATTGTCCGTGACCTCGGCTTGCAGGAAAAACAAGCTGGAAATGACCTGCAGGTTGTTTTTCACCCGGTGGTGCACTTCCCGCAGCAGCAGTTCCTTATCTTCCAAGGATTGGCGCAGGGCCTCGCCGGCCCGGCAGCGGTCGGTGACGTCCTCGCCCACGCACAGGAAATATTCCGGTTCCCCGGCCTCGTCGCGCACCAGATTGACGGTCAGGGCGCAGCGAAGGGCCTGCCGGTTCGGCCGCAGCAACGCCGCCTCCCGGGCAAAAGTCGCCGCGCCGCCGGCCAGGGCCGTGGCCATGCCCGCCCGTAGCGCCTCCCGGTCCTCGCCGTCGGCCAGTCCGTCCAGGGAGCCGGCCAGCAGTTCCGCCCGGCCGCGCCCGGCCAGCCCGCACAGCCGGTCGTTGACCCGAAGCCAAGCCCCATCCGGCGCGGCATGGCCCATGCCCACCGCCGCCTGCTCGAAGGACGACCGGAAAAGCCGCTCGTTTTTGACCAACGCCTTGGCCATCTCGTCAAAGGCCCCTTCAAAGACGGAAAGTTCGGCAAAAGGGGCCGATCCCTCGGTCCCGTCGACGCTTTTGGGCAGGCTGGCCGCGAACCGGGCCAAAGGCTCCTCCACCCGCTCCCGCAACTCCTTGCGCAAAAGCCCGTACGTCAACACGAAGGCCCCGGCCATGAACACGAAAAGCAGTCCCGTGGGATACAACGCCGGGGCCACCAGTTCCCAGACCGGCACGGCAAGCAGCACCAGCCAATCACCGGGTTCCGCCTTCCCGGCCGTGCCCAGCCACAGCCGCCCGCCCTGGGCATAGACCACCCGCCGTTGCCCGGCCTTGGCCGCCAGGAACAGCGGCGAATCGCCGATGTTGGCCTGTTCGGCCACCAGCCGCGATTCCGGGTGAACGATGAGGTTGCCGTAGGCGTCGCAGGCCATGACCCGGGCGTCCGGCATCCCGGCCATGGACGGCAGCTGCTGGGCCAACCCGCCCAGGTCGAGTTCGCCGGCCAAGATGGTTCCCTTGGGACCGCGCACCCCGAGATAGACGCACAACCGGCCGTCCATGGGCGAGGGCAGCGGCCGCGACAGCATGAGCCGTTCGCCGCGCAGCCGGTCGAACTGGAGCGGGAAATCCGCCCCGGCCTGCCCCGCCGGGGCGGTCTGGGCCACCATCCCGGCGGCGTCGATCCAGAGCAGCCGGCGCATGGAGGGCGAAAAAAGCAGCAACTCCCCAAGGGCCTCGCCGCTGGCCGCGCCCTGGGTGTCCGGCAAGCGGCGGGCAAAAACTTCAAGAGAGCCGTAAGCGTTGTCCAGATAGGCCGAGACAAAGGCGGCCAGGGTCCTGGCCAGCCGGACATTGTCGCGCTCCATGGCCCGCCATTGCAGACCCGCCGTGGCCGTGGCCAGAAGCGCCAGCAAAGCCAGCCCCGGCGCGACCAGCCGCACAAACAGGCTGCGGCCAACGACCCGGCTTAGAGGCGAAGTCCGCACGGTTCAGTCTCCCTCAAGGGCCGAAAACCGCCCGTCTCGGATGGTGACCAGAAAGGTCTGGCGGTGCACGTCGCCGTAGGCGTCAAAGGCGAAGGGCCCCATGAGGCCTTCCTGCTGGCCCAAGGCCAGCAAAGCCTCGGGCAAGCCCGCCGTGCGGCCGCCAGTGCGGCCCAGGGCGGCGGCAAGAACCTCCACGGCCTCGTAGGCGGACACGGCGGCGAAGTTGGCCGGCCAGCCGAAGCGTTCCTGGTAGCGGCGCATGAAGTCCTGGAACCGCGGCCGAGGGTTGTCCTCGGTGTAGCTGGCCGCGAACACAATGCCGTCCACGCTACGCCCGCCCATGGTCAATATCTCCCGGGTGTAGGGCCAGGCGGGGCACAGGATGGGCAGCCGCGCGCCGGCCGCGTCCATGGCCCTGGCCAGGGCGGCCACATCCTTGGCCGAGGCGGCGGCCACCACGGCCCCGACGCCGTTTTGCGTCGCGGCGTCCAGCAGGGCCGCCCAGTCGATGCCCTCTCGGGAGGAATACATCCGGCGGCAGGCCACCTGCCCGCCGGCCTCGGCGTAGGCCTGGTCGAAGGCGTCCAGGAAGCTTTGGACGTACGGGAGGTTGTCCGTATCGCCAAGGAGGCATGCCGGTCCGCGCCCATGCCGCGCGGCGTAGCGGGCCAACGTCTGGGCTGTGGCCAGATTGTCGGGCAGCACGCGGAAAAACAGATCTGTTTTTCCCGAAAGTTCGGGAGCGGTCGTGGTCGGCGAGAGCATGACCACGCCGGCGGCGGCGGCCTGGGGCAAGGCGGCCAGGGTCTGGGCGCTGGTCATGTGGCCCACGATGGCCGCAACCCCGGCCTTGATGAGCTGGGCATCGGCTTCCACGGCGCTTTCCGGCGTGGCCCCGTCGTCGCAGGCCACAAGCGCAAGCGGCCGGCCGGCGACGCCGCCCCGGGCGTTTACGTCCTCCACGGCCAGGGTCGCGCCGTTGCGGCCCTGCACCCCGAGATCGGCCCGGCCGCCGGTGAGGGGTCCGCTGTAGCCGATGAGGATGGGTTCGTCCCGGCCGCAGCCCCAGGCCAGCAGGGCGCAGCATAAGGTCAAACAGGCGACAAGACGCATCGACTACCCCGCTCCGACCGCCAAGGGCCGGCAAAGCAAAAAGGAGCATTATCTTTACGACACCCGGTCCGCTGCCGCAATGGCCTTGTGCCACGCCATCGACACGCCTTGCCACGGCCGCCGCCCTTCCGTACTTTGGCGACATGCAACGCAAGCCCCTTACCCTGCGCAACAACGAGGAACGCCGCCTGCGGGCCGGACACCTGTGGGTGTTCAGCAACGAGGTGGATACGAAAAAAACCCCGCTGACCGCCTTCGCCCCGGGCGAGGAAGCCGTCGTGACGGCCTCGCGCGGCCGGCCCCTGGGTGTGGCCACGGTCAACCCCGGCTCGCTCATCTGCGCCCGGCTCGTCGACCGCGACCCGGAAGCCGTCCTTGACGCCGACTTTTTCCGCGCCCGGCTGCGCGAAGCCCTGGCCCTGCGCCAGCGGCTCTACCCCACGCCCCATTACCGGCTGCTTTTCTCCGAAGGCGACCATCTGCCCGGGCTGGTCCTGGACCGCTTCGGCGACGTGGTTGTCGGCCAGTGCAACACCGCCGGCATGGACGCGCGCAAAGCCCTGATCCTGGAGGCGCTGCTGGCCGAACTCTCGCCCCGGACCGTCATCTGGCGCAACGACAGCGCCTCGCGCGATCTCGAAGGCCTGCCCCGGACCGTGGAAGTCGCCCACGGCGAGGCTCCCGAGCACCTCGACGTCGAGGAGGACGGGGCGCGCTTCGCCGTGCCGGCCCTGGGCGGCCAGAAGACCGGCTGGTTCTACGACATGCGCGAGAACCGCTCCAAACTGTGCCGGCTGGTTGCCGGGCGCACGGTGCTCGACCTTTTCGCCTACGCCGGAGCCTTTGGCGTGCGGGCCGCCCTGGCCGGCGCGGCCAAGGTGGTCTGCCTGGATTCGTCGGAAACGGCTTGTTCCATGGCCGCCGAGAACGCCGCCCGAAACGGCGTGGCCGACCGGGTGACGGTGGTGCGGGCCGACGCGGCCGATTATCTCGAAGCCGCCGACGCCGAAGGCCGGACCTTCGACGTCGTCAGCCTGGACCCGCCGGCCCTGGTCAAACGCAAAAAAGACCTGGAAGCGGGACTCAAGGCCTACGAACGCTTCAACCGGCTGGCCATGGACGTGGTGGCCGACGGCGGCCTGCTCATGACCTGCTCCTGCTCCCAGCACGTGGACGCCTACGAACTGCGCCGGGCCGCCCTGCGCGCCGCCGCCGGCCGCAACTTGCGGGCCCAGATCCTCGACCAGGGCCGCCAAGGACCGGACCACCCCGGCCACCCGGCCATGGCCGAGACAGAGTACTTGAAGTCGTTTTTGCTGCGGCTGGTGCGGCCGTAGGAGGAGGGGGAAGAGGAGCGAAGAGGCCTCCGGCGGCTGGGGGCCGAGGCCCCCAGACCCCCCGAAATGGGAAGGCCCCGGCGTCGCTATGCGACGCCGGGGCCTTGGCCTTTATCGGAGACGGCTAGTGTCGCGCCCCTTAAAAAATACAATAGTATTTTTTAAGAAACGTGGCTATTGCCTTCACTCAGCAATTATGACATAATTAGTGTGAAATCAGCTGATTGTGGAGGTTTTTATGCCCAAGCCCTACAGCCAGATGGACCTCATTTCTTTCCAGAAACAGTTCTCCACGGAAGAGGCTTGCCGGGAGCGACTCTTCACCTTGCGTTGGCCGGAAGGCTTTCGATGCCCAAAGTGTGGCTGTCAAGAGTCGTATCGCATAGAAAATCGCACGCTGTTTCAATGTGTTGAGTGTAGGCATCAAACGTCGCTCACTGCTGGAACAATTATGCACCGGACCAGGACACCGCTGGTCAAATGGTTCTGGGCAATTTTCCTCGTCAGCACTGATAAACGCGGCCTCTCGGCTCTGGCCCTGTCGCGAAAGATCGATATCGGCCTCAAGTGTGCATGGACCATGCTGCATAAGATTCGCAAAGCGATGGAAACCCGCGACGCCGGTTACCAATTGGCTGGACTCATCCAGGTCGATGATGCCTTTTTCAAAGGCGGAGTTAGCAAAGGTGGCGACAAGCGCGGGCGAGGTACTGACAAGGTTCCCGTAATCGTCATGGCCGCCGTGAAAGACGAAGCCATCACCTTCGCAAAAATGGAAGTTGTCGAAGACGTCGAAAGCGACTCAATCAAGTCTGTCCTGGGGGTGCATGTTGCTCCTGGTCAAACGGTTCGCTCCGATGGGTTTCCAGCCTACAACGTCGTCAAGGACATCGGACTGACCCATGACAAGCAGATCGTCTACCCCAAGCACGGCGCTCCTCGGTATGACGTTTTGAAGTGGGTCAACATTCTAGTATCCAACGCAAAAGCTTTCATACTGGGCACATATCACGGGGTTCAGAAGAAACATCTTCAACGTTATCTTGACGAATTCTGCTATCGTTTCAATCGTCGTTTCTGGCCAGGCCAAGCTTTTGATCGCCTGCTGCTGGCCTGCTCACGGTCAGGCCCCATAACCTATGCTGAGTTGAGGGGATAGCCACGTTAAGAAAAATAAATGGTTTTATCTCGTTGACGACAAAACACCATATGCGCTTTTCGCGGACGCGACACTAGATCTCTTCGGGGCCGCCCGAGGCGTCGGGCCAGACGTCTTCCTCGGCTTCCGGCGTTTCCGGGGCGGCGGCCTCCCACAGCGCCTCGACCACCGCCTCCACGCCTTCCCCGGTCAGGGCCGACATGAAAAAGAGCTTCTCGCCGGCCGCCTTGGCCGCTGCCTGACGCTCGGCCAATTCCTCGGGGGTGAGCAGATCGATCTTGTTGACCACCCGGATCTGCGGCCGCTCGGCCAGGGCCGGGTCGAACTTGCGCAGCTCCTCGTCCACCACGCCAAACGCCTCGAACACGCCCTCGGCCGAGGCGTCCTCGGCGGAAACGACGTGCAACAGCACCCGGGTGCGCTCGACATGGCGCAAAAACCGGTGCCCCAGGCCCTGCCCCAGGTGCGCGCCTTCGATAAGTCCCGGAATGTCGGCCAAAACCAGCCGGCGGCAGGCGTCGTCGTGCTCGATGACCCCGAGGTTGGGGGTCAGCGTGGTGAAGGGATAGGGCGCGATCTTCGGCCGCGCCCGGGACACGGCGGCGATGAAGGTGGACTTGCCGGCGTTGGGCAGGCCGATGATGCCGACGTCGGCCAGGACCTTGAGCACCAGCTTGATGCGCCGCTCCTCGCCGGGTTCGCCGGGCTGGGCGAACCGGGGCGTGCGCATGGTGGAGGAGGCGAAATGCAGGTTGCCCTTGCCGCCGCGTCCGCCCCGGCAGGCGATGAAAGTCTGGCCGGGCTCGGTCATGTCCACCAGGAATTTGGGCTCGTCATCCGGGGCTTCCGACTCAATGGCCGGGGCCTCGTCCTCGTCGTCGTCCACGGCGATGTCCATGGCCTGTTCGGGAACCCAGGTCTGGACCGGCTCCTCGGGTTCATCGTCAAAGGAATCCGGCGCGGGCAGGGGCGGCAGCTCGAAGAGCTGGGTGCCCACGGGCACGTCGATATAGAGGTCCTCGGCGGCCTTGCCGCATTTCTGCCGGCCCATGCCGCCCTGGCCGTTTTTGGCCTCGTAAATGCGCCTCAGGCGCAGGTCGTACAGGGTCAGCAAGTCCGGGTTGGCCCGAAACACCACGTCGCCGCCCTCGCCGCCGTCGCCGCCGTCCGGGCCGCCCCGGGGAATGAACTTCTCGCGGCGAAACGACACCGCGCCGCGACCGCCCTTGCCCGAGCGGACCACAATCCAGGCTTCGTCGACAAAACGCATGGGACCTCCAGGATGCCGGCGCGGTGTGCCGCCGGTCCGTGAATGGACCAACGTCGCGCCGCGATATGCCGTGCCGCCAGGGGCGGCGTTTATTGCGGGGGGAGGCGGCCTTTAAACAATGCCGCGACCTTTGGCAAGCCGGCGCTCCGGCCGGCCTTCAGGGACGCAGCCGGGTCAGGCGGTCCTCGCGGCCAACGATGACGAGCTTGTCGCCCTGGCGCAGTTCCTCGTCGGCCCGGGGGATAAACGAATAATGGTCCTCGCCGACCCGTTTGCGGGCGATGACCTGGACCTGATGCTTGTTGGTGAGATCAAGCTGGCGCAGGGTCCGGCCGGCCCAGTCGTCGATGCCGATCTCCTTGAGCGCCACGTCCTTGTCCATGGGCAGATACTCGATAAGCCCGGGGCTGGCGAGCTGATGGGCCATGTTCTTGGCGGCAAAGCGCTCGGGAATAAACACGTTGTCCACGCCGATTTTGTGCAGCAGCTTTTCGTGGTCCGTGGAAATGGCCTTGACCCACACCTGGGGCACGCCGAGTTCCTTGAGGTAGAGCGAAATAAGGATGCTCGCCTCCATGGAATGCCCAACCGACACCACCACATGGGACATCTCGTCCACGTGGATCTGCTCCAGGGCTTTTTTATCCCGGGCGTCGAGCTGGTAGACCTGGGTAAAGACGTTCTGGGCGTTTTTGACCTTGTCCTCGTCGCCGTCGACGCCAAGCACCTCGCGCCCCAGCTCCACTAGGCACCGGCCCAGATGAAACCCGAACTTGCCCAGTCCGATGATGCAGATCCGTTCCTCGGCCATGCGCTCCCTCCACCCGGCCGGCGCGCCGCGCCCGGCCGGAAAAACCGTTATCCGATCATCATGCCCTGTTCGGGCCACCGGTAGCGCCGGGGCTCCTCGAAACCCTGGAGCACCGACAGGAAGAGAATCGGCCCCAGCCGGCCCACGAACATGAGCATGATGATGACCAGCTTGCCGGCCGGCGTCAGGCTGGCGGTGATGCCCGTGGTCAGGCCCACCGTGCCGAAGGCCGACACCACTTCGAACAGGATTTCCAGAAACCGGCCGCCAGCTTCCACATGGGGCGCCACCGCGCCCTCGGTGAAGCACATGAGCAGCACCGAGGCCAGGACCAGCACCAGGGCGAAAATGGTGAGGGTCACGGCCCGGTCCACGGTGCCGTCATCCACGGCGTAGCGCCCCACCACCGACTGCTTGCGGCCAAACATCTTGGCCCGGCCAAAGGCCACCAGCACCCGGAAGGTGGTGGTCTTGATGCCGCCGGCGCAGGAGCCCGGCGAACCGCCGATGAACATGAGCAAAATCATGATGACCAGGGAGGCGTCGGCCATGCGGCCGATGTCGATGGTATTAAATCCGGCCGTGCGGCAGGTGACGGACTGGAACAGCGCGGCCATGGCCTTGTCGAGGAGCGACAACTCGCCGTAGCGGCCGCCCAGGAACTCGCCGCAGGCGATCATGGCCGCGCCGGCAAAGATCAGAAAGGCCGACACGCCGAAGATGGTGCGGGCCTGCCAGGACAGGGCCAGGGGTCGCCGGCCAGGGGCGGTCACCAGGATGACGAGCCGGTCCTTGACCACCCGGTAGCCTTCGATGAGCACGGCAAATCCCAGGCCGCCGCTGACGATGAGCCACATGATGACGCAGTTGACCCCGGGATTACCGGCATAAGCCACGAGATTGTCGGGCCTTAGCCCAAAGCCGGCGTTGCAAAAGGCCGAGATGGAATGAAACACGGCGGAAAAGGGGCCAAAACCCGCGGGATCGAAGGCATAGAGGGCAATGGCCCCCACGGCCTCGATAAAAGCCGTGACCGCCGCCATGCGCACCAGGAAGCGGCCCAGGTGAAAGGAGGCGTCATGGAGCAGGCTCTGGCCCACGGCGATGTGGTCGGCCAGGGACACCCGGCGTCGCCAGAGATAGAAGATGAGCGTGGAAAAGGTCATGATGCCCAGGCCGCCAAGCTGAATAAGGGCCAGGATGACGGTCTGGCCGAAGCGGCTGTAGGCCGTGCCGGTGTCCACCACAGTCAGCCCGGTGACGCAGGCGGCGGAGGTGGCGGTGAAAAGCGCGTCGAGAAAGGAGACCGGCTCCCCGACGCAGCTTATGGGCTGGCACAACAGCCCGGCCCCGAGGAAAATGGCCGCGGCAAAGAAATGGATGGGCAGGGCCAGCGGGGTGAAGATCTTTTTCAGCCACATGGGCGTGTAGGTAGCCTATGCGCCGGGGATTCTCCAGGGGGTGGACAGGGGTCCGATGAAAAAGGGCCGCCAGGTCTGAGTTGAGACGTTGAGGAGAAACTCCCGCTCGACCTTGGCCCGTCCGAGATACCTCGCGCGGTGAACTCGACAAATATCTGCTTGAGACGGCCGGACTCGATCTCAAGACCATTGAGGCGGTGCGCACCAGAGCTGGTCTTATCTCACACAGAAGTCTGCTCGCCGGCTTTACTGGAACTCTCCGACGGCGCGCATCGACTCGGCGTATGGGCGACCTTCCTGGGACGAGATTGGCCGCCAATAGCAGCAGGGGAATCCCATTGGACGCTCCCTCCTGCCACCCAAACGGTAGATTAATTCCGAATAAGTCCGTCTTTGTTCGGACACAGCTTCAACAGCTGTTGCATTTTGGCGTCTTTAATGGTATCTTTTATTTGAGTTCTAAGGGCGTATTTTTAATGAGAGGTGATAATCTCCCGTAAGCCGTACCCGACGGACGTCAGTGACGATGTGTGGTATTTCATCGCCCCTTATCTTCTTTTGCTACCTGAAGATGCTGGACAGCGCAGACATGCGCTGCGCGAGGTGCTTAATCCGCTTCACTGGATCGTACGGGCGGGAGCGTTCGGGCGGGTGTGGCCAAACGATTTTGTCGATCAGGGCTACACTGGAGAAAAGCCTGCTGGCCTGGCGGCGGATGGCGGAATGGAGTTTTCTTTGCCAAGCTTCCGGAGGCTTAGCGAGGCGTTGTTCTCTTGCCCAATGGGTGGCCGAACGAAATTTCGCTTGTTTTACCCGCTTCAGGCACCTTGGCCGCGATGACGAACGCCTCCCCGAGACAGTGGCAGGACTCCATTTTATCGCTTTTGCCTGCCTCATGCTCCAGAAAATCGTGCCACTCATTTTGAGCAGTTCACGACACGCTCTAATATTGTTAATATAAAACGGCTAAAGCTTTTTAATATTTTACCTAGAGGTGGTTTGATGTCTAGCTTGATGGCAACAGCTCCTAAAAATTTGATAATACATGCTGGTTTTCATAAAACGGGTTCTTCGACTCTTCAGGTTTTTTTTACGAAAGCTTCACAAGGTGAAATTGATACAAATTTTAAATTTTACTACCCTAGCACAGGATTGACTCAAGGATGGATGTTTGCCCATCATGATCTAATTGCTTTATTGCATGAAAACCCTTCAAGCACCATCGACAACTTGAAGTCTGAACTGATGGAAAGATCAGAGGATTACGGTGTAATATCTTGTGAAGATTTTTGCTTAACCAGGAATATTCAATGTTTGAAGATGATAGTTGAGGCATTTCCAGAATCAAGAATCAAAATATTATTTTTGGTGAGAGGGCATGATCGATGGGTTGAGTCTATGTACGCAGAAGACATCAAACGTGGAAGAACGAGCGAAGATATCTGGGATTATTATAAACGGAAAATGAAAAATTTCTCATTTCTAAAACAAATTAATAGAATTAAAAGTATTTTACCCAACACAGTAGACATTTCTGTTTTGAATTTTACTCCCGCTACATTTATTCAAGATGTTTCTTTTGAAATTTTTGGGACGACATTGTTGGCTGAATTGAAAATTTGGGAAAATGCCAGTCTCAGCGTTCCAATGACATACGCTCTACGAGAAGCCTATAAGTCACAATCTTACAATGAAGAAAATTTACTTACCTATATTGACAGAGCCTTTCGCATCGATAAGCTTTTGAAAACACCGAAGACTTACGGATATCTGACATATGAGCAACGGGTTACAATTTTTGAAGATCATTATGAAGAAAGCTTAGAATTATCACGGCAATATTTTTCAATCAATCGACCATTTTGGTTGCCAGACAACAAATTGATTTATTTTTCAACTAACGCTCACAATGGCGTTAATGATATTTTTTTAAGATTTTTGGAACGTTGTCCCGTTAAGTTGGTCTAGGCATCGTTTTCCAAAATTATAGTTAATAGCTGATAATATATTTAATGCAAACTATATAGCAGTTGGGAGTAAGTCCTGTGCCGGATAGGTTGTTAAAAAAGCCATTGAATAATGGTCCCTCTGTCGAGAGTGTCTTAAATTCTCAAAATTCAAAATACGTTATCTACTTTGATTGGATATTGGATGGTCGAGCTGGGGGGCCTCCGGGTTATTTGTATAATTTAAAGATGGGATTGGAGAAAATCGAACAAAGTCAAAAGGTTTATTTTGCTGTAAGATCTAATGATTGCACGTGTAGTGGTCATAATGACCTGATAAACAAATTTTCCAACAACTTTTTTTTGTCTAAAACAACTGCAAAAAGCCTTTCTGAAAACTATAAATCACTAACTTCGCAAAAATATGAGTCAATGTGTACATTTTTATCTCGTCATGACTATATGTGTTTAACGCCGAGTTTTCTGCAGATGATTGAGCCTCAGCGACGCCACATTATTCATGTTCACACTTCCATTGATGCTGTCAAAGTTCATAATTCCTTGGTTCGTCATGGCGCAAGGCATACTATTAAGATAGTATTAACTTCTCATTGCCCAGAAATGCCTGCCAAGGAAGCTTCAGAAATTGCTTATTCTGAAGGACTACCAAGGAACTTGGCAGAAAGTTATTACTTTACTCACCTTGAAGTTGATATGCTAGCATTCAGAGTATCTGACGTGATTGTTTTCCCTTGTGTTGATTCTTTGGAGCCATATTATGCCTCGTCGCCTTATAAGGAAATATTTCGGCATAAGGACATTCGCTTTATGCTTACAGGAGTTCCAGAATTAACCGTATCGAACAGTTACAATGTGTTGAATGAACAGTGGGGTGCGGCCAATAAATTTATAATTTGCTTTGCCGGAAGACATAACTCAATAAAAGGTTATGACCGACTTATCGATTTTGGTGTCAAGCTGTTAGACAAAAATGATGATATTTTTATATATGTACTTGGTCGAAAAGGCCCTATCGCTTCTCCGGAGCATGACCGTTGGGTCGAGGTTGGCTGGACAGACAATCCAGGCCATTTCATCAGTGCAGCCGATGTCTTTGTTTTGCCAAACCTTCAAACATATTTTGATTTGATATTGTTAGAAGCTTTATCTGTTGGTGCAATTGTAGTAACTTCTAACACTGGTGGAAATAAGTTTTTTGCCAATAATTTTCCAGGAATATTTTTATGTGATTCCAATTCAGAATTTGAATCGATAATTTTGAAAATTAAAGCCATGTCGAAAAATGAACGAGAGCATCTTAGCAAAGAGAATCGGGAGTTATATAAAAAATTTTTTACAGTGGAAAATTTTGCGCGCTCTTATATCGATCTCCTCGAATCCATTGACTATGACTATAAACTATCGGCTCCTCATAAATATTTAGATATAAACATTCCAAGAAATAAGCCAGAAATCTCCGTAATCGTCCCCGTTTTTAATGCCGAATGCTATTTAGAGGAATGTCTCAATTCGATAGCCAATCAAACATTTGAAAATTTTGAGGTCATTGTTGTTAACGATGGGTCTATTGATAATTCCATGTCAATAATTCAAAATTTTTTAGATAAGGATTCACGATTTAAATGTGTAAGTATTACTAATTCTGGTCTCTCCGTCGCCAGAAACGAAGGGTTAAAAATTGCTTCAGGTACTTACATATCTTTTGTTGATAGTGACGATTACATTCACAAAGATATGTTGCGATTGATGCATACTTCTTGTTTAAAAAATAAAACCAAACTTGCCGTTTGTTCTGTAAATAATTTAAACCGCGAAGGAGATATTTTCAGCTGCACATCTTTCCTACAAGATGATTGCGTGTATCCGTTTTGGCATGATGATGTTATTGATATTAATTTACAGACCGTCACCTCTCTTTATCCAAGTGCTTGGAATAAACTCTATCATTCAAGCTTATTTCAAAATATTTGTTTTGATGCTGGATTATATTATGAAGACCACCCAGTTTTTTATAAAATATTTTTAAGTCAACCCACTTTTTCATATGTGAATTATCCATTGTATATTCATCGTGATTCTGGTCCTGGGCGCATAACGATGGATGGATCGAGAAAAATATTAGATATATTTGTAGTTTTCGATACTATATATAGCATTTTTCTCTCTAAATTTTTACTTGATGCTGCACGACCATTTTTAGGCAAGATTTTAACCCGCTTAGTATGGGAGCGAACCTTTACCACTCCTTCGCCATCTGTAAAACTTCAGCTCTTTCGCAATGCTGTTATGCGTTTCAACACTCTTCGTCTGACTTGTTGCGACGCTCAAAACTATGTTGATCCAGGTATCGATCGTAGTTTTGTTGAAGATATTTTTAAGACGGTCAATACTCATGGAGGATTAGATAACTATGACATTTCTTCAGATTTTATAAAAGAATATGTCGTAGTTAAAGATGTAAGCAAAAGCACTCATAGATCTCATTTCGACATTGTTCACTTAGACCTAAACCAAAATTATATCTTAATTCATCCTATACTTGAATCTATTACTATTTGTGAAATTACTGGTCTAGGCACATTTGGATCTGTAAATATAAAAATGACTGTTTGCACTGAGAATGCCTTGGCTGGAACTTTAGAGTTTATAGCTTTTGTATCACCATTCATCATTAAAGATCCAGACAAATATTTACTTAGGAATAAACATGATTCTTCTCTTGGGCATAGCGATTGGCTGACGCTTGAAGCCATGAAGCCCATTGAGTTGACAATTCCTATTACACATTCGTGTCCTTCTATGGCTATATACCTGTGTAGCCGCATACCTAAAGGAGGAAGCATGGATTATGCTTGGTTAAGAGTTAGAAATTTGGTGGTAGAATTAATCGATTGAATTTTCTAATCCCTTTTACAGTTTACAAACAATCCACGCCGGCGAAAAGCAGGGCCAGATTATTTCAGGGGATGCACCCGAAAAGTCCAAAATGGGTGGGGGCGACCCCTTGAAAAAAAATCAAGCGACCGGTGAATAGTTTGGTAATCCACCCCTGTTTAGGCGGTCTGAAAAGTAGGGCTATGCAGCCGTCTCAATTTCTGCTTCGTGGTGCACGCACGCGTTTGAACACCACAACCGGGAAGGACCGGCGTGCGGCAACGCCGGCCCCGGTGTCGAAGCCCGGCGCCCCGGGCCTTAGGCCGCCGGCTCCTCGTGGCTCAGGCAGTGGATGGTCCCCAGACCCCAGACGAGGTCCACGGCGGATATGCCCACCACTTCCCGGCCCGGGAACAGCTCGGCCAGGATGCCTAGCGCCAGCCGGTCGCGTGCGTCGTTGAAGGTCGGGACCAGCACCACTCGGTCGGCAATGAGGAAATTGGCGTAGCTGGCCGGCAACCGCTGGCCCCTAAACACCACCGGCCGGGGCATGGGCAGATCGACCACCGTCAGCGCCCCGCCGTCGGCCAGGCGCAGCCCCTGCAGCCGCTCCCGGTTCTCGTTTAAGGCGGCGTAGTTGGCGTCGGCCGGGTCGTCCTCGCGGCAAAGGACCACGGTGTCGGGCGTGACGAACCGGCACAGGTCGTCCACATGGCCGTGGGTGTCGTCGCCGGCAATGCCCTGGCCGAGCCAGATGACGTTTTTCGCGCCCAGATATTCCCGGAACACGGCCTCGTAATCGGCCCGGCCAAAACCCGGATTGCGGACCTGCACGGCCGGATCGAGCAGGCACTCCTCGGTGGTCAGCACGTCACCCCGGCCGTTGCCGTCCATGCCGCCGCCCTCCAGCACCACCCTGCGCCCGTCGTGCAAAGCCGGGATCACCGTCATCCCCAACTCCCGGCACACTGACGGCCCCACCTGATCGTCCAGGGTATGGTCCGGATACTTGGCCCAGCCCGTGAACCCGAAGTCCACGGCCGCGATCTTCCCGCCCCGGCGCACGAAAAACGGCATGAAATCCCGGGTCCAGCCCCGGTCCATGGGGCGCTCGAACCACTCCACAAGCGTCAAATCCGCGCCAACGGCCCCAAGCACCCGCCCGGCCGCCGCGCGCTGTTTGGCGTCGCGCACCAGCAGCCGCACCCGCTCGCCAGCCCCGGTCAGCTTGCGGATCATCTCGCCATACACCCAGGCAATGGGCGAAAACTTGCCCGGCCAGTCGGACGCGTTGCCCGGCCAGGCCAGCCACACCGCCCGATGCGCCTCGAACTCGGCCGGCCACATGGTCGTCATGGGAGCTCCTTTGGAAAACGAGAGAATCTGGGGGAGGAAACCCCTTTTTGAATAAAGGGGTTTCCTCCCCCAGACCCCCTCCTTCCCCAAAAACTTTCAAAGGGGAAAGGCTACGCCGCCGCGCCCCTTAGACAGACAATAGCCGGACTTGCAGCATCGCCAGCCGCCGGTCCCCCCTTACCCCTTTCCCCGTTGCGGGGGTCCGGGGGGATCATCCCCCCGGTGGGTCCAGGGCAAAGCCCTGGCCGCCGGAGGCACGCATTTCACTCACACGGCGCTAGGCCGTTTTGGCGGGGGTGCGGATGAGCTGGGTGAAGACCAGCGACACCACGCCCAGCCCCACGCCGATGAAAAAGGGAATCTTGTAGTCCACCATCCACAGGATGCCGCCCAGGACCGGCACCACCACGGCGGCGATGTGATTGATGGTGAACCCCATGGCCATGCCCGAGGCCATGTCCTCGGGGCGGCGATCTTCTGATAGTAGGTGCGCACGCCCACGTTGAAATTAAACAGCAGATAGTCCAGCACGAACATCGTGCCGGCGATGATGTGGGAATTGGTGTAGGCGTAGACGAGGAAGACCACGATCATGCCGGCGTATTCGATGGACAGCAGCTGGCGCTCGCCGAACCGGTTGATGGCCCGGCCGATCATGGGATTTAAGAAGTAGTTGATGGCGTTGTTGATGACGAACAGGATGGTGATGGACTGGATGGAATAGTCGAATTTCTTGACCAGCAGATAGACGGCGAAGACGATGAATATCTGGCGGCGCGAGCCTTCCAGGAAGGTGAGCAGGTAATACAGCCAGTACTTGCGCCGCAGGTACATCTTCTTTTTCTGGGGCGCGACGTCGGTCTCGCAGGGTTTTTTGCAGAGCCCCCACAGGCCGACCATGGCCACCAGCGCGCCGATGACGGCGAACATGCCCTTGTAGCCCATGGCGTCGGCCATGAAATAGATGAGGATGCCCACGGCGATGTTGGCCAGCGCGCCCACGGCCCGGATGCGCGAGAGCACCACCGGGGCCTCGAAGGTGTTGAAATGCTGCAGCGTCAGCGATTGGTTGAGCGGCTCGTAGTAGTGGAATCCCGTGGACATGATGAGCGTGGTGGCGGTCAGGCCCCAAAAGCTCGGGAAATAGCCGGTGGCGGCCAGCCCCACGCCCAGGATCAGGATGGACAGGGAGGCGGCGCGCTGTTCGCTTAAAACCAGCAGCACGTAGATGACGAGCATGGAGAGAAAGCCCGGCACCTCGCGGATGGACTGGACAAAGCCCACGGCGTCGGCCCCAAGGTGGGCGGACTCCACGGCGAAGTTGTTGATAAGCGTCTGCCAGGCCTGGATGCCGGCCGTGGAAGCGATGGTGGAGACGAGCAAAAACAGCAGAATGTCGTGGCGGCCCGATTCGCGCAGGGCGGACCGGGTCAGGCCGTATTCCGGCCGGGCCGGATCGAGGTGTGCTTTCACGGGATGATGGTGGGCTTGTGCTTGGCAAGCCAGAGTTGCAGGACCAGCAGCGTCCAGAGCTTTTTGCGGTGGTCGGCGGCCTTGGTGGCGTGCTCGGTGACGAGCCGTCCGACTTCGACCGGATTGAAGATGCCCTGGTCGCGCAGATGGCGCTGGCCGAGCAGTTCGTCCACCTGCGGGCGCAACTGGCCGCGCAGCCAGTCGGCCACGGGGATGAGAAAGCCGCGCTTGCCCCGGCCCAGGATGTCCTTGGGGAGCAAGTCGGCCACGGCCTTCTTGAGCAGGTATTTGCGCTTGGCTCCGCGCAGCTTGTAGCGCGAGGGCAGGCGGCAAACGAATTCGGCGAGGTCGCGGTCCAGGAACGGCGCCCGGGCTTCCAGGGAGTGCATCATGGAGCAGCGGTCCACTTTCACCAGGATATAGTCGAGCATGTACTGCCGGGCAAAGACGTAACCCACCCGGGCCAGGGGATCGTCGGCCGGGAAGCCCTCGAAAAGCTCCTTGGTGGGGGCGAAAAGCCGCTCGGGAGCAAGCATCCCGGGCCTGGCCTCGCGCCAGAGATGGGCCTGGGACTCGGCCGAGAAGGCCGACAGCCAGGTCTGCACCCGCAGCCACTGGGGCGCGGTGGCTCCGGCCAGGAAGGTGTCGGCCACAAAGCGCGGATTGATGTAGCCCGACGAGTGGGGCAGCATTTTGGCCAAGGGCTCGATCAGGCGCTTGCGCACAAAGGGCGGCAAGCGGTCGTAGCCGGCGGCCAGATGGAAGGCCGGGAAGTATTCGTAGCCGTAGAACAGCTCGTCCGGACCGTCGCCGCCCAGGGCCACGGTGACGTTTTCCCGGGTGACCTGGGACAGCAGATAGGTCGGCACGATGGACGGGTCGGCCATGGGTTCGTCGAAGCGCGAGACGATCTCGGGCAATAGTGACCCGCAGGCGTCGGCCGAAAGGATGCGCTCGTGGTGGTCGGTGGCGAAGCGGCCGGCCACCATGCGGGCGTAGCGCGACTCGTCGTAGGAGGCTTCGCTGAAGCCGATGCTAAACGTCTTGACCCGGCTGACCATGCCGGCGGTCAGGGCGGCCACGGCCGAGGAATCGACGCCGCCCGAGAGAAAGACGCCCAAGGGCACGTCGGCCACCAGCCGGCGCTTGACGGATTGGGCCAGAAGCAGACGCAGCTTTTCGCAGAGTTCCTCTTCGGATTCCTTGGGCTCGGGGCCGGGCAGGGGCATGTCCCAGTAGGGGGCGGTAGTGAGCTGTCCGTCGCGCCACAGCAGATAATGCCCCGGGCGCAGCTTGAAGACGTCCTTGTAGATCGTCTCCGGGGTGGGGATGTATTCGTAGGCGGCAAAGCGCATGAGCGCGCCGATGGGCGTTTCCAGGCGCAAAAAAGGGAGCTTGGCCAGGGCGGTCAGCTCGGAGGCGAAGGCGAAGACGCCGTTTTGGATGGTGTAAGCCAGGGGCTTTTTGCCGAAGCGGTCCCGGGCGGCAAAAAGCGTACGGCTGTCGCGGTCCCACAGGGCAAAGGCGAACATGCCTTCCAGGGCGTCGAGGCCGGCCGGGCCGTCCAGGAGCCAGGCGGCCAGGATGACCTCGGTGTCGGAATTGGTGCGGAAGCGAAAGCCGCGCATGGCGTAGCGGGCCTTGAGCTCGCGGTAGTTGTAGATCTCGCCGTTAAACGTGACCACGGCCCGGCCATCGGGGTCTTCCATGGGCTGGGAGCCGGCGGCCAGGTCGATGATGGACAGCCGGCGATGGCCCAGGGCAGCCGGGCCGTCGATGAGCAGGCCCTCGCCGTCCGGGCCGCGATGGGCCATGGCCCCGGTCATGGCGGACAGCAGCGCCCGGCGCTCCTCGGCCGGGGGCGGGGTTCCTCCCGCCGGCCAGACGAAACCGGCGATGCCGCACATCTAGAAGCGCCTCCGGGGGAGGCTCCCAAAAAAGTCGAGGATGGCGCGGGTGTTGGTCTCGGGATCGAACATGGCGGCCACGCGTTTCTTGCCCTCCTCGGCCATGGCCAGGGCGGCCTGCCGGTCAGCGGCCAGGGCCATGACGGCGTTGGCGATGGCTTCGGGGTCGCGCTGGGCCACCAGCCGGCCGGTGACGCCGTCTTCCACCACCTCGGGGATGCCGCAGACGTCGGTGGCCACCACGGGGATGCGGTGGGCCAGGGCTTCCATGATGACGTTGGGGATGCCGTCGCGGTCGCCCGAGGGGTGGACCACGCTTGGCATGATAAAGACATCGGTTGCGGCGTAGAGTTCGCTCATGCGGTCGTGGCTGACGAAACCCGGCAAAAACACCCGGGCGCGCAGGCCGTGGATGCGGATGCGCCGGCGAATGAGCGCCGTGGGCAGGGGCAGGCCGGCCCCGACCAGGGTGAGCTGGAAAGGGAATCCCCGCCGGGCCAGCAGGGCGCAGGCGTCGATGAGGACGTCAAAGCCCTTGGTGCGGCAAAAACGGCCCACGGCCAGGAGCCGGTAGGGCGGCTCCAGGTGCACCGGGGAGACGTCGCGGCCGGTGAGCGTCAGGCTGTTGTAGATCTGGCGGATCTTGGCGGCGGCGTCCGGGGCCGTGGCGTGCAAGTGGGCGATGTTGGCCTTGTTGTTGGTGTGGATGGCCGCGGCGGCGCGCATCTTTTCGGCCAGGGCCCCGTCGGGCGGATAGATGTCGCCGGCCCGGGCGGAAAAGGAAAAGGGGATGCCGGACAGGCGCGAGGCCACCCAGGCGGCCGTGGCCGGGCCGTTGGCCCAGCCGGCGTGGATGTGCTCGATGCCGTCGGCCAGGAATTTGCGGGCCAGGGAAAAGCCGGCGCACATGGCGAAGACGTTTTCGCCGGCCACCTCCAGGCAGCTCCAGCGCCGCCAGGGGATGGTGGCCAGGATGCAGGCCGTTTCGACGGGTCGCCGCACGGCCCACCAGGCCATGTCGGCCAGGATGCGCGGGATGGCCCGGGCGCCCAGGCGGGCGACCGTCGGGGCCACGGCGGCCATCTGGGGGGACAGATGCTTTCGGGCCTCGCCGTAAAGGGCGTGGACGCAAAAGGGCATACCGGCCGCCTTGGCGTTTTCCACCTCCCGGAAAATGAACGTTTCCGAGGGCAGGGGATACCAAAGCAGGATGTAGGCAGTCTTGGGAAGGCTCAAATGTTTGCTCGCCGGATGATCGCTTGGCGTTGGGTGACGCAGGCGACTTGTAGTCCAGGCGGGGCGTGCCTGTAAAGGCGCGCTCCCGCGCCGGCAAAAGCTTGCGCCCGCTGTCTCGAACGGCTAAGGGACTACATGGGGCCTGCCGCAACCGGCGGCCTTGGGAAACGGGCGGCGGCAATAACCACGAAGGCCTTGCAGGGCTGACGGCAGGCGAGGACGGCCATGGCGCAGACCAATATTTTGCTTGAGGCGGGGACCAATGAACTCGAAATCATCGAGTTTTACATTGATGAGGCCACCGAACCCGGGGCCAAACCGTACCGGGCCTATTACGGCGTCAACGTGGCCAAGGTGCTGGAGATCATCCGGCTGCCCAAAGTGACGGGGATGCCGCAAACGCCGCATCCGTGCGTGATTGGCACCTTTAATCTGCGCTCCCGGGTCATTCCGCTCATTGACCTGTCCATGTGGCTGGGCAAGCCCATGGCTCGCGACGAGAACACCAAGGTCATCGTCTCGGAATTCAACAAGGTCATAAACGCCTTCATGGTCTCGGGCGTCACCCGCATCCACCGCCTGAGCTGGTCCGAGGTGGAGCCCCCGTCGGGCTACGTGGCCCAGTTCGCGGCCAACAATTTCACCGGCGTGGTGAAGTTCCCGGACCACATCGTGCTTATCCTCGACATGGAACAGATCATCTGGGACTTAAACCCCGCCCTGGCCATGAAGACGGATCGCCAGCGCGCGGAGGCGGCCATTCCCGAACCGGAGCGTTCGGCCTACAAGACGTTGGTGGTGGACGACTCCAACTCCATCCGCCGGCTCATCGCCACCTATCTGGAGAAGGACGGCTTCGAGGTCATCCAGGACGTCAACGGCCAAAACGCCTGGGACCGTCTGGCGCAATGGCGCGAGGCCGCGACCAAGGGCGGCCAGCCGCTGACCGACAACGTCAATCTTGTCGTGACCGACATCGAAATGCCGTCAATGGACGGCCATACCCTGTGCAAGAAGATCAAGGACGACCCGATGCTCAAGCAGCTGCCGGTGGTGCTTTTTTCGTCGCTGATTAACGACCAGCTCTACCACAAGGGGCTTTCGGTGGGGGCCGACGACCAGGTCACCAAGCCCGAGGTCGGCACCCTGGCCGAGCGCGCCCGCAAGCTCATCGAAGCCAGCCGGTAACGTTGCCGGGAGCGATGACTGCAGCGGCAAGGCCCGCCTGGTTTTGACCGGACAGGATGTTTCAAGGACGGTCGCCATCCATGCATATGCTGCTTGTGGCCCGCCGGGGCCAGGCCCGGGATCGCATCGTGGCCGAACTGACGCGCCTGGGCGCGGCCTGCGACGTGGCGCAGACGCCCCAGGAGCTGCTTGGCGCGGCCCGCCGCCGCCGGTATAACGGCGTGCTGTTCGACGTGCCAACGCTGGTGCGGGAAAAGCACTTCGACAAGCGCGTGCTGCAACGTCTGGCCGAGATCTACCCCTCGGCGCGCCTCAAATACGATCCGGCCACGGACACGGTCTATGCCCTGGGGGCCGACGCCGGGCCGCCGTCGCGGGACGGGCTGTCCGTATTTACGGCCGCCTGCCGCGATTTTCTGCCGCGCAGCCTGCGGCGCGGCGAGCGGGTGGAGGCCAATCTGCCGGCCGTGTTGTGGCGCGCGCCGCCGGACGGCGGCGACGGCGGCGAAAAGACCTGCACCATCAATGTTTCCTATCTCGGTTGTTTTTTGTTCACCACGGCGTCCTGGGAGATCGGCCAGGAGGCCTGGGTGGTGTTTCCGGATGTGACCGACGTGCCGGTGCGCACCCGGGTGGCCTGGCACGAGGCCTGGGCGCTGCGGCGCACGGTGCCTGGGGTGGGGCTGGCTTTTCTGGAGATGCCCGAGGCGCTTTTCACGGAACTGGGGCATCTGGGCTGCGAAGCCGATGAGATGGATATTGCCTGTCCGGGCAAAGCGCTTTAAAGAGGCTGTCTGCGGAGGGATGGCCGAGCGGTTTAAGGCGGTGGTCTTGAAAACCATTGGCGGGGAAACCCGTCCGGGGGTTCAAATCCCTCTCCCTCCGCCAAATCAGTGTCCAACACAGTCCAGTTTCATCCAAAAGGTGCCGAGACCGCCTCACGAGGCTGGTCCGCAAACTCTTTTCCTCGCGCCCGCAACCATCCAGCCAGGGCATCCCGGTCAAGCGACCCCTTGCCGAGCTGCTCGAACACCATGACGCGCTCCGGTCCCGGGGCATCAATGCGAACCCCATGAAGCCGCAGGAAGAGCATGCACGCGACATAGGCCGTGCGTTTGTTGCCGTCCACGAAGGGATGATTCCTGGCGATGCCATGGGCGTAGGTTGCGGCCAGATCGAAAACATCAGGCTCCCCGTAGGCCGCGAGCTGCGCCGGTCTGGCCAGGGCGCTTTCCAGCAACCCCATTTCCCGGACCCCGGCCGAGCCGCCATGTTCGGCAAGCTGCTGGTCGTGGACGGCCAGGACCACGGCGGCAGCAATCCATCGCCATGTCATCGGTTGGACAACTCGCGCAACACGTCCCGATCCTCGCGCATGATGTCTTCCGCCGCCGCCATCTGCTCGGCAAAGGACGCGTCCATGGGCGTTATCCGGTAGCCGTCTTCGGCATCCGTCAGATACACGGTATCGCCTTCCACGACCTTGAGCCGCGCCACCGCTTCCTTCGGCAGCACCAGCCCGAGGGAGTTCCCCACCTTTCTGATCTTGAGCGCCTGCATAGGGCCACCTCCATGTTGACACTGACGTTATAACAATCGTGCAGGACATGGGCAAGAGGCCATCCGAAGCCGTCGCTTTGGGCGGGGCGGGGCGCGTTTTTAGCCTGGCGTCCCTTGCTGTTTGTGCCAGGCTTTCCAGTGCTCGATGCGCTTGCCGATATCTTCCCCGATCTCCTTGACTTCCTGGGGCGCTTGCACTTCCAGGCCGAGGTGTTGCGCTTCAAGCGCATAGGGGGAACTGGGCCGCTGTCAATCTCCCAACAAAAAAGGTGGCAACAAATTTGATGGCAGAAATGGTCTCGGATACGCGGTGTCCGCGCCCCGGCTGGACGGACCGGCGGCGACGATGATAGGCAGCAACAGCGCAGGCGGAAAAGGAACCGGACGATTCCCCGGCCTGCCGCACGATTCCCGAGTGCGCTTTGTCGTTGAGAATCGGGATGTTACCGCTTCGATAAGAAGTCGCCTCCCGCCAGTTTTTCACCATGTGGGCACGCCTGTCCAAGGCCCCCTCGGAGTTCCTGCCCTATGAAGGACATTCCTCGCTTCCTGGCTGGATTTAAAAACTTCCAGCGCACCTATTTCTGCGACGGCAGCACCTTTTTTGCCGACCTCAAGCGCGGCCAGACCCCCAAGGTCCTGGTCATCGCCTGCTCCGACTCCCGCGTGGACCCGGCCATCCTCACCGGCTGCGAACCCGGCGACATGTTCGTGGTGCGAAACGTGGCCAACCTCGTGCCGCCCTACGAAAAAACTCCGGGCAACCACGGCGTCAGCGCCGCCGTGGAATACGCCGTGCGCGTGCTTGGCGTGGAGCACGTCATCGTGCTGGGCCATTCCTGCTGCGGCGGCATCCAGGCGCTCATGCACCCCCAGAAGGAAAAGCTTGGCGAATTCATCGCCCCTTGGGTCAAGATCGCCGAACCGGCCCTGCGCGAGGTCAACGAGAAGCTGGCCGACAAGGACTTCCACCTGCGCCAGCAGGCCTGCGAAAAGGCCGCCGTCCTTATTTCCCTGGAAAATCTGCTGACCTTCCCCTGGGTGTTCGAACGCGTCATGCGCGGCGAAATGCATATGCATGGCTGGTATTTCGACCTGGAGCGCGGCGAACTCTTAAGCTACCTGCCTGAAACCGGCAGTTTCGAACCCCTGGTGGCGCGCTGCGAGACCAAACCCGCGCCATGAGTCGCCGGACACACAACTTTATGCAAAACGTGTTGAAAGCAAAGCCTTATGATATCCCATCGCCCGAAAGCCCACATTTCCGAAATTGAAGATGTGGGCCTAACAGCCCTGTTCCGCGACCGCTCAGCCTGTATCGCCCTGTGCTTTTTTGCCGCAGTCGCTCTGTACAACCTGGGTGTCCCCTCCCTGTGGATGGACGAGATTCTCGTCCCCATGACAGCTGCCCATTCCCTGGAATTTATCATCAACCAGTCGACTTACGTCGAAGTGCATCCGCCTCTTTTTTATTTCACAGTAAAGCTTTTTGAGTTTATCGGCAAAGACGACTTTACCGTACGGTTTTTTTCTGTTTTTTGCGGCCTTGTTACCTGCATCGCCGGTTATGCCGCCGCCAGGCTGGTCCTGCCCCTACCCCAGGCTCGGACCGCCCTGGTCTTGCTCATGGTCAACACCCAGTTTCTGTTTCTGATCCGCACCGTCCGCCCTTACGCCTGCATGGTAGCCCTTTTTGCTCTGATCTTTTTCCTCTATCTGCGCTTAAGCCGTGAGGACCAATTTCGCCCTGGCCTGACCGCCCTGCTTGGCTTGCTCCTCGGGTTATCCTTTTCCCTGGTCTACACCTCGCTTTTCATCATCGTCGCCGTGGTCGGCTGCCTGGGCCTGTTGGGCCTGCTCGCGCGCAGAGCCGTCCCGGTATGGCGGGCGGTCCTGCTCGGCCTTGCGGTCAGCCTTTTCGTGGCCAGTTTCTACGCCCTGTTCATCGCCAAATCCTCTGTCAGCCAAGCCTATCTCAATGCAAGCATGGATTATGCCGGCATAACGTCAATTTACTGTAACGCCCTTCTCGACAATGTCTTTTACTTCAACAACCTTCCCCTTCGTCTGAGCCTAGCCGCCCTGGCCCTGCATGGGCTGTGGCTGCTGCGCGGCAATCAGCCGTTTTTCTTCCTGACCCTGGCTCTGCTGGCCGTGCCCTACGTTCAACTTGTCGTCACCCACACCGCGCTCAATTTTTGGGGCCGCCATATCGCCTTTCTCATGTTCCCCTTGGCTATGGCCCAGGCCTGTTCCGCCACAGCCCTGCTGTCGCGGTTCGGCCGCCCTGCCCCGGCCCTGGCCGCCGTCGCCCTGGGTCTGGCCGTCCTGATCGGCTATCACCACAAGTTCTATGCCGTGGACAGCTACGACGTGGACATCATCGGTGACAATTACAAACTCGTCGCCCAGCGTCTGGCCGACACGGCCACGCCCGGCCAAGTCCTTAATTTCACGGGTGACTATCTGGAAAAATGCACCGGCTGGTACCTTGATCGCTACATCGCTCCAACGGCCCGGCTCAACGCTCCCGGGGCCGACGCGCCGGTGTCTAGCGTCATCGTCGGCAAGGAATACACCTACGTCGGCGGCAACAAGGAGGGCTTCATCAAGCGTTTCGGTCCCTTTGACGCCGAGGAACAATTCCGTTCCGTCACCATTTTCCGCCGCGCCGTGGCCAAGGCCGGCCCCACGGACATGGCGGCAACACCTTTTTTCCGAGCGTTTGCCTTCGACTATACTCGCTTTTATGCCGAGGCCGCCGCTTTGGCCGACTGCAGTCTCGCCTCCTCGGCCAGAGGCTTTTCCATGATCGCCACCCGGCCTGACACGCCAGCGGTCTGCGATTATGCCTTCACCAATTCCGGCGGCAACACCCACTTTGGCGTCGTCCTCGACTACCGCAGCGCCGGCTGGGGCAATGTCGTCGCGGTGGACGTGCGTTTCGACGACGCCCCGTTCGTCCAGGTGTTCGCCACCGGCGGCATGGACTCCAGACGGCAGGCCATCATCCACTTCGAGCATGATGCTCCTTTTACCACCATGACCGTGCGTCTGCGTCTGGTGTGCCACGACAGCCTGCCGTCCTCGCCCGGATCGGGCTTGCGGACGGTCGGCCTGGAAGGTTTCACGGTCATCGCCGCCAAGGACGCCTCCACGGTGAACAATATTCTCGGTCCGGCCGCCTATAACGCTTATCTTTTGGAGAACTACGAGAGCGAACGATTCCCCGCCGCGAGCGGCATCGAACAGCACCTGGCCTACGATGCAAACGTCATCCAGTGTGCCAGGCCCGACGACGTGGAGGATCCCCGGGCGGCCATGTGCTCCCTGCGTCCCGGGCAGGCCGCTGGAGACATCGATATTCGGTACACGGCCCCCCACAACGACGCCGTATTCCTGCCCCGTATTTCCGGCGAGGATTCGCTTCTGACAGCCCAGTTCATCATGCCCGACGGCTTGCCCGTGGGATTTTTCACCATGCGCGGCAACTCCAACAGCCGCTGGACTCCGGCAGCCGCCCAATACAAATTGCCGCTGCCAAAGCTCGACGGCGCTATACGGGTTCACCTGGAAGGCAAGGCCCAACTCTGGACCGTGGACGGCAAAGCCCTTTTTCGGGCTCGCTGACAACCTTTTCCAGCCAGCCCCAGCGTGCTGCCAGGGCTTACGTGAGCCGGCCATGAAACGCGCCATCGCCACCCTGGTCGTGGGCGAAGCCTGCCGCAAGCGCTTCGCCGCCCACGCCGCCCAAGGCGTTCGAGCCTACGCCAAGGCCCACGGCCTGGCCCTGGTCGTTCTCGACAAGCGCATCGACGATTCGCCGCGCGGCCGCGCCCGCAGCCCGGCCTGGCAGAAATGCCTGCTTTTTGACGTCCCCAAGCTGCGGGCCTGCGATCAAGTGCTGTGGCTCGACGCCGACATCGCCGTGGCTCCCGGCGCGCCAGACGTCTTTGACGGCGTGCCGCCCGGAACCCTGGGGGCGGTGGAGCAGTTTGCCAGCCCCACGCCGGCCGACTACGCCGCCGCCCAGGCCGCCACGCGCCGCCGTCTCGCGGCCATTGGGGCAAGTCTGGCCGACGACGACACGCCCCAGGCCTTCTACCGCCACTACGGCTTCGAGGACGGCCCGGATACCGTGGTTCAGACCGGGGTCATGGTCCTTACTCCCGAAGCCCACGGTCCGGCCATGGCCGCCGCCTACGCCGAGGACCGCCGGCCCGACAGCCGGTCCATGCTCTACGAAATGCGCCCTCTGTCCTATCATCTGCTGCAAAACGGCCCGGTCGCCTGGCTTGACCCCCGGTTCAACGCCCTCTGGGCCACGAGCCTGGCCAACCATTACCCCTTTCTCATGGACCCGGCCTTTCTGGCCGCCTGCCGCGACCGGCCCGACATCCTGGCCCGGCTCAAGGCCGGCTGCGTCGCTGCGGCTCTTGCCCGCGCCCACTTCCTGCATTTTGCCGGCGCGGCCGAGGACATGGCGTTTTTGTCAAAAAAAACGTGATGATGCCTCCGGCGGCCGGGGGCCTGAGGCCCCCGGACCCCCCAAATGGGTAAAGGGAGGGGAGGCGGGCCTTGCTCTGCGGCGGCGGCAGCGGTAGGGGAGCGCCATGCGCTTGCCGGAGGAACCCATGAAGTTGTCTGTCCTTGTCGTCATCCTGTGCTGTCTGGCTCTGCCCGCGCCGTCGCGCGCCGGGGTGGTCCTTGAGGGCGACGCCTGCCGCCAGGTGTTCGACAACCCCAAGGCCGAGCAGATCGCCTGCCAAACCGGTTTCCGCCTCGATCCGGCCACGCGCTCGCGCCTGGAGAGCAATTCCTTCGGCTTCGTCTCCGATCTGGCCTGCTCCGCCGTCATCACGGCCAAGCGCTCGGAAGTCGTAGCCCGGCTCCACGCCAAGGGCGACGTGGCCCTGCCGCCCCAGGAAGTGCGCTGCAATCTCGTCTCCGGCGGCGACCCGGTGCCGGTGCGTTTCCACCTCGCGCCGGTGGTGCGCATCGACGCGGCCGGCAAGGCCGTGGACGCCCGCCTGGGCATCCGTGACCTCACCGGCATCCCTGAACCCCTGGCCACGGCCGTGGCCGAATTCCTCAACAGCGACCCCGGCCTGCGGCGCAGCATCGTGGCCGCCGCCAACGAGATTTTGCCCAATCTGCCGAGGAAATAAGGGGCTGCGTCAGGGGGCGGGGAAATGGCGACCCCCTGCGGACGCCACAAACGCCAAACGGCCGCGAGCTTTCGCCCGCGGCCGTTTTTCTTGATCGCTCTGGCTCGAAAGCTAGATGACCTTATTGAGCGCGTATTCGATGATGCCCTCGGCTCCCAGGTCGTGGAGCTTGGGGATCAGGTCGCGCACGATGCCTTCGGTGACCACGATTTCCACCGACAGCCAATCCTTGTTGTAGAGATTGGCCACGGTGGGAGCGGTGAGGCTGGGCAGAAGGGCCATGATGGCCGGCATCTTCTCCTCGGGCACGTTCATCTTGAGGCCGACCAGGCCCTCGGCCCGCAGCGCGCCTTGCAGCATCATGTTGAGGATCTCGATCTTGCGGCGTTTGAACGGGTCTTCCCAGGCCTTCTTGTTGGCAATGAGCTGGGTGTTGGTGGACAGCAGATCGGAGATGATGCGCAGCCCATGGGCTTTTATCGTGGTGCCGGTCTCGGTCACTTCCACTATGGCGTCGGCCAGGCCTTCGACCACCTTGGCTTCGGTGGCGCCCCAGGAGAATTCCACTTCCACCGGGATGCCCGCGCCGGAGAAATACTGCTTGGTGAAGTTGCACAGCTCGGTGGCGATCTTCTTGCCGGCCAGATCCTCGGGGCGCTTGTAGGGCGAATCGGCGGCCACGGCCAGCACCCAGCGGGCCGGGCGGTTGCTCACCTTGGAATAGACAAGGTCGGCCACGACCACCACGTCGGACTCGTTTTCCAGAATCCAGTCCTTGCCGGTCAGGCCGCAGTCCAGGGTGCCGGACTCGACGTAACGCGACATTTCCTGGGCGCGGCACATGGAGCAGGTGATCTCGGGATCGTTGATCTCCGGGAAGTAGTTGCGGTGGTGCATCCGGATCTTCCAGCCGGATTTTTCAAAAAGCGCGATGGTGGCGTCCTGGAGGGAGCCTTTGGGAATGCCGAGTTTGAGCATGTTGTCGCCGGCCATTATTTGTAGACCTCCTTGGGGTCGAAGACTTTCGGGGAACAGGTGCGTTCGCCGTCGCTGGTGATTTCGGTGAAGAAGCAGGACTTGTACCCTTCGTGGCAGGCCGCGCCGCCGATCTGCTCGACGAGCACCAGGATGGTGTCGGCGTCGCAGTCGAGGCGCACGCTATGGACCTTTTGCACATGGCCGGAGGTGCCGCCCTTATGCCAGATTTTCTGGCGGCTGCGGCTGAAGTAATGGACTTCGCCGGTGGCCAGGGTTTTGTCGTAGGCTTCCTCGTTCATGTAGGCGAGCATGAGCACCTCGCCGCTGCACGCTTCCTGGGCGATGGCGGGGACAAGGCCGCCGCACTTCGCGAAATCGGGTCGTTTCATCGAAATATTCCTTCGCTCTATGGAGTGCCGGTTGGCCGGCGGAAAACCGAAATGCCCAACAATCCTGGCGCCTCAAGGGCGTCAGGGTTCGATAAACGTCTGGCCCGGTCGCAAAAGCGGTTCAAAATGCTTTCGATTGAAGGAAAGCACGAGGTCCACTCCGCTTTTTTCGGCCGCAATCACGTGCAAGGCATCGTAGACGCTGCCGCCGCACCGGCCCTTGTCGGCAACCCTGTCCAGGGCTTCCAGATAATCGCGTCCGTCAAGGGACACAACCGTTCCCGCCCGGACAATGCTTTCCCGAAGCAACGTCATGGCCGCAACGGGAGAAATTCTGGGACGTGAGGGGTACGTTGTCAGGCAAGCATAGGTTTCAGCCAAGCCATGCGCCGCAACAACCATTTCGCATTCGGACCGCCGGCTTTTCAAATACCAGGGAAACGCTCTGGGATGCATGGGATGGCTCTTCACCAGGGCGGCGACAAGCACCGAGGTGTCGAAAAATGCCTTCATCGTTTTGAAAGACCAGCGATGTCCCGAACGCGGTCGCTTCGCACCCGCTCAACCAGATCATCTACCGCACCGATGGTTTCGCCGCCAAAAAGCAGTACGCCATCTTCTTCGACAAGCCCGTTGTCGCCGTCAGCGCCGCGAATGACAATGGTGCAGTCCCGTTCTTCGACGATCAGGCGCGCTCCGGGGGCAAGCCCCAAGTCATTGAGCACATCCTGGGGAATGACCACGCGCCCTTGTTCGTCCAGCGTCGTTTCCATAGGGCCTCCCGCCGTTCGCTTTTTACGCGAAAAAGGAGTGTTAGCTTACCCAAACGTCAACCGGGTGACAAGCGCTCCGTCGCCGGCCGAATTTTATGCGCCCCCAACTCCCCTATCGCAGGGGTCCGGGGGGATCATCCCCCCGGCCGCCGGAGGCCTCTTATCCTGTCTTTCCCTCACCCTCACCGTCGCACTCCGCCCGCAACTGCCCGCAGGCCGCCGCGATATCCGCGCCTTTGCTCTTGCGCAGCGTCGCCGTCAGCCCCTTGCTCTTCAAAATATCCTGAAACGCCAACACCCTGGCTTCGTCCGGCGGCGCATACGGCAACCCCGGCGTGGCGTTGAACACGATCAGATTCACCTTGGCCTTCACCCGCGAGAGCAGCCGCACCAGCTCCCGGGCGTCGGCGTCGGCGTCATTGACCCCCGCCAGCAACAAATACTCGAACGTCAGCCGCTCCCGAGGCTTGAGCGGATACTGCGCCAGCAAATCCATGAGCTTGTCCAATTCCAACCTGGCCGCCCCGGGCATGATCCGCTCCCGCTGGGCCTGGGTCGGCGCATGCAGCGAAATTGCCAGCGAACACAAGCCCGTGCGCCCCAAATCCAACAAATGCCGGGCCACGCCAGCCGTGGACACCGTGATGCGCCGGCCCGAAAAATCCAAACCCTGGGGATGATGGAGCGCCTCCAAGGTCTGCAGCAAATTGTCGTAATTGAGCAGCGGCTCGCCCATGCCCATGAACACCAGATTGCGCAGCCCCAGCTCCACGCCCTTGTCCGCCAGATGCTGCCGGCCCACCAACACCTGCCCCAGCATCTCCCCAGGCGTCATGTTGCGCCGAAACCCCAACATCCCGGTGGCGCAAAAACCGCAGCCCATGGCGCAACCCACCTGCGTCGACAAACAGGCCGTGTAATGGTCCTTCTCCGGGATCAACACGCACTCCACCCGCTCGCCGTCCCCCAGCGCCAACAAAAACTTCACCGTGCCGTCACGGCTCTCCCGCACCATTTCCACCACCGGCCACCGAATTGCCGCCACCTCCTCCAGCCGGGCGCGCAACGCCTTGGACACGTCCGTCATCCCCGCGATCTCGCGGCACCGCTTCTGCCACAGCCACTGCCAGACCTGCCTGGCCCGGTACGGCGGCTCGCCCAGGCTGACAATGAGGGACTCCAGTTCGTGAAACGTCAGGTCGATGAGATTGGTCATGGCGGTTGGTCTGCTGGTTGCGGGGTTGTGGTTGTTGGTTGGTGTCGGCGGTTGACGGTTGATGGGTTGCGTGTGTGGTGTGGCTAGGGGGATGACCGGAAGAGGGAAGATCGGGGCTCCGCCCCAAGCCCCGCCGGGGCCTCAGGCCCCCGGACCCCCGTCATGGGTCGATGGACGGGGGCGCGGACGGTCGGCCGGACGAAGCGAGGCAGAGGTCGGCTGCGGATGCCCGTCGTTGGGGCCGGAATCGTCCGGGGCGACGCGTGGCCGCTTGCGCGGCCCGCGCCGCCCCGGAGCGATTCCGGCCCCAAGGTGCGCCAGCGGCGAAGCGCCGCATTAAAAGGCAAAAGCCGGAAAGGCAATCCTGGGAAGAGATATGCCGGGCTTCGGAATCATTTTTTGGGAGGGCGATTTTCCCGGCGGGCTTCCCGCCGGGAAAATCGCCCTCCCAGGAAAGGGGCCGGGGGGCTTAGCCCCCCGGCGGGGCTCGGGGCAGCGCCCCGATTCTCTTCGCTCTCTGCTAATGCAGTCCTTGCTTGTCCCAGTAGGCGCGCACGAAGCGTTCGGCGTCTTCGCGGCTGGCGACGTCGCCGCTGATCTGGGCCTTGAGCAGCGCGTCGCGGATGAGTCCCACGGCCGGTCCGGGCTTGAGGGAGAGCAGTTGCATGATCTGCGCGCCATTGAGCAGCGGTTCGAGCATTTCCTCGGGCGTTTCGGTACGCTCGAGCATTTTCATGTTGTGGTTGAATTCCTTGTAGGTGCCGCCCACGGACTTGATGTCGGCCCGGGCCATTTCGATCAGGCGCGGGTACTGGTCCAGGGCGCGGAAGCGGCGGATGCCCCGGTCGGTGAGCATGAAGTGGAAGTGCATGTGGCCGCGCACGAGGTTGCACACGAGGTCGGTCTCGTCCGGCGGGAAGCCCAGCCGCGAGAGGATTTTGCGGGTGACCTTGGCCCCGACCTGGTGGTGCTGGTAGAAGTGGAGGTCGCCGCCGGCGTACTGGGCGGTGTGGAGCTTGCCCACATCGTGGAACAGGCAGGCCAGGGTGCCGTACCAGTCGTAGGGCAGTTCCTCGGGGTAGTGGCGCATGACGGCCAGGGTTTGTTCGAAGAGCGTGTATTCGACGCCGTCGTCGGAGGTGATCTTGATGCGCGCCAGCGTCGCCACTTCGGGCAAAAACCAGTGCAGGATCATGGTGTCGTAGAGGCGCTCCACGAAGTCGGCCATGTTTTCGGCCTCGACCTTGCGCCATTCGTCCATGATGTCTTTGACCGACACGTAGTCCATGATGCGGCGCGAGGCCCGCAGGATGGCCATAAAGGTGTTGGGTTCCACCGGGATGTTGTAGTTGGCGGAAAACCGCAGCGCCCGCACGGCTCGCAGGTAATTCTGGCGGATGGCTTCGTCGGGGATGCCGTTTAAGCGCACTTCGCCGCTGGAGAGGTCGGCGAAGCCGTCGTGGTCCTCGACCTGATGCGGCACGTAGGGGCAGGCCTGATGGGGCGGCAGCAGCCCCTTGGCGGTCAGCCGGGCGATGAGCCGGCTGGTGAGCCGGGCCACGGACTCCTCGGGGTGGGAGGCGTCGGCGGTGTCGGCCGGGTAGAGGTAGAGCGTGGTGTCGCCGCTTTGGAGGCGGGCAAAGGCCCCGTCCTCGGCGCAGGCTTCGGACTGGGGGAAGAGCTTCTGGATTTCGGCCAGGGGGGCGTCGGTGGCCACGTCGAGTTCCGGCGCGGCGGCATCCAGGGCTTTTTCCTGCAAAACGGCGTTGATGACGTAGGCGTCGTAGCCGTTTCGCATGATGGTTTTGCAGATGGCGGTGGCGTCCTTGAAGGGTTGCGCCATGGGAAGACCTCCGGGTGCGGCGATTGATGCGTGTCTCAGGCTCCGGCGCGGGCGAGTTCGTAGACCACGTGGCCGTTCACGGCGGTCAGGGTCACGCGGCCGGTGAGGGACTGGCCCAGAAGCGGCGTGTTCTTGCCCTTGGAGCGCAGGGTTTCGGGGGTGACGACCCAGGATTGTTCCGGGTCGAAGAGGCAGAAATCGGCCGGATCGCCCGGGGCGAAGCGGCAGTGGGGGAGCTTGAAGATTTCGGCCGGCCGCCAGGCGAAGCGCTGGGCGATATCTTCGGCGGTCAGCTGTCCCAGCCGCACCAGTTCCCACAGGCTGCCCAGGGCCGTGTCCAGGCCGGTGATGCCGTTTTTGGCGTCCTCGAAGGGGGTTTCCTTTTCGTGGGCGGCGTGGGGGGCGTGGTCGGTGGCCAGGATGTCGATGACGCCTTCGCGCAGGGCCTGAATCAGCGCCAGGCGGTCGTCGTCGGTGCGAAGCGGCGGATTGACCTTGGCCATGGTGTCGTAGCCGAAAAGCGCCGCGTCGGTCATGGTCAGGTAGTGCGGGCAGGTTTCGGCCGTGACCGGCGCGCCCCGGCGCTTGGCGTCGGCGATGAGTTCCACGGCCCGGCGGCAGCTGACGTGGGCCAGGTGCACCGGTGCGTTTAAGTATTCGGCCAAAAGAATGTCCCGGGCGACCTGCAGGGCCTCGGCCACGTCGGGCTGGCCGCGAAGGCCCAGGCGGGCGCTCATGACGCCTTCGTTGGCCCCGGCCCCCTTGGCCATGTACGGGTCCTCGCAGTGGTCGATGACCGGGGCGAGGTCGGCGGCGTATTCCAGGGCGTGGCGGAAAAGCTCGGTGTCGGCCACGGGTTCGCCGTCATTGGAAAAGGCCACGCAGCCGGCGGCCAGCAGCTCTTCCATGGGCGCGAGCTGTTTGCCGGCAAGGCCCATGGTGAGCGCGCCGACCGGGAACAGGCGCGGGCCGTGGGGCCAGGCATCGCTGGCCCGGCGCAGCATGAGGCGCGTGACCGATTCGTTGTCGTTGACCGGATCGGTGTTGGCCATGCACAGGATGTTGGAAAATCCGCCTCCGGCGGCGGCGGCCAGGCCCGAGGCGATGTCTTCCTTCCATTCCTGGCCGGGTTCGCGCAGATGGGTGTGGGCGTCGGTCATGGCCGGCAGGAGCAGCTGCCCCTTGGCCTCGATGACCCGGGCTTCGGGGAAGCGGGCGGCCGGGTCGTGGGGCACAAGTTCCAGCACCTGCCCGGCGGCGCAGACCAGGGTCCAGCGGCCGTCGCGGCCGGGGACGGCGGCGTCGGCGACGACGAGATCCGGCGGCGTCATGCGGTTTCCCCTTTTTCCTTGCGGGTGATGTGGAGATACAAAATCGCCATGCGCACGGCCACGCCCGAGGCCACCTGGTCCAGGATAAGCGAATTGCCGGCGTCGGCCAGGTCCGAGGCGATTTCCACGCCCCGGTTGATGGGGCCGGGGTGGAGCACCTTGACGTCCGGGGCGGCGTTTTTCAGCCGCGCCTTGGTCAGGCAAAAGCGGCGGGCGTATTCGCGCAGATCGGGCAAAAGCCCGGCTTCCTGGCGTTCGAGCTGCAGGCGCAGGCACATAACGGCGTCGGCGTTTTCCAGGGCCGGTTCCAGCTCGTGAAAGACCTTGGCTCCCAGGGCCCGGGCGTCCTTGGGGAGCAGGGTGCGCGGGGCGCACAGGCGCACGGTGACGCCGAGCATGGTGAGCAGGCGAATATTGGACCGGGCGACCCGGGAATGGGCCACGTCGCCAAGGATGGTCACGGTCTTGCCGACAAGATCGTCGCCCCAGACTTCGCGCAGAGTGAACAGATCAAGCAGGGCCTGGGTAGGATGGGCGTGCCAGCCGTCGCCGGCGTTGATGACGGCGCAGGACACCCGCCGGGCCACGAAATCGGCCGCGCCGGAGCTGGCGTGGCGCATGACGATGGCGTCGGGGTTCATGGCCTGGAGCGTGAGCACGGTATCCTTGAGGGTCTCGCCCTTTTGCAAGGAACTGCCAGACTTGGCCAGGCCGAAGGTGTCGGCCGAGAGGCGTTTGCCGGCGATGTCGAAGGACGTCTTGGTGCGGGTGCTGGGCTCGGCGAAAAACAGCACGACGCTTTTGCCTTTGAGGGTGGGCACTTTCTTGACGGGTCGGGCGTTTATTTCCCGGAAGGAGGCGGCGGTGCGCATGACCACGTCCACGTCTTCCCGGGAGAGTTGCGAGACGTCGAGAAGATCCTTGTGGGGCCAGTTCATGGGGCATCCTCGGGGCGAATTTTGGCCGCGCGCCCAGGCGCGTAAGCCCAACGATATTTTCACAAGCCCCGGGCGGCGTCAATGCGGGGCTTGCACGCGCGCGGTCAGGATAAACGGGCCATGGCCCGGTCGAGATGCTCGCGCCAGATGGCGGCGAAGGCTTCGATCTCCAACAATCCGGCCAGCCGCGCCCGGCAGGTGACGCCGGCCGCTTCCAGCCGGCCGCGCCAGGAATCGGGCTGCACGCCGGCCAGATCGGAACAGGCGTGGGCTCCGGCCACGGTGAAAAAGGGCAGCAGCAGCGCCTTGGTCACGCCTTTGGCGGCCAGGGCGGCGACGATGGTGTCCAGCTCCAGGCTGGCCGCGCCTTTCTCCCGGGGCATGGCCCCGAAGAAGAGCAGCGGATCGCGCTGGGTCAGGCGTTCGCGCAGGGCTTCGTAAAATCCGGCTCCGGGGGGCGGCGCGCCGTGGCCCATGAGCACGGCCGCCTCGCCGGGCTGGCGACCGGCGGCGAGCGCCTCGTCGATGGCGGCGGCCGCCTGGTCCACGTCGGCCAGATCGGCCAGAAGCGGCGCGCCCACCGACACCGACGTGCGGCCGGCGTCGTCGGCGAGCCAACGGCCCAGGCCGGCCAACAGTTCGTGGTATTCCCCGCCCGGCACCACATGCAGCGACTGTACCGCCACCCGGGCGCAGCCGGCGGCGGTCAGCTCGCCAAGCACGTCAAGGACCTGCCTCGCTCCGCCGAACGCGGCGGCGTTGCCGTGCTTGCGCCCCACGGTGCGGGCCACGGCCACCACCGCTCCGGGATGGGCGGCGGCAACAGACTCCCGGAACGCGTCCAAGGCGGCCATGGCCCCGGGATGCCGGGAGCCGTGGGCGGCCAGGATGATGCCACACGGTTCGGTCACGGGCGCGACTCCATGGCGGCGGCCAGGCCGGCCAGGGCGGAGACGGCCGTAGGCGCGGCAATAAGCGAAACCCACAACCAGCCCGGCGGCGCGGCCAGGGACAGCCACAAGGGCGCGGCCGCCAGCTGGCCGGCCACGGCCGACCAGAGAAAGGCCAGGGCCGTGGCGGCCAGCCCCGCGCCCACAAAGCCCATGGCCGCCGCGCCGGCCACCAGGGGCAGGGCGATGACCGACTCGGCCGCGCCGACCAGACGCATGATCTCGAATTCCTCGCGCCGGCGCAGCAGGGTCAGGCGCACGGTGTTGCCGACCACAAGGCCGACCAGCAGCGCCAGGATGGCCCCCAGCGGGAGTACGGCCTGGGCGCCGAGCAGCCCCAGGGAGCGGGCGGCGTCGATGGCGGCCGGGTTGTAGCGCACCTCGGCCACGCCATCCACGGCGGTCAGGCGCTCCAGGGTCTGCCTGGCGAACGCGTCGTCGTGCTCGGGCGGGGCAAAGCCCAGCAGCAAGGTGTAGGGCAGGGGGTTGGCCGCCCCGGGCAGGAGCGGTTCGGCCGCGCCGCCCAGGCTGCCGCGCATGACGGCCATGGCCGCCTCGGGGGAAAACGCCTTGGCTTCGATGACCCCAGGCAGGGCGCGCATCCAGTCCATCTGCCGGGCGGTGAGCGCCGCGTCGGCTCCCGGCTTCCAGTAGACCTGAAAGCGCAGCACGCCTTGGCCCTTGGCCAAGGCCCCGTCCAGGCCGACCTGGGCCAGGGCGAGCAGGCCGCACAAGAACACCGTGGCGAACACGCCCAGGATGACGCTTAATGACGTGGACGGCCGGCGAAACAGATCGGCCAGGCCGGCGAGGATGAGGCGCGCCGTCATGAGGCTGCCTCCGGGGCGGCGGCCTGGGCGGCGTCTGTTCCGGTGTCAGGCGCGGCGCGCTCCAGGCGGATGATCCGGGCGTCGGGGGCGGCGGCCACCAGGGCCTGGTTGTGGGTGGCCATGAGGATGGCCGTGCCGTGGGCGCTGAACTGGCGCAGGATGTCCAGCAGGCGAAGCGACAGGTCCCAGTCGAGGTTGCCGGTGGGTTCGTCAGCCAGCATGAGCCGGGGGCCGGCCACCACGGCCCGGGCGATGGCCACCCGCTGCTGTTCGCCGCCGGCCAGCTCGGCGCAGGGCCGGTTGGCCAGCTCCGTCAGGCGCAGGGCGGTCAGGGCCGAGCGCACCCGGCGCTCGATGCGCCCGGCCGGCGTTCCCCGCACCACCAGGGGCAGGGCCACGTTATCGGCCACGCTGCGCTCGGGCAGGATCTTGAAATCCTGAAACACCATGGCCACGTCGCGGCGCAGCTGATGCAGTTTGGAGGGGCGCAGCCCGGCCAGATCGTGGCCGGCGGCCACGGCCCGGCCTTCCTGCAAGGGCAGCGAGCCGTGCAGGATGCGCAGCAAGGTGGACTTGCCCGCCCCGGACGGGCCGGTCAGAAAAGCAAAGCCGCCCTTATCCAGGGAAAAGGTCAGATCGCGCAACACCTCGCGCCGGCCAAAGCAGTGGCGCAGCCCCGCAACTTCGATCATGCCGGCGTGTCCCCGTTTTCCAAAAGCCGCCGGGCCATTTCCACGCCGGCTTCGCCGCCGCCGGCCATGCGGGCCAGTTCGGCGGCCACGCCGTCGGCGTCCAGGCGCAGGCAGCGGGTGATGGTCTGGCCGTCCTCCACGGATTTTTGTACCTGGAAATGCCGGTCGGCCAGACTGGCCAGCTGGGGCCAGTGGCTGATGAGCAGAATCTGCGAAGTGGCGGCCAGCTTTTTGATGTGGCTGCCGACGCTTGTGAGCGTCAGCCCGCCGATGCCGGCGTCGATTTCGTCAAAAATGAGCGTGGGTCCGCCCGGCTCGGCGGAAAGCGACATCAGCGCCAGCAGGAAGCGCGAGAGTTCGCCGCCCGAGGCGATCTTGTCCAGCGGCTGGGGCGGCTGGCCGGGGTTGGGCCGCCACAGCACGCGCGCCCGGTCTTCAGTCAGCGCCTCGCCGTCGCAGGCCACAGGCGTGTAGGCGACAACCGGCGTGAAATCGAAAATGACCCGCACGTCCTTGGAGAAGCCCAAACCGCGCAGGATGTCTTCCAGGGCGGCGGACAGCCGGGCGGCGGCCTCGCGCCGGGCCGCGCCCAGGGCGGCCAGGGCTTGGGCCAGGGCGGCCATGCCGGCGGCCTCGTCCCGGGCCAGCTGCTTGCGTTTCAGGCCGCAGTCGTCGAGAAAATCGAGGTTTTCCTTGATGTCGCGGCCCAGGTCCACGATCTCGGCCAGGGAGCGCTTGAGCTTTCGCCGCAGCGTGGCCAGCTCGAACAGGCGTTTTTCGATGCCCTCGCCGTCGTCCTCGGCCGCCTTGGCCGGCCGGCGGCGCAGGCGCACGGCCAGATCCTTGAGGTGGTGGCGGAAAGCGGCCACGGCCTCGGCGTCGGTAGAAAATTCCTCGTGGATTTCCCCGGCGTGGAGCAGTTCTCGGTGCAGGTCGGCCAGGGCGTCCAGAACCGGCGGCTGGCGTTCGATGCACTCCAGGGCGCGGCCAAGAGCCTGGGCGGCCTTGCGCGATTCGGCCAGGGCGGCCTTGCGGGCCACCAGCTCGTCCTCCTCGCCGGGCAGGGGGTTCACCTTGGCGATCTCGGCGTGCTGGAATTCCAGGAACTGGCGTTTTTCTTCCAGCCCGGCCGCCTTGGCGTCGAGATCGCGGATGGCGGCGGCCACCTCGCCCAGTTCCCGGGCCAAGCGGTTCTTTTCGGTCAAAAGCGCCGGATCGGGCAGGAAACCGTCGAGGAGGGCGGCCTGGAAGGCGGGCTGGAGCAGACGCCCTTGGCCGTGCTGGGAGACGTGGAGCAACAGCTTGGGGCGAAGCGCGGCCAGGGTCTCGCGGGAAGCCAGACTGTCGCCCACGTAGACGCGGCTGCGGCCGGTCTCGGCCACAAGTTCCCGGCGCAGGATCAGTTCCTCGTCGCCCAGGACAAACAGCGCCTCGACCACGGCCTTGTCCCGGCCGGCCCGGACGAGGTCGGTGTGCATCTTCTCGCCGGTGAGGAAATTGACGGCCGAGATGATGAAGCTTTTGCCGGCTCCGGTCTCGCCGGACAGGACGTTGAGGCCCGGGCCGAATTCCAGCTCCAGGTCGTCGATGAGCGCCAGGTTCTTGATGCGAAGGACTTCGATCATGGTGGTATGGCCTATTGCCGCAGCCTCGGGTCCAGGATGTCGCGCAGGCTTTCGCCGATGAGGTTGTAGCCGAGCACGGTGACCAGAATGGCCAGCCCCGGGAAAATGGACAGCCAGGGGGCCACTTCCAGCACTTCCTTGCCTTCCATGAGCATGTTGCCCCAGCTCGGGGTCGGCGGCAGCACGCCCAGGCCCAAAAAGCTCAACGACGATTCGGTGAGGATGGCCCCGGCCACGCCGAGCGTGGCCGAAACCAGCACCGGCGCGGCGGCGTTGGGCAGGATGTGGTAGAAAAGGATGCCCGGCGCGCCCATGCCCGACACCCGGGCGGCCAGGACGAAATCACGCGTCCGCAGGGCCAAGGTCTCGGCCCGCACCAGCCGGGTGACGCCCATCCAGGAGGTCAGGCCAATGACGATCATGATGTTGGTCAGCGACGGCGAGAGAAAGGCGATAACGGCCAGGATGAGGAAAAACGAGGGAAAGCACAGCATGACGTCCACGCCGCGCATGATGGCCTCGTCAATCAGGCCGCCGAAATAGCCCGAGCACAGGCCGAGAAACAGGCCGATGGCCACGGAGATGCCCACGGCCACGAAGCCCACCCACAGCGACACCCGGCCGCCGTAGAGCAGGCGCGACAACACGTCGCGCCCAAGGGCGTCGGTGCCCAGCAGATGCGCGCCGCCGGGGGGCCGCAGGATGGCGTCCACGTCCAAGGCCAAGGGATCGTAGGGGGCCAGCCAGGGGGCCAGCAGCGCGGCCACGGAGACCGCGCCGACGATGCAAAGCCCCACGGCCAGCAGGCCGTTGGCCGGGAGAAGCCGCCGCAAGGTCCGGGCCGAGTTAAGCATCGCCTTTCCCTCCCAGGCGGATGCGCGGATCGGCCAGGGCGTAGCCGGCGTCGGCCAGCAAATTGCCGGCCAGGGTTAGCACCGCGCCCAGGACCAGATTGCCCATAATGAGCGGATAATCCCGGGCCATGACCGACTGGTAGAAGAGCTGTCCCAGGCCCGGCAGGGCGAAGATGGACTCGATGATGACCGAGCCGCCGATAAGCCCGGGCACGGACAGGCCCAGGATGGTGATGACCGGCAGCAGGGCGTTTCGCAGGGCGTGCTTGTAGATGACGGTGAATTCCGACAGCCCCTTGGCCCGGGCCGTCAGGATGTAGTCCTGGCGCAGCACCTCGAGCATGGCCGAGCGCATGAAGCGCGACATGCCGGCCAGCGACCCGAAGGTATAGATGAAAATGGGCAGTGCCAGATGCCGGGCCAGATCCACGATTTTGTCCCAGGGTCCCAGGCGGGCGTAGTCCATGGAGGTCAGGCCCGAGATGGGCAGCCAGCCGAGGTGGATGCCGAAATAGAGCATTAGCAGCAAGGCCAGCCAGAAGCCGGGCATGGCGAAGCCGATGAAGACGAAGACCGTGGCGGCGCGGTCGAACAGGCCCCCCTGATGCCGGGCCGAGGCCACGCCGATGGGGATGGCTACGGCGAGTGTGAGGATCAGGGAGGCGACGTTCATGGAAATAGTCAGCGGCAGGCGTTCCTTGATGCGGTCCCAGACCGGACGCCGGTCGCCGGAGAGCGAGTTGCCGAAGTCGAGGCGGGCGAGTTTGCCGAGCCAGTCGAGGTATTGGACATGCAGCGGCCGGTCGAGGCCGTAGAGCGCCTGGAGCCGGGCGCGGGTTTCGGCGGTGGCGAGCGGGTTGAGGGTGGTCTCCATGTCGGTGGGCGAACCTGGGGCGAGGTGAATGACGGCGAAGCTCACGCAGGTGATGCCGAGGAACACGACGGCGACCCAGAGTGTTTTGAGCAGGAGACGTTTGGCCAATGCGAGCACGGTTAGGGGCACTCCTTGGGGGCATGTCGGCAGTCGCCGGCCCAGGAGGTATGTACGAGAAACGGGGCTTGTTGGAAAGGGCGGTCAAAAAAAGTGGCGCGGGCCGAAATTTTCGATTGACTTTTTTCGGGACCCGCGTAGAAACGGACCTCGCTGCGGGGCTGTAGCTCAGTTGGGAGAGCGCTTGAATGGCATTCAAGAGGTCGTGGGTTCGATTCCCTCCAGCTCCACCAAGAAGAATGCCAAGGGGTTACCGAGAAATCGGTGACCCCTTTTTCTTTGGCCCGGTGCCAACTCACCGCCAACGCTCCCGTTGGCTCTGACAGCCCAGGCCCTGGCCGGCTGACTCATCTCCTTCCCCACCCCGGGGACGACCTCTTGAAAATTTTCAACAGGTTACCTGGAAAAAATTCCAGCAGTCCCCGGAATTTCTTGTCTCGAATTGGACGTTTGGACTTTCCCGATGCGTTGGCGGCGGAAAATGATCGGCGCGGTGCCCGGCGGCAAGAACGCACCTACGCGTCGCGGGGGCACGTCAGCATGACGACATCGTGCTGTTTTCGCGGAATATTCCCACAGGCATTGCCCTCGGGATGGACATTTGGACTTTTCGGGTGCGTCCTCTGAAAATTTTCTGGCCCCGTTTCCTGCTGGCGGTAACTTTGGCTGACCCTGCCCGAGAACGTGCCGCAGCAACTGGCCTATGAAGGCACAGGGGCTGGGATTTTACTGGGGCCGGTTGGTCTTCCTGGTCCTGCCCCGTGTCGCCCACTGGACCAACTGTCATCCTATGCGCCGGCGATTTGCAGATAAGCTTATGAATTTATGCAACTTGTTGACTGGTGACAAAGGTGACATTGCAAAAGCAAACTTTCCAGGCGGTGAAGCTAGACTGCTTTGGACTTTTGGACATGTATGGTGCACTGATGGGAGTAGTCAGGAGGACAAGGGATTGGCAGGGCCAGGGTTGCTTACCCTTTTCTACTTGGATGAATGCTAACACGAAGCTTGACGCGGGGACAGTCGGAGACAGTCACAGGAGCTGGGGAATTACCCAGGCGGTTAATCTGCTGGGGCCTCCCAGGAGCTTCGGACTTTCTTAAAAGTGGGGAAGCTTTCTTGGTTGAGCTCGATATCTGAATCCATAAAGCGAGTGCTTTTACTAAGGGCAGGGCACGGGAGACTCTTGAGCGTGTTTTCATATCAATGAGGTGGTATTCGTGCTTGCAAATTCAAGATTCAGCATACGCAAAAAGCTTGGCGCATTGGTGCTGCTTGTCCTGATTCCGGATATGGTTGTCATCTTATATAGCGGACTATCTAATGAGCAACGTGCTATTGAACGGGCGTTAAACCAGGCCAAATATGTCGCTGGCAACTTGGCTTCTCGCCAAGTGCTTATGAGTGCGAGTACCCATGAATACCTCAAGGCCATTGCCGCGCTCGCGTCCGTGCAGGAATTGGATGGGCCAACAAGTACAAAGATATTGAGAAGTATCACCAATAAGAGCAGCGTTTATAACAATATCATCTTGACTAACCTCCAGGGCGCAGTCGTGGCGTCCACGCAAGACTGGGTGCCAGGAAGGAATTTGGCTGATCAGCGCGCATTCAAGCGTGCATTAGCCACTCGCGACTTTGCTTATGGAGGATACACAAAAAGCATTGCGACTGGCCGCCATGTGCTTACGTGTGCACTCCCTGTCTACGATGCTGCCAATAAAATGGTAGGAATTCTCAACGCTGGTGTTCGATTAGATCAGTATGATGATGTTGTCAAAGACATTGATCTCCCCACATACTCGACAATTTACATGGCAGATGAAGATGGAATCCGACTCTATAACCGCCATTTCCCAAATCCTAAAAGTGATATTTACCCTGTAGGGGAAGCAATACGGGCCAACGTATGGCAGGACATAGTTGCACGAGCACCGGGAGTTCCCTTCACGAATATCGGTGCTGACGGACGCCGGAGGATCTATGCCGTTCAAAAACTGTCCCGGGTGGACGGTGAAGCCCCATACTTCTATGTTGGCGTCAGCATCCTTGAGGAGGAAATCGTTTCGGAACCAAAGCGAGAACTCCGCAAGAACCTACTTTTGTTAGCTGCTGCTGGCCTTATGTCCCTCCTGGTCGCATATTATGCCGGGACCGTGGGAATTGTCCGTCGCATCGAGGTGTTGGGCAAAGTGGCCAATGCTTATGCCTCCGGTCTGTACTCAGAACGGACAGGGAATGTCGGCGGAAACGATGAGATTAGCCAGCTGGCCAAGGACATCAACCAGATTGGCACCAAAGCTGAAATACATTTTACGGAAATCAAGCAGGCTGAGGATGCGCTGCGTAAGAGTGAGGAGCACCTCCGTATTGTTTCAGACAACGCAAACGATTGGGAGTACTGGCGCGGCCCCGATGGGAAGCTCAAATGGGTCTCGCCTTCGTGCAAAGACATTACTGGATACTCCCCAGAAGAGTTCATGGGAGATAACCCTCTGGATGACCGCCAAATTGTCCATCCAGATGACTTGAAACTCTGGGAAGAGCACCTTGATCTGGTGCTTGACAACTTTGAGCACCATCATTTGGAATTGGACTTCCGAATACTCAAACGCTCCGGCGAAGTCGTTTGGATCAGCCACAGTTGTAAGCCTGTATTCAGCAATGACGGAGTATTTCTGGGGCGTAGGGTCTGCAATCGCGATATTACTGAACGAAAAGCCATCGAGCAGTCTCTGACATTTCTGGCAACCTATGGCAACGCTCGTTCTGGCAAAGACTTCTTCGAAGATCTCGCGGAGTACTTGGCTGAAAACCTGAAAATGGATTTCGTCTGCATAGATCGGCTTGAAGGTGATGGGCTTAACGCACGGACTCTGGCTGTATATTTCGATGGGCATTTTGAAGACAATATCACCTACGCGTTGAAAGACACTCCTTGTGGGGATGTGGTTGAAAAACAGGCATGCTGTTTTCCCCGCGATGTGCGCAGTCTTTTTCCTGATGATCCGGTTCTACAGGACATGGCAGCCGAGAGTTACGTTGGCATTACTTTGTGGGATTCGGCTGGACAACCGAACGGGCTTATTGCTGCCATAGGGCGTCACCCTTTGAAGGATACTCGTCTGGCTGAATCCATTTTGAAATTAGCTGGAGTGCGAGCAGGCCGGGAGCTTGAGCGTCTTCAGGCTGAAGAGGCTCTTCAGTTGGCAAAGAATGCCGCCGAGACAGCTAGCCACGCCAAGAGCGAGTTTCTTGCTAACATGAGCCATGAAATACGCACTCCACTAAACGGAGTGCTCGGGATGCTCCAGTTGCTTGAGTCTACTGGGCCGAATGATGAGCAAAAAGAGTATCTTTTGGGAGCGATTAGGTCCACAAAACGACTGACGCGATTGCTTTCGGATATTCTTGACATCTCAAGGATCGAAGCAGGTAGGATGGAAATAGTTGAGACAGAATTCAACATCAAGAAAACGCGGGATTCTATCCGAGACCTTTTTGAGATGGAGGCCCGGGAGAAAGGTCTTTGCTTGGAGTTTGGACGCGATGAGGATCTGCCCCTGGTCTTGATCGGGGACGAGGTTCGGCTTCGACAAATCCTGTTCAATCTTGTCGGCAACGCTATTAAATTTACCGATAAGGGTGCAGTTCGGATCGATGCATCGTTGTTGTCAAAGCCGGGCGATTCTTTCGTGCGTGTTTTGATCACAGTCAGTGATACGGGAATAGGTATTTCAGAAGAAAGTCTTAAGTCAATTTTTGAGCCTTTTGTTCAAGCTGAAGGCTCATACACTAGGCGCTTCCAAGGGGCTGGCCTTGGGCTTTCTATCGTTCGTCGCTTGGTAAAGCTCCTGGGTGGAAACATGTCGATTGATAGTTCACTAGGTGAGGGAACGATCGTCTATCTCTCACTGCCGTTCAAGGTTCCACAGGTGGGTGAGCAGAAAACCGTAGAGCATGCCGTGAATAACCACCACTCCCCTGAACACAGTCCTTCGCGCATACTCCTTGCTGAGGACGATTCGTTAAGCTCGCTTACCTGCAAACGGATGCTCGAGAAATCCGGCTACGCAGTCACTGTCGCCAAGGATGGTGAGGAAGCGTTAAAGCGGTTGAATGCAGAAGACTTCAACCTAATACTCATGGACGTCCAAATGCCCGTCATGGACGGCGTTGAAGCTACAAAGGCAATCAGAGGGGCAAGCAATCTTGGAGCGAAGTCAAGCATCCCAATCGTTGCTATGACTGCATATGCAATGTCTGGTGATCGAGATAAATTTCTAGAAGCGGGAATGGACGAATATATTTCGAAGCCTGTGGATAGGTTGGCGCTGATTGAAGTGATTGAACGGGTTCTCGGCATGAAGAAAAAAGTTCAATGATGCATCGGCAGACCAATTGATGCGGAGATTTGGGCGCGAGGCGCTTTCTTCATGAGCGAGCGGTGACACAGGGTCTAGCGGAATGACAGCCGGAGTGAGTCACGGGGGCTGGGCTTTTTACCCTGTCCCGTTGAGGTACTTTCTTTCATTTATGGTCGAAACATGTAACGCTTGGAGGTCGAGACATGAAGTGTACCGCTCTTGTTGCCACAGTGCTTTCTTTGCTGCTCTCCTCGTCGTTTGCATTGGCCGAGGACAAAATCCCTTCGTTGGTTGGGAAATGGGATGTAGAGACGAAAGGAGGCGTGATGCTGAATTCCGATAAAGAGTCAAGCATTACGCACTGGACTCCTGGTCAAAATGTTCTGAACGGGCAGCTTGAAATCATCAGTCAGGATGACCGTTTTGTTAAAGGGACATATACATCGCAGCGCGGATCTGAAAAAATCATCGGGATGATCTCTTCCGATGGAAAATTTATGTACTCAGTAGACGTAGATGGATTTGTTGATTGGCGAATTGTTGGCAAAGATAAGCTTGAAGGTGTATATCGCCATGCCAAGCCCTCTGACAGTGTTGTGGCTATTGGGATAGCCAAAAGACAAAAGTAAGTCTTCCAATAGACTTGACCGTTGCTTCTGTGGATTCGATTGCCTCCGGCGTCACCAAGAAGCATGCCAAGGGGTTGCCGTGAAATCGGTAACCCCTTTTTCTTTGCCTAAGCGCCAACGCGAGGCTGTGGGGTTATGGCCTGTACATACCCCGCAATCAGCCCCTAGCCAGGAAACTCACTGGTTTGGTTATTGCTTTTTGTCAGAGTGATTTTCATCCTTATGACCGTAGCCGTGAGCTTTCTTGAACGCATGCCATTCGTCGTGGTCTATTCCGCCAGATTTGTCGACGTCAATGATGACAAATGCGGCTGCGGGGTCGCCGTTCGCTTTGAAAAATTCAACGAACTCTTCTTTTACGACTACTTTATCGCCGTTATTGTCGATATCTCCAAAGTGTCCATCATATTTGTCGCCAGCAAAGGCCATGGTTGCAATTGAAAGTACGCCGAGGAAAGTTAACACGGCAAGTTTCTTCATAGTTCCTCCGGAAAAGTTTGTCCTACATAATACGATTAATTTTGATTGCGTCAACCTAGGTGGACAATTTCTTCACTTGCCTGTTGTGCATCAAAGTTTCGGCAACATCCTGTTGAACAAACGATATCCGGCACGCGCGGTTGATGCCACAGGCGGCATCGAAGACTGACCCTGCCCGAGAAAGTGCTGCAGGAACTGGCCTATTGAGGCATAGGGGCTGTGAATTTACCCGTCCCGCTTGGTTTCCTGGGCCAACCCCATCCTCTCCCCCTGTCGCTGTCATTGACCGCCCCCTTCCTGAGCCGTTCCCCTGGTCCTGGGGCCTTTGTCCCCCGGCTCCGTCCCCGCTAAAGTGTGGACCTCCTTGACTGATCGAGGTATTTTTCAGTCGTTGGGCTATCAGCATAAATGCTGAGTTTTGGACCGATACTCGGAGTTAACCTTGCGATTGCATGATCCCATATGCCTGCATCTGCCCGCTCGCGAACGATGGGTTGGAGTGGCTGTGGCTGCGGCTGGCGAGTATGCTTCACTCCTTGGATTCAGCAAGGAACGTGTCCGGGACATCAGTCTGGCCCTGGATGAGGCAGTCATGAATGCCCTAGCCTTCGGATACGGCGGTCAGAACGACGAACTAACCGTCATCATGTCCGAAACAGGCCACGGCCTGCGTCTTACGGTGCGTTCCAAAGGATTGCCTTTGGATGAAAGCCGGCTGCCCCAATACGACCCGAGCCGTCTTGGCGAAGGCGACACGACTGGCCTTGGTACACATCTCATTCGCAGGCTCGTCGACCAAGTATTCTTTTCGGTAAAGGAAGACGGCGAGCGCGAAGTTTCCATGGTTGCGCTCCTCCCGCTTGATCTGCCTGTGGCGAGGGAGAAGTCCGAAGGGGATGCACCCGAATGGCCAGCGGCAAATCAATCGCTCCCACCCCAAGTCCTGCGTCGCGCGGCGCCTCATGACGCCGATGCTATCGCCCGTCTCGCCTTGAGATCCCACGGCACCGTCCTTTTCGACGAGCGGATTTATTACCCGGCCAGCGTGCGGGAAATGCTTGAGACAGGCGAGATGATCTCTGTCGTTTCCGAGGTCGAGGGCGTCGGGATTACTGGTCACGGGGCGCTGCTGCACCTGGAAGCGGGAGTTAGGGAACTGACCTTCGGTTTCGTGGACGCACGTCACCAAGGCAAGGGCTGCTCCTGGGGGCTTGCTGATTGCCTGATGCGGATCGCCGCCGAACGTGGGGTGCGCGTCGTGCTGGCATCAGCGGTTACAAGTCATGTTCGTTCCCAACGTTCGGCGCTCCACGCAGGACTGCGGGAGTCTGCCCTGCTTGCTGCCGCAGGCCCGGCGGCCAGCGTCTGGAGCGAGGGCAGCGCCGACAAGGCAGACGTTGTTCCAGGTCGTATCGCCGATCTCGTGTTTGTCCGCTGCCTCGGCGAACCCGACCCGTCTCCGGTCTACCTTCCCGTCCGCCACAAGCGGATGATCGAAAGCATCTTTGCCAACATTGGCCTGAGCCATCTCCCTGATTCGGGTGCATCGCATGGGACTGCGCTGCCAAGTACACCAACGATTTTAGAATTTGAATCCGATTTTAAGGAAGGATGGACATTTATCACTATATCTGAGCCAGGGCGAGATGCGTTGGCTCAAATAGAGTCACACCTTAAAACATCACGCACCCGGGTCACCCCGCTGACTGTCCTTCTATTGCCCCTAGATAACGGCCACACGCCAGAATTAAGCGAGGCTGCCGAAAAGTTAGGGTTTTTCTTCGCAGGCATTGGTCCAAGCCAAGAAGGCCGCATGAACTTGGCACTGCAGTTTCTTTGCGGCGTTGAGCCGGACTTCCAGTCAATCCAATTGCATACTGCTTTTGCGCGTGAACTTTTGGATTACGTGCGCTCCTGTGCCGCTCAGAATGAGCTAGGTCTCGGAGATGTTGGAGCCTCCTGACGGCCGTTGGTCCTGCCCCATCCACTCCCCCGACCGCCGGCCCGGACACCCCCTGGAAAGGCGCGGTAGGCCCCTTCCTGGGCCGTTCCCTTGGGACTGGCCCCTTTGCCCCCCGGGCCATCCCCGCTCCAGGGTGGGCCCCCAGGGGGGAATGCCCGATTTTTCTTTGGGTTGGGCCATCGTCAGAGGAATGCGCACAAATTTCTTAACGAATTTGCTCCGCTTTTTCCCGCCGGTCTGAATTCACTGCGGGTATTTTGAAGCAACCTCGAAAAAAGCACTAGACAGCGGTTGGTCCCGGGCCTATATGTTAGTCGTGTCCCTAGTGAAGGTTGTGAGCAACCCTAACGGAGGCGATGCCATTGGGTGAATCAATTGTCGGAGAGTTTTCCTCGCAGTAGAGCACTTGAAGGCCAGTAAAAAATGAAATCTGGCAAGCTCCATGTGTGGCAAACACGAGCTCTACGTTCCTAGTCGAGGCGCAATCGTCAACCCATAAGTCTTTTTTGCAACATACCCTTACTGGCCCCGGCTTGTGCAGTCGGGGCCTTTCTTTTTCCATTGTGGTGCCTGAAGGAATGCTCGACATCGGTCCTGGATGGACTTTCGGACTTTTCGGGGAGATTGCCGCGGCTCGGCCAAAATATTCCCGACACCCGTCATCGATTCGCAAAATACAACGTAACATACCGCGCTACTTTACTCTTTATTGCCGGCGGCAAGCTTATGCAACGCCAGAAAACGGCTCCGGCAAGAGCATGGAACACTAAAATAATTATAAAATTATTTTCAGGCCAATCTCTTTACATCTGCCGCGAAAGGTGTATCTGTTCTGTGGCCAGTCTATTTAAACGAGCATGGATTTTTTGGATCTTGGGCGTTCTGATGTACAGCTCCACTCGATACGAAAAGAAATGCTAAAAACAGGAGCAACCCATGTCCAAGAAACTCTATGTCGGCAACTTGTCTTTCAATTCCACCGAAGACGACATCCGCACCCAGTTCTCCAACTACGGCGAAGTCATCAGCGTCAATCTCATCACCGATCGTGAAACCGGCCGTCTGCGCGGTTTCGGTTTCGTCGAGATGGACGACGAAGGTGCCCGTGCGGCCATCGCCGGCATGGATGGTCAGGACTTCGGCGGCCGCAATCTGAAGGTCAACGAAGCCGAGGACAAGCCCCGCTCCGGCGGCGGCAACCGCGGCGGCAGCCGCTGGTAGTCCCCGCGGACTCCACTCGCACCTCTCGATAATGACCAAGGGCCAGGAGCATGTTCCTGGCCCTTTTTGCGTGGCGCGGAGGAGGGGGCTTGCGGATTGGCCGCGCGGTCGGAAGGCGTGGCAACGAAGGCCACGGGGTAAATCGGGCCGGTGGTTGCGCTGCCTGGTCACTGGGGAAAACGCTCTATTCGCCGCCCGTGCGCTCCCCAGGGGCGCGCGCACGCGTTTTTTGTTGCTGCGGCCAGGACTGGGCAGGGTGAAAACAGGCGGCGGCGGGAGGGCGTCCTGGCAGCGGCGAACCGGCGCGTCAATGGGCGTCTGGCGTATACTGCTCCGGGGCGGTGTAGAGCAGATAACAGTGCCGAAACATCAGGCCGGTGTTCCAGACAATGAACACGGCGCTGACGCCAAAAAGCAGATATTCGATATGGTCGGTGTCAATGATGGCATTGGGCATCTTGACGCAGGCCACGCACATTTCCATGAAAAGTCCCAACAACAGATAAAAAAGTCCGTAGGCGTGGCAGATGTCGTCGATATAAGCCTGCTTTTCAGTGTAAAATTTCGGATAGAGCTTGAAAATGGGCATGAGGGAATGACGTTCCTCAATGGCGACGCCGTAAGCGATGAGGATGACGCCCAGGGATTCCGAGACGTTTTCGAGGTCGGGGATGTTGTCTAAGGCGTTGAGCAACATGGGAGCCATTATCCAAAGCGAGAAAATGCTCAGCGCCAAAATAAGGACATTGAAAAGCAGAATGCCGTTTCTCCCGGTGAGGAAGAGAAGAGCTTTGTCGCGCATCGGGAGATCCTCAAGACGAAACGTCGTTGTGTGAAAAGCCTGCCCTTGATCCTGGGCAAAGAAAGCCGCCCATGGCGTTTACTTCAGGCGCGCCGGCAGCGGCTTCGCCTTGTTGCGGTCCTATCCTTGGGCCTTTTGCCTTGGCAAGGGGAAAACCTCACCCCAGCCTCGGGTCGGCCGGGTCCAGGCTGTGGGCCAAAAACGGGCCATTGAGGAATTCCGGCTTGTTGTAGGCAAACGGCGACCCGTCCAGGGCCGTCATGACGCCGCCGGCCCCCAGCACTAGGGCGTGGCCGGCGGCCACGTCCCACTCCGACGTCGGCCCCAGGCGCGGGTAGACATGGCAGTCCCCTTGGGCCAGGGCGCAAAATTTCAGCGCGCTGCCCCGGCTCACGGTGCGCACTTCGCCAAAGCGGGCCAGCCAGTCGGCCAGCCCGGGCGAGGGATGGGACCGGCTGGCCATGGCGATGATGGTCTCCCCAGGCACGGGCCGGCGCACCCGCAACACCTGCTCCGTGCCGTCGCTCTCCCGGCGCAGGGACGGGATACCCGGCCCGCCGGCATAGAGCCGGTCGGCCACGGGCGCGGCGATGACGCCGTAGACCGGCCGGCCGTCTTCCACCAAGGCCAGACAGACGCAAAAATCCTCCCGCCCGGCCGCGAACTCCTTGGTGCCGTCCAGGGGGTCCACGATGAAACACCGTTTATACCGCCGCCGCTCCTCATAGGGCGCGTTGGCGGTTTCCTCGCAGATAACGGGCAGTCCCGGAAAGATATGGGCCAGCCCGGCCGTCAAAATCTCCCCGGCCCGTTTGTCGGCCTGGGTCACGGGCGTACCGTCGGCCTTGGTTTCGATGTCCAGGCCGCCGGCGCGGCATTCCAGGATGGCCTGGCCGGCCAGCCGGGCCAGACCCATGAGGGCTTCGCGATCCAGTCCATGCATAATGGTGCTCCTCCCGGGCTGGTACCGGCCAGTGCAGGCCGTGTCAAAACCGGCGTTGTTGCTTTTCCCATGCCGCGCGGCTATGAAACGGGCGTTGTCGCATGTCCGATGGGAGGGATGCTTGTGAGCGAGGCGGTACGGGTTCTGCTCGTGGATGACGAGGAAAGCTACGTGGAAACCCTGCGCAAGCGTCTGATGCGCCGGGGGCTTGAAGTGAACATGGCCCACAGCGGCGAACAGGCCCTGGAGGCGCTGCAAGGCTTCCCGGCCGACGTGGTGCTGCTGGACGTCAAAATGCCCGGCATGGACGGCATGGAAACCTTGTCACGCATCAAGGCGGCCCATCCGGCGGTGGAGGTCATCATGCTCACCGGCCACGCCAACGTGGACGTGGCCATACGCGGCATGGAGCAGGGGGCTTTCGACTACCTCATGAAGCCCGCTGAAATGGACGATCTGTATTACAAGATCCAGGACGCCCACAAGAAAAAGCAGCTCGCCGACGCCAAGTAGCGGCGACGCGGCCCTTGAAAAATACGCCCGTATTTTTCCAGAAAAATCACGAGGAGGGCGGCCATGGAGGAGTCGGCCAAGCCACAGCGCACGGTGCTCATCGTCGAGGATGACCCGCTTTCGGCCCGGGTGGCCGAAAAAATTCTCGGCCGGCTGGGCTACGGCATCCTCGGGATGGCCCGCACCGGCGAGGAAGCCCTGGACGCGGCCCGGCAAGCCGCCCCGGACGTGGTGCTCATGGACATCAACCTGGCCGGAGCCATGGACGGCGTGGAAGCGGCCGGAGCGCTCATCGCCGAATTCGGCGTGCCGGTCATTTTCCTCACCGCCGCCGTGGACCGCGACATCATGGAACGCGTGGCCGGGGCCGGAGCCGCCGGCTACATCCAAAAACCCGCCAAACTCCTCGACCTCAAGGCCAACCTCGAAATGGCCATCACCCGGCGCGGCCGGGAACGCCCCTGCCCCACCGACGCGGCCGTGACCCTGTACAAATCCCTGCTGGCCGGCGTCCTGGCCGCGTGCTCCCGCCGCCTGGCCGCCGTGGACCGCTCCGGCCGGATACTCCTGGCCCATCCCGACGACCACCTCGCCGGCATGGCCTTCACCGAAGCCTTCCCCGACGAAACGCCCCTGCCAGGCCCCGCCGATACCCCCCTCACCGACTCCACCGGCCAGACGTTAGGCTGGCTGCGACTGTTGGGGTGATGAGAAGAGAATAGCAGTAAAGATGCCGGCGGCTGGGGGCCTGAGGCCCCCAGACCCCCCAGCTGGGGAAAGGGGGGGAGGGGGCTTTGCCGTTGGGTGGAGAGGTCGTCGGTGAAGTTCGCGTGGTCCAGTCCTGACGTTGCGTCTTGCGTCGCGCCAGCGGCTCGTCCTACCAGGCTTCGGCCACGGCCAGACCGGTGGCCGGCTTTTGACGCTGCGGGGCCGGCCGGTCGGCCAGCCGGGCCGTGTGCGCGGCATGACGCTCAATGTTGGCCGCATAGTAGACCGTCACCTGCACCCCGCGCCCCAGCCGCGTCAGCGTCACCAGCCCCTTGTCCCGGGCCCAGGCCCAGGCCTCGCCCGACGTCCCCATGGGCGACGGCGGGCCGTGGCGCTCGGACAAATGCTGGCGCAAACTGGCCGCATAGCCTTCGCCGTGGTCGGAAAAACGCAGATTGAGCGTCAAAAGCCCGCCCCCAACCTCGGAAAACACCGCCGAACCCGAAATAGGGCCGGCCGGCTGGGCCACGTTCTTCTCGGCGTTTCTGGCAAAGGCGTAGGTCGAAAGCTGCCCGGGCAGATTGGCGGCGGCGGCGCAGCATTCACGGCCCAGATCGCGGATGTAGGCGGCCACGGCTTCCTTGTCCCCGGCCGCGGCGGCCAAGGGATAGGCGAAATTGCAGGTCTGGCCCTGGCCCCGACTCACCCGGAAACGCTTGTTGGCCAACTTGTCGGCCAAGGTCTGGGGCGTTTCCCGGTCGGAGATGTCGTAAAAGGAAAAACTCGGCCCAGCATCCGGCCCGGCCGCGAACCGCGCTTGCCGGCTCACCGGCGCGCGGTGGACATAGGCCGCCGGCGGCGACGGCGGCAGCTGGCGCTCCAGGGCGGCCTGGCCGGCCTTGGACAGGCGCGGCGGCCGCTTTTGCAGCTGCTCATAGCAGAAAGCCCCGGCCGTGACGCCAAAGGCCAACAGCGTAATGCTCGCGGCCAGAATATATTTGAGCAGCCCCAGCCGATCCAGTGCCTCGATGACGGCCAACCGTTCGCGCCTTGCCATGACGGCCTCCCCGACGACCCCTTCCCGGCCGCCTTGCCGCTCCTATCGGCCGTTTGGGGCAAGGCATTAGTGCGTGGAGGTAAGGATGGGTGGGGAGGAGAGGAGAAGGCGTTGCCTCCGGCGGCTGGGGGCCTGAGGCCCCCAGACCCCCCATCTGGAGAAAGGGTTAAAGGGGAGCGGCGGGCAAGCCAAAGGGCTGTCGGAGCGCACGTGGCCGGAAACGCGGCTCCTGGGCTGAGCCTACAAAAACGCCCCTGCCGGCGGCAAAACCGGCAAGGGCGCGAAGGCGGCAGGGCAGGGCGGACGTCAGTCGGCTTCGATGCAGTCGTGGGGGCAAAAGGCCATGGCCCGCTCCACGTCGTCCACCGGGGCCTCGGCCAGGAGCAGCACGGGCTTTTCCGTGGCCTCGTCCATGGCGAAAAGCTCCGGGGCCATGGCGGCGCAAGCGCCGCAGCCGTTGCAGCAAACCGGATTGACGGAATAGGCGGTCAGGATCGTCTCCATCGGCGTTCCTTTGTTTTGGTGGCGGGTCCGACCTTTTCCATCTATGTTTCCCCACGACGTTGTCAACGAAAGGACAAGCCAAAAGCGCCATGCGATGCAACAAATGCGGCGGGGACAATCCCGACGACCGCCGGTTCTGCCAGGTCTGCGGCCATAAGCTGCAATCCGGCCGGGCCGGAACCGAAGACGCCGCCGCGCCCGATCCGGCCGCCCAGGAAGAGGCCAGGTCCGCCGGCCGGCCGGCGACGGCCGGCGGCGAGGCGCACGGGGACGCTACTGCCAGGCCCCCAGGGCCGGACGCCGGCGAGGGCCGGTCCCGGCCGCGAAAACCCGAGCTGGCCCCGGACAAAGCCCGTCCCGACCCCCGCCCCGACTCCAGGCTGCTCGATTTCCAGGGCTGGAAGAATCCGCTTTTGGGCCTTGGCCCCTATTTCGAAGCCTGCCTCTATGCCGGCGTGCTGGCCGTGGCCGTGGCCGTATGCCTGGCCGTGGGCGTCCTGTGGCCGCTCTATCCCCTCCTGGCCGTCCTGGCCCTCATCGCCTGGCTGCGGCGGCTGTAGCCGCAGGCTCCCAGCCTCTGCCTGGCCAATGGCCGTTACTCTCCCAAAGGCTCAATGTTCCAGATGTTCTTGGCGTATTCCAGCACCGCCCGGTCGCTGGAGAAAAAGCCCATGTTGGCCGTGTTGCGGATCGAGGCCGCGGTCCAGGCCTCGGGGTCGAGGTAGAGGGCATTGACCGCGTCCTGGGCCTCCAGGCAGGCCCGGTAGTCGGCCGTGACCAGATAGTAGTCGCCGTGGCGCAGCAGGTTGTCGAGGATGGGCGCGAACAGGTCCGGCTCGGACGGCGTGAAATAGCCCCGGCCGATCATGTCCAGGGCCTCGGCCAGTTCGGCGTCGGCGGCCACGCGCCGGCCCGGGTCGTAGCCGGCGGCCCGGGTGGCCTCCACTTCCTTGGCTGTGAGCCCAAAGATGAAGATGTTCTCCCGCCCCACGGCCTCCATGATCTCGATGTTGGCCCCGTCCAGGGTCCCGATGGTCAGCGCGCCGTTTAGGGCGAACTTCATGTTGCCCGTGCCCGAAGCTTCCATGCCGGCCGTGGAGATCTGCTGGGACAGTTCGGCGGCCGGGATGACCTTCTCCGCCTGGGACACGCAGTAGTTGGGCAAAAACACCACCCGCAGCCGGCTTCGCACGGCGTCGTCGGCGTTTACGGTCTCGGCCACGGCGGTGATGAGCCGAATGATGCGCTTGGCCATGAAATAGCCCGGCGCGGCCTTGCCGCCGATGAGCACCGTGCGCGGCGGCACGGCTAGATGGGGATCGCGGCGCAGGCGGTTGTAGAGCGTCACCACGTGCAGGACGTTTAAAAATTGGCGCTTGTATTCGTGCATGCGCTTGACCTGGACGTCAAACAGCGTGTCCGGGTTGATGCCCATGCCGGATTTGCGCAGCACGTAGCGAGCCAGGCGCTTCTTGTTCTCCCGCTTGGCCGCCCGCCAGTCCTTGCGGAAATCCGGGTCCTCGGCCAGGGGCAGGAGTTCGGCCAGCCGGTCGAGATCGGTGGTCCAGTCCGGGCCGATGCGCGCGGTGATAAGCCGCGACAGGGCCGGGTTGGCCTGGAGCAGCCAGCGCCTGGGCGTGATGCCGTTGGTGACGTTGGTGAACTTGCCCGGGTACAGGGCGTCGAACTCCGGAAAAACCTTTTCGCGCAGGATGTCGGAGTGGAGCCTGGCCACGCCGTTGACCTTGTGGCTGCCGACAATGGCCAGATGGGCCATGCGCACCCGGCGGCTGGCCGGGTCGATGATGGCCAGCCGGTTTTGCCGGCCCTGGTCGCCGGGATGGGCGGCGGCCACCTCCAGCAGGAAGCGCCGGTCGATCTCGGCGATGATTTCCAGATGGCGCGGCAGCACCCGGCCCAGCAGATCGGCCGGCCAGGTCTCCAGGGCCTCGGGCAGCACGGTGTGGTTGGTGTAGGCAAAGGTACGGCGGCAGATGGCCCAGGCCTCGTCCCAGCCGAGAAATTCCTCGTCCACGAGGATGCGCATGAGCTCGGCCACGGCGATGGTCGGGTGGGTGTCGTTGAGCTGGATGGCCACCTGGTCCGGGAACTCGTCAAAGCCCGGGCCGGATTTCTTGTGGCGGCGGATGATGTCGCGAAGGGTTGCGGCCACCAGGAAATACTGCTGGCGCAGGCGCAGTTCCTTGCCCTGGATGGGTTCGTCGTTGGGGTAGAGCACCTTGGAAATGTTTTCCGAATGGATTTTCGACTGCATGGCCCCCAGGAAATCGCCCTGGTTGAAGTCGCGAAGCGAAAAGCCGGTGGACGAGGCGGCGGCCCACAGCCGCATGTTGGTGACGTGTTTGCCGCCGTGGCCGGGGATAAGGATGTCGCAGGGCATGGCCATGACCGTGTCGGCCTCGGCCCAGCGGTACCGCAGGACGCCTTGGGGGTCGGTGTAGGCTTCGCTGCGGCCGTAGAATTTCACCTCATAGAGATGCTCCACCCGGTCGATGACCCAGGGACTGCCGTGGCGACGCCAGTTGTCGGCCTCCTCCTCCTGCCAGCCGTTCACAATGCGCTGATGAAACAGGCCGTAGTCGTAGAGGATGCCGTAGCCGTAGCCCGGGATGCGCTGGGTGGCCATGGAGTCCATGTAGCAGGAGGCCAGACGCCCCAGGCCCCCGTTGCCCAGGCCGGCGTCGCGCTCCTCCTCGGCCAGGTCGTCCAGGCTGAAGCCCAGGTCGGCGGCGGCCTGGCGGCAACCGTCCTCCATGCCCATGTTGGTGATGTAGTTCATGAGGAACCGGCCGGGCAAAAACTCCATGGACAGGTAGTAGACCCGCTTGGACATGGAATCGTAATACGAGGCCTGGGTGGCCAGCCACATCCTGATAAGGCGTTCGCGGATGGCGTAGGCCAGGCCGCTGTAGTAGCGAAAAGGATCGGGCGGGTAGAGGTCGTTGCCGAGGATGGACAGGACGTAGCGCTTGATGTCCTCTCCGAGGGATTCGAGCTGGTGGAAATCCGGGGCGGCGGGCTTGGCCATGGCGTGCTCCCCTGACGGCGGCGTTTGGGTGGGACTCTGATTCAGTCCTACGGGAGCCGGGGGGGACTGTCAAAGCCCGACGACGAAAGCCGGGAAAAGGACGCAAAAAAGGCCGGGAACCGATAGCGGCGGTCGGTTCCCGGCCTGTCCGGACGCCCGCGTGGGACGGGTTGTGTCCGATGCTGGGGAGCGGGGTGCCTAAGCCGCTTCCCTGAGGCGATAGTTGCGCAGGGCGATGCGCAACGCCGCCACACACCAGTTGTCGCAGCCGAGCTTTTCGATGACCCGGGTCATCAGCGGCTGGAAATCTTCGCTGGACACGGTCTGGGCGTCCAGAACGCTCATGCCCTTGACGGTGGCGCACAGGGCGGCCATGCACTCGCGGCTGTAACCGCAGCTCTCGACCGTACCGCCGGCGTCGACGATGATGTCGTTCTCGATAAGAAGCTGCATCTTCACGGCACGTCCGCAGGCGGAACATTCGCTGGTGCCTTCGATGGTGTAGTTGTCCAGGGGCTTCACGGTCAGGCGGGTCTTGGTGGTGGCTTCGGCGTTCATGGCGGTCTCCTTTATAAAAACTTCGCAGGGTGTTTGCGGCTGCTCACGCGTTGTTGCTTCTCTATAAGCAACGGGCGTGCCATTTATTTAACATGCTAAATTTATTACATATTTTTTTCAGACGTCTGATGAATTCGCGAAAAAGCCATGCCATGTTGCAAAAAAGCATCGACTATTCTAGACTGAAAATGAGCAAAACCTGAAAAAACAGTGGCTTGGCAAATTTGCAACATGTTGCGAAAACGCCACGAGTTGCGCTATTGCACCAGGCAGACTGGCCACGCTTGAGAAAAATGGGACAAACCCTTCGCCAAAAGAGGTCTGCCTTGGGAAAAAAAGTGCAAAAACTCCTCGACCCCGTGGCCGGACACCTCGACGCCATCCTCGACAGCATCGAGGACGGCGTGTTCATCGCCGACCGCGACGGCTATGCCCTCAAGGCCAACGCCGCCTACGAACAGCTCACCGGCATGGCCAAGGCCGAGCTCATCGGCAAAAACGTCGAAGAGCTCAAGCGCGAAGGGCTTTTCAACATCGCCCCCATCACCCCGGAAATCGTCGCCACCGGCCGCCCCGCCTCCTCCATCCAGGTCACCCGCGACAACCGCTCCATGACCATCGACGGCAAGCCCATCCGCGACCCCGACGGCAAGGTCAGCCTGGTGGTGCTCTACGCCCGCGACATTACACTGATGGCCCGGATGCGCGAACGCATCTCCCGCCAGCAGGAGCTCATCGAGACCTACCAGCACCAGATGGATTTCTTCATCCGCGAGGGCGGGGGCATCACGAGCTTTATCGCCGAGAACTCGGCCATGAAGCGCCTGATGGACCTGCTGCGCCGGGTGGCCGCCACCGACGCCGTGGCCCTGGTCCTGGGCGAAACGGGCGTGGGCAAGGAACTCTTCGCCCGCATGATCCACGAGGCCAGCCCCCGGCGCGAAAAGCCCTTCGTCAAGGTGGACTGCGCCTCCATCCCGGAAAACCTCATCGAATCCGAACTCTTCGGCTACGCCCCCGGAGCCTTCACCGGGGCGCATCCCAAGGGCCGGGTAGGCTTTTTCGAGATGGCCGAGGGCGGCACCATCTTTCTCGACGAAATCGGCGAAATGCCCCTGCCGCTCCAGTCCAAGCTCCTGCGCGTGCTCCAGGACCGCGAACTGACGCCTGTCGGGTCCAGCAAGTGCCGCAAGACCAACGTGCGCGTCATCGCCGCCACCAACCGCAACCTTGAAGCCGAGGCCAAGGTCGGCGCCTTCCGCAGCGACCTGTTTTTCCGCTTGCGCGTGGCCGTGCTGGAAATCCCGCCCCTGCGCGACCGGCCCGACGACATCCTGCCGCTGGCCCGCATGTTCCTCCAGCGCTTCGGCTCGCGCTACCGCAAACGCACCACCCTGTCCCTGGAATCCGAACGCATCCTGGCCCACTACAACTGGCCCGGCAACGTCCGCGAACTCGAAAACTTGATCGAAGGCCTGGTCATCACCTGCGACTCCGGCCGCATCGAGGCCGACGAACTGCCCACGGCCATGCGCGTGACCGAATGCCCGCTGTCCCCGGACGCGCCCCGGCCGGCCGGCCCGGCCCCGATGACCCCGCCGCCCATGGCCACCCCGGAACCGGACTGGGAACGGCCCTATAAAGAGGTCATCGCCGCCTTCGAGCGCGACTACCTCGAAGGCGCCATCGAACACTTCGGCTCCGTGGGCGAAGCCGCCAAACGCCTGGGCCTGGACCGCACCACCATCTTCCGCAAACTCAAGAAAGCGGCCGGCGAGTAGGCGTATAACGGAATAAAGGCGCGCCATATTCGGGGCTCCGCCCCGAGCCCCGCCGGGGGCGGCACGCCCCCGGACCCCCGACTTGTGTCGCGCCGCGCGGGAAGCATGTATAAGGGCGTGATGCCAGGATGGATCGCCGCGCAGCGGCAAGGAGAAAGGAATGCCGGTACGGATCGAGCATGATTTTTTGGGCGAGATGACCATTGCCAACGACGTCTACTACGGCATCCAGACCCTGCGCGCCGTGGACAACTTCCCCATAAGCGGCCAGCCCATCTCCAGCTGCCCGGAACTCATCGCCACCCTGGGCTACGTCAAAAAGGCCGCCGCCCTGGCCAACATGGAGCTCGGGGCCATCCCCGCCCCCATCGGCCAGGCCATCTGCCAAGCCTGCGACGACCTCATCGCCGGCCGCTTCCTCGACCAGTTCCCGGTGGACTGCATCCAGGGCGGGGCCGGCACCTCCACCAACATGAACGCCAACGAGGTCATCGCCAACCGCGCCCTGGAACTCCTGGGCCATCCCAAGGGCGACTACGCCCACTGCCACCCCAACAACCACGTCAACTGCTCCCAGTCCACCAACGACGTCTACCCCACCGCTTTCCGCCTGGCCCTGCACCAGACCCTGGGCGGACTGGGCGAGGCCCTGGAATACTTGCTCGCCGGTTTCGCGGCCAAGGGCGAGGAATTTGCCGACGTCATCAAGATGGGCCGCACCCAGCTCCAGGACGCCGTGCCCATGACCCTGGGGCAGGAATTTTCCGCCTACGCCACCACCATCGGCGAGGACGTCTGCCGGCTCCAGGAAGCCCGGTCGCTTTTGCTCGAAATCAACCTCGGGGCCACGGCCATCGGCACCGGCATCAACTCCCGCCCCGGCTATAGCCGGCTGGCCACCGAGGCCCTGCGCGAACTGACCGGCCTGGATCTCGTCACCTCGCCCAACCTCATCGAGGCCACCTGGGACACCGGGGCCTACGTCCAGCTCTCGGGGGTGCTCAAACGCATCGCGGTCAAGCTCTCGAAAATCTGCAACGACCTGCGCCTGCTGTCGTCGGGCCCCCGCACCGGCCTTGGCGAGATCAACCTGCCGCGCATGCAGCCCGGCTCCTCCATCATGCCCGGCAAGGTCAATCCGGTCATTCCCGAGGTCATGAACCAGGTGGCCTTCGACATCATCGGCAAGGACGTCACCATCACCATGGCCGCCGAGAGCGGCCAGCTCGAACTCAACGTCATGGAACCTATCATCGCCCACTGCCTGTTCACCGGCATCGCCCGCCTGTCCCGGACCTGCCGGGTGCTGCGCGACCGCTGCGTGGACGGCATCACGGCCAACCGCGAGCATTGCCGCAGCTTGGTTGCCCGCAGCATCGGGCTGGTCACGGCCCTTAATCCGGTCATCGGCTACGAGATGAGCGCCGCCCTGGCCAAGGAAGCCATGGAAACCGGCGAATCCGTCTACGACCTGGTGCTGCGCAAGGGCGTGCTCACCCGGGAACAGCTCGACGAACTGCTGCTGCCCGAAAACATGATGCAGCCGCGTTTTGTGCAGGGGTAGCGGGAAGAGAGATAAAGAGGAAGAGCCTCCGGTTGGATGTTGCGCGATACTTCATCCTTACCCCTTTAAAAGGGGCGGGGCCATCCCATCACCAGATGGAAGAAGGGGGTAAAGGGGGCGATGGCGAGAGAATGCAGCAAGCGTTTGCGCCTGGCGGCCAGGGCGGGGGAGCGGCCGGCGGCGCAAGCCCCGGCCGCCCTCAATGTTCGCTATTCGTACTTCTTGGCGTAGGCCGCGTCGTTGTAGAGCGCTTCGCCGTGGGCGTCCTTGCCGAAGGTCCGGATGATGTCCTGGCCCTTTTGGGAGGCCACGAAGGCGATGAAGCCGGCGGCCAGCTCCGAAGCCGGCTTGCCGTCGGTCTGACGACACAGGGCGTGGTAGGTGTTGACGAGCTTCTTGTCGCCGGAAAACAGGATTTGCAGCTTGGGAGTGTTCTTCTTCTCGGCCACCCAGGTGCTGCTGTCGGTCATGAAGTAGCCGGCCTCGTCATTGGCCCGCTTGAGGGTGGCGGTCATGAAGGCCTTGGTCACGACGTACCAGTCGCCCGAGGGGGTGACGCCGGCGTCCTTCCAGGTGTCGGTTTCCTTTTTATGGGTGCCGGAATTGTCGCCGCGCGAGAAGAACTTGGCCTGGGCCTGGGCGATCTTGCGGTAGGCGTCGGCGGCCGTGGTCGCCTTGGTGATGCCGGCCGGGTCGGCGGCCGGGCCGACGATGAAGAATTCGTTGGAGCCAATGAGCGTCGAGCAGCCGGCCCAGCCCTCGGCCAGGGCTTTTTTCTCGGCCGCCGGGGCATGGACCATGATCATGTCCACTTCCCCTTTTTGCAGCATGTCCAGGGACTGGCCCGACCCCGCCTTGATCCAGTCCAGGCGGCAGCCGGCCTGGGCGCAGTAGGCTTCGCCGAGCAGCTTTAAAAGGCCCAGTTCGCCGGGGCTGCCGGTGGCCAGGGAAAAGGGCTTGGGGCCGGGGCCGTAGCTTTCCTCGACGGTGGGGCCGGCCAGGGCCGGGCCGGCGGCCAGGAACAGGGCCAGGAAAACGGGGATGATGGCGCGCATGGGTCACTCTCCTGTGCTTTTGGGGCATGATGCTATTCCCCTATGTTGGCAAAGAGTCAAGATCATCTGTGATTTTATGGAGATGTGTTATTTGTGACATGCGTTAAAAAGGGCCGGTTCAAGGTCTTTACACGTAATGCTGTTACGTGTTTTTATTATTCCAACAGCATTGACGCTTGTTGGGGTCGTTCATGGATCGAACGGACTTTGCACCACTTTTTGGGCGCAGACTGCGCCATGTCCGGCGACTGTGCGGCCTGACCCAGGCCCGGCTTGCCGAGCGGTCCGGCGTGTCGCTTGAGCATTGCAACAAGATCGAGCGCGGGGCGGCCGCACCGTCCCTGGCCGTCATTCACGCCTTCAGCCGGGCCCTTGGCGTGGAGCCGGCCACCTTGTTTTTGCCCGATCGCGACGCAGCCGACGAAGTCGGCGAGGCCGGCATCGACTGGGCGGCGGTCCATGGCCGCCAAGGACTTTTTCTCTGGACGCCGGGCACGGGCATGGTGCGGCTGGCCGCGTCCTTGCGCCGGTTGCTGGGCTATGCCGGCAAGGCCCGCAAGGAGGCATGGGACGTTTTTTTCCAGTCCGTGTTCGGGAGCGCTGACGGCGAGGCCGCCCGGGCCGCTACGGCCTTGGCCGGCCTTGGCGACCGGCAGGGTCTTGGCGTGCGTTTTTGTCGGCGCGACGGCGAGACGCGGCGCGGCTCCCTGGTGCTGGAGCTGGCGGGGGCCGACCGCGACAAGCTCTACGGCATCGGCGTGCTCACCGACGTGTCCGAACCCAGCCGGCTGGAGCGTGTGGTGCGGGCCGAGGCGGCGCTCATTGACCGCCGGGTGCGCGAGCGCACGGCCCGGCTGGAGCGGGAAGCCGACCGCCAGCGCCGGGAAATCGCCGATCTGGCCGAGCGCGAGGCCCGCTACCGGGGCGTTTTCGAACATGCCCCCCTGGGCGTGGCCCTGACCACGCCGGGAGGCCGCTATATCGAGGCCAACCCGGCCCTGGCCCGGATGTACGGCTACGCCTCGCCCCGGGAGCTGGCCCGGTCGGTGCGCGACATCGCCGGCCAGCTCTACGCCGAGCCTGGCCGGCGGGAAGCCATGGAGCAGGCCCTGGCCGATTCCGGGGTCGTCAGCCGCTTCGAAGCCACGGTGCGTCGTCGCGACGGCAGCCTGCTCACCACCCGGCGCGACGTGCGGGCCATTCCCGACGCCGAGGGCAACCCCCTGTATTACGAGCATTTCGTTCAGGACAGTTCGGCCATGGACACGGCCGAGCATTCGCTTCGCCGCTACGCCCGCATTATCGCCGCTTCCACGGACATGGTCGCCCTGGTGACGCCCGACGGCCGATACGTGTTCGTCAACGACGCCTATGTGGCGGCTTTTGGCCACGCCCGCGAAGCCATCGTCGGCCGCCATGCCACGGATTTCCTCGATCGCGCCTATTTCGCCCGGGAAGTGGCCCCGCGCCTGGCCGCCTGCGCCGCCGGCGAAGTCGTGCATTTCGAATATTGGGTGGAACTGCCGGCCCGGGGCCGGCGCTATCTGTCCATCCACTATTCGCCCTGGGTCGAGGAAGGCTCCGACGAACGCTATATCGTAGCCAGCCTGCGCGACATGACCGACGCCCGGTTGGCCGTGGACGAGCTGCGCGAAAGCGAAAAAACCACCTCCATTCTCTACCGGGTGTCCAGCGCCGTGGCCTCGGAAGAACACATGGACAGCCTGTTTCGGGCCGTGCGCAACATCCTGGCCGAAGCCGTGGACGTGGACGAATTTCTCATCGCCCTGGTCGACCGGGAGGCCGACGCCCTGAACTATGCCCTTTGCATCGGCCAGGACGGCCCGCCGCCGCCCATCCAGGGGCTTTCCAAACGGCTGACGCCGCTGACCCGCCAGAATTTCAACGATTTTCGAGAAACAAGCGTCCTTGTCGAGGTCATGCGCACGGCCCACCCCCTGCTCGTCACCCGGCGGGGAATGCGTCTGACCGGCCTGTCCTGGCCCGGCCGCACCCCGGAAGTCTGGCTTGGGGTGCCCATCCGGGTGCGCCAGGAAGTGCTCGGGGTCATGGCCGTGATGCATTTTGCCGATTCCGGGCGCTACGGCAAGAAAGAGGCCGATCTGCTCCTGTCCGTGGCCGAGCAGCTGGCCCTTGGCGTGGAGCGGCGACGCAACCTCGACGCCCTGCGCGCCGCCAAGGAGGAAGCCGACCGGGCCAATCAGGCCAAAAGCCGATTTCTGGCCAGCATGAGCCACGAGATCCGCACGCCCATGAACGCCATCCTGGGGCTCACCGACGTGGCCCTTCGCACCGAGCTGACCCCGGAGCAGCGCGACTACCTGGAAACCGTCCAGGATTCGGCCCGCCATCTGCTCGGCATCTTAAACGACATCCTCGACTTCTCGAAAATCGAGGCCCGGCAGATGGAACTGGAGGTCGTGGACTACGATCTCCACGAGCTGGCCCGGTCGGTTGTCAAGACCCTGGGCGTCTCGGCCAGGACCAAGGGCTTGTGTCTGTCCCTGGACATCACCCCGGGCGTGCCCCGGCATGTGCGGGGCGACCCGGGCAAGGTCCGCCAGATCCTCGTCAACCTCGTCGCCAACGCCGTCAAATTCACGGCCGCCGGCGGCGTGTCCCTGCGCCTGGCCCACGCCGAGGCCCACCCGGATACGCCGCCTCATTTGGAACTGGCCGTGGCCGACACCGGCATCGGCATCGAACCGTCGCTGCTCTCGGCCATTTTCGAGAGCTTCCGCCAGGCCGACAATTCCACGGCCCGGCGCTACGGCGGCACCGGCCTGGGCCTGGCCATCAGCCGGGAGATGGCCCAGCTCATGGGCGGCGACATCACCGTGGAATCCGTGCCCGGCAAGGGCAGCCGGTTCGTGCTGTCCATCCCCTTCGAGGCCGGCCGACCGCCGGCGTCGGCCTTTGGCCAGGTCCCGGCCCTCGGCTCTCCGGGCGGCGGCCTGCGGGTCCTGGTGGCCGAGGACAACCCGGTCAACATCAAGCTCATGACCATCCATCTGCACAAGCTCGACCACCAGGTCGCCGTGGCCACCTCCGGCGAGGCCGCCCTGGACAAGCTCGCCCACGCCCCCTTCGACCTCGTGCTCATGGACATCGAAATGCCATCCATGGACGGGCTCACCGCCGCCCGGCTCATTCGGGCCGGCGGCCGCCCGGACCTGCCCATCGTCGCCACCGACGTGCCCATCGTGGCCGTCACCGCCCACGTGTCGCCGGAGGTGCGCGAGGCGTGCGCAGCCGCCGGCATGGACGCCTACATCGGCAAACCCATCAATCTTGAGGAACTGGCCTCGGTGATCCGTTCCTTGGACCGTCGCCAGGGCACCCAAGACCTCCGGGCGGCAAGCCTCGCGGCGGCTCTGGCCCCGGCTGCCCAAGCGGTTCCCGGACCATCGGCCGCCGCGCCCTTGGCCGACGGCCCCCAGGGCGTGCTGGACACCGATTGGGCCCTGGCCAGACTGGGCATCGACCAGCTGCTGTTCGACCCCATCCTGACCATTTCCCTGGACGAACTGCGCCGCCGTCTGGACCTGGCCGAACAGGCCCTGGCCGGTCGGGACCTTTCCGGGCTGGCTCTGCACGCCCACACCATCAAATCCGCCGCCGCCACCATCGGCGCGGCCCGCTGCCAGGAACTGGCCGCCGCCCTGGAGCAGGCCGGCAATGCCCGCGACGAGGCCGAAGCCCGCAAGCTCGCCTTGGGCCTTCGCGACGCCTGCCAGGACGTGTTCGAGGCGGCTTCGTCCCGGCCTTGACGCCAAGGCCGGCTTTTGCCAACACCACAGACGCAAGACACTCCAGATCAGCCTGTCGTAGGAAACACCGCCATGCCCATGCTCATCGTCGCCGACGACTCCATGTTTCAGCGTTTCCAGTCCGCCAAGACCGCCAAGGAAGCCGGTTATGAAGTCATCGAGGCCAAGGACGGGGCCGAATGCCTGCGCCTTTTGCGCGAGCACCACCCCGACGTGCTGCTGCTTGACCTCAACATGCCCGATCCCGGCGGCGTGGCCGTTCTGGAGGCCCTGGCCGCCGAGGCGGCGGAAATACGCGTCTGCGTGGTCACGGCCGACATCCAGGAAACCACCAAGGCGCGCTGTCTGGAACTCGGAGCCAGGGCCTTCCTCAACAAACCCGTGGACCACGACGTGTTGCGCCGGATACTGGCCGACCTGCTCGCGGAGTGCGGCTGCTAGCCCATGTCGGGACGCTTGGCCCAACGGCTCTTTCGCAACCCTGCCGCCGGCCGCCCGTCAAGGGCCTGGCCGCGGGTCGCGAATTCACGATGGGGGCATCGACATGTCGCTTAGCTCGCTCCAGCTCGACATCATGCAGGAGCTCATCAACATCGGGGTGGGCCGGGCCGCCGGCATGCTCAACCAGATGGTCAACACCCACATCCAGCTCCAGGTGCCGGTGCTGCGGGTGCTGACCCCGGCCCAACTGGCCGCCCTCTACGCCACGCGGCCCAATTCCGTTTTTTCGGCGGTACAACTCAGCTTCACCGGCGAATTCGCGGGCTTAAGCGCGCTCATCTTCCCCCCCGCCTCGGCCGACAAGCTCGTGTCCGTCATCCTGGGCAACGGGAACATGCCGGCCGAAGTCGCGGCCATGCGCACCGGCACCCTGCAAGAGGTCGGCAACATTGTCCTCAATGGCGTCATGGGCTCCATCGCCAACATCCTGCGCGAACCCCTGCGCTATTCCCCGCCCGACTACCTCGAAGCCGACATCGGCTCCATCATCGGCCAAAGCCAGGGCATGGTGCTGGTGGCCAGCACCCAGTTCAGCATGAAAGACCATCTCATCGACGGCGAGGTGCTCATCATCTTCAGCCTGTCCTCCTTCGACTCCCTCCTTAGCGCCATCGACGCCCTCGCGGCAGGGTAGAGATAAGAAGAGAAAAGGCGAAAGATGCCGGCGGCTGGGGGCCTGAGGCCCCCAGCCGCCTATATGGCCCCGCCCCGAAGTCAAGAGTGAACGGTTAGGAAAAAAATGGTGGATGCAAACGGATATCCGGCGTCAGCTCTTTTGGCGGCGCCCGTATGGATTATCCGCGCTTCTGTTCCTCATCGCCACTGCGGCCTTTGTGGCGGCTGTCCGAGAGGACAACCGCCGTCTTGCGTCGCAGCCCCTATGGAAAGTTTCTGGGGAAGCAGGGGGCGCGGGGGAGGAACCCCCTTTTTTCAAAAAGGGGGTTCCTCCCCCGCACGCTTTAAAAGGGATTGATCGTCTGTTCCCGCGTGTAGCTCTGGTAGCCGACGTTGGCCCCCAGGCGCAGGCCTACGCCCACGCGGATGGGGGCCAGGGTGATGTCGCCGACGCGCTGGTAGTTCATGCCGAAGCCGCCCAGCACGTAGGCGCTGCCGTCCACGCCCGGGAAGCGCTGGAAGATCTGGTCCGGCCGGTTCATGCCGTAGACCAGGGTGAACACCTTGCCGGCGTTGACGCCCAGGTCAAGGCCCACCGACGGGCTTTGCCAGTAGACCGGCACGGGCGGCTGGCCTTTGAGGTAGAGCGTGCCCACGCCGTAACGGAAGCCAACCACCAGCGCGCCGCCGCCTTCGTTGCCCTTGATGAAGCCCACGGGCTGGCCGAGGTCTTTAAAGGCCCGGGCCACCAGTTCGGCCAGTCCGCGCGAGCCGCCTTCGAAAAAGCCCATGACCTCGCGGTTGACCTCGTCGCGGTTGTAGGGACCGGGCTTGGCCGGGGGCGGCGGCGGCGGCGGGGCCACCGTGCCGATGGGCTGGCCGTTGATCAGGGTGCCGCCAGCCGGTTCGCCCGAGGCGGGCGGCGGCGCGTATTGGCCCTGGGGCGCGCCCTGGTAACCGGGCGCGGCGGCCGGGGCCGGCTGGTAAGGCTGGCCCGACGGATACGGTTGGCCCGCCTGATAAGGCTGCTGGGGCGCGTACTGCGGCGCGCCCGGCTGGCCCGGCGCGGGTTGGGCGGTTTGCGGCTGGTATTGCGGCGCACTTTGCTGCGGCTGGGCGGGCTGGACGCCGACGCTGGTCGGCGCGGGCGGCGTCTGGCTGGCTGGCGCGCCTTGCTGGGTCGGAGCCGGCGGCGGGGCGGTCTGGGTGTTGGGAGCGGGATCGGACAGGGAGCGTTCCTTGAGGGCCTGGGCGTAGACCGCCGGGGCGGCGGTCAGGATGAGCGCGCCGGCCAGGATGGCTACGGCGACGAGGCGTTTCATTGGCGACCTCCGGGTTCGGGGGCGAGGTTGCAGGGGAGCCGGTCGCGTATATGGGGCAGCATGGCGGCCACGATGCCTTCGCGTCCGGTATCCGTATTGTGAACGCCGTCGGCGGTGTAGGCCGGGGCGGCGCGTCCGTTGAGGGAATCCCGCAGGTTGACGAAATAGGGCTTGCCGGCCAGGGCCTTTTCCAGGGCGGCGTAGACGGTGTTGAAGTTGCCGCGCACGTGGGGAAACGTCTTGCGGCCAAGGATGAGTTCCTGCTCCTTGGCGGCCACGGTCGCATCGGCCGGCGGCGCGGTTTCAACCCAGTAGAGCGGCTGGAGGAAGAGCAGGAATTTCGCCCCGTAGCAGGCCGAAAGGCGTTCGGCGAAATCGTAGCGGGCCACGGCCTGCGCCACAAACGTGGCCAGTTCCGGGGAGTTGGGGTCCAGCGGCGTGGCCGTGTACAGGAATTTCTGCAGCAGTTCCCGGGTGAACGAAGCGAAGTAGGCGGCGTTGAGAGGCTTCAAAATGCCCACGCCCGACTTGTAGTAGCTCTCGATGACGCCCTGGGCGCGCTCCTTGCCTTCGTGGGCGTAGGGGTCTTTTTGTACGGCAAAATAGTTGGCGTCGTTGGCCCCGTCGTAGAAGACCACGAGGTTGGGCCGGATGATGTATTCCAGGAACTGCTTTTGCAGATATTTGATCTCCAACAGCGAGTTGAAGGAATTGACGCCAAAGTTCATGCAGTTGAACACGCAGGGCTTGTCGCGTTCGTTTAAGGCCTTGGCCACCAGGGACGGAATGGAGCGCTCATAGGGGGCGGAGCTGGCCCGCATGGTGGAGCCGCCAAAAAACCAGATGGTGCGCGACAGTTCCGGGTGGTTGGGGACCACTTCGCAGTTGGCCGTGGGCCATACGCCGTTTTCCATGAGAAACAGCGTATACGGGTCGTAGACGGCCTTGGGGCCTTCGCGCAGATTGCCGTAGATGATCCAGTTGCTGGTGGTGATGACGGCAAAGGACAACACCTCGACGGCCAGCACGGCGACGATGAGCCATTTGACCGTCCGGCCGGCCAGGGAAAGGAAGCGTTTCACGAAATCGGACCTCGGGCCATGAACATCGGCCTATTTGGGGATGCGCAGGGCCACGCCCTCGGGCACGCGTTCGGCCGTGGGCGCGCCGCGAAGGCGCGTGGTGGCGTCCGGGGCCATGTCGAGCACCACGCGGAACTTGTCGGCGTGTTTGCCCACCCGGATCTGCCGGATAAACGCGTCGCCCGTGGAGCTGGACAGCGGACCGTTGTAGTTCCAGGCCCCGTCGATATCCAGGACCAGCCGGGGCGGGTCGGTCATGAACATGCGCGAAAAATTCGCCGGCGGCTTGTTGGTCTGGATGACCAGCACGTATTCGCCGGGTTTTTCCTCGGCAATGACCCGGATGACGTTACCGCCGCCGGCGACCGGCTTGGCGGCGGCCGGGGCCGTCGGGGCAGCCGGGGTTATAGGCTTGGGCGCTGCCTTGGCCTGGGCTTGTTCGGCTTTGGCTTGTTCCGCCTTGGCCTTGGCTTCCGCCTTGGCCTGCTCGGCCTTGGCCCTGGCTTCGGCCTTGGCCTGTTCGGCTTTCGCCTTGGCCTCGGCCTTGGGATCGGTCTTGGCCGGGGCGGGTTCGTGGCCCGGGGCCGGCGCGGCTTGCGGTTCGGGCAGGGCTTCGGCCTTGATGGCCTCGGCCGGCGTGGTGGGCACCGGCGCGGCCGGGACAGCCGGAACGGGGGCTGCGGCCTTGGCCTCGGCCTTGGGCGCGCCGGGTTTGCCGGCCTTGGCGCCGCCGGTTTCGCCGGCCAGTTCCTCGAACATCTTTTCCAGGCTCTCGTCGCCGGCGACCTGTGCCGGCTGGGCCTTGGCCGGGGAAGCGGCCGGAGCGGCCGGGACAGGCGTGGGCGCGGCGGCCGGGGGCGGCGTCGGCGCGGGCATGGGCGCGGCGGCCGGAGCCGGCGCGGCGGCGTCAGCCGCCTGTTTGGCGATGGCCGCCGGCGGCGCGGTGATGGGCGGCGGGCCGGCCGGGACTTCGGGCGCGGCAGCGGCCGGAGCCGGGGGAATGTCGGCCGGGGCGGGCTTTTCGCCGAGTCCGAAGAGATACGGCTTTTTCACAACAGCCAAGCCGAGCACCACGGTGACGGCCAGGGCCGCCGCCCCCGCGATGATCATCTTGTCGCCCCGAGTCAGAGCCATGGCTTCCCCCTTTCGCGCCATGCACGGCATGGACGTGGTATCGGGCCGGACGCTACCCGAGGTTGCCGATTCCCTCAAGAGGCAAGCAGGGCTGCGAGTTGCGTTGACAGGCGGCCCGTTTTCCGATTTCCCTAGGCCAAAGGGAGGGGGCCATGCCAAACAAGGTTCGCTCGGTGCGGGTGCCGTCGGAGATCGAGTCCATCGACCTCACGAGCCTGGTCAAGGAATGCGCCCGGCATCTGCGCGACCTGGAATCCGCCTCGCTGCTGACGACCCAGGGCAACTCCGAAGCCGCCGAGGCCCTGCTGCGCGCCCGCCAGGCCGACCTCGGCCGCCGCGTCGGACGCCTCGTCTGGGAAGCCGGCAAGCGCGCCCAGGGGCGTCAGGTCGGGTGAAACGCCCAGACAGATTCGCGGCGAAAACCAGGCCCAAGACCTCTGGACAATCCCAGACAGGGCAGGTATTGCCGCCGGCCCGGAGGCACGCATGACGACGAGCATGGCCTGGACCTATTTGATTGTTGGCGGACTTTTCGAGGCGGGTTGGCCCATCGGACTCAAAATGGCCGAAACGCCCGGGCGCGGACTGACCGGCTGGCTCATCGCCACCCTGTGCATGGCCGCCAGCATGGCGCTTTTGTATCTGGCCCAACGTGAAATCTCCATTGGCACGGCCTACGCCGTCTGGACCGGCATCGGCGCGGCCGGAGCCTTTGCCTGCGGCCTGCTGCTCTACGGCGATCCGGCCACTTTCGGGCGATTTGCCGGCGTGGGACTCATCATTTCCGGCGTCGTCGTGCTCAAGCTCGCCCATTAAGCCCCCCTATTACCAGACATTGCGCCGCGAGCCGCCAAGACGGCAGCGCCAGGGCACGCCACGCCGGAACTCCGGGCAAGGCCATTTCGGTCACGTCCGCACCGTTGCCGCCCAGCATCGCACCCGGACCCCGGCGACATGCCCGAGGGGAGGCGTTGCGCGTCCGTTGATACCCCGTCTCAATAATGCTGCCTCGTTGCTGTTACGACGAATGCGTGTTATATTTGCCTTAATCGATAGTTCCATCTATACGCAACGACACATCACGCATCACCCATCCCACGCCCGAGTGATCGATGACAGGTGCGGCGAGCACTTTATCCGCCAAGGAGCCAACCATGCGCATCGGCATTACCCTTAAAATTATCTTCCTCGTCGTTTCCTCGGTCATCATCTCCAGTCTCGCCATTGTCGTGGCCGGTCGATTCGCCTTCGAAACCGGTTTTTCCAAGGAATACGACGACAACATCCAGGCCTTTCAGCGCGTGGGCGCGGACCGGCTGGAGGCGTTGCGCACCCAGTTTGCCCATCTGGCCCGGGGCCAGGCCGTACGGCCAAACGTCATCAATGGCGTGTCCGGCCCGGACAAGGCGCTGCTGTCGCGCCTGGGCCAGGATCTCGTGGGCGTGGGGCAGGCCGGCTTCGTGGTCTTTGCCGACACCGCCGGCACGGTGCTGGCGGCGGCCGGCGAGTCGGCCGACGCGGTCACGGCCCTCAAGGAACGCCTGGCCGACAATGCCGCCGGCCGCGAAACCCTCGGGTTCACGGCGGTTTCCGGCAGCCATCTGCCGCTTGTGGCCACGGCCCCGGTGCGCAAGGACGGCGCGGTCATCGGCTGCGTGGCCGTCGGGGCCGATCTGGCCGCCAAAAATGCCCTGGTGGACGGCCTCAAGACCATGCTTGGCGTGGAAGCCACGCTCTTTTCCGGGCCGGTGCGCGTGTCGTCCACCATCGCCAACGCCTCGGGCCGGGTCATCGGCACCTCCATCACCGACCAGGAGGTCGTCTCGGGTGTGCTTGACCAGGGCAAGGTCGTCATCAAACACCTGACCCTTTTCGAAAAGCCCTACATCGCCGCCTACTGGCCCCTGACCGACGCGGCCGGCAAAACCATGGGCATCGCCTTTGTCGGCAAGGACATGGGGATGCTCACCGCCTCGCTGGCAGCGGTCAACCGCAACGCCGGCCTCAGCGCCCTGGTCGTGGTGCTGGCCCTTGGCCTCGTGGGCTATCTGGCTTCCAAAGCCTTTACCAAGCCGATCCTGGCCCTGGCCGACTTTTCCGGGGCTGTGGCGGCGGGACGGCTTACCGAGACCTTAAGCGTCTCCAGCCGCGACGAGGCGGGCGATCTGGCCGATTCGCTGCGCCGCATGGTGGGCACGCTTCGCGACAAGATCACCGAGGCCGAGGCGGCCACCGACACCGCCAGGCAGGAGTCCGAACGGGCCAAGGCGGCCATGGAGGCGGCCGAGGAAGCCCGCCGCCAGGGCGAGGCGGCCCGCAAGGAAGGCATTCTGCACGCCGTGGCCCAGATGGGTTCGGTGGTTTCCGGCGTCACCGAGGCGGCCGAGCGCTTGCGCGCCCAGATCGATCAGTCGCGCCAGGGATCGGAGATCCAGACGCGCCGGGTGGCCGAGACGGCCACGGCCATGGAGGAAATGAACGCCACGGTGCTGGAAGTGGCCCAGAACGCCTCCAAGGCCGCCGGCACCACCGACGGGGCCCGGTCCCAGGCCGACCGGGGCGCGGGAATTGTCAGCCAGGCCATGGCCCGCATCGAGGCCGTGCGGCAGCAGGCGCTGACGCTCAAGGCCGACATGGGCAGCCTTGGCGAGCAGGCCACGGCCATCGGGAATATCATCGGCGTCATCAACGACATCGCCGACCAGACCAATCTGTTGGCCTTAAACGCAGCCATCGAGGCGGCCCGGGCCGGCGAGGCCGGACGGGGCTTCGCCGTGGTGGCCGACGAAGTGCGAAAGCTGGCCGAGAAGACCATGACCGCCACCAAGGAGGTCGGCGCGGCCATAAGCGGCATCCAGCAGGGGACCAGCCGCAACATCGACAACGTGGAGCGGGCCGTGACCGTCATCGGCGAGGCGACCGACAAGGCCCGGGAGTCCGGCGAGGCCCTGGGCGAAATCGTCGACATGGTGGATTCGGCCTCGGATCAGGTGCGGGCCATCGCCACGGCCACCGAGGAACAATCCTCGGCCACCGAGGAGATCAGCCGTTCCATCGAGGAAATCAACGTCATTTCGGCCGAGACCAGCACCTCCATGGCCGAGGCCAGCCGGGCCGTGGCCGATCTCGACGATGAGGCGGCGGCGCTGCGCCGGCTCATGGAAGACATGGAGACCGAGGCGCGCGGCACGGCCAAGCCCAAGGCTCTTGGCCGATAACTCACTGAAAATGATGCAAAAGTGCCGGACAGCTGCTTGGCTGTCCGGCACTTTGCTTTCCCTGCGGCTGGCGCTCTCAAGCCCCCGGCGCGGCCTCCCGGACCGTGGCCTTGTATCCGGGGGGACCGGGGGCATCCCCTGGAACTTCTTGAACAATTACCTAAAATTATTGCTCAATATCTCAAATTCCAGCGTATTTTTAAGGGACGCGACACGAGCCGGGTTTTCGCAGCACCGCGCCGTAGAAGGTCTCGCCAAGGACGGGGTCGGGCACGGCCGGGGCCTCGCTGTCAAGGATCAGGTCGCGGTGGCGGCCGCCCAGGCGGTCGATGGCTTTTTCGTTCTCGGCCGGATGGATGGTGCAGGTGACGTAGACCAGCCGGCCGCCCGGGGCGAGGTTGGCGTAGGCGGCCTCCAGCATGGCCCCTTGCAGGCGGATGAGGCCGGCGATGTCCTCGGGCTGGCGACGCCATTTGGCGTCGGGGCGACGCGAGAGCACGCCCAGGCCGGAGCAGGGCGCATCCAGCAGGATGGTCCCGGCCGGGGCGGCCAGGGCCATTTTGGTGGCCGAGGCGCGAAAGGCCGGGATGGGCGGCAGGCCCAGGCGGGCGGCCTCCCGGGGCAGGCCGGCCAGGCGCGGGGCGTGCATGTCGGCGGCGAAGACGCGTTTGCCGGCTTCGGCGATAAGCAGGGTCTTGCCGCCACGCCCGGCGCAGGCGTCAAAAACCGGCTCAGGCCACTCGGGCAGCCCCAGGCGGTAGAGCACGTCCTGGGCGGCGGCGGACTGGCGCGACAGCGCGCCGGACGCCAGCAGCTCGGGCAGATTCAGGCCGGCGGCGGCGAAGTCCGTGCCGGTGGGCACGGCGATGGTCGGAAAAACGGCGTAGAGCGCCCCGGGCAGGGCGGCCAGGGCGTCAAACAGGGCCTTGGCCTCGGGCCGGGCGCGGTTGACCCGAAGCCCCAAGGGCGCGGGTTCGGCCTGGGCGGCCAGATGCTGGCGCGTCTCGTCCGGACCGCAGGCCCCGAGCCACAGGGACACGATCCACTCCGGGCAGGAAAAGGCGCGGCTTAAATACACGACTTCCGAGGGCCGGTCGCGGCGGTAAAAGCCCGGTTCCTCAAACGCGCCGGGATCGGCGGCCACCCGGCGCAGCACGGCGTTGGCCATGCCGGACAGACCCTTGCCGCTGGCCTTGCGCACGGCGGAAACGGCCCAATCCACCGAGGCGTAGGCCGGCACCTTGGCGCAGTGGAGAATCTCGTAGGCGGCCAGCCCCAGGATGCGGCGCACGGCCAGGGGCACGGCAGCCGGATTTTTCAGGAACTGGGCCAAAATGTAGTCCAGGCGGCCGCACAGGCGCAGGTAGCCGTAGACCAGCTCCGTGGCCAGCCCCCGGTCCCGGGGGTCCAGGGTGGAGTCGGCCAGGGCCACGTCCAGGGCGGCCTGGACGTCCTGTCCCGGGGATTTGGAGCTGGGCAACACCCGCCCCAGTACGGTGAGGGCAATGCGCCGGGCCGGCGGCAGCGTGCCCGGGTGGGACGGCTGGCCCGACTGCACAGGCTGGCCCGGCTGGGCCGACGGCGACGGCCGATGGGGACGAGACGTGCGAGGCGGACGGGGCGGGGTCATCGGGAACCGCCGGCAGGCGCGAAGCGCGGCAGCCCGGGAAAGGCTTCGAACAGGGGCGGTTTTTCTTCCGCGCCGGCCAGGAAAAAGCGCAAGGCGGCCTCCAGATGGGGCAGGGCGACCTGGGTGTCCAGGCAGGGGCCGTTTGGCCGGTCGTTGAGCACGCCGTAGACCGGGATGGGGTAGGTGTCCTGGATGCCGCTGGTCAGGTCGCGTTCGCAGGCCACGGCCACGATGAGTTTCGGGCGCTTTTGGACCACGATGCGCCGGGCGATGGTGCCGCCGGTGGCGATGGCGATATGGACGCCGTAGGCCTCGGACAGGGAAAGGAGGCCATCCACCGGACACTCGCCGCAGCGTTTGCAGTTGTTGATGTCGTAGGTGAGCCGTCTGGCGCAGCGCGAGGATTGCAGGCAGTGGGGGAGAAGCACCAGCACCTGGCCGGCGTCGTAGCGCCCGGCCCGGGCGGCCACGATTTCGTTATTGACCTTGATAAACGAGGCCCGGACCCGGCTTTTGGAGATGTGGAACAGCCGGGCAAAAATGGTCATCAGCGGCAAAAACACCCGGACCATGACGCCGCGCAGGTGGTCGGACCCCAAAAACGGCCGGCCCAGGGCGACGCTGGCGGCCAGCCCCAGGGTGGCCCACAGCACCAGGACGATGGCGGCGGCGCAGACCAGCCCCAGCACCCAGGGGGCCAGGGGATGGATGTTGGCCAGGCCGATGGACGGCACGGCCCAGACAAAGGCCAGCACGGCGCACACGGCCAGTCCCGTGCCGCACAAGAGGCCAATGAAAAGCCGCTTCCTCGACGGTTCGCTGCGTTCCACAATGCTCCTACAGCCCTTTTCCCCATTTGGGGGGTCCGGGGGCCTCAGGCCCCCGGCCGCCGGAGGCATCTTCATCTTCTTTTTAAACTCTTCTCTTATTCGCCCGGCGGGCCGCACACGGCCATGGCGTCTTCGTCGCATTTGCCGAGGTAGCCGCAGGAAAAAGCCTGGGCGTTCATGGGCCGTTTGCCGGCCGGGATGACCGCCGGCACGAGGTAGACGGCGTCGGCGCAGGCGATGCCGATCTGGCAGTCCATAAGCCCCAGGATATCGCCGGGCTTGGCTCCGGGCGGCAGGGGGCAGCCGACCTTGCCGGGCTGGGCGATGATGCGCAGGGCCGGTTTGTCGGCGGCCGGCTTCCAGAAGAAAAAGGCCCCGGGATTGGGGGTCATGGACCGGATATGGTTGTGGACCTCGGCGGCGGGCCGAGTCCAGTCGATCAAGGCCTCGGCCTTGTCGATTTTCTTGGCGTAGGTCACGCGCGTGGCGTCCTGCTCGACCAGGGGCACGGCGCCTTGGCGCAGGCGCTTGAGGCAATGGACCAGTACGCGTCCGCCAAGGTCGGCCAGCTCGGCCCGGATGGTCCCGGCGGTGTCGTTGACCCCCACGGCCAGGGTGCGCTGCATGACCATGGGACCGGCGTCCAGGGCCAGGGCCATGCGCATGATGGTGACGCCCGTGAGCGTCTCGCCGGCGGCGATGGAGCGCTCGATGGGAGCCGCGCCGCGCCAGGAAGGCAACAGCGAGGCGTGGACGTTAAGCGGCATCAGCGCCGGCACGTCGAGGACGGCCTGGGGCAGGATCATGCCGTAGGCGGCCACCAGCAGCACGTCGGGCTTGTAGGCGGCAAGGGTGGCCACCTCGGCCGGGTCCTTGAAGGTCTCGGGCTGGTGGATGGGCAGGCCGCGCTCCAGGGCGAGCGTTTTGACCGGCCCAAGCAAGCACTTCTTGCCCCGGCCGCAGGGCCGGTCGGGCTGGGTGTACACGGCGGCCACGGTCACATCATCGCTGCCGAGCACATGCTCGAGCACCGTGGCCGCGAACTCCGGCGTACCCATGAAAACGGCTACGAGTTTGTCTTCTCGTCCGGCGGCGTCTGTGCCCATCGTTTTACCCGCTTGTCGTACATGGCGCGTTTGAGACGGCTGATGCGGTCGATAAACAGCACCCCGTCCAGATGATCGATTTCGTGCTGGAGACACACGGCCAGAAGCTCGTCGGCCTCGATGGTCAGGGGCTGGCCGGCCAGATCCAGGGCCGTGACCGTGACGCTGGCCGCCCGGCGCACCTTGGTGCGGTAGCTGCGCACGGACAGGCAGCCTTCCTCGTCTTCCTGCTCGCCCGAGGCGGCGGTGATGACGGGATTGACCAGGGTCATGAGCGCTTCGCGCTTGTCCGGGCCGGACAGGTCGATGACGATGAGGCGCAGGGACGCGCCGACCTGGGGCGCGGCCAAGCCGATACCCTGGTTGGCGTACATGGCCTCGGCCATGCCGGCGGCGAGCTCCCGGACGGCGTCCGTGATCTCGCCCACCGGCTCGGCCTTCCTTGCCAGCACAGGATGCGGATATTTCAGTATTTCAAGAGGCATGGGTCAGGATTGTTCCTTATCCTTGTCGCGCGTGCGCAGTTTGATGCCCAGTTCGCGCAACTGGTTGGTGGACACCTCGCCCGGGGCTTCGGTCATGAGGCACAAAGCCTTCTGGGTCTTGGGGAAGGCGATGACGTCGCGAATGGACTTGGCCCCGGCCAGGATCATGATAAGGCGGTCCAGGCCAAAGGCAATGCCGCCGTGGGGCGGCGCGCCGTACTCCAGGGCGCGCAGCAGAAAGCCGAACTTGTCCTCGGCCTCCTTCGCGTCGATGCCCAGCACGGCGAACATGGCCCGCTGGGTCTCGCGGTCGTGGATACGGATGGAGCCGCCGCCGATCTCGCTGCCGTTAAGGACCAGGTCATAGGCCCGGGCCAGGGCTTCGCCGGGAGCGGACTCCAGGGTTCCGAGCTGGCCGGGCTGGGGCGAGGTGAAGGGATGGTGGCGGGCCGCCCAGCGCTTGGCCTCGGGATCGTATTCCAAAAGCGGAAAATCGGTGATCCAGACCGGAGCGAAGCTGCCCTCGGGGATCATTTCGAAGCGTTCGCCAAGCTGGAGGCGCAGATAGCCCAGGGCGTTGTTGACCATGTCCGCCGCGCCGGCCTGGAAGAAAACGATGTCGCCGACTTCAAGGCCAAAGGCTTCGGTGAGGCCCTTTTTCTCTTCGTCGCTTAAGAACTTGGCAAAAGGCGACTGCCACTCGTCTTCCTTGATCTTGATCCAGGCCAGGCCCTTGGCCCCGTAGATTTTGACGAACTCGGTGAAGTCGTCGATCTCCTTGCGCGACAGGGCCGCGCCGCCGGGCACGCGGATGCCCTTGACCAGCTCGGCCTTGGCAAAGACCTGGAAACCGGAGTTTTTGACGATGGAGGTGACGTCCACGAGTTTCAGGCCAAAGCGGATGTCGGGCTTGTCCAGGCCGTAGTCACGGATGGCCTCGGCAAAGGGCATGCGCGGGAAGACTTCGGGCAGCGCGACGCCAGCGGCCTCGCGGAACATGGTCTTGACCATGGTCTCGGCCATGCCCATGACCTGCTCCTCGTCGACAAAGCTCATCTCGATGTCCACCTGGGTGAACTCCGGCTGGCGGTCGGCGCGCAAGTCCTCGTCGCGGAAGCATTTGACGACCTGATAGTAGCGGTCGAAACCGGCCATCATGAGCAGCTGCTTGAACAGCTGGGGCGACTGGGGCAGGGCGTAGAACGAGCCGTTGTTGACCCGGCTGGGGACCAGGAAATCGCGCGCGCCCTCGGGGGTGGACTTGGTGAGCACCGGGGTTTCGACTTCCAGGAATCCCAGTTGGTCGAGATAACGGCGGATGCTCTGGACCGCCTTGTTGCGCAGGATGAAGTTGGCCGCGAGCTTGGGCCGGCGCAGGTCAAGGTAACGGTACTTGAGCCGCAGCATCTCGGAGGCGTCGATGCGGTCCTCGATGGGGAAGGGCGGCGTGGCGGCAGTGTTGAGGAGCTTGAACTCCTTGACTTCCACCTCGATCGCGCCGGTGGGCATATTGGGATTGGCCATACCCTCGGGGCGGGCGCGCACCCGGCCCTTGACGGCCAGGACGTATTCGGTGCGCAGCACATGGGCGCGCTCCAGCTCGGCCTGGCTGCCCTCGGGGCAAAAAACGACCTGGGTAAGGCCGCCCCGGTCGCGCAGGTCGATGAAAATGAGCCCGCCGTGGTCGCGGCGGAACTGGGCCCAGCCCATGAGGCAGACTTCGCTGCCGACGTCGGAAGCCGTCAACGCGCCGCAATCATGGCTGCGCCGCCAATCGCCCATGGTGTCCAGGGCCGTGGTCTCGCTCATGTCGTGTGATCCTTTTTAATGTGGGGAAAAACTTTTTGAAAAACGTTTTTCCCCACACCCCTTTTCAAAAACTTTCAATAGGTTTCGTGCGGTTGGAGTACGAAATATCCCGTAATGGGGGTCCGGGGGCCTAAGGCCCCCGGCGGGGCTTGGGGCGGAGCCCCAATCTTCTAATCTTCCTGCCCGGCGACCAGTCGCGCCCGCAGGTGGGCGGGGAGCAGGTCCTGGCTGACGGTTTCCTGGCCCCCGGCCCGCATGTTCTTGACCACCACCGTGCCGGCGGCCAGTTCGTCGGAACCCAGCACCAGGCAAAAGGCCGCGCCGGACTTGTCGGCGGCGCGCATCTGGCTTTTGGCGCTCTTGGCGGCGTAGGGCGCTTCGCCGGCAAAGCCGGCGGCGCGCAGCTCCTGGGCCAGGAGCAGGCCGCGTTCCAGGCCAGTGGCGTCCAGGACCACCAAGGCGAAATCCGGGGCCGGTTCGGCCTTTTTGTCGATGAGCAGGGCGAGGCGCTCCATGCCGCAGGCAAAGCCCACGCCCGGCACGTCCGGGCCGCCGATGGAGTGCACCAGCCCGTCGTAGCGGCCGCCGCCGGCCACGGACGACTGGGAGCCGATGTCGCCGGAGACGATCTCGAAGGTGGTGCGCACGTAGTAATCCAGGCCGCGCACCAGGCGGGGGTTCAGCGTATAGGTGAGGTTCGCGCCGTCCAGCACCCGGCGCACGGCGGCGAAGTGGTCGGCGCAGTCCGGGCAGAGGTGGTCGGTGATTTTGGGCGCGTCGGCGGTGAATTCCTTGCACTGGGGCACCTTGCAATCCAGCACCCGCAGGGGGTTGCTGAGCTTGCGGCGCATGCAGTCCTCGCAGAGCTGTTCCTTGTGCATGCCTTTGAGGAATTCGCGCAGGGTGTCGAGGAAGACCGGGCGGCAGGCCTTGCAGCCCAGGGAATTGAGCTCGATGACGAGGTTTGTAAGGCCCAGCGCCCGCAGGTACTGGTCCAGCATGAGCAGGACTTCGGCGTCGAGGAGCGCGTCGGGCGAGCCCACGGCTTCCACGTCGATCTGGTGGAACTGGCGCATGCGGCCTTTTTGGGGCCGCTCGTAGCGGAACATCGGGCCGTAGGCGAAATACTTGGCCAGCCCCTCGGAAGCGCGGCCGTCCTCGACCAGAGCGCGCATGACGCCGGCCGTGGCTTCGGGGCGAAGCGTCAGCGAACGGCCCTTGCGGTCCGGGAAGGTGTACATTTCCTTCTGGACCACGTCGGTCTCTTCGCCGATGGAGCGGCAGAAAAGTTCGGTGCGTTCCAGCACCGGCACACGCAGTTCCTTGTAGCCGTAGCGGGAAAACACCTGTCGGGCGGTTTCCTCGATGAAGGAAAAGACCGTGGAATCGGGCGGAAAAAGATCGGCAAAGCCCTTGATTTTCTGTATTTTATCCATGAAATCCGCCGGGGTGGAAGGTTCTTCGCGCAGGTCAAAAAGACAGGCTAGCTTAGATGACCGGGCCGGCGTTGTCAAAAGCCGGGCTGTCAGCCGGCGCACACCCCGGCCCGAAAGGCCGGCAAGGGCGTCACCACCGGCTCCCGGGTGAGGCTCACGGCGCAGGCGCACACGGCCCCAACCGGCAAGGGCAGCATCCAGGAATTGAGCTGCCGCCAGGGCGTGGCCTCGCGCCAGGTGGACTTGGGACCAACCAGCACCGACCCCATCCGCATGGGCCTTGGGCCGAGGTTTTGGCGCACCAGCCGCGACAGGCCCCAGGGCGTGAACCAGCAGGCGTGGCGCAAGAGCTTGCCCGTGGTCCCGGGCCAGAGCTTGCAGGAGAGGCCATAGCACGAGGCGCGGTTTAAAAACCCCACCAACACGGCCTTGCGGGCCACCCGGGCGGCCTCGCGCAGCACCAGCCCGGGGTCGGGGCAGAATTCCAGCACGGTGAGCAGCACCGCGAAATCGAACTGCTTGTCGTCAAAGGGCAGATGCCCGGCGTCGCCCAGGTGCAGATCGGCCTTGTTTCCCAGGCGCTCCCGGGCCTCTTCGAGCATGTGGGGCGAGGCGTCCAGCCCGGTGACGTCGAAGCCGGCCTGGTGCAGGGCGTCCAGAAAGACGCCCGTGCCGCAGCCGATTTCCAGCAGCCGCTGGCCCCGACGCGGCCAGGCCGCGGTCATGCGCTCCAACAGGCGCATCTCGCGGCCCAGGGCAAAGGCCCCCGGGCCGGTCTGGAACCAGGCGTCATAACGCCGGGCGGTTTCCTTGTCCCACATGCTCCCTCGCAGTCGCCCCGGTGGCGATGGGATATAAGGCGGGCAGGGGGCCTATTTCGCCGCCGGGTCCTTGTAGACCGCGCCCTGGGCGGCGGACTTGACCAGGGAGGCATAGCGCCGCAAGAGCGGCGATTCGATGACTTTCTCGGGCGCGACGACCGAGGCCCGGCGCGCTTCCAGCTCGGCGGCGTCCACCAGGACGTTGAGCTTGCGGGCCGGGATGTCCACCTCGATCGTGTCGCCGTCGCGGATAAGCGCGATGGGGCCGCCCTCGGCCGCCTCCGGGGAGACGTGGCCGATGGCCGCGCCGCGCGTGCCGCCGCTGAAGCGGCCGTCGGTGATAAGGGCCACGGTTTCCCCAAGGCCCATGCCCATGATGTTGGAGGTGGGCGAGAGCATCTCGCGCATCCCCGGGCCGCCTTGGGGGCCTTCGTAGCGAATGACCACCACGTCGCCGGCCTGGACCTCGCCGCCGAGAATGGCCGTGTTGGCCGCTTCCTCGCTGTCGAACACCCGGGCCGGGCCGGTGTGGCGCATCATCGAGGGGGCCACGGCCGACTGCTTGACCACCGCGCCGTCCGGGGCCAGGCTGCCGCGCAAAATCGCGATGCCGCCTTCGTTGGCGTAAGGCTCCTTGGCCCGGATGACGTCGAAGTTTTTGACCCGCGCCTTGAGGTCGGCGAGGTTCTCGCCGAGCGTCTTGCCGGTGGCGGTCATGACGTCGAGATGGAGCAGTCCCCGCTTGGCCAGTTCGGACATGACGGCCGGGATGCCGCCGGCCCGTTCCAGGTCGTCGAGGTAGTGCTTGCCGGCCGGGGAGAGCTTGCACAAATTGGGGGTCTTGCGGGAAATCGCGTCAAAGATGTCCAGAGTGAGCGGCAAGCCGGCCTCGGCAAAGACCGCCGGCAGGTGCAGCACGGTGTTGGTGGAGCAGCCCAGGGCCATGTCCATGGTCACGGCGTTTTCGATGCTCTTGGCCGTGACGATGTCCCGGGGGCGGATGTTTTTTTCCAGCAGATCCATGACCCGCATGCCGGCCGTTTTGGCCAGACGCACCCGTTTGGCCGACACGGCCGGGATGGTGCCGTTGCCGGGAAGCCCCAGGCCCACGGACTCGGACAGGCAGTTCATGGAGTTGGCCGTGAACATGCCCGAACACGAGCCGCAGCCCGGACAGGCGTTTTCCTCAAGCTCTTCCAGCTGTTCTTCGTTTATGGCCCCGCGCTTGAACTTGCCCACGGCCTCGAACACGTCGATGAGGTCGAAGCTGCCCTCGGAGGTGGTGCCGGCCAACATGGGTCCGCCGCTGACGATGACGGCCGGGATGTTGAGACGCAGCATGGCCATGAGCATCCCGGGCACGACCTTGTCGCAGTTGGGGATGCACACCAGCGCGTCAAAGGGATGGGCGCTGGCCATGATCTCGATGGAGTCGGCGATGATCTCGCGGCTGACCAGGGAAAAGTGCATGCCGGCGTGGTTCATGGCCAGGCCGTCGCACACGCCGATGACCGGGAAGGTCATGGGCGTGCCGCCGGCCAGACGGATGCCGGCCTTGACCGCTTCGGCGATGGTGTTCAAATGGATGTGGCCGGGCACGACCTCGTTGGCGGAATTGACGACGCCGATAAGCGGGCGGCGCATTTCTTCCTTGGTCAGGCCCAGGGCGTAGAGCAATGAACGGTGAGGGGCTTTTTCAAGCCCGGACTTGAAAAGCGAGCTGCGCATGACGATGTCCTTGGCGGAGGGTTGTCCGGCTTTTGGCCGCGACCCCAAGTTTCCCACATTCACCGGCCGGCTGGCAAGCGCCCGGCCCTGAGGCCCCTTTTCCCCCATGCGCATCGTCACCCTGCACCACATGGGCTTTGCCGCCATCTTGCGCAAGCTCGGCCACGACGTGCTGACCATAAGCGGCACGGCAAGCGCCGACGTGCGCCTGATCGAGCCGCTAACCGCCTCGAAATTCCTGGAAGTCCTGGCCGCGCGAGGCTTCAAGCCCGATCTCGTGCTGTGGTACGACGCCTGCCAGCCGCCCTGGGTGTTCGGCTTCGAGCGCCTGCCCTCGGTGGTCATCGGCTATTCCGTGGACCAGTACATGCATCCCTGGCACATGCCCTACAGCGCCGCCTTCGACGCCGTGCTGGTGGCCCAGAAGGATTATCTGCCGCTGTTCGCCACCGCGCCGACCGGCCGGCCGGCCCAGTGGCTGCCGCTTTTCTGCGATCCGGCCAGGGACGTGGACCCGGGAGGCGAACGCGACATCCCGGTGTCGTTTGTCGGCACCTTCGGCGGCGCGGCCAACCCCGGACGCAAGCCGTTTCTCGACGCCTTCAAGACCGCCGCGCCGCTTTTCTGCAAACAGGGCGCGTACGCCCCCGTCTTCGGACGCAGCCGGATCGTGCTCAACCAAAGCGCGGCCGGGGAGCTCAATTTCCGCCTGTTCGAGGCCATGGCCTGCGGCGCGGCCGTGCTCACCGAAGCGACCGGCAACGGCTTGGCCGAACTCTTCACTCCCGGCACCGACGTCCTGACCTACCCCCGTGGCGACGCCGTCCAGGCCGCCGCCACGGCCAAGGCCGCCCTGGCCGACCCGGCTGCCCTGGCCGCCCTGGCTCGGGCCGGCAAACGCCACGTGCTGGCCAACCATACCCTGGTGCAACGCGCCCGGCACATCATCGCCCTGGCCGAGGAACTGGCCGCCGCCGGCGCGCCGGCCAGACGGCTGGCCGCCATAAGCGCCGTGGACGGGGAACTGCGCAAGGCCTACGCCATGCTCGCCACCGACGAACATTTGCCGCTGCAGGTGCAGGTGCGGGAGATGTATCTGAAAATGGCGGGGGGATTGCGGTAGGAGAAGAGGCCTCCGGCGGCCGGGGGCCGACCGCCCCCCCGGACCCCCCGAATGGGTGTAGGGGAGGGCTGTATTGAGGCGGAGGGCGGAGAGTTACGAAGAAGCGCCGGGCACGGCATAGGGCCGGGCGAGAGCATCCCGTATTCCGTCCTTGCCGCCTAGCGCCTTTTGCCAGCCCCGGTCGGCCATCCATTGATAGACCCGGTCCGGCAGGGGGCAGGGGATCAGAATATCGCCGGTCTGGGCCAGATCCGGCGGCATCGGCGACACCAGCAGCGCCGCCTTGGCCTCCAAGGCCCGCCGCGCGGCCGCGCTCAGGAAGCCAAAAGACGAAAGCGGCCGGCCCTCGTACAGGCCGCCGCCGCCGACGCCCACGCCGCCAAGCCAGGCAAAATCCGCCTGCCGGGCGAACAACCGACACATCGCCAAAGGCGCTTCACAGTTGGCCGGCTCGGGAAACCCGCAATTGGCCACGGCAAAAAAACCTTGCGCCCCATCCGGCGCGATCTCCCGGCGATAGGCGCACAGCCGCTCCAGCACCTCCACCGCCGCGCCCGGGATGGCGTCGGCATAGACCGGAAACGACAGATACGCGCCGTCGGCCTCGCCCAACGCCTCGGCCATGGCCCCGAACGCCTCTTCGTCCTGCCGGGCGGCCGCCAAGGAAAACGGCCGCACCACCGCCCCATGGCCCGTCAGCCAAGCCTGCACATGGTTCGCCAGCGACGCCGAGACCCCGCCGCGCGGCTTGGGCGAACCGAGCAAGGCCACGATGGAAAGCGGCCGGGCGTCGGGCCGCACACCATCGCCCAAAACCGACTTGACCACGGCTGCCGCCCCGGCCTCGCCTTCAGCCCTGCACACCACGCCCGCCCCGTGCCTGGGCGAACGCATGTTGGACGCGTTGCGCGCCACAAGGCTGCAAAAAAGCCCCGCCGATTCCGGGTCGCGTTCGACGGTCAGGCCAATGCCGTACAGGGCCGGCGGGCTAGGGTAGCGGTTGGGATGACGCGACCGGCCATCGATCTTGGAGAAGTAAGGCAGCAGATTGGGCAGCACCGCCCGTTCCATGGACAGTCGCAACCCCGGGGCATGACCGCCCAGGACCACCGGGGTGAGCAGGACCACGGCCGTGCTGGCGGCAATGGACGCCGACAAGCCCAGACCGTCGTCGGCCAGACGGCACTGGCCCGGCGTTTTGGTCCAGCAGGAAAAACATCCCCGGCACGACGGCAAACCGGACGACGGGATAGTCACGAACCGACACGACACGCCCCTGGACGCCGCTTCGCCTTGCACAGCCTTACGCAGCGCCTCGCCGACTTCGCCCGCCGCGCCCAGGGCATCGAGCACCAGCCAGTTTTCGGCCATGATCCCCTCCTTCGTCTTCGAGCCACTGATAATTTTTCATGTAGACAGCGTCAACATTTTTTGTTGCTTTAGCCCCCAAGAGGAACCAATGGCCCAAGACGACTATCATCATGGAAATTTGCGCCAGGCGCTTCTGGATGCCGGGGAGAAACTGCTGGAGACCAAAGGCGTGGAGGGGCTCAGCATGCGCGCCCTGGCCCGGACCACCGGGGTGAGCCACGCCGCGCCGTACCGGCATTTCGCGGACAAGGCCGATCTCTTGGCCGCCCTGGCCGCGCGGGGCTTCGCCCGGCTGGCCGAGACGCTTGTCGCCGTGGCCGCCGCACATGGGGACGATCCGCAACGGGAATATCTGGTCGCCTGTCGGCGCTATATGGAACTGGGCATGGATGCGCCGGCCATGTACCGGCTGATGTTTGGCCAGCAGCAACCAGGCGTCGGCGATCAGCCGGAACTGGCCCAGGCCGGACAAGCCGCCTATGAGGCCTTGCTTGGGGCCATGGCCCGGGGCAGGGCGGCGGGAACCCTTGGTGAGGTGGATGACGAAGCCAAGGCCACGGCCGTGTGGTCCATGGTCCACGGGGTCACGGAGCTGGCCATCAGCGGTCGTCTGGAGCCTTGCGCCGGGGATCGGCTGGAGATTTTGGCCCTGGGCGAGCAGATGTGTTCGCTGTTGCTTTCCGGTCTGGCTGCGCGGGAGCACGCGACCTGAGGCCACGCGCTCCCGCGTCGTTGTCGTGTCGCGTCCGGGAGCGCTATTGCCGCTCCACGGCCTTTTCGAGCTTGGGCAGACCCTGGTCCATCCAGGTAACCACCTTGGGCACGATCCGGCCCAGGGCATCGGACGCGGCGGCGGCGATGGTGGACCCCTTGAAGTCGGTCAGCGGCGCATAGGCGTTGAACTCGCCCGAGGACAGCCGCGTGCCCATGTCCTTGCTCCAGAGGTCCAGCCGCAGGGACACCACGAACCGGCCGCCGTCGGTGTAGTCCACGTTGAAGGCGGTGAGTTCGCCGGACAGCACGGCCGAGCGGTCCACACGGGGTTGGTAGTCCACAGGGGTCACGGCCGAGGACTGGCATTCCAGCCCCTGGCGCAGGGTGGTTCCGACCACGTCCTGGGGCGCGCCTTCCCAGTAGTACTGCAGGCTGGCGGTCAGCACGTTGTTCTGGGCCGTCATGACCGCGGTGCGGTCGAGGTTTTCCATGGTCCTCAGCGGCTTGAAGGCGATGGGCAGCCGGTGCTGCTGGCTGGCCGAGCCCGGGCAGGGGGTCTCGCCCAGGGCCACGCGCAGATAGCGCTGTTCGGGCGGCGGCTTGCCGAAGCAGCCGGCCAGGGACACGGCCAAAAGCCCGGTCAGGGCCACACGTCCGAGAAGGGAAAGGCATTTCATCGAGCTGGTCCTGATGGCGGCCGCAAGAGTTCCCAGGGCCGCTCCCGCAAACGGGAAGCCAGCTCCCGGACCTCGCGGCTCGTCCGGTTGAGGTTGCGCAAAATTTCTTCGAGCTGTTCCTGATCGTAGTTGAATCCCTGGCGCACGTCGCTGGTCAGCCCGCCCACGTGCTCGGCCTGGGTCCGAAAGGTGGCCAGGGTCTTGGTCAGCTCGCCTTCCACGGTGGTTACGACCTTGTCCATGCGCTTAAGCGACGCGTCCAGGGTCTCGGCCGCCTTGCCGCCCTTGCCCGAGAGCGCTTCCCAGTTGCGGCGAAAATCGTTGGCCGCCAAACGCAGGTCTTCCACCAACCTGGGCGTGCCTTCCAGGGCTTTCTTCAGGGATTCGGTGTTTTCCGGCGTGAACAGCAGACTGATGTTCTCGGCTATTTCGTTTATTTTCGGGCGGATGTCGTCAAGCATCTCGCCGGCCTTGGCGGCCAGCTCCTGCACGTCCATGGTGGTGATGGCCGCAATGGCTGAGCCAGGGGGAATTTTCTCCCCGGGCTGGCCGCGCAGTTCCAGCAACACGTAGTAGTCACCCACCAGCCCCTTCTGGGCAATGCGGGCCACGGTGCCGCCAAAGAGCGGAAATCCTTGGCGAATAGCCACGGTAACGCCGATATAGCGGGGATCGTTAACATCCAGGGTGATGTCCTCGACCCGGCCCACGTCCAGACCAGCGTACTTGACCGGCCGGCCCCGGCTCAAATCCTTGATGGCCGTGAAACGGATCAAGTAGTGGTCGTATTTCACCCAGAACCAGTTGCCGCCCAGCACCACCATGAAGCCGCCGAGAATGACCAGCCCCAGGGCCAGCGCCCCGGCCGCCTTGAGATAGTCCGACCGGCTGGCCTTGGCCGTCAGCATGTCAGCCCCTCCCCACGGCGCATTGACGCCGGCTATCGACCATGGCGCTCCAGCTGCCGCCAAGGATGCGGCTTTCCCGGCTGGGCTGGCGGGCCAGAAACTGGTGGATGAACGGATCGTCGCTGGCGGCCAGACGGTCCAGCGGCCCCTCGAACAGCATCCGGCCGGCGCTTAAGACCACCACGTGGTCGGCGATGGCGTAGAGGCTTTCCAGATCGTGGGTGACCACCACGATAGTCATGTCGAAGGTGGCCCGTAGTTCCAGGATCAGCTGGTCCATGTCGGCGGCGGTGATGGGGTCCAGGCCCGAGGTCGGCTCGTCGCACAAGAGCACGGCCGGATCCAGGGCCATGGCCCGGGCCAGACCGGCCCGTTTGCGCATGCCGCCCGAGAGTTCGCTGGGGAAATAGTCCATGAAGTCGGCCAGCCCCACGAGCTTGAGCTTTAAACGCACAATCTCCTCGATGAGCGAATCCGTCAGTTCCGTGTGCTCTCGCAGGGGCAGGGCGATGTTTTCGCCCAGGCGCAGGGACCCCAGCAGCGCCCCGTCCTGAAAGAGCACGCCCATGCGGCGGCGGACGTTAAGCCGCTCGGCCTCGGCGATTTCGGCCATGTCGTGGCCGCCAAGGACGATGCGGCCCCTTTGGATGGGGACAAGGCCGATGATGTTGCGCAGCAGCGTCGATTTGCCGCAGCCCGACCCGCCCAGGATGACGCTCACCTTGCCCCCGGGCAGCACGGTGGTGACGCCGGCAAGCACGGTGCGTTCGCCGTAGCCGACGCTGACGTCGGACAGGGCGATGTCGGGAGATTCCAGGCGGCCGGACACGAGCGACTCCTTAGGGTTTAGCGGAAGATATAATTGAGGGCGGTAAAAAACAAATCCAAAAGGATCATGACGAAAATCGACTGGACCACGGCGGCGGTGGTGCGCCGGCCCACGTCGGCCGCGCCCTCCCGGGCCAGAAACCCTTGCCAGCAGGAGATGACCGTAATGGCCACGCCAAAGCCGGCGCTCTTGACCAAGCCCGACAGCAAGTCCTTAAAGCCCAGAAAATAGGCGATCTGGTTGAAATAGACCTTGCCGGACAGGCCCAGAGCCAGGGAGGAGAAAATGCCGCCGGCGGTGATGCCCACGGCGTCGGCCCAAAGCGTGAGCAGGGGAGCCATGACGGCCATGGCCACGAATTTCGGCCAGACCAGAAAGCGCACCGGGTCGATGCCCATGACGGCCAGGGCGTCGATTTCTTCGCTGATGCGCATGGTGGCGATTTCAGCCGTAAAGGCCGCGCCGGCCCGGCCCGAAAGGATGAGGCAGGTGAGTAGCGGCCCAAGCTCGGTGACCAGGGAAAAGCCCACCAGATTGGCCACATAGCTCATAGCCCCGACCTTTTCGAGCTGGATGGCGGCTTGCAAGGACAGGATAATGCCGACGCAGGCGGCAATGACGCTGACGATAGCCAGGGAATCGGCCCCGACCCAGGCCAAGTGGCTGATGGTGCGGGCACGCAGGTAGGGCTTTTCCGGCCGCCAAGGGCGAAGCGCCCGGCCGGCGCAGCGCATGAGGTCGGCGGCCAAGCCGACCAGCACGCCCAGATCGTCCTGTTTCCTGGCCATGTCGCCTGCCGCCTGGCTATTCGGGCAGCCCGAACAGCTCGCCGAGTTGGGTGAGGTGGAAAATCTTGGCCACCTGGGGCGAAATGTCGGCAATGCGGATGGTGCGCCCGGCCTCGGCCAGGCGTTTTTTAGCCTCGATAAAAAGGGCCAGGCCGGAGCTGTCGACATAGTCCAGGCCGGCCAGATGCAACACGATCTCGGGCGCGCCGCCGTCCATGGCGGCCAACAACTGCTGCCGCACGGCCGGGGTGGCGGTGAAATCGATCTCACCGGTCAGCACGATGTCGGCAGGCGTGTCGCCTTTTGCCAGCGTCCAGGCAGGCTTGGCGGAAGAAGCGGTAGGCATGGGCAACGGCTCCGGCCGAGGGTTGCGGCGGGGCGGGCGCGGTTTACAACCAGCGCTCGACCTCCGGGACGGCCGCCTCGGCCAGGGCGGCGGCCAGTTCGTCGCGGGAAACGGCGGCCGCGCCCACCTGGGACACGGCGATGCCGGCGCAATAATTGGAGAGCATGCAAGCGTCCAAAAGGTCAAGCCCGGCGGCCAGGCCGCAGGCCAGAGCGGCCATGACCGAATCGCCCGCGCCGGTGACGTCGTAGACGCGCCGGGCAGCGGTGGGAATGTGGGCCACATCCGAAGGTGTGCGGAAAAGCGCGATGCCGTCCGGGCCAAGGGTCACACACAGATGGCGGCAGCGCACGGTTTTGAAAAGGGCCAAGCCGGCCCGCAGCACCCGGCGCGGGCCGGTTTCCCGGGACACGGCGGCGGAGCCGGCCATTTCCAGGGTTTCCTTGAGATTGGGCGTGAGCAGATCGACCCCGGCGTAGCAGGCCAGGTTGGCCGGCTTGGGATCGACCAGGATCATGGGCCTGGGGTCACAGGCGGCCACGGCGGCGCGCAGGGCGGCCATGAGGTCCGGGCCGACAACGCCCTTGGCGTAGTCCGAGACGATGACCACGTCGGCCTTGGTCACCAGCGCAGGCAGGGCGGCCATGAGTCCTTGGCGGGCCTTGTCGGCCAGGGGCGCGTCGGATTCGCGGTCCACCCGCACCACCTGCTGGTTCTGGGCGATGATGCGGGTTTTTATCGTGGTCGGCCGGCTGCGGTCGCGCACGAGCAGGCTCTCGACGCCGTCGCGTTCCAGGAGCGTGCCGAGCATCCGGCCGGCGTCGTCGTCGCCCGTGGCCGAGACGAGCAGGGGCTTGGCCCCCAGGGCGGCGATGTTGCGGGCCACGTTGCCGGCCCCGCCGGCCAGATGGCGCTCGCGGCCCACCTTGACCACCGGCACCGGCGCTTCCGGGGAAATGCGGCCCACCTCGCCCATGAGATAGTGGTCGAGCATGGCGTCGCCCAGGACCAGCACGGCCTTGCCGGCCATGGCGTCCAACGCGGCGGACAGCCGGGCCAGATCGGGGAGCAGCCCCGGGTCCGGATTCACGCGTCTTCTCCCAGGGCGGCGGGAGAGAGCGCAAAGCGTTCCAGCAGCCCTTCGAGTTCACGGCGCGAACTGAAATGGAAGGTGAGGCGGCCGTGGTCGGCCGAGCCCGTGGTTTTGACCAGCACCCCGACCCGTTCGGTGAGCACGGCTTCCAGGCCCTTGAGGCGCGCGTCCGGGACCGGCTTGGGGCCGCGTTTGCGCGGGGCGTCGGCCATGGCCCCGGCTTCGGGCAACCGGCCGTGAGTCTTGGTGTAAGCGGCGGCGGCCTCGGCCTCGCGCACGCTGATGCCGCCGTCCACCACCCGCCGCCATAGAGCGTCGCGCAATTCCCCCTCAGGCAGGGACAGCAGCGCCCGGGCATGGCCGGCGGTGAGCTTGCCGGCGGCCAGATCGGCCCGCACGGCTTCGTCCAGGGTGGTCAGACGCAGGCTGTTGGCCACGGCCGATCGGCTCTTGCCGACCTTGGCGGCCACGGCCTCCTGGCTCAGGCCATAGCGGCTGACGAGCAGCTGATAGCCGGCGGCCTCTTCCATGGGATTTAGATCTTCGCGCTGGAGGTTTTCGACCAGGGCCAGGGCAAAGCCGGTCTCGTCGTCCACCTCGCGCACCAGGGCGGGTATTTCGGTCAGTCCGGCCAACCGGGCGGCCCGCCAGCGGCGTTCGCCGGCCACGATCTCGTGGCTGTGGCGGCCATGGCCGGGCAGGGGGCGCACCAGCACGGGCTGGAGCAGACCTTGTTCGCGGATGGACGCGGCCAGCTCAGCCAGGGACTCCTCGCTGAAGGTGCGTCGGGGTTGCTCGGGATTGGCCCGGATGTCGTCCAGGGGGAGCAGACGCACTTCGCTTGGCGAGGCGTCGGCTTCGCCAAACCCGCCGAGCAGGGCTTCGAGTCCGCGTCCCAAACCTTTTTGGGCTTGCGCCATGGGATCGTTCCTTTTAATCGTACTTGCCGGACGCGATCGCGCGTCCGCTTGAGAACCGATTACCGTGTTTTGCTTTTTTTTCAAAGGGCCGGACGCCTGTCCACCCAAACGCCAAGCCAAGGAGCCGGACGTGCCGCGCATTTCGCCCCATTTTCTGGAACTTTTCGATGCCAACGGCGCGCCGCGCGGCGTGCTTGTCAGCGCCGAACTCTGGGAGCGCTGCAAGGACGCGGTGTTGCCGCCGCTGACCAAGGCCCTGTACGTCCTGGACCCGGCCGCTCGGCCGGAGCCCGAGGTACGGCCCGAGCCCCTGCAGGAGTGGGAAACCCTGCTCGCCTACTGGGACTTTACCTATCCGCCGGCCTACGACGTCCACTGCGACTGCTGCGGGGCCAAGACCGAGGACTGGCGGGCGGACGAGCCGCGCAAGTTCCGGCTGCGCAACGCCAATCTTGGCGGGTTGGTAACCTTCCAATGCGCCGGCTGCAAGGCGCTTGTGCTCAAAAAGCATTTCAAGAAGCATCTGACCGTGGAGTGCAAGCCCTACGTGGACAAGGGCTAGGCGAACCTCCCGCGCTTTGGACGCAAAAAAGCCGGCCACCTGGGCCGGCTTTTTTTGTGGGCAATTCCCGATGCCCTAGGCGGCGGTCTGTCGCCGGACGACTTCCTGAGCCAGGCTGATGTAGGCTTCGGCTCCGCGCGACTTGACGTCGTGGGTGAGCGCGGGCTTGCCGTAGCTGGGGGCTTCGGACAAGCGGATATTGCGCGGAATGAGGGTCTGGAAATAGAGCTTGGGGAAACACTTCCAGACCTCGCGCTTGACGTGGCGATTGAGCTTGTTGCGGCCGTCGTACATGGTGAGCACCACGCCGAGCAGGCGCAGGCGCGGATTGAGGCGTTTGCGGACCTGATCGTAGGTGCGCAGCAGCTGGGCTATGCCTTCCAGGGCGTAGTATTCGCACTGCAGCGGCACGAGCATTTCCGTGGCCGCGCACAGGGCGTTGAGCGTCACCAGCCCCAGGGACGGCGGGCAATCCAGCAAGATGTAGTCAAACTCGTCCTGCACGGCTTCGACCAGCCGGCGCATGTAGAATTCGCGGCCAGGCTTGTCCACCAGTTCGATATCGGCGGCCACCAGATCCGGGGCCGAGGGCAACACGGTGAGGAAGGGCAGTTCGGTGCCGACAAAGGCCTTGCGGGCGTTCTCCGGATCGAACAGGACGGAGTAGAGATTTTCGCTGATCTGGTCTTGGTAGATGGACAATCCGCTGCTGGCGTTGGCCTGGGGGTCGCAGTCGATGAGCAGGACTTTTTTTTCCATCACCGCCAGGGAGGCGGCCAGATTGACGGCCGTGGTGGTTTTGCCCACGCCGCCTTTCTGATTGGCGATCACGATGACACGAGCCATGCGGCAGCTCCTTGGGCCTACGCGCCAGGAAGGTTTGAGGCGCGCTTCCCCCACTGTTTCACGTGAAACAGCGGCCGGCGGCTAATCGCGGAAAGTGCGATGGCAAAAGGACTGGGCGTCGTCGAGGGATTCGACGAGCATGACGCAGCCCTCGACATCGCCTTTCTTGACCGCGTTGAGCAACTGCCCGGCGAGGTGGGAAAAATCCTCGGCTTCGTCCATCCAGTCTTCGTCGGCAAGCTGATGCATCTTGCGGGCGAGGCGGGCAAGGCGATTGACCGATTCTTCATCTGGCAGCGTCGCGTCTTCGACCTGGCTCTGTATTTTGGCGAATACAGCTTCGAGATCACGTTTCGTGGTCTTGAATTCCATTACCGCAATCCGTCCTTGAGGCGGGTTTAGGTTGAACAAAAAGGGCGATTAGTAAAAAAAACCTTATCCTGTCAATATCATTGCCCGTAATAGTCACGGTACCAGGCAATGAAATTGGCGATGCCGGTCTTGATGTTGGTGGCCGGCTTGAAGCCCACGTCCTTGATGAGGTCGTCGATGTCGGCGCAAGTGGCCGGCACGTCGCCGGGCTGGAGCGGCAGGAATTCCTTGATCGCTTCCTTGCCCAAGGCCTCTTCAATGGCTTCAATGAACTGCAACAGCGTCACGCTGTTGTTGTTGCCGATGTTGTAGAGCTTGTACGGCGAAACGCTGGAGCTGGGATCGGGCGAAGCCGGATTCCAATCGGGATTGGGTTTGGGAATGTTTTGCGTCACACGCACCACACCTTCGACAATGTCGTCGATGTAGGTGAAGTCGCGTTCCATCTGGCCGTGGTTGAACACCTGGATGGGATTGCCTTCGAGGATGGCCTTGGTAAAAAGGAACAGGGCCATGTCCGGCCGGCCCCAGGGGCCGTAGACCGTGAAAAAGCGCAACCCCGTGCAGGGAAGGCCGAAAAGATAGCTGTAGCTGTGGGCCATGAGCTCGTTGGACTTCTTGGAAGCCGCGTACAGGCTGATGGGATGGTCCACGTTGTCGTGCACGGAAAAGGGCATCTTGGTGTTGAGGCCGTAGACCGAGCTCGACGAGGCAAACACGAAATGGTCGACCTTGTGCTGGCGGCAATTTTCCAAGATGTTAAAATAGCCAATGATATTGGCGTTGATGTAGTCTTCCGGGCATTTCAGGCTGTGGCGCACGCCGGCCTGGGCAGCCAGGTTGACCACGTAATTGAAGCCGCCGGCGTCAAACACGCGGTCCATGGCCGCCCGGTCGGCCATGTCTTCCTTGACGAAATGGAATTCCGCGTCAGCCGAAAGCAGGCCGATGCGTTCTTGTTTCAGGGCAACGGAATAGTACGGATTGAGGTTGTCCAGTCCGGTGACGTGAAAACCCATGGACAAGAAACGGCGACACAGATGGAAGCCGATGAAGCCGGCCGCGCCGGTGACAAGGATATTCATGATTCCTTTGGGTAGCGGTACGTGCAATCCCGAAGGGGAAAGCCCATTCGGGGCGGGACGGCGTCAGGCGTCGTCCCGTTTGGCCTCCAGCGACGCGGGAGAAACCGGGTCGCCCTCGTTTGACTCCCGGGGTCGCGCCGTCAGGTCCGCGGACTGGCCATGGGCGGTTCCTGCGGCGGCGTGGCTCGGACCTTGAAAAAAAGTCCGGATAAAATCAAGTGGAATGGGCAAAATTGTCGAAGCTTGGCTTTCCGCCGCCATCTCCCGGATGGTTTGCAGGTAGCGCAGCTGCATGGCCTCGGGATGCTGGCCGATGATCTGGGCCGCCTCGGCCAGACGCGAAGACGCCTGGAACTCGCCCTCGGCATTGATGATCTTGGCCCGGCGTTCGCGCTCGGCCTCGGCCTGTTTGGCCATGGCCCGCTGCATCTCCTGGGGCAGGTCGATGTATTTGAGCTCCACGTTGGCCACCTTGATGCCCCAAGGGCCGGTGTGGGCGTCGAGGATGGTCTGGACCTGCTCGTTGACCTTGTCGCGGTGGGCCAGGATCTCGTCGAGTTCCACCCCGCCGCAGACGCTGCGCAGGGTAGTCTGGCTGATCTGGGAAGTGGCGTACATGTAGTCCTCGACTTCAAGGATGGCCCGGATGGGATCGGCCACCCGGAAATAAACCACGGCGTTGACCTTGATGCTCACGTTGTCCCGGGTGATGACGTCCTGATGGGGCACGTCCAGGGCAAAGGTGCGCATGGACACCTTGGTCATGCGGTCGATGACCGGAAACAGCAGGATCAGCCCCGGCCCCTTGGGACCGATGACCCGGCCCAGGCGAAAGACCACGCCGCGTTCGTACTCGTTGAGCACCCGAAGCGAAACGATAAGCAGCAAAATAACGATGCCGACCAGGGGAAGAAATCCAATCATGACGTCCTCCGTATAGGGAATCGTCCGCAGGCGAACCTTGCCGGAAAAAACCGGCGGTCTCAGGCATACCAGCATTGCGCGGTCTTGTCTTGACCGTGCGTCAAAAGGGCTTGTGCCTGCCCATCAGGCGTCGGCATTCTCCGGACGCGGCGCGACAAGAAGCACGAAATCCTCGTGCCCGACGACCAGCACCGGTGCGCCCGGGGCAAAATTCAAGGTTGGCGCGTCGTCGGCGAGCCGGGCGTCCCAAATCTCGCCGTGGACGAACACTTTGCCGGCGCGGCCCGACCAGCGGCGCACCAGGGCGGCCTGTCCGTAGAGAGCGGTCAGGCCCAAGCGCGGCTTTTGGCGCTGGGCCTTGGCGAGCAGCCAGACCGCGCCCAGGAGCAGGACGCACACGCCGCCCACGGTGGGCAGGATCAGCGACAACGGCAGCCCGGAATGGCCGTCGAAACGGAACAGCAGCAAGGACCCCAGAAACAGCGCGGCCACGCCGGCCAGGCTGAGCAGGCCAAAACTCGTGATGTGCAGTTCGAGCAGAAACAGCCCGCCGGCGGCCAACAGCAGCAGCAGGCCGGCGGCGTTGGTGGGCAGCACGGACAGGGCGTACAGGGCCAAAATCAGCGCAATGCCGCCGACCACGCCGGGCAGCACCGCCCCAGGGGTGGTCAGCTCGAAAAAGACGCCGGCTACGCCGAGAAGCAGCAGCACGTAGGCGATGGACGGGTCCAGCAGCCAGGACAGCAGCGTGTGCCACAAACCCGGTTCGTAGCTGACGATGGTCGCGGCCGCGCCGTCGAACCGCACCGTGCCGGTGGGCGTGGCAATGCCGCGCTTGCCGATCTGTTCGAGCAGGTCGCGGTTGTTGACGGCCACAAGATCCACCACCCGCTCGGCCACGGCCTCGGGGGCGGTGAGGGTGGCGGCCTCGTCCACGGCCTTTTTGTACCAATTGACGTTGCGGCCGCGCCGGTCGGCCAGGCCGCGCAGAAGGCTCGTCAAATCATTTTTGATCTTGCGGTCCGAGGTCGTGGGCAGATCGTCGCCGCCGATGCCGATGGGCGAGGCCGCGCCAATGGTGGTCTGGGGGGCCATGGCCGCAACCGTGCCGGCAGCCACGAGAAACACCCCGGCCGAAGCGGCCCTGGCCCCGGAAGGGGAGACATAGACGGCCACCGGGATGGGGGCGTTTAAAATGGAGCCGACCATGCGCCGCATGACTTCCACGCTGCCGCCCGGGGTATCCAGGGAAAGCAGCAGCAGGTCGGCCGGTTTGGCCACGGCTGCGGCGATGGCGTCGTCAAGCATGTCGGCCTGGGCCGGGCTGATGGCGCTGTGCAGCCGGGCTTCGAGCACGGTGTAGGCCGGTGACGGCGTCGCGCAAAATACAAGGAAAAGGGCCAATAAAAGGCTTTGCAGTTCAACGGCGGCGTAGCGTGGCGACAACATGCTCCCAGACCTCCGGATCGGGGTTGTAGAGCGCGTGGGGCGGCGGCAGGACGACCACCGCCGAAGTGGCCCGGGCGGCCAGTTCCAGCCGGACCGCATCGGAAATTTCGCCGAAAACGGCGACCAGCTCAGGATTCAATCGGGCCACGCCGCAGGCGAAGTGCAGCGGCATTTCGGCCAGCGCCCCGCCCTGGGGCAGGGCCAGGGGCCAGAAGGCCACCAATCCCTTGCCGGCCAGGCCGGCATCGGCAATAAGCCGCCGCCACAGGTCGCGTCGGCGGGGTTCGGACTGGCCGGCCATGTCCAGGCCCAGTTCGCGGTAGGTGATGACCAGGCAGGGCGTTGGCGGCGTCTTGGCGAAAAAGGTCGGCCAGGGCAGGGGCCAGCGGTCGGGGTTGTCGGGCAGGGCGTCACGGGCGGCGGCTGGCGACCCTTGGGGTTCGTTGGAGGGTACGGGGCGCGTGGGTGGGGTATGCCTCGCGGAAGGGGCTTGGGAAGCCGGAGTAGGCGCAGCAATGGGGTTTGGGCTGGCCTCGGGCGTTTCGGGCGCGGGCGGTATGGCCGGAGCTATGGTATGGCCATCCACGGCAGTTTCAGCCTGTTCCACGGCCAGCTCGGCCTGTCCGACAACGTCCAGAGGCACGGCAAAGCCGGACTCATAGACAGGGCCGGACTCGGGCGCGTGCGTGTCCACGGGCGTTACGACCGCCTCGGGGTCGAGGTAAAAATGACGCACCCCGGCCATCTGCCAGACGCGCAGGCGCTCGGGCACCTCTAGGAGCGAATCGAGAAGTCCCATATCTTCATGGCCATTTCGGTCTTGGGGATGTTGCCCCAGGTTTCCTGGCGGCCGTCGGCGTCCAGGGCCACGGCTTCGTTGGACAGCGCGGCAAAGCCGGCGTCGGATCGGCCGATGGGATTGGCGATGATGGCGTCGCAGCGTTTGCGGGCGAGCTTGCCCCGGGCGTTTTCCACCAGATTGTCGGTCTCGGCGCAAAAGCCGATGAGGCACTGCCCGGGTTTTTTGACGCCGCCCATGGCGGCCAGGATGTCACGGGTGGGGGTGAATTCCAGGGGCGGGCGCTCCCCGGCCGCTTCCTTCTTGAACTTGCCGCCGCCCTCAAAGGGGATGGGCGAAAAGTCGGCCACGGCCGCGGCCATGACGCCGTAATCGCTCGATGGCCAGACGTCCAGGCAGGCCTCGTGCATCTGGGCGGCGCTGGTGACGCCGATCACCCGCACTTCTTCCGGAAACCACCAGGAAACCGGGCCAGAGACCACCGTGACCTCGGCCCCGCGCAGCCAGGCGGCCATGGCCACGCAGGCCCCCATGCGGCCGGTGGAAGGATTGGACCAGAACCGGGCGGCGTCGAAATATTCGCGGGTGGGGCCAAGGCTGACCAGCACGCGCTTGCCGGCCAGATCCTTGGGCGAAAGCGCCCGAAGCAGGGTGCTGAAAATGGCGTTCTCGTCGGCCAGCCTGCCCTGGCCGGATTCGCCGCAGGCCATGGACCCGCAGTCCGGGGCAACGCCGATGACGCCGCGATCCAGCAGCGTCTTCCAGTTGTCCTGGGTGGCGGCGGCAGCCCAGAGCCGGGGATTCATGGCCGGGGCGCACAGGATCGGCCCGTCAAAGGCCAGGGCCTGGCAGGAGAGCAGGTCGTCGGCCAGGCCGTGGGCCAGTTTGGCGAGGGTGTTGGCCGTGGCCGGCACGATGGCCAGCAGATCGGCGGTCTGGGCCGGGGCCAGATGGGCGAAATTGGCCGAAGCGGGGTCAAAAAGGCTCGTGGTGACCGGATCGGCCCCCAGGGCTTCGAAGGACAGCGGGGTGACGAACCTGGCGGCGGCCTCGGTCAGGCTGACGCTCACGGACGTGCCCGTGGCCAGAACCCGTCGCAACAGCGACAAGGCTTTGTAGGCGGCCACGGAACCGGTGACGCCAAGATGGACGCGCCGGCCGCCGTAGCCGGTAAAATCAAGATGGCTCACCTGCATGACAGCCTCCTGGAAAAAGGAAAAAGCAGTTAGCTCAGGCCCCGGTCGCGGTAGAGGGAGACGTGCCAGAGGTAGATGCGCTGGGCCATGTCGTCGATGACATTGTCCTCGATCTTGGACCATTCCACCTTGCCCGATTCCTGGCGCACGCCGTTGGCAACAAATTCCAATCCCAGGGACAGTTCGCCGGACACCGGCTCGGGTTGGATGTTGTTGACCTTGGCCACCAGCCAGTATTCCTCGCGCAGCTTGGGGACTTTCTCGTTGAAGGTAAAAAAGATGATGAACCGGTCGCCCTTTTTGGGGTCAAGCCCCTGCTCCTTGACATGCTGGCGCTTGAGGCGAAACCGCAGGCCGCCGGCGGAGATGTTCTCGATCAGGGCCAGACCGGTTTTGAAATGGCCGTGGGCCACGGTAGGCTTGGCCATGTCGAAGCCGCCCGAGGCTTCGTATTTCCACAGGGCGATGTGGGAAAACTGGTTGAAATCCGGGCGCATCCGCAGACTTTTGCGGCGCTGGGCGCCGTTTAGGGCCGTTGGGAAGGCCAGGGCCGCCTGGGGCGGACGATCCGGAAGCTGGCGGATGCGCAGGATGGGGGCGGTGAAATTGTAAAAAATTTCCCGGTGCCGGTCCTCGCGCTCGACGATGCGGAAAAAGCAGGTGACGCTTTTGCCGATGAAACGGTCCTTGAGGGCGGCCACGCCGCCAAGCTCCAGGATCACGCCGGCCTCGCCCACGGCCATGATCGTGGCCGTGACGCCGGTTAAGCCGCTGTCGGCCTCGTCAAACTGCACATGGACCTTGGAGCGCTGGGCCAGGGCAAGGTCGAGGATGTCGGCGTTTCGCCGACGCGCAGCCTCGTCCTCTTTGGCAGGCTTTTTTTTCCGAAACAGATCCAAGACCATGCGGTGTAGTCCAGAGGTTTTGCCGGCAACGGTATCAGGGCGTCGCCAAGGCCGTCAATTTCCATAACAAATACGCGTTTGGGCCAAAGCCTGGAAGCGACGTCAATTGTCCAGCAACTCCAACCGTTTATCCACGACCAAAGGGTTGGGATGCAAGGGTTTGACCGCTTTGTAGACCTCACGGGCGGCTGCCTTGTCGCCGGACGCTTCCTTGATTTGCCCCAGGGCAAAGCCGGCCTGGGCGCGCAGGGCCGGAGCAAGACTTGCCGTGGCAACGAGCTCCTGCAAAAGCGGTTCCGCGTCGTTGACCCGTTCCAGGCGCAGCAGCAACTCGGCCTGGGCCAGGGCGCAACGGGCGCTGGCGGCCTGGGAGAGATCGGAGCGGCGGCAGGCTTCATAGCGGGCGAAAGCCTGGGCTTCGTTGCGCTGGGCCAATTCCGCCCGGGCCAGGAGCAGGTGGCACTCCAGACGCGCCTCGTCCGGCGCGCCGGCCAGATCGACCACGGCCCGGCAGTCGGCGGCGACTCGCGCGTAGGCCTTGCGGTCAAAACGCAGGCTGGCGGCCGTGGTCAGCAAATCGGCCACGGTTGCCGGATCGCCGGCGAATTCCAGCACGGCGGCTTCCAGAAGCGTGGCGGCCTTGTCCGGGGATTCCCGGAAATCCAGGGCGATGTCGGCCAGCCGTCGCCAGGCCTCCAGCCGGTCCGGGCCGGCGGGATAGGCTTGCAGGTAATGTTCATAGGCCGTCTCGGCCCGCAAATACTGGCTGTCGAGAAAGGCGCGCCGGGCGGTTTCCAAAAGCCGGGCCGGGCCGTCCTCGCGCGGACCGTCGCAGCCGGCCTGGGCCCCAAGGAGCAGGCCCAGGCAGCAGGCCGCGACGAAGGCGGTTATTCGCCGGAAGGCGCGCACCGGTCGAGGTCGCTCGGATCGACCAGGTCAAAGCCCATGACGGTATCGTTTTCGTCCATGCGCACGAGCATGACGCCTTGCGTTGCCCGGCCCACGGACGAGATGCCGGAGACGGACAGGCGGATGATCTTGTTGGCGGAAGTCAGCAGCAGCAGTTCGTCGTCCTCGCCGACCATGACCGCGCCAATGACCTGGCCGGTCTTGGGCGTCACGCGCATGTTGATGACGCCGGAGCCGCCCCTGTTGCGGATGGGATAGTGTTCGATGGAGGTGCGCTTGCCGTAGCCGTTGGCCGAGACGGTGAGCACTTCAGCCCGGCTGGCGTTGGTGATGACCACGCCGGCGGCCACCCGGTCGTTGCCCTTAAGGGCTATGCCCTTGACGCCGGCCGCGCCCCGGCCGGTGGGGCGTACGCCGCTGATGTGGAAGCGGTTGGACAGGCCCTGTTGGGTGGCCAGCAAGACCTCGGTCTCGTCGTCGATCTCCTTGACGGTCAGGAGTTCGTCGTTTTCCTTGAGCCCCACGGCGATGATGCCCGTGGAGCGGCAGTTCTTGTAGAGGTCGGTGCAGGTGCGCTTGACCATGCCCTTGCGGGTCACGAACAGGAAATAGCGCTCCTCGGAGAACTCGCGGATGGACAGGGCCGTGGCCACGAATTCTTCCTTGTCCATGGGGAGCAGGTTGGCGATATGCGCGCCCTTGGCCGTGCGCTGGCCTTCGGGAATCTGGTGCACGGGCAGCATGAACATGCGGCCAAGGTTGGTAAAAAGCAGCAACTGCTGGTGGTTGGTGGTGGCGCAAAACGACTGGACAAAGTCGTCGCCGGCCGTGGACAGGCCGGCAATGCCTTTGCCGCCGCGCTTTTGCTGCTGGTAGTTGTCGATCTTGGTGCGCTTGATGTAGCCCCGGCGCGACAGGGTGATGACCACATCCTCGTCGGGGATGAGATCAAGGATGTTGATGCCTTCAAGATCCTCAAGGATCTCAGTCTTGCGCGGGGTGGCGTAGCGGTCCTGGATTTCCCTTATCTCGTCGCGGATGACGCCGCGCAGCACCTCGTCGTTTTCCAGGATGGAGCGCAGGTATTCGATGAGCTTGATGAGCTCGTTGTACTCGTCGATGAGCTTTTGGCGCTCCAGGTTGGTCAGGCGCTGCAAGCGCATGTCCAGGATGGCCTGGGCCTGGCGTTCGGACAGGCCGAAGCGCTCCATCAGCCGTTCCCGGGCTTCGACGGCGTTTTTGGAGGCCCGGATGATGGCCACCACTTCGTCGATGTTGTCGAGCGCTATGCGCAGGCCTTCGAGGATGTGGGCGCGCTCTTCGGACTTTCGCAGGTCGTACCGGGTGCGGCGCAGGATGACGTCGCGGCGGTGGGTGAGGAAGTGCTCCAGGACCTGCTTGATGTTGAGCAGTGCCGGCCGGTTGTCGGCCACCACCAGCATGTTGATGCCAAAGGAGGTTTCCAGCGGCGTGTACTTGTACAGGGCGTTTATGACGATGTCGGGAATGACGCCCTTTTTGAGATCAAGGACGATGCGGATGCCCTTGCGGTCGGACTCGTCGCGCAGGTCGGAGACGCCTTCGATGCGGCCGTCGTTAATGAGCGCCGCGATCTTTTCGACCAGCGAAGATTTGTTCAGGGCATACGGGATTTCCCGGATGACCACGGAAACATAATCTTTCTTGCGTTCCTCGACCTCGGCCCGGCCCCGGATTTTGATGGTGCCGCGTCCGGTGGTGTAGGCTTCGGTGAGTCCCTTGCCGCCGTAGATGGCCGCGCCGGTGGGGAAGTCCGGCCCCTTGACCAGGCCGATGATGTCGGTGACCGGGCAGGAAGGCGTATCAAGCAGATGCAGCAGACCGTCGCACAGCTCGCCCAGGTTGTGGGGCGGGATGTTGGTGGCCATGCCGACGGCGATGCCCGAGGAGCCGTTTAAAAGCAGGTTGGGGACCTTGGTGGGCAGGACGGCCGGCTCTTCCAGGCTGTTGTCGTAGTTGGGCCGAAAATCGACGGTTTCCTTTTCGATGTCGGCCAAGAACTCGCCGGCCAGGCGGGACATGCGGACTTCGGTGTATCGCATGGCCGCCGCGGCGTCGCCGTCGATGGAGCCGAAGTTGCCCTGGCCATCCACGATGGCGTCGCGCATGGAGAAGTCCTGGGCCATGCGGACCAGGGCGTCGTACACGGATTGGTCGCCGTGGGGATGGTATTTACCGATGACGTCACCGACGACGCGGGCGGATTTCTTGTAGGGCCGGTTGTAGGTGTTGGACAGGTCGTGCATGGCGTAGAGAATGCGCCGATGCACGGGTTTGAGGCCGTCGCGCACGTCGGGGATGGCGCGGCCTATGATGACGCTCAAGGAGTATTCCAGATAGGACTTCTTGAGCTCTTCCTCGATTTGGATCAGATCGCTCACGTTTTGCTCCGATTGTCGGGCTTATGTCGCGTCACGGAAAAAAAGCGTCCGTCATATTGCAGACAACTAAAGCCTTTCGAGGTCATGCCGCTAGATGTCCAGTTCGCGCACGGACAGGGCGTTGCGTTCGATGAAGTTGCGCCTGTTCTCGACCTTCTCGCCCATCAGCTGGGAAAAGATGGAGTCGGCCTCGTCCATGTCCTCGATGCGCACCTGCAGGAAACTGCGCTTTTCCGGGTTCATGGTCGTTTCCCAGAGCTGTTCCGGGTTCATTTCGCCTAAGCCCTTGTAACGCTGGATGTTGATGCCCTTGAGCGCGTCGTCCATGAGCGCCCGGCACAGCTCGAAAAAGCCGCCGACTTCCCGGGTTTCCTCTTTGCGGGTGATGGCAAAGGGCTGGGTCGGGCACAGGGTCGTGAGCTCGGCGTAGGTCTCGTGGGCCCGGCGGTAGATGCGGGAGCTGAAAAACTCCACGGCGATGCGGTGGCGGGCCTGATTGGGCGAAACGAACACGGCGTAGAGCCGGCGTTCCTCGTCAAGCTCTTCCACTTCCGTGTCGACGGTGTAGCCGATGGCGGCCAGATGCTGGGCCAGGCCGTCGGGCAACTCCACCCCGGCAAAGTCCGAGGCGGCCAGGCGGGGGTAGGATAAAAGGCTCACCAGCAGCTCCTCGGGCAGGCCGTAGCTGCCGGCCTCGCGGACCCGGGCTTCCAGGAAGCGGATGCGCTCGATGAGGTTGGTCAGGCTTTCGCCGGAAAAGGTCGTCTCGCCCGAGGCCACGGACACGTCCTCGCCGATGCGGCCCATGAGGAACAGGGACAATTCCTCGTCGTCCTTGATGAAGCGCTCGAAATCGCCCTTGAACACGCGGTACAGCGGCGGCTGGGCGATGTAGACGTAGCCGTTTAAAATAAGCTTTTCGTAGCGCCGGTAGAAAAAGGTCAGAAGCAGGGTGCGGATGTGCGCCCCGTCCACGTCGGCGTCGGTCATGATGACGATCTTGTGGTAACGCAGGCGAGCCAGGTTTTCGGCTTCTTTTTCCTCACTCTCCTCGTCGCCCATGGCCGGGGTGGGGCCGATGGCCGTGATGAGATTGCGGATTTCCTTGTTCCCAAGCATCTTATCCGTGCGGGTTCGCTCGACATTGAGGATCTTGCCGCGCAGCGGCAAAATGGCCTGGAAGCGCGGATCGCGCCCCTGCTTGGCCGAGCCGCCGGCCGAGTCGCCCTCGACGATGAACAGTTCGGATTCCTCGGGCTTTTTCGACTGGCAGTCGGCCAGCTTGCCGGGCAACGAATGGTCGGACAGCGCCCCCTTGCGGCGCACCAGCTCCTTGGCCTTGCGGGCGGCTTCCCGGGCCCGGGCCGCGTCCACGGCCTTTTCGACGATGGACTTGGCGTCCTTGGGGTTTTCCTCAAAATGGACGTTGACCGCCTCGAAGACGATCTTGGCCACCAGCCCCGCCACTTCGGAGTTGCCGAGCTTGGTCTTGGTCTGGCCCTCGAACTGGGGCTGGGGGAGCTTGACGGAAATAACGGCGGTGAGTCCCTCGCGCACGTCGTCGCCGGTAAGCTTCTGCTTGAATTTCTTGGGGATGTCGGCTTTTTCAATATAGGTGTTGATGGCCCGGGTCAGTGCCGTCTTGAATCCCTGGAGGTGGGTGCCGCCTTCGCGGGTGCGGATGTTGTTGGCGAAGGTGAGGACTTCTTCCTTGTAATTGGCGTTATACTGCAGGGCGAAGTCCACCATGATGCCCTCGATCTCGCCCTGGCCCTCGATGATCTCGTGGATAACCTGCTCGCCGGCGTTGAGGTCGGTGACGAAGCGGTTAAGCCCCCCGTCGAAACGGTAGGTCACGCGCTCATTGGTCCGCTCGTCGCGGAAATCCAGCTCCAGCTTGCGGTTGAGGTAGGCCAGTTCCTCGAACCGCTTGGCCAGGGTCTCGTGGTTGAACTGGCTGGTCTCAAAGATCTCCTCGTCGGGCAGAAACCGTATGGTGGTACCGGTATTCTCGGCTTCGCCAATGACGGACAAGGCCGTGACGGGCACGCCGCGCTCGTAGCGCTGGTGGTGCTTCTTGCCGCCCCGGCGCACCGTGACTTCGAGATACTCCGACAAGGCGTTGACCACCGAGACGCCCACGCCGTGCAGGCCGCCGGAGACCTTGTAGGCGTCGTTGTCGAACTTGCCGCCGGCATGGAGCACGGTCATGACGACTTCGACGGCCGGCCGGCCTTCCTTGGGGTGGATGTCCACCGGGATGCCGCGGCCGTTGTCCGAGACGGTGACCGAGTTGTCCAGGTGGATGGTGATGCCGATACGGTCGCAGTAGCCGGCCATGGACTCGTCAATGGAGTTGTCCACAACTTCGTACACGAGATGGTGCAGGCCCCGGATGTCAGTGGAGCCGATATACATGGCCGGGCGCTTGCGCACGGCCGAAAGCCCCTCCAGGACGGTAATGGAACTGGCGTCGTAGGCTTGGGGCGTCTTGTCCTGACTCATGCGATGTCTTCCTCGCTATAATACGTCTCTTCCACAATTTTCATGGGCATGATGATGACCAGGCTGTCGGCGTCGTCCTCGCCCCGGATGCCGCAGGGGCCTTCGGCGCCGGTGAGGGTGAAGCTGACCTTAGCCGACTCGAAATGCCCGAGGATGTCAGTCAGATCCTTGGTCGGGAAGGCCACCTTGTCCAGGTCGCCGGTAAACACGCACTCCAGGGTCTCGGTGGCCTCGCCGGCCTCCTGGCCCTGGCTTTTGAGCGACAGTTCGCCCGGCCCGTCAAACAGGAACGAGGCGCAGCGGTTGTTGTCGGTATTGAAAATGGCCACGCGCTCCAGGGCGTCGATGCACTCCAGCCGGTCGATGGCCAGGGTGGACACGCCGTCGGTGGCCAGCTTGGAGACAAAGGCGTTGTAATCCGGGTACTGGTAGAAGCTCAACGGCAGGCTGAACGTCTCCACGCTGCCTTGGCCCTCGGGCGCGGCCTCATCCCGCTTGGTGGTGCGGAAAAACAGGCGCTTTTGGCCCATGGCCAGCTCCACTTCCTCGGCCGTGAGCCAGCGCTTGAGTTCGGAAACGTACTTTTTCTGAATGAGAATGCCGTCCGGCGGCAGCATGGCGTGGATGTCGTCGTTTAAAAAGCCGACCAGGGAGAACTGGTGGCCGTTTAAGCCGCAGACCTCGATGCGGGCGGAATCGGCAACGGGGCGCAAATACATGCAGGCCATGGCCTCCATGGTGTCCTCGTCCGAGATGCAATAGGCCACCCGCTCGATGATCTCCTGCAGGAAATCCCCGGACCAGGTCACGGCCCCCTCGTTCGGGAAGGCGGCAAAGGGCTGGAACCAGTTGCGGTCGGAAACCGGCAGCTTGTAGCGCCGCGAACCCTGCTTGATGAGCAGATTGCCCGAGGCCTCGTCCAGGGTCAGGCTGATCTCGCCCGGGGGGAGCTTGCGCACCAGCTCGAAAAAGCTCTTGCCCTGGACGCCGCACAGCCCTTCCTTGGCCACCTTGGCGGCGTAATGGCCGGTGAATTCGAGGCTCGAGTCCGTGGACAGGATGGACAGGCTGGAACCGGCCGCCTCAAGCCAGACGGTGCGTAAAAACGCGGCCCCGGTCTTGGCCGGGATGATGCTCGAGGACTTTTGCAGGCCGTCGATGATGTCGTTTCGAAAGACCGTCAGCTGCATGGAGTCTCCTTGGCGCGCTTGGCGCGGCGTGGGAATGTGTCAGGGAAGTCGAGCGGGCGGGAGGCTGGGATGCGGGGAAAAGCCTCCGGCGGCCAAAGGGCTGTCGCCCTTTGGAAACCCGCCCATGGGGAGGCCGGCTGTTTGACGTTCGGGCTTTTGGCAGGGAAGCGGACGGGCGCTTCCAAGGAAACGCGCCTGTGCTGGTTCTTCTTCTCTTGGCTATCTAATAAAAGAGAAGGTTTTAGGTAGCAGTATGAGTAGAGGCTGTCACTTTGTGCGAGAGTAGGGCAAATGGCTGAAATTCCAGTTGAAAAAAAGGATAAACAACCGACCGTCAAGGCGCGGTGGGGAACGGCGAGGGATCGAAGGCTCATGCCTGGCCCCCTTGGCGGCACTTTTTGGACAACTGGCGCAGCAACATTTTCGTTTCTTGATCAACATCCAGGATTTGTTGGAATTTTCGGATGGAATACAGGACCGTGCTGTGGTCCTTGCCGCCAAAGACCTTGCCCAGGGCCGGGTAGGACAGGCCGAGCAGCGACCGGCACAGGGTCATGGCCGCCTGCCGGGCAAAGACCAGTTCCTTTTTGCGCCCGGCCCCCACGATGTCCCGGGCCGGGATGCCGAAATGCTCGGCGCACACGGCAATGACCCGCTCGGGCGACAGTTCCGGGGCCTTCTTGTCCTCGGACAGGCGGATGTGGCGGGAAAATTCGGCGTCGGACAGCTCGCCGCCGGCATGTTGGCGAAAGGCCTCCAGGCGCAGGAGCACGCCTTCCAGGCGGCGAAAGCCCTCGAACCGGCCGGCCAGGGTCAAGACTTGTTCGCGGGACAGCCCCAGCCGCTTGTCCTTGCTCACCTGCTCCACGAACCTGGCCCGAATCGACAGATCCGGGGCCTTCAAATGGACCATCAGCCCCCATTCCAGGCGCGAACGGAAGGTGGGGTCGAGAAAATCGCAGGACGCGGCCCGTTCGCGGCTGGAAAAGACCATCTGGCGGCCGGCGTCGTGGAAGTCGTTGAACATGCCGATGAGTTCGGGCTCCAGATCGGGGGCCCGGGCCACGTCGGTGAGTTCGTCGATAAAAAGCCAGTCATGGCTGGACAGCTCGGCCCGGATCTCGGGCCTGGGCCGGCGCGCGTCGGCGTAGAGCGCCTGGATGTCGGCCACCGAGCCGAAATAGATCCGCGAGGTGGGCTGGCTCTTGGCCACGGCATTGGCCATGGCCCGCAGCAGATGGGTCTTGCCCGCTCCCGACGGGCCGCAGACCAGAAACGGATTGTAGCGCACTTCGCCGCCCCGCGACACTTCCCGGGCCAGGGCCAGGGGAAAGGCGTTTTTTTCGTTGGAAAAAAACGTCTCGAAAGTGAACCGGTGGCCGTAGGGAAAGTCCGTGACCACGGCGGCGTCGGCGGCAAAAGCGGGTGTTGCGGCGCGCATCCCCCGGGTGCGGTAGCGCACGGTATGGCCCGGGCCGAGGTAGGCGGCCAGCTGGCGCTCGAAGAGTTCCTTGACCGACCCGTCGAACCAGGCGGCAAAATAGGCATGGGGAAAAACAACGCAGCACGACGGTTCGCCTTCCCCGGGAATGATTTCCAGGGGATCGAACCAGCGTCGCAGATCCTGCTCCGGGCAGGTGCGCGAAAGATGTTGGCGAAAGTCGTTTTTGAGCACGCCGTCACCGGATGCCGTGGCTGGGGCCTTGGTCATGGGGCCGTCGGAATTGTGTCGATCATACCGTGGTGCGTGGGAATCCGGGGCGTAGCGCCGCAAAAGCCGGATAGCCTTGGTTCTAGACTATTTTTACGACGAAGCCAAGTGGGGGGGTACGGCCG